>JBJXFG010000050.1:0-62763 GCA_046154665.1 Phycisphaerales bacterium | reverse complement strand
CACCAGACGCTGCGCCACGATCGCCTCGACCGTCGCGGTCAGAAGGAACGCCTCCAGCCCCAGGTCGAGCAGGCGCACGATCGAACTCGGCGCATCGTTGGTGTGCAGCGTGCTGAACACCAGGTGCCCCGTCAGCGACGCCTGCACCGCGATCTGCGCCGTCTCAAGGTCGCGGATTTCGCCCACCAGGATGATGTCCGGGTCCTGACGAAGGAACGACCGCAGCAGCTTGCCGAATGTCAGCTCGGCGTCCGTGTTCACCTGGCACTGGATCAGCCCGTCGATGTCGTACTCAACCGGGTCCTCCGCCGTCAGAATCTTCGTATCAATCGTGTTCAGCGCGGCGAGCGCGGCGTACAGCGTCGTCGTCTTGCCGCTGCCCGTCGGACCCGTCACCACCACGATCCCGTTGGGCTTGTCGATGATCGTCTTGAACAGGTCCATGTCCTCGGCACGAAGCCCGATCCGGTCGATCGACAGCTCCACGTTGCTCCGGTCCAGCACACGCATGACCACGCTCTCGCCGTGCATCGTCGGCAGCACCGCCACGCGAAGGTCAACCGGGTTCCCACCCACCTGCAACTCAACACGCCCGTCCTGCGGCATGCGCCGCTCGGCGATGTCGAGGTTCGCCATCACCTTCACACGCGACACGATCGCCGGCCCCAGCGACTTCGGCGGCGGAACCATCTCATACAGCACCCCGTCGATGCGGTACCGCATCTTGAACTCGTCCTCGAACGGCTCGAAGTGAATGTCCGAAGCCCGATCCTTGATCGCCTGCAGCAGCACAAGGTTCAGCAGCTTGATGACGCGGTTGTCCTCCGACGCAGTCAGCACCGAATCGAGGTCGATGGACGCGCCGCCGCCGCCGGGCCCGCCGCCCATCCCCGACTTCTTGTTCTCAAGCTTCTTCAGCTTCTCGTCGTTGGCCAGGTCACTCACGACCTCGCTGATCGACGTCTGCTTCCCCTTGTAGAACTCATCAAGCCGCGCCTGCACCTGCTCAGCGGGCGCCACAAACGCCTCGACGTTCAGCCCCAGCAGCAGACGCAGGTCGTCCACCGCCCGGAAGTTGTTGGGCGACTTGATCGCAATCTTGATCCGCCGAGTCGGCGCCTCGAACGAAAACGGCACGCACTGGCAGTTCATCGCCGTCTCGGGCGGAATCGCCTTCTTGGTCGCCTCGTCGATCTGGATCGTGTCTAAATCAATAAACGCGATCCCCGCCTGGCCCGCCAGCGCCTCTTGCACATCCCGCTGCGTCACCACCCCCATCTCAATCAGAATCTCCCCCAGCGGCTTCTTTACCCCCGCGTGCTGCTTCTCCAGCGCGGCATGAATCTGCTCACGCGACGCCCGCCCAAGCTTGGTGAGCACCCGGCCGATCTTGCGCTTTTTCAGTTCTGAGATATCGATCGTCGCCATGAAGGATGCCGCCTCGCTGATTCGTGCCGGCCCGAGAACCGACCTGTGGGCTCGATGGTGTGAAAGGAAGGGGATCAGGAGATCACGGTGCCGAGATGGCGCACCGCCGCCGAAAAACCCGTCAGGTCGCGGGAATCCGATTCGTGCAACCTACCCGATGTGTTGCCAGAAACAACCCGGATTTCAGGCACAAATCAAATGCGACAATGGAATAAATGAATGAAAACCGCTGATTTTGCCTCGCAATGGCCCAGAACGACCATTTCGAAATCATTCACCGAACCAATTGTCGCATCTCTGACGCCGCAAATCGCCGCTCAGGCCTTCGCCTCGACGTCCTGCTCGTCCCACTCCGCACGCCCAATCTGACGCCCAAGCTTGTGGACACGGTCGGTCAAGTCACCCGGGTTCTTGGACTTGTCCACCATCTCCTCCGCCGAGATCATCCCCTTCATATAGAGAGACCACAGGTGCTCATCCAGCAGCTGCATGCCGAAGCGCTTGCCGGTCTGGATCGCCGAGTCGATGCGGAACGACTTGTTGTCGCGGATCAGGTTCGCGATCGCCGGCGTCACCACCAAAAACTCGTACCCGGCGACCATCCCCTTCACGTCCACCCGCGCCAGCAGCACCTGGCTCAGCACGCAGATCAGCGACGTCGACAGCTGCACCCGGATCTGGTTCTGCTGCGTCACCGGGAAGGCGTCGACAATACGGTCGATCGTCTTGGACGCCCCGGTGGTGTGCAGCGTCCCGAAAACCAAGTGGCCCGTCTCGGCGGCCCGGATCGCCGACTCGATCGTCTCAAGGTCGCGCATTTCGCCCACCAGGATCACGTCCGGGTCCTGCCGCAGCGCCCGCCGCAACGACTCGGCGAACGTCGGCACGTCGTTCCCCACCTCGCGCTGGTTGACGATCGATTTCTTGTGGTAGTGGTAGTACTCGATGGGATCTTCCATCGTGACGATGTGGCGCTCGTAGTTGGTGTTGATGTAGTCGATCATCGTCGCCAAAGACGTCGTCTTGCCCGACCCGGTCGGCCCGGTGACCAGGAACATCCCGCGCGGCCGCCGGATCAGTTCCTGACACATCGCCGGCAGACCGATCTGCTCAAACGTCAAAAGCCGGCTGGGAATCAGGCGGCAAACAATCGCCAGATCGCCACGCTGCCGGAACACCGACACGCGGAACCGAGCCTCGGTCCCATACGCAAACCCGAAGTCAGTCGTCCCGACCTCCTGCAGCTCCTGCTGGTTCCGCTCCGGCGTAATCGCCTTCATCAGCGTCACCATGTCGTCAGACTCCAGCACCTTGGTATCAAGGTTCTTGAGCCCGCCATGAAGACGCAGCGTGGGCTTGCGCCCCACAGTGAGGTGAAGGTCAGACGCCTTGAGCTTGATGACCGTGTCAAGGAGACGGTCGATTTGCATGGTGGACATGGGGGGGTTCCGGGGGGCGGGGGGCGAGGGCCGAGATGAAGGACCGTGACCAGAGAGAGGCGGGACAGAGCGGCCAACGATTCTACGGCTGGGCGACCTTTGCGGTTGTCGCAGATGGAGGTGCCTCGTGTCTGGGTGGGTGCCGGGGCCCCCGGCTTTGAGCGTGCCCCGATAGGCGGGTGTTGGGCGACACGCGGGGTACGGCGAGGGCGTCGTACCCCGGCACGGGCGACCCCTCGCCCCGCAGCCCTCACCTGGCAAACCAGAAAGGAATCACGCGGATGCTACTTCGATCCCGCGCCGCACCTAGGCTTCGTGATGCCGAAGCATGTATTTATCCTGGGCGCCGGTGCTTCTGCACAGGGCGGGTGCCCAGTCATGGGCAATTTCTTTAAGTGTGCGGATCGAATTGGTGAACGAGGCGAGTTCGACGAGTTTCAGCATGACTGGCAAACCGTGCGGCAACTTCGAGAGAGACTTCAGCGCGCAAGCATCAAGGGTTCGATTGACATTGAGAACATAGAGAGCGTCTTGAATGCCATCGAGATGGCCGACTTCCTCGGACTTGACTGGCTCAAGGACATCGCTCCGCAGCAAGACAGCGCTCGCTTTCTCCGGGGATCGCTGGTGCGACTGATCGCAGCAACGCTAGAACGTACGCAAGTATGCACCGGAGATTATATAGAGAGTAATCTCTCATACGCATTGTCGTCGCCACTTGCTAATTCCTTTTGTCGCTCAGTGCAGCTCGGCCCATGCGGCTACGACGAAATGGCAATTCTATTCCGACGTATTATTGAGCATCCATCTAGTTCTAGTGTGTCTTGTATTACTTTCAACTACGACATTGGCCTTGAATACGCGCTTGCATGTCGCGGAGTCGGCTACACATACGCTCTAAATGATGAGCCGACAGATCGACAAGTCGTGCCGATCCTAAAACTCCACGGCTCGACCAACTGGGCGGCTGCCGACGGCAGAATCGTCGAGATTGGGAGGCCGAATCTCGACTGGACATGGGAGAGGCGGAGGCGATTTGGAGTGGTCGAGTTGGGTGCTGGAGCGAGAATGCTCTGCACGAGCGCGGCAGTGAAGAAATGGCTCTCCAGCAATCCAAGTTCAGAAGCGCCCATCATCGTGCCGCCGAGCGAGAGCAAGAGCGCTGAGCGCCCTCAGCACAAGAAGATATGGCGTCGGGCAGCTCGCGAGTTAAGCGATGCTGATTATGTAGTGATATCTGGCTACTCCATGCCGGCGACCGATGAGTTCTTTCGTCAGTTCTGGGCTGTTTCTAGCGTCGGTGACGCGCTCCGAAAGCGCGTTATTGTATCGGTCGTTGGTGATTCGCAACAACTCGCAAATAAGTACCGCGCATTGGTTGGACCTAGTTATTGCGACCAATGTCGCATTGAATTTTTGCCCACGGAGTTTCTGGGTCTGGTCAAGAACTTGATTCATCGATATCAGGATTCTGATGGAACACTTGATCTTTGACGGCGGGTGGCCGGGCCAAAGAAGAGAAGCCACGACGGGTGGCATGGTCAAGTCCTCTTGGCCATGCTGCTCTTGGCTCTCAACATTCAGCCGAGTGATAGGAGCATGGCCAAGCTGCGCTTGACCATGCCACCCTCAGCAGCCGGTTGCCGGGTGCCTGCGTACGCCGCTCCGGGCCTACCCCGATCCTGAACTCGCCGAAGTCTCCCGGAGCACAGCGAGGTCACCAGCGCCCGACCCTCATTCCCCCTCTCCACAAAACCGCCAAGCCCCGCTTCCCAATCACTCCCGACACAGCGCCCGCGCGCCGGTCGCCCGCCGTCACCACCCGCCGCCTCTGCATGCCTCCCGACCCCTCAACTTCTCCCGCGCCGCGAGCCATCGCCCTGCAGGCCCTTCTCGCCTGCGGCGTCGCCGTGCCCGCGGTCTACTTCGGCCTGCAGATCGCCGCGGCCCCGTTCTTCCCCGACTACGACTGGATCCGCAACACCGCCAGCGACCTCGGCTCGACGGACCTCCCCCACCACCGCGCGTTCAACGTCGGCGTGCTCACGCTCGCGGGCGTGATCGCCTTCGCCACCGCGGGCTTCTGGGCCGCGCTGACGCGCACCGGAACCCGCGCCTGGCTCGCCGCCCTTGTCACGATCGCGCTCCTGGGCATGAGCGTGCAGACCGCGTGGGCCGGCTGGTTCCCCGCCCCTGACCCGCGCCACGGCGGGCACCCCGCCTTTGTCATCGCCATGCTGGCCACGCCGACGCTGCTCACCCTCGCCATGTGGCGACGCTCCGGCCGTGCGCTCCGCACATACTTCGCGCTGAGTTTGCTCGTGTTGGCCGCGATGGTCCCCATCATGAGCGGCCTCATCCCCTTCGACCGCGGCGCGTCCGCGGGCCTTCTGCAGCGAATCCTGACGGCGACCATCTTCATCCCAATCGGCGTCGCGGCGGCAAAGTTGATGCAAACCCGCCGACTGCAGCTCTCGGCGGGCGGCCAGCCCAAAGAGAATCTGGCCTGACGGGTGGCACGGTCAAGTCCTCTTGGCCATTCTGCCCGCCGTGGACTCCGCCGCGATCTCCGCCGGAAACTCACGATTTCCTCGTCATATCTTCACCTGCCGAGCGACAAGTCAGGACAGTGGTGCCGTACATTTTTCCGTTGCGGCATGCGTCCGCACGCTCAACCCGAGCGACGCCCACACCCCTGAAGGAGGAAGAACCCGATGATGTGTTCACCGAAGCGCGGTTGCCTTGTGCCGGCTCTTTTGCTCGCCGTCTGCGGGCAGGCGGCCCATGCTCAGTTTCTAAATCCAAACGTCATCAACACGCCCGGACCCATCAACTCGAGCGTGAACGGCCTGCAGTTTGTGAACTACGGCATGGTCGGCGTGGGGCGCATCCCCGCCTTCCTCGATGCCCAGGGCTCGACCTTTGGTTCGGTCTCGTCGCTCGCCGTGACCCCCGGCTCGTGGTCCTTCAATCCCTCCACCGGCGCTTACTCGGGCGAGTTCCAGACGCTCCCTGACCGCGGCCGCAACGACCCGGCCTCGGGCAACTTCCTCAACTATCAGAACCGCGTTCAGAAACTCGATTTCTCCTTCAAGCCGCTGTTCGCGGGCAACGGGTCATCGCAGGACCAGATTTCTTTCAACTACACCGGCCTGACGCTGCTGTCCGAAGCCTCTGGTGCCCCCACCGTCGGCAACGACCCCGGCGCCGAAGTCGGCATGGCTTTCGGCAAGTCCGTCCCCCGCAACAACGGCAATCTCACGATCGATGCCGAGGGGCTGGTCGCGTTGCCCACCGGCGACTACTTCGTCAGCGACGAATACGCCTCGGCGATCTACCGCTTCAACGCTTCGGGCACGCTCACCGGCGTCATCACCCCGCCCGAAGCGCTTGTCCCGCGCAACGCCGCGAACGGCCTCAACTTCTCCTCGCTCAGCACCCCCGCGACCGGCCGGCGCCAGAACCAGGGCATGGAGGCGCTCAGCGTCTCGCCCGATGGGCGATACCTCTTCGCGATGAACCAGAGCGCCGCGGTCCAGGACAGCACCGGCAGCAACCAGGCCAATCGCAGGAACACCCGCGTTCTCGTCTACGACCTCGCCCAGGGGGATACCCCCTCGGACCCCGTCGGGCACTACGCGATGACCCTCCCGACGTTCGACCTCAACGGCAACGCCAGCGGCCTTGACCGCACCGCCGCTCAGAGCGAGATCGTCGCCATCAGCAACACACAGTTCATGGTTCTGGCTCGCGACGGCAACGGCCGCGGCCCCGGCACCGGGAACGCCCCCGCCTACAAGTCCGTCATCCTCGCCGACATCACCGGTGCCACCAACCTCGTCGGCACCGTCTACAACGGCCCCACGCCCATCGCCAGCGGCGGCAACATCGTTCCCAGCATCACCCCCGTGAGCCAGGCCGAGGCTCTGAACATGCTCAACCTCTTCGACCTGGGCCGATTCGGTCTAAACCTGAATGTTTCCGCGGCCTTCCCCGACGGCGACATGAACACGCTGTCGGAGAAGTGGGAAGGCCTCGCGCTGGTCCCCGACCTCGCCACCCCGGACCCCTTCGACTACTTCCTCTTCATCGCCAACGACAACGACTTCATCACCCGCAACGGCATCATGAAGACCAGTGACGGGACCGTCATCCCGTACTCGGACGGCATCGAGAACGACACGATGTTCCTCGCGTACAAGATCAGCTTGATCCCGGCCCCCGGCGCCGCGGCGTTCTTCGCGTTCGGCTCGCTTGCGCTGGCCCGTCGCCGCCGCTGATCTCGATTCCACACACGCAGTTCTCACCAAGCCCGGCGTTCTCGCCGGGCTTTTTCGTTACCGGGTGCCGGGCGCCACCGACTTCCGCCCTCGAAAGTTGACGGGTGGCGAACCCAAACAGCGCCTGGCCTGAAGGGTGGCATGGTCAAGTCCTCTTTGCCATGCGGCTCTGGGCTTTCAACACTCTGACGAAGTGTTCAGAGCATAGTCAAGCGCAGCTTGGCGATGCCGCACTCAGCAGCGCCGAGCGATCGGTACTCGGGGACCGTGAGGCAAAGCCCCACAGCTTTCGCGCAGGTCATACCCCTCCTCCAGAACGGCTCACTCCGCCTGATCTTCCCCAGCATTCGCCGCCGTCACCCCGTCAATCGCCGCCGCCGTCTTGTCCACCAGCACCACCGGCGTGTAAATCTCCATCCGAGGCTGGTCGGCGTCGATCCTCCCGAAATCCTTGAGGTTCTGCACCAGCCGCGCCACTTTCCGCTCCACCGACACTTCGCCGGGCAGTTGGTCGCCGATGGGGCTGCCCCAGACGATGCGGTGGCCCTTGTCGGTGACGAGCACGAGCTTCGTTGCTCTGAGGTATTCGGTGAGATCGACGCCGCTGACCTGGCGGGCGACATCGGGGCGGTTATGAAGCAGTTTGAGCAGCGCGATAGCGGCCTGGACGTCGTTGCCGAGCCAGGGCACGCCGTGGGCGACCGCGCCGACATCGTTGCGCGGGGCGGGCGAGGCGGGGTTGTTGATATAGAAGAGCCGCTCGGGCGCGTTTGCGTACGGCGGGAGCTCGAGGATGGCGCCGTCGAGCGCCACAAGATGCTGGGCGCCGTCCTTGCGAACCACCGCGGCGGGAACACGCCACTCACCCGTGACGCGGACGGTGTGGTCGGCGTTGCGGCGCACGGCGTGCAGCGTGTCGAACCACCCCGTGGCGCTCAAACGCTCCGCGGCGACGGCGAGCGCGTGCTGATCAAACGGGTCGGCGGTGAGGCGCTCGCGCACCAGCGTTTCGAGGTGATTCTGGACGTTCTGGGGGATCCAGGACCGAGGTGTTGCCTGCGCGGAGGGCACTGAAGTCGCCCCAGAACGGGCGACTTCAGTGGCGCGGATGACCGGCCACTCGATGACAACCTTCGGCGGCTTGGTGTGCAGTGAGGCAACGTGGCGCTCGAGCGGGCCGCGACCGAACGCCCACGAGCCCAGCAGCGTCAGCACGATGGCGATGGTGAGCAGGCGCGATCCGGCGGCGAGGAACGCGTCGAGGCCGCGCGGCTGCGACGCTTCGGGGTCGTCGGACTTGGTAAGGAGAGCCTTGAGGCGCGCGAAGACCCCCGGCTTCCCAGCGGGTGCATCGGCGACGGGACGCTTCTTCTTGACTTTGATCGTGGGGTCAGGCAAGGTGGTAACTTATGATAAAGTGCGGTTCATCTGAAAGAGCTACTGCGGCGTGACCACGCGGGCGTCGTGCATCGCGGCCTCGACAAGGCGGGAGCACAGCGCGGGCATCTCAAGCCCGGTGGCACGGGCCGCCATCGGCACGAGGGAATGGTCCGTGAACCCCGGCATGGTGTTGAGTTCAAGGAACCAGGCCCGGTTGTCATCGTCGAGGATGAAGTCGGCTCTGCAAAGGTGAGCCACGCCCTTCGAAGGTGGCCCCGGGATCGATTCGGAAAGTGATCGGGTGAGTTCGCCAAGCTGATCGCGCAGCACGGTAGGGATGGGCGGGCCGACGAGATACTTCGTGTCGTTGCGGTTGTACTTCGCTTCGTAGTCGTACAGCCCCTCGGCGGGCGTGATCTGGATGAACGGCAACGGTTCGAGTCTGGTTCTCGCGCCGCCAACGCGCGGTTCTTGCGCGATCAGCCCGAGCGTCAGTTCACGGCCCTTGATGAACGGCTCGACCATGCAGGGCTTGCCCGAGGCGGCACTCGCGGCGTGGGCACGGTCCCAGTCTTCCCGCGTCCGGCAAACGTACAAGCCGATCGTGCTGCCCTCGAAGATCGGCTTGACCACCACCGGCAGCGAGAGCGGCAGCAGATCATCCGCCGGATCGAGGATCATCGTCGGCGCGACCGTGAGCCCGACGCGGGCCGCGCAGGTCTTGGTCAGGACCTTGTCCATGCACGCCCGGGCGGCGGCGAAGGCGCAGCCCACGAAGGGGCGGCCGTCTTGCTCAAGAATGAGCTGCAAGGGTCCGCCCTCGCCCCACTTGCCGTGGAGCGCGGGGAAGATGCAGTCGCCCGGCATGGCGCGGAGCTGGTCGGGGGTGAGGCGGTCGATGACCTGGTACTGAACGTCGTAGCGGCCGCTGTCGCGCAGGGCCTGGGCGATGGCGGAAGAGGACTTGAGGGAGACGTCGCGCTCGGCGTCGGGGCCGCCGCCGAGGACGAGGATTTTCGAGAGCGCGGGCATGGTGCCAGATGTATCGGCAAGAGTGGCCGCGCGGCGTCGATCGTCGGGGGGATTGTGATTGTTGGGACGCGCGCTCTTCAGCGCCGGCGGCGCAGGGCGAGGAGCATCGCGAGCAAGAGCACGACGGACCGCGGATGTCGCTTCGTTGCGCGCGGCACCGGTCACCCGTGCCGTTTCCGTCGTGTGCGTAAGGCACCCCGCGGCCCCTCAAGACAAGAGAGCTTGCGGAGGACTTCACGCGATAATTTCATTGGGCGCACAGGTCCTCTTGTCACCGGCAGCTTTCACAGGGAATCGAACCATCATGAAGCACACACTCAGCGTCGCCGCAGCCGCGGCCGTGGCCATTCTCTCGAGCGATTGCTCCGCCGCCGTCGTGGCCTGGGGCACACCTCGGCCCATCATCGGCGACGCCGACGTGAGCCTCACGGGAACACTCGTCGGCGCGATCAATCTCGGTGCCGCCTCGAGCTTCGGCGTCGCCACCACCACCACGGTCAACGGCGTCACCTTCGACGCCGCGGGACGGGATTTCACCGCCGCGAGTTTCGTGACCTACGGCGTGTTCACGGTCGGCGCGACCGGGCTCAACAACAAATGGGGAGGCTCTCGTTCCGACGGCTTCATCCCGCCGTTCACCGCGCTCAGCCCTGAATATCAGGCGCTGCTCGGGTCTTTCAGCGGCGCGTTCAGCACCGGCAGCACCGAAGGCGTGCCGCTCATCATCACCATGAACAGCCTCACCCCGGGCCTCCGGTACGAGTTCCAGGTGTGGAGCAACCTCTCGAACAGCGCCCCGAGGGTCACCCGGTTCAGCGACACGGCCGGCTTCGCTGATCTTGTGAGCAACACCGGGGCCCTCTCGGCGGGCGTCGGGCAGCACGTCGTCGGGACCTTCACCGCCGACGGCACCACGCAGACGATCAGCGTCGACGCGCCCGACTCGGTCGGCATCATCAATGCGATCCAACTCCGGCTGGTCCCCTCGCCCGGCACGTCGGCGCTGCTGGCGGCGGGCACCCTGCCACTCGTGCGACGCCGACGCCGATCGGTTGCTTCGGTCGTGGCTTGATGGCGGGTGCCACTGGAACCTCGCCCGGTGCCACCGACTGCCGTCCGCGGAAGTCGGTGCTTCGGGAGCGCCTGGCGGATCGGCACCGCCTTGCCCAGAGCGGCAAGTCGGTGGCACAAACTCGGTGCCATCTGCCCGCCCCCCGGGTAGACGGCCCATTGTGGCACGGCTTGCGGGCTTGTCGTGCGGCGCGGGGCGTTTGAGGATCGCGCTCGCGGCCTTGCGGGCGGCGTCTTGGTTGGTGTAGGACTGCTGGGCGACGGCGTGGAGTGCGGCGATGGCCGCGGGGGCGGCTTGGGCGCGGTGGTGCTCGGCGCGTTCGAGCGCGAGATGGTCGAGTTGTTGCAGCGTGTGCTGGGTGTGCGGGTGTGCGTGCCAGCGGAGGATGTCGGCGATGGAGATGCCGAGGTCTTGGGCGATGTCGGGGATCGTGAGATCGGTGGTGAGGTAGAGGTGGAAGAGTTGGTTGAGGGTTTTCTCGGGGAGGAAGTCTGGGGGTGCCGGGGGTGCCGGGGGGGTGGGGTCTTTGGTGGCACGGGTCTCCGACCCGTGCTGGGAAGAGGTTTGATCCGTGGGTGAACGAGGCTGGTGGTGTGGATGGGCGTCGGCGTCAGCACCGGTCGGAGACCGGTGCCACCTGGGAGCGCGCGTTTCGAGTGTGGTGGTCATGCCCTCAGCATGCGCCGGCGGCGTTCGGGGGCAAGCGGGACTTTGCGCAGTGCGCGAAGATGGCGCGCTGTCTGTGAGTGCTGTCGATTTTGCTGGGGGAGGGTCAGGACGGAATCGGGGTATGAACAGAGCGGTGTACGCCGGCACCCGGCCGATCCCCAGAGCACGACTTTCCGTCAAAGCCCGGAAAGTCGTGGCACCTGGCAACCTGTACCGATTTGCACAATTCGCTGCTTACAATACCATTCTCTGGCAATGCCGAACAGCACCAAGAAGCAAAACGCCAGCGCCTTAGTGAAACTGGTTTCAGGCGTTCTGTTGCTGCTTCGCCTTGATGCGTCTTCAAGGCAAGCTGTAGCATCATGCCCGAACGCACGGAGAGGAGTCATTTACCGACTTTTGTATTTTTGTGGCTTCCATACACAGGTTCTGGTGCCTCTGCTCTCAGAACTCGGACCACCCCAAAAAGAGCTCGGAGAATATTGGGCGCTCTTGTGCGTGCTTGCGTTTGCCGCATCGTTCATGGTGACCGATCTCCTGTTCAGCGGTCGATATTGTCTCCGGCGAGGCGCGAAGTCCTGTGCCTGTCTGGGACTTGCGGTGATGGGTGGTGCGCTTGTCTTGCACGGCGTCTATTTTTTGCTCCCAACCATTCCTTCAAGTTCATTTTGGCGACCATTGAATGATCCCTATTGGGTTGTTGTTTTCCTGCAAATTGTACTTGGTATTGGAATGTCATTCGTGAACGTATCGGACAGCACACTCTTCAACCACGCCGTAGGACCAAGTCTTAAATCGATTCGAGGAGCGGGGGTGACGCACGAGGGCATTGGCAACGCCTTGAAGTACTTGGGCATCGCGTTCGGCAGCGCTCTTGGCTTCTTCCTGTACCAGTGCGGTTCCAAGATTACTCCGAGTAGTGGGTCCGGCTCAGATGACATTGGGCCTTGGCTAAAGGCGTCGCCGCTGTTGCTGACGGGCATTCTGCAAATCGTTTGCATTGCGATCGTACGGAAGTTGCCACAGGCAGAAAAAAAACAAGACAAACCAATGCTGCCCAGAGAAAGCACGGCGCATCTGTGGCGCACGGCAACTTTGATGCAGGCAATGCTTCTGCTTGTTGCTGCAGAAGGTGTTGCGTCATTTATTATTATGATATCTCAAAAGCCGATATCAGGTCTGTCTCAAAAATTGCTTCACGACTGGAATGGCATTAAATGGACAATCGCGATGGCAGTTACTTGTATTGCAATTGTGGGGCTCAACGCCTGTGCGAGCGTCGGTTCGATGCTCGCTCAAAGAGTCGCCCAGTCAACCGCAGGTCGTTTTCGACGATTGAACGTGAGCCTGTCTTTGTGTGCTGCACTCGCTGCGGCGCTGATGCTCGTCTCTTTGTCTTACGCCACGTCTCTCCGCGGAGCAGTTAACGATTGGTGCGGAGCAATTGACGGTTGGTGGTGGGCCGATCGGTATGCGAGCTGGTTTCCAACTCTTGTCGTGTTCCTGTTTCTTCTTCTTGTTGCTGCCATCGCGAATGCGACGAGAGGGTTTTCCCAATCAATCATCCGATCGGTCGCCTTGTATGAAGCTTCTCTCGGTAGAGCATCAGAGAGCATCTTGATCGCAATCGCAAACGCGTGTGGGCGAATAATCTATCTCATTGCTGTCCTGCTTGTTGTGCAGGGTATCTTTGACAGTCCGAGCGCTGCCGGGAAAGCGAGCGACCCCGGCGTTTCGGTTCCTGCGCAGTTCTCTTCGGCGTGGAAACCTGTGGAGTTCAAGTTCACGCATGATTCAATCATTGTTGGACTTTCTGCGATATTTACGATCATGTTTGTGGTATCGATAGTAAGAATATGGCCCACGTTGACAGGTCGCGTCCGGACATACGAACGAGATATAATCGATCGGCGCGCAAATATTGGGACAAGTAAAAGCTGGGGTATCATCGTGCGAGATATTGATTTCCCGGCCGGCCATGATGTGGAGATTGAGGTATCACTTCGAGCCGTTCCGCGAGGAAAGATGCAACCCTCGATGTCGCCCAACGCAGAATGCGCTACAGGGGGAGCAGGCATAGGGCGGCAGCGTGGGGTCGAGTAGCCAGCCTATCGCGAAGGATGTCGTGAAAGCTGTTCAACCGTACTTCGAACGGCGGGTGGCCGGGCCTACGAGACGATCCTAAATCGGGTGGCATGGTCAAGTCCTCTTGGCCATGCTCTTTGGTGTGTTCAAAGATCAGGGCTGGCGTTTGGAGCATGGCCAAGCTGCGCTTGACCATGCCACCCGGCAGAGGCCCCGCGCGGTTCAGGCCACCTCGACGCTGGCGGCTTCGCGGACTTGGCGGAAGGGGTCTTGCTCGGGGTAGCGGCGTTTGATCGCCGCGGCGACGAGGCCCATGAACATGGGTTGGGGGCGGAGGGGGCGTCCGGTGAGTTCAGGGTGGAACTGGCCGGCGACGAAGAAGGGGTGGGTGGTCGGGGGTTTGCGGGCGGGTTCGCCTGCTTCGGCGACGACGCCGCGGGCCTCTTCTACGGTTCGCGGGAGTTCGAGGACCTGCATGATGGGGTAGACGGGGTGTCGGCCCGAGAAGATGAGGCCGGCGGCTTCGAGGCGTTCGACGTAGCCGGGGTCGACTTCGTAGCGGTGTCGGAAGCGTTCGCGGATGGACTCGCGGTTGCGGTAGAGCTCGTAGGCGAGGGTGCCGGAGGTGATCTGGACCATCTGGCCGCCGAGGCGCATTGAGCCGCCGAGCTTTTCGATGCGTTTTTGGTCGGGGAGTTCGGAGATGACGGGCTGTGGGCAGTGCGGGTCGAACTCGGTGCTGTTGGCGTCGCGGAGGCCCATGACGTTGCGGGCGAACTCGATGACGGCGACCTGGAATCCCAGGCAGATGCCGAGGTAGGGGACTTTGGCTTCGCGGCAGTAGCGGACACAGGAGATTTTTCCTTCGACGCCGCGGGCGCCGAAGCCGCCTGGGACGATGACGGCGTCGAGGTGTCCGAGGAGGGCGTGGGCGTTGTCGTCGGTGACGTCGGTGGCGCTGATCCAGTCGAGGTCGACGTCGCAGGCGAGATGGGTTGAGCAGTGCTCGACGGCTTTATCGATGGAGGCGTAGGCGTCGCGGAGGCCGGCGTATTTGCCGGTGATGCCGATGGTGACCTTGCGCGGCCGCCCGGCTGGCGGGGTGGCCATTTTGCGGACATAGGTCATCCAGCGTTCGCGGTGGCGGTCTTCCTGGGCGAGGTCGACGCGGTCGTGGAGGCCGAGGATGCTGAGGACCTCGCGGTCGAGGCCCTCGGAGCGCATGGCGTCGGGGATCTCGTAGACGCTCTTGCGGTCGTGCATGCTGAAGACGCGTTTCTGGGCGACGTTGGTGAACATCGCGATCTTCTGCAGGACGGTGCTGGTGCAGGGGTTGGCGCTTCGGCAGGCGATGATGTGCGGCTGGATGCCGGCTTCCATGACGCGTTTGATGCCGAGCTGGGCGGCCTTTGATTTCTGTTCGCCGAGGCTGCCGGGCTCGACGATGTAGGTGAGTGCGACGAAGCAGACGGAGTTGGGTCCCTCTTCGAAGGCGAGTTCGCGGAGGGCCTCGATGTAGAAGCCGTTTTCGTAATCGCCGACGGTGCCGCCGACTTCGACGAAGACGATGTCGGCGGGTCGTGAGCCGTCGCCGTGCATGGCGAGTTCGCGGAGTCTTCGTTTCACGTCGCCGGTGACGTGGGGGATCATCTGGACATCGCGGCCGAGATAGCCGCCGTGGCGTTCGCGGTCGAGGATGTCGCGGAAGATTTGGCCGCTGGTGACGAAGTTGCGTTTGGAGAGGTTCTGGTCGAGCATTCGCTCGTAGGTGCCCAGGTCCATGTCGCACTCGGTGCCGTCGTCGAGGACGAAGACTTCGCCGTGGCGGAAGGGGTTCAGCGTGCCGGCGTCGATGTTGAGGTAGCCCTCCATTTTCATGGGGGCGACGGAGAGGCCTTTGTCTTTGAGGAGTTTGGCGAGGCTGGAGGCGAAGATGCCCTTGCCCAGGCCGCTGATGACGGTGCCGAGGACGACGAGGTATTTGTGCTTGCCGAAGCGGTAGCCGTCGGGGATGGGCGAGTAGAACTCGGTGTCGACGCTGGTGCGTGCGGCGGCGGCGAGGAGTGGCGAGACGCAGGGGCCGTCTTCGTCGAAGGCTTCGGGGCCGAGGGCGGGGCCGGCTCCCTGCCCCCCGGTTGTGCCTGCTGGCGCTCCGTGTCCGGCTGAGGCGCGGGAGAAACCACTCGGAGTCGATCCTGCGGCGGTGAGGCTTCCCCCACCCCCCCCCGTGGGCGATCGCTCCGAGCCCGGATAGTCGTTCGACGTGGGCATACCCCATTGTATCACACAATCTTCGCGCGTCTTCCGATGGGCGGTCACGGGGTGGAAACGGTGAGACGCACTCTCATTAACGACGGGTGCGGCGTGATGCGAGCGGGTGGCCCCGGGGCGTTTGCCGCGGCGCGAGCTAGAGCTTCATGGCCCGGATCATCGCAGCGCCCATGTCGGCGGGGGTTTGGGCGATCTCGAAGCCGGCGGCAGTCAGTGCGTCGATCTTCGATTCGGCGGTGCCTTCGCCGCCGGAAATGATGGCGCCGGCGTGGCCCATGCGGCGGCCCGGTGGGGCGGTGCGCCCGGCGATGAAGCCGGCGAGGGGCTTGGTGACGTGCTGTTTGGCCCAGGCGGCGGCGGCCTCTTCGTCGCTGCCGCCGATTTCGCCGATCATGAGGATGGCGTGGGTATCGGGGTCGTTCTGGAAGAGTTCGAGGCAGTCGATGAAGCCGACGCCGCGGACGGGGTCGCCGCCGATGCCGACGCAGGTGGACTGGGCAAGGCCGAGGGATGAGGTCTGCCAGACGGCCTCATAGGTGAGGGTGCCGGAGCGGGAGACGATGCCCACGGCCTTTTTCTTGGGGGCCTCGGAGATGTGGCGGTTGATGTAGCCGGGCATGATTCCGATTTTGCAGCCGCTGTTGGTGTAGGTGGCTGTTGCGGAGGTTCCTTCGCCGGTTTTGGGGCCTGGGGTGATGACGCCGGGGCAGTTGGGGCCGACCAGCCAGGTTTTGTCCGAAGCGGGCTTGCCGGCGTTGTGCTCTTCGAGGACGGCGCGGACGCGCACCATGTCCTGCACCGGCACGCCCTCGGTGATCGCGCAGATGACCTTGATGCCGGCGAAGAGCGCCTCGAGGATGGCGTCGGCGGCGAAGGGCGGAGGGACGAAGATCATGGTGGCGCTGGCGCCGGTGGCGTCGACGGCCTGGCGAACGGTGTCGAAGATGGGGAGCCCGTTGTCGTCGGCGTGCCCGCCCTTGCCGGGGGTGACGCCGCCGACCATTTTGGTGCCGTAGTGGAGGCAGCCTCGGGTGTGCGCGGCCCCGAAAGAGCCGGTGATGCCCTGGCAGATGACTTTTGTGGATGCGTTGACGAGGATTGACATGGGGAGGGGAGGATAGCGGGGGGTGGTTTTGGGGGCTTGGATAGACCCCACACTAGCGCCGCAGGGCGCCAATCAAGCCAGAAACAGTCCTCATCCACCTCTACCGGGCCAGCCAAGCCCCCGAGAAGAGCATCCCCGATGGGCGACCCAGTTCATATCCCGACTCGGCGTGCAGCACGGGATTCGTGTCCTACGTCTGTCATGGAGATCGTCCCAAAAAACACCATACTGGAGATTTCGCTTGCGTGGACAGGTTATCGGAGTATCTTTCGTGTATCGAAAGAACCCGGGTTTACAATGGAGTTCACGCATCATGAAGAACTTTCTCTGGTTCGTAGCCGTCGGGCTTTTTGGGGTGATGATCGACTCCAGCACCGTCTTTGCTCAAGCGACTGTACCGACCGTCTACTTGGAGCGTTTCACTCCTCTGGGTGTTCTTCTGAACGACCCTCATGCTAATCCTCTTGAGCTACCTGTCAGACATCCCAGCGTTGTCGCGCGCTCGTACGGAGAAGTGAATTACTTGAACAAATACGTTCTGACGGGGAACAATGTGTTCTACCCCTTCCATACCAGCGTCAATCCACCTCCTGTGCCTCAGCCTCTGCCGATGCCGATTGGTGATCGGCTCGGGTACGACGTCTGTGGGTTGTTCGATGTGGACGGCGATGGACACAATGACTGGGCGGAGACGTGGTATCACGCAGAACCGGTCTCTTCTCTCACAGGCGCGAATCGCCTGAGCGATGATGCGGTCATTCTGCCGGAGTTTCCGAACTCCGCCACCCCGGCACCCTCTACGGTTCGTGCACTTCCTGCCGAACGCGTCGGGTTCTGCCGGATCATCTCCGGCCTTCAAGTTCCGGGACAATCTCAAAGGCGGATCGGCCCGGATATTTGGGGTCACGCCGACAACGCCCGCCTTTCCCATGAGATCGCCGCGATCAAAGACATCGACGGCGACGGCTGCGACGAAGTCATCTTCGGCTGCAACACGACAGACGGCGGCCGGGGGTCCATCAATGTGTACGCGTACTCGAATAAATACAATAAGGATGGCAGCACCGACAAGCGTTGGGTGTGCATCTGGCGGATCGTCGGAATGAACCCGCAATCCGAGATTGCGTACGAACTCGAGGACTTCTTCGCGGACTTTAACGGGGACGGGCGCGCCGACATCATCGCGTCCTCCGTGTGGTGGCGACCGGCCAACGGAGGTGAAAGAGATATTCTGAGTCCGACAGGCATTCCGCTCAATGAGCCGCCTCGCCAACGCGGAGGCGGGTGGGTCTTTTTGACCCCGCCGAAGGAACTGTTTCAGGCAATCCAGGCGTCAGATTACTGGCCTGAGCTGCTGCGCAACCCGCCTGCTCAAGTTGGCGATCCGAGGGTGAAGGCGCCGCTGGTAATGAACGAGTGTCAGGCGAGTATCATCGTCCACAATCCGGAGATCGGGAGCAGCGGCACGTCTTGGTCTCAGCCTGTTGGGGATCTGGCTTCCGCAGGCGACATTGATCACGACGGAATACCCGATCTGGTGGCGAACGCGGGCTATGAAACCAGTTCATCTTCCGACCCGCGGTACGGCAAGCGTGGGGTGTATCTTTTCTTGTCGTTTGACGGGTATATTGACGGAACCTCCGGCAGCACACTCTGGCCTACTCACTGCACACCATCGCCATGCGCCTACGCGTCATTGTATACACAACTAAATCCCGGAGGGACCGCAGCGGTCGAGAATCCGAATTTCAAGCAGATTATGCTTGTCCCGAAAAATGCGGATTGCGTGATTATTCCTGATATCGAACCTGTCCTCAAGTATGATTTTCATTACATCGGTAGTGCCATCGCTGGCATGGATTTCAATAATGGCAGCGAAACTGTTAACTCGGGGCAGCCCGACATGGTACTCTTGCAGACCTGTGCGTCGAATGCTCGTTACAATAAGATCAAAGTGCTCATGGACCTGTGGAACCGATTCGACTTAGATGGTTCCAAACGAACCGAAGTGACGATCAACAGTCCCCTGAGCCCCCTCGTGTCTACTGTTGGCGAGTTGGCGCTGGTCAATAAGGACTACGACATCGGTTACGACCCCGTCAGCGGCGTCGTCGGCAGCGTTGTCAGGAACTCGGCGCAAGAATCGCCAAGCGTTATCGGTATCGCCGTCGCTGGCAATACAGACGGAAAGGGATTCCGCGATTGCGAGCTCGCGGTGATGCTCAGTAGTGGAATTTGGACAGACAACCCGTTAAATGATTTTTCTTGGACACAGACCCTTCCGAACAATTATTATCCACAGGCCGCTGGCCATCAGTTCAACCGGGGTGACACGGTGGTGCTAGACTTCCCGCCGCCGACGGGCGGCAGCGTACCACCGGCTCCGGTGCAACTGTTGCGGATCGCGGGCGAGCAGAATCAGGTGGTCGATCATCGAACTGTTCCGATTGATCAGGGCTTTAACGGGCGTCTGGTCAGCCAGGGGGTCTCCACAAACTACCTGACGACGGTCATCTCGCCGGGCTGGGATCAGGACCGCGATGGTCGTGACGACTTGGTCATTGGCGCGGCATTCTTCCCGGCGCTTGTGACCCATGTGCCAGATCTCGCCAACCCCTCGAATCCCCCCGTTCCAGTCCCGAAGGTCATGATTAATGAAGTCGAAATGACGCAACCGTACTTCGTTGACGGCGGTGCCAACTACTTCATCCTTTCTCCGCCTGCGGAGCCGATTGCCCAGCATCCTATGCGGCTGTCATTAGCATCCCTCGGCAATGAAGGCTTGATCTCTGTCGCCCGATTGAGGATTGTTTCAACTGCACTAGTGCCGGCAGTTCAGCCGTTCAACCAGTTCGCTCAATCGGCCGTGAAGTGGATGCCAATCGGTTGCTCCTACGAACCCCCGACGGGTGCATTGGCAGTATCACCACTGCACTATGATGAAGTGACGAAGTTGTTTACGATGGACGTTGATTTCCCGATCTCCGCCGTGTTGAGCAATCCTGATGGGTGTGTTCGCATCGAAACACGTTGGACGGACTCGGCCAATCATCCACTGTGTATTTGCGGCTGGACCATGACCGTTTTGCCCCCCGAATCTAAGCAGTAGTAGGTGACCAAGAGAATGCGGGGTGACACGGAGGGTGGCCTCGCCGACGAGAGAAACGCAGCGCGGCAAGGCCATGCCCTTGGCCACGCTCCGGGTCCACCACTACACTCGTCGATGCGAAGTCCTACCCCTCCTCGCACCCCCACCATTCGCCTACGCCCCACGCTTCCCGCTGATCTCCCCGCCCTCTTCGATCTCCAGTCCGACCCCGCGTCCAACGAAATGGCCGGGACCAAGCCGCGCACCCGCGAGGTGTTCTTTGAAGTGTGGCAACGCATCTTCGCCGCCCCCGGCGTCAACTCTCGCGTGATCGAGATCGACACTGGGCGGGGGGCCGGGCGGGGGGCAGAGCACGCCCCCGGAGTCGTCACGCCCGCCGCGAACGCCGACGCCCGAACGCCGAACCGGCCGCCACCAACACCACCCCGCCAACCCCCGGCGCAGGCACGGCGTTAATGATCACGTTGTCCAGCACCAACTCCGTTGTCAGCCCGGAGCCCACGCCGTTGATGGTTGTGATGTGGCCCCAGTTGATGAAGTTGATGTCGACCGGGAGGGTCGGGTTGAGCGGTGTGAACTCGAAGGTGTAGACGCGGGAGTTGGGCGCGATCAGCGCGTTCGGCACCGTGAGATATTGGATCGGGTCGCCCGCCAGCACGTTGGTCATCTGGAATCCCATGACGCCGCGCTGGAAGCCGTTGCCGGCGATGCCCGAGTCTTCACCCGAGACCCAGAACGAGACGCGGTACATCGGGGCGGGGGTGAACTGCGTGTTCACGGTCTGGGTGAGCGTGACCGGGCCGCCGTAGCTGGGCGTGAAGACCGGCGGTGTGGAGAAGTTCACGCGGCCGGTGGGGAGGTGGGTGGGTGCGGTTGAGACGTCGGTGAAGAAGTTGCCGAAGTAGAGGCCGTTGGTCCCGTGGGGCAGCGGGGCTGAGCCGCGGATTCCGGTGGCGGGGGTCGGGTCGCTGCCCCAGGTGGCGTAAGTCTGCGGGGTTCCTGTGGCGGCCCAGCCCGGGGGCACGGTGTTGCCGGGGAAGGACGGGTTGGCCCAGAAGACGGTGGACGCCGGCGCGGGGGCACCGATCTCGAAACTGCCGTTGGTGACGAGGTTGCCGGTCTGGCTGAGCGGGGCGGCGGCGCTCAGCAAGATCAGGCTTGCTGGGGCTTCGCTCGCGAGCAGCGCGACCAGACCCGCGGAAACCGCGCCGACGGTGTGACGTGAAACCATTTGCTTCTCTCCCTTGTGTGCCTTTCGGCACGGTCAGACCCGGCCCACCCGGCCCCGAACAGTGTTCTGGTGTACCGCTTGGGCTGGCGCGAGTGTACGCGATGCTGACGCGAAAGGACACGACGGGCCGCCCCCCGGCGACGGCCCATCGTGGCACGGCTCAGCGTGGCACATCACCTCACGTCGTCGGTGCCGCGTTGAGCTGCACCCTGAAGTTCCCGAGCGTGTTCACGGTCGTGCTTGGGTTGTTGAAGGTGAGGGGGCGGCCGCTGACCTGGAGGGTGAGGCTGGTGATGCGGTTGGCGGCGATGCCGTGGACGGCGCCGCCGTTGTCTTGGTCGGGGCGGGAGACGAAGGCCTGGCCGAGTCGTCCGGTGACGATGAACGAGTTGTTGGTCATGCTCGGGCCCGAGCCTCGGCCGAAGATGCGGAGGGTGCCGATGCGGGCGGCGTCGCTGGTGTTGGCGGCGTTGGGGGGCAGGCCGATCTGGTTGCTGGGGGCGCCGACGTAGATGCCGGAGTTGTCCATGCGGCCCACCAGGATGCGCTGCACCGACGCCACGGCGCGGAAGTTGGAGTTGACCATCGATCCGCTGACGCTCAGCCCGAGCAGCGAGCTGATGGTCTGCTGGAAGTTGAGGTTGATGTTGGAGTTGAGGATGTCGCCCTTGACGCGCCACTCGAAGCCGCCGCGTGTGGTGAGGGTGGTGGTGAGGTTGCCGCCGATGTTCATGTGCAGGACGGCGTTGATGTTGGGGGCGTTGAATCGTGCGTCGCGTGTGACGTTGAGGTTGGTGATGGTGCCGCCGGCGAGGGTGCCGCCGTCCCAGGAGCGGATGTTGATCCGTCGTGAGCTGTTCTGTGCCTGGATGGTGGTGTTGACGAGGTCGCCCAGGGTGGCGTTGGTGAAGCCGGTGCGGCCGCCGACGGTGGAATCGGTGATCGAGTTGGCGGTGATGCTGGCGAGAACGGTGCGTGCGTCGACGGTGGCGTTGCGGATGGTGGTGAAGACGGCGCTGCGGATGGCGGTGGTGGCGTTCTGGTCGGTGGTGTCGAGGGTTCCCTGGAATGAGCCGTCGCCGCCGCCCAGGCCGCCCTGGGTGACGCGGAACTCGCCGAAGGTTCCGGCGCGTGCGATGCCGGTGAGCCACTCGGAGGCGCGGAAGCTGGGGACGTTGCCGGTAACGGTGATGTTCGATCCGACGGCGCGGCCGATGAGGATCGAGCGGGTATCGCCCGAGACGTTGAGTCGCCAACGGTCGGCATCCGGGCCGAGGTTGATGGGGCCCATGTCGCCGGTGATGTCCCACTGGCTGGCGAAGACGCCGCCCTTGATGGTGGCGGACCCGAGGGTGAGGGCTTCGGCGGGCGCGCCCTGGGCGGGTCCGGAGAGATCAAGCTGGGCCTCGAAGACGCCGCGCTCATCGCCGGTGCCGGTGATGCGGAGGGTTCGGATGGTGGGGGCGTCGATGGTTTTGCGGACGGTGTCGCTGACGCGCCAGTTGGTGGCGGTGAGGGTGCTGATGCGGTTTGGGGTGAAGATCGAGGTGTTGTCGGTTGCGGCGAAGGTGTAGGCGGCGAGGTCGCTCGCGGTGCCGCCGGTGCGGAAGTCGGCGGTGGTGGCGCCCTTGATTCGGACGGCGAGGAGCGATCCGCCGGTGCGGACGCCGCCGGTGAGCGAGCCGTCGACGACGAGCGAGCTGGTGCTGCCGGTGCCGGGCGCGAAGACGGCGGTGAGGTCGTTTGTGGCGGTGTCGCCGTCGACGTCGTCGGGGAGCTCGAAGCCCGGTGCGACGACGAAGCCGCCAACGGCGGCGCCGACGATGCTGCCGCGCGTCTGGAGTGCGCCGAGGGTGGCGTCTTGCAGGGCGATGTAGCCGATGGTGCCGGTGGTGGTTCGGCGCGCGTCGTTGATGACCGCCACGCGGGACGAGCCGGTGACGACGATGGCCGCCGAGCCGGTGAAGTCCTTGTTGATGGTGATCGAGCTGACGGTGTTGCCTGAGCCGAAGCGGACGGTGGCGAAGTCGGTGACGCCGAAGCCGTTGCCGGTGAGGTCAAGGAAGGTGACGGTCTGTCCGGCGTTGCCGGTCACGGTGACGGCGTTGGTGAACGAGGCCTGCTGTCCGGGCGTGCCGGCGACATCGACCAGCAGCGAGATGCGGTTGATGGTGATGACGTCTTCGGGGCGCGCCTGGCCCTGGGTCTGCACGGTGGTGAGGTTGCGGACCGGCAGGTCGTCGAAGGCGCCGTTCTGCGAGCTGGCGTTGAAGTTTGAGAACTCGGAGAGGTCGTCCATGACGGCGAGTCCGGCGGCGTCGCGGACGCGCGCGAAGACGGTGAAGCCGCCGTTCTGGTTGTCGAGGTTGGCGGCGTTGTTTCCGAGGTTGTAGAAGAACTGGTTGGTGGCGGAGTTTGGGTTGCCGCCGAGTTTGGCCATGGCGACGGTGCCGCGGGTGTTGGAGACGCCGAACTCGTTCTGGATTTGGGGTCGGGTGGGGATGGAGGGGAATCCGGTCGTTGCCCGGAACCCGCCGCCCTGGACGACGAACGGCACGCCGTTGGTCGCCGCGTTGCGGTGGAACATCGAGTTGTCGTAGTCGCCGGCGTTGGCGTAGGCGAGGAAGTTGCGGACGGTGATGGGTGCGCGGTCGGCGAGCAGGTCCATGTCGATGATGCCGGCGAAGGTGTCCACCCGAGCGACCTGGGTGGCGGGCGAGCGGGTGAAGAAGACCATGGTGCCGCCGGCGACGCCGTCGCCTGAGATGACGTTGGCGCCGTTGAACTCGGCGTCGAGCTTGACGCCTCGGCGCGCGGTGATGAGGTCGCCGTTGACTTCGACCTTGTAGCGGATGTTGGCGCCGACGCCGGCGTTGAAGCGGATGGTGCGGGCGGCGCTGTCGTAAGTGACGTTGCCGAAGCTGACGGCCTGGTCGTCGGCGGTGTTGAGGAGGCGGTCGTTGCCGGCGGTGAAGACCCTGACCGCCGAGCCGTTGACGGTCGCGGGGTCGAGTTCCTGGTTGACACGGAGCAGGACCAGGCCGCGGTTGTCGGCCTCGATGCGGGTGATCGAGGGCAGGTCGCCCGCGAGCAGCAAGCGTGCTTCAAGGCCTTCGAGCTTGGGCCCCGTGGAAGGGATACCGCGAAGCGAAGTCCGACCACCAGCACGCGAATCATTCCGACGGGCCATGCACATCTCCTGCGTTCCGCACACTCACCCGACGGCGACATTCGTGTTCCGTCAGGGTGACTTGATCGGGTCGAATCCTATTCGGGGGGCAGCCCCCTCGATACGTCGAATCGACCGGCAGGGTTGTATCGGCCCGATCACCAAGAAAAGCAAAGGCGTTGGGCCTTTCCCGACTCCCCACTCCCGACTCCCGCGGAAAAAGCAACGGCCCGCCCCAGAGGGACGGGCCATCGCCGGTGGTGGTGGTGATCTGTTTGCGAGGCGGCCTGGATTAGGCGGCTTCGCGGATGGCCTGGGGGTTGACGCCGGGGTTGGGCGAGCCGTTGTTACGGACGCCGGGGTTGGTGCCGTAGGCCCCGTTGAAGGGGTACGAGGCGGGGATGCCGCCGAAGGGGATGTTCTGGCCAGCGAAGGGGCCAGCGAAGGGGACGTTCTGGCCGGCGAAGGGGAAGCCCTGGGCGATGGGGGCGGTGCCGAAGGCGGGGGTGCCGTAGAACGCGCCGGGGAAGCCGGGGACGAAGCCGGGGAACGCGGCGGTGGCGGTCCAGGGGTTCCAGGCCTGGATGCCCGGGTAGCCCTGGAAGTTCTGGGTGCCGGGGAAGCTGTTGGCGAAGCCGTTGTTCCAGCCGGTGTTGAAGCCCTGGTTGAAGGGCGAGGCGTACCAGTTCGAGAAGTTGTTGGTGGGGAACGAGTTCTGGTAGCCGGGGAAGAACGAGTTGAACCAGTTCGAGGGGTTCGACCAGTTCGCGGTGCCGTTCCAGTTCGCGCCCGGGGTGGTGCCGAAGGTGTTCCAGGGGTTGTTCCAGTTCGAGGCGTTCGGCGTGGTGCCGAAGGCGTTGGCGAACGAGTTGTTCCAGAAGTTCGAGGGGCCCTGGAAGGGGAAGCCGGGGATGGTGGGGTACGAGCCGGTGGGGAACGAGCCGGTGGGGTAGGAGCCGGTGGGGTAGGAGCCGATGGAGGGGATGTTGGCGGTGGGGTAGCCGTTGGTGGGGTAGCCGTTGAAGAAGGGGGCGTAGCCGGGGTTGAAGCCGGGGGTGTAGCCGTTGTTGAAGGTGGGGGCGAAGGGGAAGGTGCTGTTCATGGTGCTGCTCTCTTTGCGGCGTGGCCGCGTGTGCGAAACACGACCGCGCGCGGCGACACCGCCGCGCGACCGTCGCGTCTGGTTCGTGACTTCAAGCCCCCGCTTCGGGCCGCCGGGCCAGCGCCCGGCGCTCCCCGAGTGGGGTGGAGGAAATCACCATCGACGCCAAGCGGGTGGGACTTTGGGGCGATCGGCGGATTTTGTGGGCGCCAGAGGGGGCGGGGGAGGAAGTGGTCGAGTGGGCGAGTGAGCGAGTGGTCAAGTGGTCAAGTGGCGAAGTGGCAGAGTGAAGAAGCCGATCGATGGCGTCACCGCGCCGGGGCCACGGTGCCTTCCTTTGCTGCTTTGCTGGATTGCTGCTGTGGCCCCCCCACTGCCCAAGCCCCACTGCCCACTGCCCGGTTCCCCGTTACGGCCTGTCGTAGACCATGACGATCTCGTTGCCGCAGCCGCGGTATTCGACCTTTGACATGAAGGCCTTCATCAGCATGACGCCACGGCCGCCTGGGCGCTCGAGGTTTTCGGGGGCGGTGGGGTCGGGCAGGCATTCGGGCTGGAATCCCGGGCCCGGGTCCTTGACGCGCAGGTAGACGTTGCGGTCTGTGACTTCGTAGCCGAACTCGACCTTCGGGTTCTTGACGCCCTTGCTGCCGTGCTTGAAGGCGTTGACGACGGCCTCTTCGAGTGCCAGACGGATGGCGAAGCGCGAGGCCTCGGGGTAGTGGTGCGATTCGAGCCCTTCCATCACGAGGCGCTCGGCGAGGCGGAATCCCTCGATGGCGTCCGACAGCATCACGAGCGTCTCGCGCGGGACGTAGACCTTCTTGTCGCCGGGATTTCGCTTGGGGCTGCTCATGACCGCTCAGACGACCGCACGCCGCCGACCTCCGCCGCGAATCAGAAGCTCTTGATGGCCGCGTCCTTGTTCTCGTGGATCTGGAAGAGCTTGTTGAGCTTGGTGATGACGAAGACCTCGTGGATTTGCGGGTCGATGTCGCAGAGGCGGAGCTGCCCGCTCTTGGCCTTGAGGCGGTTGTGGATGGTGATGAGCATGCCGAGGGCGGCCGACGCGAGGTGGTCGACGTTCGAGAAGCTGAGCAGCAGCTTCGGTGTGGCGTCGGCGTCGATGAGGCCGGTGATCTCGTCGCGGATGCGCGTGATGTTGGCCTCGTCGAGGATGTTGCGGTCGACGAACTCGACGTAGGTGATCCCGTCGACTTTGCGGACACGGAGTTGGGAGTCTGCCGCGGGCATGAGCAACGCCTTTCAGGAAGGAAATCCGGACCCGCCCCCCCGGTCGGGGCCTCGTCTGCGATGATAGCGGGAGTCGGGCTGTCGCTGGATCGGGCTTCCTGGGCCGTCCAGGGCAAACGCATTCTCCGAGACTTCGTCGGTACGACCGGCGTTACGCCTGTCTCGCGGCCGAGCCGCGAACTGGATTCCCCGAGGTCGGCACTTCGTGTCGAGACAGGCGGGACGCCTGTCGTACGGCGGAGAGAATAATGCGATTGCCCCGCACTCGTCAGCCCTGATCGGTCGTGATTCATGCCGGCGGAAGCAGGCGTCGATATTGGCCCCATGTCGCTGCTGTGCCAACCGGACATCCGCTCGCACTACACCAAGGCCTGGGCGGAGGAGAAGAAGCGCTCCGATGCCGGGGCCCCCTCGCTGCATGGGCCGCGCTGCGAAGACCTGGTGGTGCGGCCGATCTATCTTGAGATGCTGCGCGATCTGAGGATTGCCGTGGGGCAGGGTGCGGGGGAGGTGCTCGATGTCGGGTCGGGGGCGGGGCGGTGGGTGCGGTTCTTTGAGGAGCAGGTGAAGCCGCGGACGCTCACCGGGGTGGATGTCACGGCCGAGTCGGTCGAGCTGCTGCGCTCGAGGCATGCTTCGACGCCGACGACCAGACTTGAGTTCGGGGTGGCCGATATCACCGGGCCGTTCGCGGGGCTGGGCCTGGCGCCGGAACGGTTTGACCTGGTCAACATTGCCAACGTGCTGTTCCACATCCCTGAACATGATCTGTTCGCGAATGCGCTGGCCAACCTGCGCCGGCTGGTGAAGCCCGGCGGGTGTGTGGTGACGACGGAGTATCTGCCTCGGACGGACATGCGCACGCCGTGGATGCTGGTGCGCAGCCGGTACAACTTCGAGCGGCTGGTGTCGCAGGCGGGTTTGCGGATCGCGATGGTCCGGGCGTTCACCGTGTTCAGCAACGACCCGATGGGGATCGACGGGCCCGACGACGGCACGCGGGCGGTGTTCAACCGCGTGCGGCAGCGGCTGCAGGTGGTGGCCGACAGCCTGTCGGACGACGCGAGCCGGGCTTTCTTTGATGAGCTGCGAGCGGACATTGACCGTGCCGTGCTGGGGTTCTGCAAGGAGCGGATGGCGGAGATTGAGATGCCTTCGCAGAAGCTGGTGGCGCTGGTGCCCGCGTGAGCCGACTCGGTCATTCGGTCACTTGACCACTTGACCACTTCCCCCGAAACCCCTCCCTCACGGTCGGGGTTCTGTTCTGCGGCTGCCCTGCTCACCCGCGCGCCGCAGAAAGCTCGGCCAGCACCGCGTCGTCGATGCCGAGATACTCGCGCATGTAGCGGTCGTAGGTGTCCGAGTCCTGTTCCTTTGAGAGGTCGAGGCGCAGTTCGTTGATCACTTTGGTGCCCTGCTTGATCCACTCGTGCCAGGTCTGGTCGGAGATGTTGTCGCCGATCCACGCGCCGACCGCGCCCTTGAACGGGGGCTTGGTCATTTTGGTGCCGGGGCGTCCGGTCTTGCGGCACATGAACGCGCCTGAGGCCATCATCGCTTCGACGGTTTTGTCTTCGTTGGCGACTTCGGGGATGGGCTGGCCGAGGGACTGGAGCAGGCGGGCGATGGCCTGCTTGGGCATCAGGTCGCCTCGGGTCGCCGCGACTTCGTAGCCCTGACGGGCGACCTCGATGGCGCGGGTTTTGTCGTCGGTTTTGGCGAGGCACTCGGCGGCGAGCTGGTAGGCCTTGCTCATGTCGGGCGAGGCCTTTGCACAGTCGAGATAGGCCTTGGCGGCGTCGGCGGTGCGGCCGGCTTGGACATAGGCGCCGCCGAGGGAAAAGTGGGCCATCTCGTTCGACGGATCGGCGGCGGCCATGTTCTCAAACTGGGCGATGCGGGCGGCGAGGTCCATGAGGGCAGTGTAGGAAGGGGGCGGGTCGAAGTGGTCAAGTGGCAGAGTGGTGGATTGCGGCGTGCTGTGGGATCGCGAGCCGTATCCGTCACTTCGCCCAAAGCGGCTCAGTGACGGCTTCGCTGTCCCGCCCTGGGCCACTCTGCCACTTTGCCACTTGACCACTTGACCACTTCACCACCTCTACTCTCCCCCATGTCCCCCCGCTTGCGCGAACGATTTGATGCTCTGTTTGAGGAGGCCCTCGAGAACCTCCCAGAGCACCTGCGCCCTCTTCTTGAAGAGGTGCCGGTCATTCTCGACGACAAGCCCGAGCCGGCCCTCGTCGAATCGCTCGCGAGAGAGTGGGGCGAGAAAGTCACCCCCGAGTTTGCCTCCGAGATCTGCGGCCTGCACTCGGGCGTCCCGCTGACGGAACGATCCGTGAATCACTCCGGCGTGATGCCGACGGACATCCGGCTGTTCCGCGAGGGGATCGTGAACGTGGCGGGCGGATGGGACCCGGGCGACGACGAGACGGCGGATGAGGTTGATGACGCCGTGTATGACGAGATCATGATCACGCTGCTGCACGAGATCGGGCATCACTTTGGGTTGGATGAGGAGGATTTGGCGGCGTTGGGGTATGACTGATGCGCGTTTCAGTTGATTTCCGAGTTCGCGCCGATTGGCGTTGCGGCCAGAGTGATGCAGGCACAACGCACCACGAACAACTCATGATGAGCCGATGCTCACCGCCCGGAGGGCGCATCGATCTTTGCCAGGGGCGCGGCGAGTCTTCGAGCAAGCCCCTGGAAATCAACTCACGTGCCCGCCGCCCGGAGGGAGGACGAGTCGCGGCGACGCGGGCTTGAGCGGCGATCAGTAAGCGGCGAATGTTGACTCCGTTCGCCCTCCGGGCGAGCGATTCAGTGGATCGGACCCCAGGGGCTTGCTCGCTCCGCTCGCCGCGCCCCTGGCAAAGTTCATGCGCCCTCCGGGCGTAAGACGGGTATAAGTCGGGCGTCGTTCACTCGAGCGGGCGGCACCAAAAGCAAACGCCCTACTCCCCCTCATCCAACCCACTTGTCTTCATCACCTCGCGCATGACCAGCGTCGCGTAGGCACCGCTGGGGAGGTCGAAGGCGCAGCGGACGTATTCGCCGTGTTCGTCTGAGCCGCCTTCGACCAGCGGGTCGCGCAGTGGGACGCGGAGGGGCCGTCTGCCTCCTGAGGCGAAGCCGTAGCGGCGGTGGAACTTTTCGATGTTGGGGATGCCGACGCCGCTGGATTCGAGGACGCGTCGTTCGACTTCGCCCTGTTGGCCCGCGGCCTCGGTCATGCGGTGACCCCAGATGGGGCCGCTGGGGCTGATTTCGAGAGATGTCAGGCGGCCCGGGAGTTCGTCCTTCTTGAGTTCCTCGGCGTCGATACGGAACACCGCCCCGCCGATGTGCCGGAAGGCGAGGTCGCCTTCGATCAGCGTGTGCAGCAGGTTGTTCTCGATGCGCCACGCGAGGACCTGGTTGAACAGGTGGCTCTGGAACGCGTTGACCCAGAACTGGCGTTGGCGGAAGTGGATGAGCTCGACGGCCTTGCGCGGGCTGAGGCCCTTGCGCAGGGCCTTGCACGCCTGGCGCTCGGTGTGCTGCTCGCGGGTGAAGTGCTGGATGGCCTGGTCGAACTGGCCTTTTTTGTAGCAGGCGCGGGCTTGCTGGTTGAACTCGGGGTAGGCGGGGTCGGGGCCGAGGAGGGTGTCGAGGACGCCTTGCTCGTTGCCGAGCAGGAGCTCGCGGCCCATGCGGTGGTTGTGCAGGCGGTTGCCGAAGCGCTGCTCGCCGAAGAAGTTGGGGACGCCCTGCTTTTCGAGGATGCGGAGGGCCTTGTCGGCGTGGAGGGCGTCGGTGGCGCGGACGCCGCGGACCTTGATGCTGAAGCGGTTGCCCTTGAGGTGTCCGGTGCGGAGTTTGTTGGTGTGGAGGTCGGCCCAGAGGACCTGGAGCTTCTCGTGGCGCAGGCTGGGGAAGTCTTCGGGCTTCTTGCCGGGGACGTGGATGCTGACGACCTGGCGGGTGACGGCGCGGCGGTCTTTGAGCCCGGCGTAGCCGATGGCGCGGTCGTCGACGGCGAAGTGGTCGGCGATCAGTTGAAGGGCCTGGGTGGTCGAGAGGTCTTTCTTTTCGATGAGCAGGTAGATGTGCTCGCCCTGGCCGCTGGGGTCGTAGAGGGGGAGTTCTTCGACGAGGAAGTCTTCGGGGCGCTCTTTGATGCGGCCGCCGATGGCGGGGACCTCGGCGGTGATGAACGGGACGTGAGCGAGGGACACGCTCGCGGTACCGGGCTGAGCGGTCTCGGCGGGTGCTGGCGCAGCGGCGGCGGGTGTCGTCGGTTCGGAGGAGGTCATCATGGGTTCCCTGTTCTGTCTGTCGAGGTAAGGAGGGAAGGGTAGCGCGACCCAAAGGCCTGCCCTGTCCTGAGCCGATATTCATGCTGGGTATCGCTCAAGTCGGGCCCGAGAAGCCGTCACCGAGCCGCCGTGGGCGAAGTGGCGGATCAGGGCCCGACCGAAGTCCCCCACTGCTCCAGCCATGCCTGATCCACGCGACATCGTTGACATCCCCGGCGTCACCCCGCCTTCCGGGATGGGGCACGCCCACTCGAAGGATGATGCCACCGGCCCCGTCCGCCCATTCCTGGGCATCTGGTTCAAGTGCTGCCACGTCTATGGGCGGATGTACAAGACCGCCGACGGGCGGCGTTACGAGGGGAAGTGCCCGCGGTGTGCCGCGCCGGTGGGTGCCCGCGTCGGCGAAGGCGGGACGGGGCGGCGATTTTTCGAGGCGTCGTGAGGGGGGGGCATCGAGGCAGGAAGGCACAGAGGCACGGAGGCACGGAGGCACGCAGGCACGGAGTGGGCCGGCGCGGGCCAGTGGTATCATCTGGCCATGTCACGGATGACCAGCATGACGTACGAGTTCGGGCGGCGCACCGGCGTGTGTGCTGTCACGGGGCGCGGGTTTGCGCCCGCGGAACACTACATCGCCACGCTCGTTGAGACGCCCACCGATGAGGGCGAGACGCTCGCGCGCGTCGACTACAGCCTTGATGCGTGGGCAAGCTCGGTGCGGCCCGAGCGGCTGTTCGCCTTCTGGAAGACCACCTACGAAGACCGCGACGACGGGCGCACCCGGCTTGTTGATGACGCCTCGCTGCTGTCGATGTTCGAGCAGCTCGAGGGCGTGACCGAGCCGCGGCGTGTGGCGTTCCGGTATGTGCTGGCGCTCCTGCTGATCCGCAAGCGGCTGCTCGTCCACGCCGGAGAGAAGGCGGGCGTGCTGCTGGTGCAGGAGAAACTGACCGGCCCCGGCTCGGTGGCGGCACAGGCGAAAGCGCCGGTGATCGAAGTGAGCGACCCGAAGCTCGACGCGGCGGCGGTCGCCGAGGTCACGCAGCAGCTCGAGTCTGTTTTGCGCGCCGGCGCGTGAGCAAGGGGGCGTCGTGAGAAGTTTCGCTGCCATCGGCGCGGGTCTGACGACGCTCATCGCGGTGCTTGCTGTGTCGGGGTGCAAGACCAAGCCCGACAGGTCGCCAATCGGCCCGGTGCAGGCACGCCGACCGGCTCCCCCACCCCCCACGCTGGAAGAGATCGCCAAGCCGATGAACGAGCGGGCGGCGCAGTTGCAGCGTGTGTGGGCGCGTGCCGTCACCAGCGTTTCGTGGACCGACCCCGAGGGCAACCGGCGCGGCGAGCAGGGCGAGGGTTTTTTCCAGCTCATCCAGCCGTCGCGCTTCGCGCTCGACATCGGCAAGGTGGGTGAGGTGGTCATCTGGTTCGGGTGCGACGATGAGCGGTACTGGCTGATCCGCCGCGGCGACGAGAAGTCCGCGGTGATCGGTCGGCACGACGGGCCGGGGTCGGATCGGATGCTTGAAGAGGGCCTGCCCGCCACGCCGCGTGATCTGATTGAACTCGCGGGCGTCACCGGGGTCGACACCAAGGCCAAGCCGATTTCGCTGGGGTGGACCGACGACGGGCTGTGGCGACTCGAAGAGAAGCGCCCCTTCGGCACGCTTGTCCGCGAGATCAACCCCAAGACCGGCGAGCCGCTGCGGATCAAGGTGATGAGTGCCGGGGCGGGCGGCGCTGCCGTCGTCCGTGTCGAGTCCGAACTCGAGAACTATGTGTGGATGGAGCTGGCCAACACGAGCAACTGGCCGCGCATGCCGACGCGCATCAAGGTGCGCGATCTGCGCAACGGCAGCGAGATCGTCGTCGGGCTCGAAGGCCTGACCGACGGCATCCGCGGGCGTCGACCGGGCAACGAGCGGATGAAGCCCGAGGTGTTCAACTTTGATGTGCTGAAGGACCGACTGGGCGTCGAGAAGGTGGAAAACGTCGATGCGCCGGCGGTGGTGACGCCGCGCTCGATGGTGGGCTCGATGGTGGGCTCGCCCGCGGCCGGTCCCGCGGCTTCCCCGCCCCCCGCGCCGGCTCCCGCGTCGAAGCAGACCGAGCCGGCGAAGGTGGTCCCGCCCGCGGTGCCGCCGGCGGTGAAAGAGCCCGCGCCGAAGTCGCCTCGATGAGCCGAGGCGTCCGCGCGACGAGCCCGAGCGTGAGCGGGCGGGTGGATGAGCGGATGATGCGGGTCGTTCGCCTGACCCGTCGCTGACGTTTTGGGCTCGTTGGCGGCGCTGTTGCGCGCGCCGCGGCGAACGCCTTCACGCTGAGGTGTCGGCACGCCGATTGCGGAGTGTGCTGTCATGCGTCCCACCCCTGTTGTTGCCGTGGTTGCTTTGTCCGCAGCGCAAGTTGTGCAGGCGCAAAGTCTGTATGAGCGGCCGGTGCCGAGCGCGCCGACGCGGGCGACGCCGGCGCGAACCGGGGGGGCGGGCGGTTCGGGCGGAACCGACGGTGCCCAGCCTTCAACGTCCGCGCCTTCCCGTGCGCCGCAGTCCAACCCCGGCGCGAACGACGATGATGCCCCCGCGCCGATGCAGATCCCCGGCTCAACCGGCGACGATGCCGCGGAGCCCGGGCCGCAAGAAAGCCCGAGGCCGAGCCGGGCCCGCTTCGAGCGTGCCCGCAAGCAGCCGCCGCAGCTCGCCGAGATCAGCCTGTTCGCGATCGAGCCGCCGACGGCCCGCGAGTTCGGTGAGAACGACCTGGTCACCATCATCATCTCGGAGCGCAGCAAGACCGAGCGGAACCAGAAGCTCGACTCGAAGAAGGAGTACGACCTCGACTCGAAGATCACCGCCTGGATCGACCTGATGCAGCTGCTCGAACTGCGTGCCGTGCCCGACGGCAAGACCGAGGACCGCCTGCCCAGCGTCGGCGCCGAGCTCGAGAGCGAGTTCAAGGGCGACGGTAAGTACAACCGCGAAGACAAGCTCACCGACCGCATCCAGGCCCGCATCGTCGAGGTCAAGCCCAACGGCACGCTGTTGCTCGAGGCCCGGCGCGGCATCAAGACCGACGAAGAAGGCCAGGACGTCGTGCTCAGCGGCCTGTGCCGCCAGGAAGACGTGACCGACTCGAACACGGTGCAGTCAAACCAGCTGTACGACCTTCAGCTGAACGTGCAGAACACCGGCCAGGTGAAGAAAGCCGGCGAGAAGGGTCTGATCCCGCGCGTGCTTGATGGGTTGTTCAATCTGTGAATGGGAAGGCACGGAGGCCCAGGGGCATGAAGGCACGCAGGCACGGAGGCACGAAGTGGAGAGAGGCCTTGCGAAGCCGCTGGCGCGCTGGCTACAATAGGGCCGTACCGCGGGCGTAGTTCAGCGGTAGAACGTCAGCTTCCCAAGCTGAATGTCGTCGGTTCGATCCCGATCGCCCGCTTTGGCTTGAGTTGTTGGAGTGCTTGCGAACATCGACCGCGTTGGACGAGTTTGCCGCTCCGTGCTCACTTCGGCTGCGGCGTCGGGGCGGGGGCCGCATCCGGCTTCTTTTCCGTCGGGATTGGTTGGGCTGGCACCGGCTTGGCTTCGTCACCCCAGGGGATGAAACGGAGCAGGTCGTTGGTGATGTGCAGCACGCCGTTCTTGCACTCGGTGTCGCCCTTGCTGATGCGTGCCGTTTTGTTGATGAGTGCGCCGCCGCCTTCGACTTCGATTTTGAGCGGTTCGCCGCTGAAGGTGGGGAGGCCTCGTTCGCCCGAGGCGAAGGCTTCGAGGTTTTCGACGAACATGCTGCCGCTGACGATGTGACGGCCGATGACTTTCTTGAGGTCTTCGAGGTTGTCGGGGTTGAGGAGGCCTTCGACGACGCTTGGGCTGAGCCGCGCGAAGACTTCGTCGCTGGGCGCGAAGACGGTGACCACCTGCTTGGACGACGTGAGCATCTCTTCGCGGCCGCTGGCCTTGACCAGCTTCGCGAAGGTGGTGAGGGTCGGGTCGTTCTCGATGGTCTGGAGGACTGTGTTCGGCGGCGGGAGAAGGACCTTGTCGATGAGGTGCATCACGCCGTTGGAGCCGGTGACATCCGCCTGCACGATGCTGGCGCCGGCGAAGGTGAACTTGCGGGCGGCGTCGACTTCGACGAGCAGTCGGCGGTTGCCGTAGGTGCGGACGCGGCGTTCGGCGCCGAACTGCTGTGTTGGTGTCAGCTTCATCAGCACGTGCGAACGCACCAGGGCGCGCAGCTCATCGTTGGCTTCGGGTGTCAGCAAGCGCTCGATCTCTTCCCGAGGCACTTTCTCGAAAGCAGCGTCGGTGGGCGCGAGCAGCGTGGCGTTCTCGCTGCGGAGCAGGCTCTCCATCCGGGTGACTTCCACCAGCGAGATGAACTTGATGAGGCGCGGGTCGGCCTTGGCGCGGGCGTAGAGCGAGGTGTCGACTTCCGCCGTGACGGGTTTGGAGGGATCGAACGTCCCGCCGGGGGCTTGACCTGCCGGGACGGGCGGGGTGGGCTGGGCGACGACCGACGAAGCAGCGACGGCGAGGAGGCAGATCGCCGCAGCGCGGCACAGTGTGTGAGTGCGGAGTTTCATCAATGGAGTTCTCCCGGTGGCGGGTCGCTCGTTCTCGGTCTTCGATCGGTGGGGCAAGCTTCCAGCCTGCCCCACCGCTGCAAGGCGAAACGCGACCCCGTCGCGGTTCAGCCGTTGTTCGCGTCTGAACCATCGGCGCTCGGGGCGTGGTTGGTCGAGTCGGTGGGCGTTGGGGTGGGCGCGGGGGCGGAGGCGGAGCCGGGCAGAAGGCTTGGGGCGGGCTTGGGCGGGCCGCTGCGCGAGGTGCGGACGCGGCCCATGAGGCGCTTGGGGGGCAGCATCGCGGGCACGATCCCGCCGGGGAAGCGGGAGGCGTCGGCCTGCACGCTGACGGCGACGGGCGCGGCCTTCGCAGCGGTTCCAACACCCGAAGCCGCCGGTGCCGGCGCTGGCGCGGCGGCCGCCGGAAGCGTCGGCGCGTTGAAGCGGCTGTTGCCCTGCATGGATTGACGGCGCATGTCCTCGGCCTGACGGCGTGCCTGCACCTCGGCGGGCGGTGCGCCGAGCTTGAAGTCCGGGTAACTCTTCTCGGGCACGTGGGTGTTGGCGAGTTTCTCGATCGCCGTCAGCAGCGGGCCCTGCTCGGGCGTGACGAGCGACCACGCGACGCCGCCGCGGCCGGCGCGGGCGGTGCGGCCGATGCGGTGGATGTAGACCTCGGGGTCTTCGGGCAGGTCATAGTTGATGACGTGCGAGATGCCGTCGACGTCGAGTCCTCGTGCGGCGAGGTCGGAGGCGACGAGCACGCCCAGGGTGCCCTCGCGCAGTCGGGCCATGACGGTGTTGCGTCGGCCCTGCTGCAGGTCGCCGTGCATGCCGTGGGCGTCGATCCCGTGGTTGCAGAGGAACTTGACGACGTCGTCGACGGTGCGCTTCATGCGGCAGAAGACGAGGGTGAGGTCCGGGTCTTCGTGGGTGAGGCAGTGCAGCAGCATCTTGCGCTTGTCCCAGGGCTGGACGCTGATGTAGTGCTGCTGGACCAGGCTGACGGTGAGCGAGCCGCCGGTGGTGACCAGCTTCTCGGGCGTCTTCATGTAGGTGCGGGCGAGGCGCTCGATCTCTTCGCTGATGGTGGCCGAGACGAAGACGGTCTGGTGCTCGCCCTTGATGCCGCCGAGGATTTTCTTGATGTCGTCGCGGAAGCCGATGTCGAGCATGCGGTCGACTTCGTCGAGGATGGCGAACTTGACGTTGTGCAGGTGGATGTGCCCGCGTTCGACCATGTCCATGAGGCGGCCGGGGGTGGCGACGATGATCTCCGGGCCCTTCTCGAGCTTGCGGGCCTGCGAGTGGACGGCCTGCCCGCCGTAGACCGCCGAGACGCGGATGGGGGTGAACTTGCCGAGTTCGGTGAGTTCGGCGGCGATCTGGATGGCCAGCTCGCGCGTCGGGGCGAGGATGAGCGATTGGAACGGGAGTTCGCGGATGGCGTTGTTGAACAGCGGGAGGCCGAACGCCGCGGTCTTGCCCGTGCCGGTGCGGGATTGGCCGATCACGTCTTTGCCGGCGATGACCAGCGGGATGAGCTCGGCCTGGATTTTGGTGGGGCTCTTGAATCCCGCGGCCTCGACGCCCTTCAGCACGCTGTTGCGCAGGCCGAGCGATTCGAAGGTCTTGCCCTCGAAGATCTCTTCCCACTCTTTGGTCGGGATCTGCGGCTCGCGGCGTTCGCGGGGGACGCGCGGCGTGACGGGGGCCTCGGAGGAATCTTCGGTGTGTTCGTTGTAGTGCGCGGAGCGATCGCGGCCGCCACCACTGCCCCCCGCGCCGCCTCCACCGCCCCCCGCGCCACCGCCACTGCGGCGATCGCGTCCGCCGCCGGCGCGGTGCCGGTCGTCACGACGACCACCGCCGCTTCCACCGGCGCCGCGTTGCTCGCGGTCGCCGCGGCGTTCGCCGGGCTGGTTTTGCGGGCGCGCCGGCTGCGGTGCTTTCTGAGGCGGCTCCTTCGCCGGCATGGGCTCGGCCGATTCGTCACCTGCCTCATCACCGGCCTCTTCACCGGCTTCGCCGACTTCGCCTTCCGCAGGAGCTGCCCCTTCGGCGGCACCCGCGCCGGTCTTCTTCTTGCGGTTCTTGCCGCCGCGGCGACGACGCTTCTTCTTCACCGCCGCATCGCCCGTGCCGGCGGGCGCGTCGGCGGCACCGCTGTCGGACGACGCCGACGGCGGTCCGTCGTTCTCGGCGTTGGGCTCGATCTCCGGGGAAGTGTCAGGATTGGAATCGGACGACTGGGCGTCGAAAATCATGAGGGGGGTAGCGTCCCGCGCCGGTGACGGCCCCTTCCTGCGGATGACTGGCACTGGACGCGTCGCACGGCCCACATTGGGAGGTGGGCAGAGGAGGCGTCGGGTGCGAACCATCCTGGACGGGGCGCGCCGCCGAGGCAATCAGGTTGTGCGGGCGGCCGCCGAAGGGCCCGCGGGTGGTCCGACACACGGTCGGCGGCACGATGTCCCCGCATTTCACGGCGGGATTCCGTCGTTGTGATGGTAGCGCGCTCGCGGGGTCGATACAACAATCCCCCAGAGCGACGCAACGGGCGGTGCCGTGCCACTGATGGCGGCCCGTCCGCGGGCCGACATCAGTGCCGAAGCACCCCCGAAGTTCCTGCACTGCTGTCTCCGAGGACGGAGCCAGCAGTGGCACGAGAGCGGGCTTGCCGCAACCGAAAACCCCCTGTGAATCTTGTCGGAGCCACCGTGACCTTTACCAGCCGCATCGAGGTTGATCTCGCCGCCGTCGAACGGAATGTCGCCGTGGTGCGACGTGCCATCGGAGCTTCGACCAATCTCTGCGCGGTGCTGAAGGCCGACGGCTACGGCCTGGGTGCGGTGCGACTGGCCAAGCGCCTGGCGATCGCGGGGTTGGAGATGATCGCGGTGTACACGCCCGACCAGGCGCGGGCGCTGGTCGATGCGAGCCTGCCGGGCAACCTGCCGATTCTGATCCTGATGCCGGTGCGTGAGCTCGAGCGGTCGGACCCGCTGTACCGCGCGGTCATCACCGGGCAGGTCCACCTGACGATCCACGACGCCGAGACGCTGACGGCGATCGCCGACTTTGCGCAGGCCCTGGGTGTGACGATCCCGGTACACGTCGAGGTTGATACCGGCATGAGCCGCGGCGGGGCGTCGGTGGGCGATAGCGTCGCGCTCATCGCCCGCGCCGCCGAGCATCCCCGGCTGCGGCTGGTGGGCGTGTTTACGCACTGCGCCGCGTCGGATAGCAGCGCCGCCCAAACACGGGCTCAGGCCGAGGCGTTTGACAGTGTTCTGCGGGCCGCGGCGAACTGCATCCCCCAAGACTGCCTCATCCATCAGGCGAGCACCCACGGCTGCTTCCGCTCGCGCACACTGCACCGTCGGATGGTGCGCGTGGGGCTGGCGCTGCTGGGGTATGGCGGCGAGGAGTTTGCCGATCCTGAGAACGTGGAGCTGCTGGCGCTGTCGAACGAGCTGACGCCGGTGGTGCGGTGGGTGAGCAAGATCGTGCAGACCAAGTGGATCCAGCCCGGCACGCCGGTGGGTTATGGCTGCACGTGGCGGGCCAAGCGGCGCACGCGGCTGGGGCTGGTGCCGGTGGGGTATGCGGATGGGTATCCGAGGATGCTCTCGAACAAGGCCCGCGTGGGTGTTGAGTTGGCCAACGGGCTCAAGGCGTTTGTGCCGCAGGTGGGCACGGTGAGCATGGACCAGATCACGGTTGATTTGACGGATTTGCCCGAGCAGGGCCTGGGCGCGGGAAGCTGGGTCGAGATCGTCGGCAACGACCGCTCGTCGCCGAACCACCTGCCGACGCTGGCGAAGGAAGCGGGCACGATCACGCACGAGCTGCTGTGCCGGTTTGGCCCGCGGGTGCCGAGGCACTACATCGCGATGGAAGAGACCAAGCCGGACACGGGGAACGCCGGGGCGATGTTTCGAGTAGCGCAGGTGGCGTGAGCGCGTGGATCGCTCGGCCCGCGGAGCGGGCTATCGATGGTTGCCAGCGGCGCCGCCGCTGGATGAAGTTGCAGTTTGAGGATTCGCGCACGAAGCGGGCGAGCGAAGTTCGCTTCGCGCGACCATTTCATGGTCGCTCAAGACTTCGATCGCACGCCACCAGATGCTCCGCATCTGGCAACCATCGTGGGCCCGCTTTGCGGGCCAGAAGGCAGCCGTCACTCCACCGCGAGGCCGGGTAAAACGGTTTACTCAGTTCCCTCCAGCAGCCTCAACACCCTCTCCATCGAGCGGTCCATCGCACCCCGCGTCAGCACCGGATCACACCCCTCGCGCATGGCTCGTTCCAGGTCCGTCACGTTCACGTGCGGCCCGAACGCGCACACCCGTACCGCCGACAGTTTGGCCTGCATTTCTGGCTCTTTCTGACGCACCCGCAAGTGCCCGAGCAGTTCGAAGGCGCGTTCCGGGGCGTCGAGGTCCAGCAGCAGGCCCCGCACGTCGGAATCGGCCAGGCGCGCGTCCAGCATGGTCGTATCCCGGACGGGTCGGGCCGGGACGCCGATGGCGTCGGCGGTCGCCTTGATCTTGCTGGCCCAGAGCAAATCCGACGCGAAGTAGACTATCATCCTCTTCCCCCTTTCAGGTCGGTGGTGGGCCGACCGGGGTTGCACTCTCGCGGGCCGACGCACGGGCGCGCCGGCACCGCGAACCTCCACCGCCGCGGCACCCGATCGGCGGGGGGGCGGCATCGCTCAAAGCCCGAGGTCCCCGGCAGTTGTAGCACGCCGAAGAAACACGCGCGAAGGACCGCGCTACCGACATCACACCCAACTCGCGTTCGCTTCTTCCCGACTCCCGACCACCGACTCCCGACTCCCGAACCCCCCCCGAGACCCGCCATGGCCAAAGCCTCCATCGCTTCACCCAACCGTCAGAACCTCGGCAGCCCCGTTTTCGACGAACTGGGCATGGAGCGCGACCCTGACAATTTGTATCTGCAGACCATTGACGCGGTGCTGCACGCCGCCGAGGTCATCGGCCTCCCGCACCACGTCCAACTCATCCTTGCTCAGCCCAAGAACGAGATCATGGTCCACTTCCCCGTCCAGATGGACGACGGCAGGTACCAGCTCTTCAAGGGCTACCGCGTCCAGCACAACAACGCCCGCGGCCCCTACAAGGGTGGCCTGCGCTTTCACCCCGATGTCTCGCTCGACGACGTCAAGTCGCTCGCCTGCCTCATGACCATGAAGTGCTCGCTGGTCCGCATCCCCTTCGGCGGCGGCAAGGGCGGCGTCAAGTGCGACCCCCGCGCTCTCTCGAAGAACGAGCTCATGCGCGTCGTCCGCCGATTCGTCTCCGCGATCGCCCCGCAGATCGGCCCTGACTACGACATCCCCGCCCCCGACGTCGGCAGCAACGCCCCCATGATGGCCTGGTTCGCCGACACCTACGCCAACATCACCCGTGGCCAGGCCGACGCCATGGCCGTCGTCACCGGCAAGCCCATCGAAGTCGGCGGCTCGGTCGGACGCGAAAAGGCCACCGGCCAGGGCGTCATCGACGTCCTCGTCGAGCTCATGCCCGAGATGGGCATCCAGCCCAAGAACGCCACCTTCAGCCTCATCGGCTACGGCAACGTCGGCTCGTGGTCGGGCAAGCTCTTCGCCGACCGCGGCGCGAAACTGATCACCGTGATGGACCACACCGGCGCCATCATCAACAAGAACGGCATCGACACCCGCAAGCTCGACGAACACGTCACCAAGACCGGCGGCGTCGGCGGCTTCAGCGGCGCCGACAAGTGCTCCGAGAAAGAGTTCTACTCCACCAAGGTCGACGTCTTCATCCCCGCCGCCCTCGAGCAGATGATCGACCAGGAAAAGGCCGCGCTGATGGACTGCCGCGTGGTCGCCGAGGCCGCCAACGCCCCGACCACCCCCGCCGGCGAACGAATCCTGCTGGGCAAGGGCGTCGAGATCCTCCCCGCCATCCTCTGCTCCGCCGGCGGCGTGACGGTGTCCTACTTCGAGTGGGTCCAGAACAAGACCCAGACCTCATGGGACATCGAACGCGTGGACGACGAACTCAACCGGCACATGGTCGCCGCGGCACGCCGCACCCAGCTGGCCCGGACCAAGTACAACGTCGACATGCGCACGGCGGCGTACATCGGGGCCCTCGAGGCGGTGGGCAAGGCGTATGAGCTGCGGGGGATTTTCCCGTAAGCGGCCGCAGGGCTCACCTCGGAGGCACGGAGGACGCGGCGAGCTGCCATTAATTGAGTTGAAAACCGCCCGCGATTGCTGCGGGCGATTTTTTTCATTTCGCTCACGTCACCCGACGGACGGTTACATGCCGGGGTACGCCGCTGTGGGCGTACTCGATCAGGGCACATGAGCTCGAACGAGGGGGCACGTCGAGGACGCCTTATCCGGGCAGCAGGCTTCTCAAAAAGAGGCCTGCCACCCGGCGACTTCCGCGCCCGCGTGACGGTGGTACCAGTCCCCCGCTACCTCACGGCCCAATCGCACTCGGCCCCGCCTCCCCCGTCCGGATCCGCGTGCAGTCCTCCAGCGGCGTCACGAAGATCTTGCCGTCGCCCAATCGCCCGGTCTCCCCGGTGCGGGCCCCGCGCATGATGGCCTCGACCGCCGCTTCGACGAAGGCGTCGTTCACGGCGATCTCGATCTTCAATCTCGGGATCAGGCGTTCTTCCATTTCCTGGCCGCGGTAGACCTCGGTTACGCCGCGTTGGCGGCCTGCGCCCTGCACCTCGGTCACGGTGAACAGATAGATGTCCGCCTCCGCGAGCGACTGCTGCACTTCATCAAGACGGTCGGGCCGGATGATCGCGGTGATGAGTTTCATAGGAAGGCATCGAGGCAAGAGGCATCGAGGCATCGAGTGGAAGGCACAGGGCGAGCCCGCCGCGATCAACTCGCGCGGGCACACCCTAAACCCTACACCCTATCCCCTCATCCCTCACGCCGCCAGCGCGCGGATGCCCGTCATGAGCTTCTTCACGTCGTCCGCGGCGGCGTCGTCGAGCAGCAGCTTGGCGCGGATGCTCTTCTCGTTGTCCTTGCGCGGGTCGATCTCCTCTTGCACGATGCGGTTGCCCGCGCCGTCGGAGATGTACGCCGTCACGTGTTTTTCGGGGCCTTTTCGCAGCTCGAAGACGAGCCCGCCGGCCTTGAAGGTTCCGGCGGCGTCGAACTCCACGTCCTTCATGTCTTCGACGGCGCTGTCGTGGCCCACGGCGTGCATGTTGGCCTGGTCCACGATGCGGTCGACGCTGAGCTGGCTGTCGAGCATGTGGGCGAACATCTCGCGGGTCTGCTTGAAGCTCTCGCCGCTCTTGGCGATGAGCGCGAGCATCTCGTCGTGCGAGAGGCCGAAGAGTTTGTCGGCGAGTTCGGGCAGCGGGACGCCGGGCGGCGCGACGCCGTTGGGGTCCAGCGGCATCGATCCGACGTAATACGCCACCGCGCCGAGGATGCTGGCGGGGTTGTCGGCCGACGCGGGGGCGGTGGGCGAATGGTGCGAACCGATCGGCTTGGCCAGCAGCGCCGGCAGCTTCCACACCTTGGTCAGCACCAGCGACGCATCCACGTGCGTGTACGGCAGCAGGCGCATCTCGTTGAGGAACTGCTTCTGCGGCGGGTCGCTCGGGTTCACCGCCGACACGTACTCGTTGCCCAGCAGCTTGGTCATGACGGCGCTGCCGGAATCGCTGAGCAGGCCGACGATGAAGGCCTCGCCCGAGATGCGCTTGTCGAGGGTCTCGGCGATGTGCAGCGCGAGCCACGCGCGGAACAGCGCCTGCGTCCAGAGGCGCTTCAGCGAGAACGGCCCTTCGTCCGCCACCATCGCCTTGGAGAGATGGAAGCCCAAGGCCATGGCCTTGAGCCGCTCCATGCCCATGAGGACCATGGCGCGCTGGAGCGTGGTGACGGGCTGGCGCTGCGCGAACATCGCCGAGTTGGCGAGGCGCAGCAGCCGACCGGTGAGCGCCTGGTCGGCCTTGATGACCTCGGCGAACTGGTTGATGGTCGCGTTCTGGTTCCCGATGAGCTCGATGATCTTCACGGCCACCTGGGGCAGCGAGGGCACGGAGGTATCGCCGAGGCGGCGCATGAGCTGCTCGTGCAACTGCTCGACTTCACGGGCGCTGAGTTCCTGGCGGACCTTCACGGGTCGACTCCCTTCGCTCGGTTCCTGGACAGACGTGAACGGACGCCCGGTTCAACCGCCGTCGGGCGATTGATCGCCACGCGGAGGTGCCCAAGAGATCGACCGTCCCCGCGCTGAGGTTCAGGGAAACCCCTCGGCGTGGGGGGTATTGTCCGAGGGCCTTCGCGTCGGTCGTGCCGCGCGGGCCGGGCACGACGGTGGGACCGTCTGGGCGGCCCGCAGAGACAGGATTGCGACGAAAACCGTCTTCGCGGGCCGAACCGCCGACGGTCCCCTCGGCGTTACACTTGGCCTATGAACGATGGAGCGAAATCGAACCAGGAGGGTTCACGGACGCGGGGCGGCTCTTCTTCGGGGGTTCAACCCGGTCGCACGTCCTCCAAAAAGGAAACGCCGATCGCCTCGGGCGGCCACGCCGCCTCGCGCGTCATCGCCTTCATGAACCAGAAGGGCGGCGTCGGCAAGACGACAACGGTGGTCAATCTCTCGGCAGCGATCGCCTCGCGCGGGCGATCCGTGCTGGTGATCGACCTTGACCCGCAGGCCCACTCGACGATTCACCTGGGGACCGACCCCGCCGCGCTGGAGCGGAGTGTGTACGACGTGTTGTTGGACCCTTCGTTTGACGCCGTCGATGCGTTGGTGGGCGCGGTGCGGCCCAACATGTCGCTGCTGCCCGCCGAAACGGGGCTGGCGGCGGCGGAGGCCGAGCTTGCTTCGGACGACGATCGCAACCAGCGGCTGTCGCGCGCCCTGGAACCGCTGAAGCGCGCGTACGAGTTCATCCTTATTGATTGCCCCCCGTCGCTGGGTGTGCTGACGCTGAACGCGCTCGCCGCCGCGCGTGAGGTGGTGATGCCGATGCAGGCCCACTTCCTCGCGTTGCAGGGCGTGAGCAAGCTGCTTGAAACCGTAACGCTGGTGGCACAGAGCGTAAATCCACGGCTGAAGGTGTCCGGCGTGGTGCTGTGCATGCACGACGAGAACACGCGGCACGCCCGCGAGGTGGTGGCCGATCTCGAGAGTTTCTTCGAGCAGTCGCGTACGCCGAGGCCCTCCGTCGACGGCACACAACCGGCGACGCTCCCGCCCTGGTGGGCGGCCCGCGTCTACCGCCCGGCGGTGCGGCGCTCGATCAAACTCGCCGAGAGCCCGAGCTTCGGGCAGTCGGTGTTCGAATACGCACCCGACTGCACCGGCGCGGCGGACTATCTTGCGCTCGCCGACGAGTTCATCAAGGAGTGGGACGCGCTGGTGGGCGGCCCGCCGACGACGAAACCGGCCGCTTCGAGCGAAAACAAGCCCGACAGCGAGGTGGTGGTGAAAGGCGACTCCGCCCGGCGCGCGGTGCGGGCGGGTGCGTGAGGCGTGCGGCGGCAAGATTGAATAACTCGATCGCGACGTGAACCGGGCCATCGGCTCGACCGATACCAGAGGGAATGCGCGCACTCCGCCGCACAACTTCCGGAACGGTGGTTCTTGAGCCCCGCGTGAACCCGCCGGTGCCCGCGCCGGGTGAAGCGCTGATCCGCGTCACGCGGGCGGCGATCTGCCGGGATGATCTTGAGCAGGCTCGATCGCAGACGGGCACCGCGGCGACGCCGGTCACGCTCGGGGCGCAGTTCGTCGGCACCGTTGAGAAGATCTGCCCCGCGCTCACTGGTGCGACGATGGGGTGGGAGCCGCGCCGTCTCAACGGCAAACTGGTCGCCGTCACTCCTGACATCGCCTGCTCGAAGTGCGACATGTGCCAGCGCGGCCTGGCCCCCCACTGCCGGGCGCGGGTGCGGCTGGGGTGTGAGCGTGACGGCGGCTTGGCCGATCTGGTGTGTGTCCCTCTCGCAAATGTCCACATCGTGCCCGAGCACCTGGACGACGACCGCGCGGTTTTCGCGGCAAGCGTCGCAGCGGCTCTGCACACCGCGACGCAGCTGCGCGTCGAGGGGCGGCCGTTCATCACCATCCTCGGCGATGGGCCTGTCGGGCTTCTCACGGCCCAGGTGCTGGCGCGGCTGAACGCCTCGGTGCGAGTGCTGGGGCGGCACGAATCAAAGCTCGAACTGTGCGCCAAGTGGGGCATCAAGCATCGGCGTGCCGAAGAAGCGGGGCTGCGGGCGGATCAGGACATCGTGATTGATTGCACCGGCACGCGCGAAGGGCTCGAGGCGGCGCTGCGGATGGTCCGGCCGCGCGGCAAGGTGCTGGTCAAGGCGGTGCCGACGTCGGCGGTGGACATCGGGCCGGTCGTCGCGGGCGAGATCGAACTCATGGGCAGCCGAGGCGGGAGCATCGCCGAGGCGCTGTCGATGATCGCCCGCGAGCAGGTGGACGTGGTGAGCCTGATCGCTCGGCGTTTCCGTCTGGAACAGGGGGTCGAGGCACTGCGGAGCGCCGGGCTCGCCGAGACGCTGCGCGTGCTGGTGGAGCCGTAAGGGGAAGGCACGGAGGCAGGGAGGCACGGAGGCACGAAGTGCGGGCAACTCACTCTGCCGCTTCGCCACTTGGCCACTTAGCCACTTGACCACTCGACCACTCGACCACTTCCACCCCTCCCCGCTATCCTGCCCGCGTGCCCGTCCCCACAGGCGTCATCTCGCGCTCGCTCTTTGATCCCGCCGCCCCGGCAATGCCTGTTCGCGTGGAGGCGGAAGCACCCGCCGCGACGGGCGTCGCGCGGCACCTGGTCGTGCTGGCTTCGAGCTCGTCGGGCAACTGCTCGGTGCTGATCCACGGCGAAGGATCACTGCGGCGCGCGACCTTGATCGACGCCGGACTCTCGCCACGACGGACGAACCGGCTGCTGTCGACACTGGGGCTGTCGCTGCAGCACGTTGACGATGTGCTGTTCACGCACCTGGACCACGACCACTGCCACGCGGGGTGGAGCAGCATCAACGCGTTGCCGAAGCACGCCACCGTGCACGTACACAAGCGGCACGTGAACCGGGGGATGCGCTCCGGGCTGCTCACGCACCGGACGGAGGTCTTCGCGGGTGATTTCCGGCTTCGTTGCGGCGTCACGGTGCGTCCGGTGCTGCTGTCGCACGACGATCTTGGCGCGGCGGCGTTCCGGCTTGATTTCGACGGCGCGGGGCCTGAACAGGCGCTGGGTTACGCCACGGATTTGGGGCACGTGCCGGCGGGGCTTGTCGAGCTGTTCAAAGGCGTGGGCGTTCTTGCGATCGAAAGCAACTATTGCCCGGTGATGCAGCGGGATTCGGATCGTCCTGAGTTTTTGAAAGAACGCATCATGGGCGGGGCGGGGCATCTTTCGAACCAGCAGAGTGCCGCGGCGGTCCGGGCGATTTCGCCACGGAATCGTGTGGTGCTGCTGCATCTTTCGAGGCAGTGCAATACGCCGGAAACGGCCCTGGCGGCGCACGAGCACCCGGGGGTGGGGGTGACGGTGGCGTCGGCTGATCAGCCGACAGCAGCGTTGCACCTCGCTGGATGATGAGTGCCGAGTTACAAGGTTTGCGGCATAATCTTCAATTACTTCGTCAGATCGATCCGATTTTCGGCGATTGAACTTGACTTGACGACCGATTTGAGTCAAGGTAGGTTCTGGTTCGACCACTTCAAGGAGAAGTCCGCCATGAGACGATTCTTTGGATTCGGCACAGCTTTTGCTACCGGGCTGCTGTTCGGGGCGAGCACGGCGTATGCCGCGTGTTCAGCCGGGGCGGTGTGCTGCAATGCCGGTTCGTACTGTGGGCCCTTTCCGTGTGGTGCCTCGACGGGACCGATATGTCAGTGCTGCGCTCGGGGCGGATCGACTTACTTGTGCTTCCAAGGGTCATGTGCCGCGGTACCTGCAGGCACGCCGGGATCCCCCATTTACATCCCGCCAGTGCAGGAGTGATTGCGATGAGCGCCCAACGCTCAACGAGCCGCGGATTCCTGATCGCGGTCACCGCGGGCGGCTTGCTGTGCGGCTTCGCCTGCGTCTGGTGGTACCTGGTTTTCTATCGAGACTCAGGTCCGGCGACGAGTGCGGTTGGGCCGCTGCGAACCACGGAAGAACTTCGGTCTGCTCAGGAGGCGACGTGGGCCGCCGCGCCGATGCTCGAGATTGAGTCGACGGAACCACGCGAGCTTGAAGCGTGGATGCTCGACGCGGTGAAGCCCGAGGCGAGCCTTCCCCCAGAGGCGGCGCGAGCGCTCGCGTCGACGGTTGTTCGCCAGTATCGGGCCCGAGCCTCAAGAGACCCGAGTGACTACATCAAGCTTGCTGAATCAGAAGGGACGCACTGGGCCAAGCCGCAGCTCCCGATGGCTTGGGAAGCCATCCGCCAGCGATACGTCTTTCTGATGAAGAAAGAGCCCGACCCAAAGAACCTGCGGAGTGTTTTGAAAACGCTCATCGACGCGGGGGTCCAGGTGGACGGCTCGCGCTATGTCAAGGTGGCGATGGACGGCCCCGGCCGCCGCGTCGAGGTCCGCAAAGTCCGTACCCTCGACGAGGCTGATTCCGGCCAGTTCAACACGGTCGAAGACTATGAGTATTGGTTCGGGGCGCCATCGCACAACGCGTTCCGCCTGCGGGCTCCCTTGCGATCGCTGCAGGACGTGCTTTCAAAGCACGGCTCCACTTGGTACGCTGAGGTTCGATTGGTGGTCGAGACGGAACGTGGTTCACGGGTGGGCTGGCTCTCGTGCTGGTATTGGGACCCAGAGAGCAGGTCGTGGAACAACCGGAGCATGACGCTCCACACGTGGCCCATGCACGCGACGTTCTATTGAGCGCCCGATGCATTCTCCCGATGGTAACCGACATGCGATCCGCTCCCCCGTCCAGCCCGCGTGCGTTCCAAGCATCGAATGAAGCTCAAAGCCGGGAGCGGTTCAGGCAGAAACAAGGGCAGGGGCAAGGGCGGGGGCAAGGGCGGAACAGAAACTCGGATCAGGGGTTCACACTCGTCGAAGTGCTGGTGACCGTCGCGACAGTCTCGTTGCTGATCGGGCTCACGCTGCCGGCACTCTCAAGCTCGCGAGCGCGGGCCCGCGAGGGCACCTGCCTCAGCGTGCTGCGCACCCTCGGGCAAGCCGCCCACGACCGCGACGGGCCGCAGCCCGGCACCTGGCCCACCCTCTTCGAACGCGGACGCACGCTGGCAAACTACACCGTCGGCGACAACACCGCGGGCGTCGACCCGGTCGGGCAGTCATTGGATTGGTGCGGGCCGATCCTCAACGAAGAGGCTGCGATCGAGCAAGCCGAGGCGTGGTCGTGCCCCAGCCTGGTCAACCCCAACGGGTTGCCGACGGGCCCGGCTCGGTATGGCGGCGGCTTCTGGTACTCGAGCGCGTTCTTCACCGACCCGCGCCTGTGGGACCCCTCGGCACGCGAAGCGCGGCTCGAGGCCAACCTCTGGGCGGCCCCCGTCGCACGTTCCGAAACACGGCACCCCGCCCTCAAGGTGATGTTCGCGGAGACCGCCGCCCGCCACACCAACGGTCATGAACTGTGGTCGCGCCACGCGGGTGAGTTGAACGCGGTGTTCGCCGACGGGCACGCCGACCGAGTCAACCCCCTCAACGCGAAGCCCGCCTTCGCGATCCGAATGCCCCCGACGATCTTCGGGGCGCGCGAGCTGGACGGGGTTGCGGTGCCGTTCTCCTCCGCCGCCTGGGGCATCCGGGGACGCGATTTCTGATCGTCTTTCGCGCGGCGGCAACCTACCATCCGCCCCATGCCCGAAGGCCCGAATCCACCGCAAAATCCCAGCCCTGAGCACCCCTCCCCCACGCCGCAGAACATCGGCCAGGTGATGGATCTGCAGATCGAGTCCGAACTCAAGGACTCGTATCTCACCTACGCGATGAGCACGATCATGGACCGGGCGTTGCCCGACGTCCGTGACGGGCTCAAGCCTTCGCAGCGGCGCATCCTCGTCGCCCTGAACGATCTCAACCTGCGCCCTAACCGCAAGCAGATCAAGTGTGCCAAGATCTGCGGCGACACCTCCGGCAACTATCACCCCCACGGCGAAGGGGTCATCTATCCCACCCTCGTGGGCATGGCCCAGCCGTGGAAGATGCGCGTCCCCGTCGTTGATCCTCAGGGCAACTTCGGCTCGATCGACGGCGACCCACCGGCGGCCATGCGCTACACCGAGGCCCGCATGTCGTGGGCCGCGGTGGACATGCTCGAAGACCTCAAGCTCGACACCGTCGACTTCCAGCCCAACTACGACGACCGCCTCACCGAACCCACGGTGCTGCCCGGCAAGTTCCCGTATCTGCTGATCAACGGCGGCGTGGGCATCGCCGTGGGCATGGCGACCTCGCTGGTGCCGCATAACCCTGGGGAGATTTTCGACGCGATCACCGCGGTGGTGGACCGGTCCGATCTCTCGCTCGCCGAGCTCATGGAGATCGTTCCGGGCCCGGATTTCCCCACCGGCGGGGTGATCTGCGGCCGGCGCGGGATCGTCGAGGGCTATGCGACGGGGCGCGGGCGTCTGTCGTGCCGCGGCGTGGTTCATGTCGAAGACCTGCCCAACGGCCGGCAGCAGATCGTCATCGACACGATCCCGTTCCAGCTGGTGCAGGGCACGCTGATGGAGCGGATCGTCGATGCCGTGAAGGACGAGCGGATCAAGGACATCACCGACGTTCGGAACGAGTCCGGGCGCGGGGCGCAGACGCGCATCGTGTGCGAGATCCGGCGCGGGGTGGACCCCGCTGTGATCGAGAACCAGCTCTACGAGTTCACGCCGCTGCAGACGACGGTGTCGATCATGAACATCGCGCTGGTGAACCGCCAGCCGCGGACGCTGCCTTTGAAGGAGCTGATCCAGCACTACATCGCGCACCGTGTGAACGTGATCGAACGGCGGACGCGCCACCTGCTGCACGAGGCCAAGAAACGGGCCCACGTGCTCGAAGGCCTGATCTACGCGGTGTGCGACATCGACGAGGTGATCCGCATCATCCGCTCGAGCAAGACGCGCGAAGAGGCCATCACGAGGCTGAGCGAGAAGCGCTTCTCGATCGCCCCCACGCACCCCAGCGCCGGCAAGATTCCCGCACGCCTCATGCAGGCGGTGCGCGGCTTTGATTCCACTGGCGGCGTGCCGCTCACCCGCGTACAGGCCGACGCCATCGGAGCCATGCGGCTCATCCAGCTGGTCGGGCTCGAGATCGAAAAACTAGTGGCGGACTACTCCGCGCTGGTGAGCGAGATCGAGGGCTACGAGGCCATCCTCGCCGACCGTGGCTTGGTCATGGGCATGATCAAGGCCGACTGTGCCGAGATGAAGGCCCGCTTCGCGCGCCCCCGCCTCACCAAGATCGAAGAAACCGAGGGCGATGTCGACTTCGAAGCGCTCATCCGCGAGGAAGACGTCGCGGTCACCATCAGCCACCAGGGCTGGGTGAAGCGCACGCCGCTGAGCACCTACCGCGAGCAGAACCGCGGCGGCCGCGGCATCCTCGGTGCAGACTCGAACGACGACGACTTCATCGAGCACATCATCGTGGCGAGCACGCACGATGACCTGCTGGTGTTCACCGATCGCGGGCGCGTGTTCAAGATCAAGGTCTACGAAACCCCCGAGATGGCGCGCACGGCCAAGGGTCGCTCGATCGTCAACATGGTTGAGCTGCGGCCCGCCGACCCACAGGGTCAGACCGGGGCCGACGGCAGCACGCCGCGCCCGGCCGAGAAGGCCGTCACTTTCCTGCCTATCAAGGATTTCGAGAAGGCCGAGGATTATCTCGTCTTCGCCACGGCCCAGGGCAAGGTGAAGCGCACCAGCCTGAAACTGTATCAAAACGTCAACAAGTCGGGCATCATCGCCATCAGCCTGAACGACGGCGACAGCCTCATCGGCGTCGCCGCCACCAGCGGCATCGACCACGTGCTGCTGGGCACGGCCCAGGGCATGTCGATCCGCTTTGAGGAAACCGACGCGCGGGCCATGGGGCGCGACGCCGCTGGCGTCAAGGGCATCGAACTCGCCGACGGCGACAAGGTGGTCGGCCTGGTGCGCATCGAGATGCGCAGCGCCGACGATCCGGCGTCGAGCGTTCACCCAGAGATCGACCTGCTGACCGTCACCGAGAACGGCTACGGCAAGCGGACCGATCTCACCGAGTATCTGGTGCAGACCGAGGGCGACGCGGAGTCTTCCGATGAGACCTCGTCGGCGCCCCCGCCGGAAAGCCCCGGCTCTCTGAGCCGGGGGTCTTTCCGAGTGCAATCGCGCGGCGGCAAGGGCCGCATCGACATCCGCACCAACGACCGCAACGGAAAAGTCGTCGCGGTGCACGCGGTCACGCCCGACCAGGGCGTCGTGTTCGTGACGCAGGGCGGCCTGCTGGTCCGCATCCCGGCGTCGCAGATCAGCCGCATCGGCCGCGCCACCCAGGGCGTCCGCGTGGTGAACCTGAAGGAAGGCGACAAGCTCATCGCCGCGGCGGTGGTGCCGGCGGGTGAACCGGCGGGTGAGCCGGCGGGGGAGCCGGAAGAGCCCGCTCCGGAGGCGTGAGTTCTAGGGCGTCCTCCGTTCAAACGTATCGGCGCAGAGCCGACCGCGCACGCGGTCGGTCCGAAGCACGCGTCGCTTTGCCGTGTTGGGACCGACCGCTTGCTCGGTCGGCTCTGCCAGCACCCGCTACGCCTGAATCGAACTCGCGCTAAGTCACGCCACGGCGGCGACGCGCGTCACACCCCGAAACGCTCCTGGAACGTCTGCCGGATCGCCCGCACCCACTGCGTCAGCAGGGGCGACGAAGGCAGATCGACACGCACCACCACGCGCCGCCCCGGCGTCAGCGAGCCGGGTGCCGACGAGCCCTCGGGGATTTCCACGCGCACATCAAAGTACGGCTCCGCGGCGGTGAGCGATGTGCCGTCACCCAACGGCGCCAGGCGGATCGGACCGCCCGCGTGATCCGCCAGCGCGTGGTGCGTCACATCCGTCCGGCCCGCGGGCGAAGGCGGCCGCACGCGCACCTCGATCGCGGTGCCGCCCGCACCCCGGGCTCGCAGCTCGCCACGCAATGATCCTGAACCCGCCGCCGCCAAGAGCCGCGCCGCGGTGTTCTGGTCCGCCACCGTGTCGACGCCCACACGGCTCGCGTCCAGCACCTTTCCGAGCCGCTCGCCCCGGCGGACAAACGCGCCGACGCGCACCGACTCATCAAGCCCACACCAAACTTCTCCGTCCCCTCCCCCGCCCTTGTCCGCGCCCGCGCCGTGCCGCGCGATGTTCAGCGATCCCACTCGCCTCTCAATCTCCTCGCGCTGCCGCTCAAGCACCGCGGCTCGGTCGGATTCCTGCTGCGCCGCCAGCGGGTCATCCACGCGCGCGCGGTCGGCCCGCAGCCTCGCGGCCCGCACGCGGGCCCCGGCGGCGGCCCGCTCGGACTCGAGCATGCCGTTGCGGATCTTCACCAGGGGCGCGCTTGCCGAAGCCGACTCACCCGCGCGGGAGGCGGACTCGATGAACCCGTCCTCGGGCGCGAAGACGATCTCCTCGCGCCCCGGCGTCACCACCCCGTGCAGCCGCGCGCGATCCGGCACCGGGATCAGCGCCACCGCGCCCAGCACCGCGCCGAGGGCGCCGATCGAGCTCCAGGTCGCCAGCGGGCGCGACTTATTCAGCTTGGGCGAAGACGCGAGGAACACCCCGAGTTTCCCCAGCGGAACAACGCCCTGCGCGACGAGGATGAACACGCCGATCGCCACGCCCGCCAGCAGCCACTGGTCCATCACGAACAGCGTGATCATCGCGAACACCACCCAGCGGTACGCGCCCGACGCGAGGTGATAGACCACCAGCCACACGCCCTCGCGCGCGGTGAGTGCCGCGGGCACCGTGTCGCGCACCTTCCAGCACCGGCGCTGCACCAGGTGGTGCGTCTGCTCCCGCGCCCGCTGCGCCAGGTTCGGCGTCTCGAGCGCGTCCGCCAGCATGAAGTACCCGTCGTACTTCATCAGCGGGTTGGCGTTGAAAATCAGGGTGGAAACGCCCGCCACGAACATCAGGTTGTATGCCACCGCGTGCGCGACCGACCCCTCGGCGGTGCGGGCCCACACGATCGCGGCGAGCGCCGCCAGTGCCAGTTCGGCATACATGCCCGCCGCCCCCACCACGATGCGCCGCCACTTACTTCGGATCAGCCACGCCGACGTCGCATCGACGTACGGCGCCGGCATGAACACCAGCAGCATCACCCCCATCGCGTGTACCGGCGCTTCGCTGCCTTCACGCGCCGCCATCCGCTTGCACGCCACGCCGTGGCCGAGCTCGTGGACCACTTTCGCCAGCAGAAACGCGCCGTACAGCCACACCAGATTCCCCGCGGCGAGCACCGTCCCCGCGCCGTTCACCAGATCACCCGCGCGCCCGGCGACGTGCGCCAGACCGATCACCAGCAGCCCGCACCACGCCGCCAAACCAGCGCGCGAGAACGCCAGCCCCAGCATCGGCAGCGCCGCCGTCAGGAAGCGGTCAGGGTCGACCAGCGGGATGCGGATCGAGAGCAGCGAGGCGAGCGCCCCCTTGATCTCGCGCCCGCGCCGCGCGCGGTAACGCCTGAACAGTGCTGTGGCGTCTTCAGGAAGATCACCCTGCAGCAGGTTCGACGACGCGAGTTGCCCCAGCAGCGCCACGGCCTCGGGCTGTGTCGGCGCATCGTCGCCGAGAGATTCACCCGCGAGCGTCCACGCCTGCGCGACCGTGCGCCGCCCGTCGAGCAGCGCGATGAAGCGGTAGGCGGAGTCGTTGAGGCGGAAGTACGCGCCGGGCCCGCCCGACTTGCCGCCCAGGCCGGCGCCGAGCGGGTCTTCGAGGATGTGCCACGCCTCGCCGCGGAAACTCCGGCGGAGCGACCGCACGCCGACGCGCAATCGCGGGCGGAGATGCTCGACGCGGTGCCAGTGTTCGGAGTAGGTGGGACGCTTGGGTTGCACGCGGGCGATCGTTGTCGGATTCGGTTCACCGCGGAGGCTCGGAGAGCGCGGAGGGTTTCGGGCGAGGGGATAGGGTGTAGGGTTTAGGGTATGTGCTGGTAAAGATCGGTCGCGCGTCGAGCTGCGACACGTCGCCCGCCACACCCTAAACCCTATCCCCTAAACCCTCTCGTGAAACCCTCCGCGCTCTCCGCGCCTCCGCGGTGAAACGACTCAGCGCACCACCAGCCGCTCGGCGAGCTCCAGCGCCGCACGCATCGAGCCCGCGTCGGCCTTGTTCTGGCCCGCGATGTCGTACGCCGTGCCGTGGTCGGGGCTGGTGCGGATGATCGGCAGGCCGACGGTGACATTCACGGCACGATCGAACGCGAGCAGCTTGACGGGGATGAGCCCCTGGTCGTGGTACATGGCGACGACCATGTCGAACTTCCCGCGCACCGCCGCGCCGAAGATGGTGTCGCCGGGGTACGGCCCGGAGGCGTCGATGCCCGCGTCACGGGCCCGCTCAATCGCGGGGATGATCGCGCGGGCCTCCTCATCGCCGAAAAGGCCGCCCTCGGAGGCGTGGGGGTTGAGCCCACACACAGCGATGCGCGGCCGCCCGCCGGCTGGAAAAGCCCCCAATCGCTCGCACGACTCGTGCGCCATCGTGATCGTGTCGAACACGCGGGCTTCGGTGATCGAAGCGCTCACGCTCGCGAGCGATTGGTGCGTCGTCACCAGCATCGTCATCAGGTTCGGCGCCACGAACATCATCCGCGCGCGCCCCGTGTTCGCGCCCGCCGCTCGGCACCGCGCCGCGAGCAACTCGGTGTGCCCCGGGAACTTCTGATGCCCCGCCAGCGCCCACGCCTCCTTGTTGATCGGCCCCGTCACCAGCGCGGCGGCACGCCCCCCAAGGCACGCCGCGATCCCGCGCTCGACCCACTCGAACGAAAACGCACCGCCCTGCGCCGTGGCCCGCGGCGGGCCATCGTCGGCAAAGTCGCTGCCGTCATGCACAACCACCACCTGCCCCGCCCGCTCGACTCCCGGCCACGACGCCGTAACGTCCCAGAACGGCGTGATCCCGGAAGCCGCCGCCGCCCGCTGCAAAGCACCCGTCGACCCCAGCACCACGAACGCACAGCGCGATGAGCCGCGCACGGCGTCCAGAGCCTTCACAACCACCTCAGACCCGATGCCGAGCGGATCGCCCATCGAAACCACGATGATCGGTGCTTGGGCCATGTCGCGAGGTGAGGATAGCGCGGGGCCGCGAGAGCGATACCGAATGGAACCCGATCGTTCGGCTTCGGCTCATCGACCACGGCGTCCTCATCCGTGGCTTTGTCCACAGCGACTCAGCGACGGCTTCTCGGGTGCGACCCCCGGGCCGCGATCGGTTTCTCGATTTCCCGCGCATCCCCGCGCGCGCGGCGGCTTCCAGCCTCTCTCTCTTCCCGGTCCGGACGAGGTACCTTCGTGAGCTTCACCCCCGTCATGCCGGAGCCGAAGACCAAAGCACCCGCCGATGCCAAGCCACAGGCCCAGGGGCCGGTGCGCCCACCTTTGGCCCCCCGTCCCCCCAACCCCGCCCGTCCTCGCGCCAACGACGTTTTCCCGACCACCGTCGCGTGGCTCAGCGGCAAGGTCAGCGCGGGCCCGTCCGGCCTCGAAGAGGCCAACCGGCACATCATGACGCTGTACGCCCACCCGCTCCAGGTCTACTTCATGGGCTGCTCGCTGCGGTTCCTGGGCGACGCCACCGACATCGTGCAGGGCTTTTTCGCCGATCGGCTGTCGCGGCCCGAGTTCCTGGCACGCTGGGCGGCGAGCCGCCGACCGCTGCGCTTCTGGCTCATCACCGGGTTCAAGCACTACCTCATGGAGACCTCGCGCCAGGTGCGCAAGCACCGGTCGGAGGAATCGCTCGACCTGCCCTCGACCGCGGGGTCGCTGGCGAACCTGGTGCCGGACCTCGAGACGACCGACCACACCGACTTTGACCGCGCGGTGGCCCTGGCGATGGTGCGTGAGGCGATCGCGCGGTGCGAAGCGGGCTGCCGCGACGCGGGGCTGGAGCAGCACTGGCGCGTGTTCACGCGTCACCACGTTGACGGGCAGGCCTACGAGCGCATCGCGCCCGAGCTCGGACTCGACCGCGCCCGCTGCGCCGTCATGGCGCGCACCGCCGCCAACCGGTTCAAGAGCGAGCTCCGCGCGCTGGCGGCGTGGGAAGACGCGAGCGAAGAGCAGATCGACCGCGAAATCCGCCAGTTGCTGGAGGTGATCGGATCATGAACCACGAGCGTTCACGCGATCACATGGATGCCCAGGGCATCGACCACACGACGTTCGTCGGCGCGGGCGGACGCGCCTCCGAGGCCGCGCTCGCCGCACGCCTGCTCAATCTCGGCATCCGCGGACCGATCCGCCCCGTCGACCGACTCGTCGAGCGCCTCCGAAACGGCGACCGTCAGCGCTGGGTCGAGGGCGTGCTCGCGGAGATCGAGCGGGCCATTCAGCCCGGCGCGCGCGATCTGCTGCTGACCGGTCGTCACGGCGCGAGCGCTCCGCTCGAACTGCTGCGGCACATCAAGGAACGCTGCAAAAAGCAGGCGGCACGGGCCGAGCCGGGCAAGGAACCGCTGGAACCGATGCTCGGCTACTTCCTCGCCGTCGCCGCGGCCCTGGCCCACCACAACGCGCTCATCAGCTCGGTGTCACGCTCCGAGATCGACGGCGTTCTGCTCGACCTGGCCTGCGAGCTGCCCGACCCGTGGGTCGACCTGCTGTGCCGGGCCACGCTGGCCGAGGCGGGGGCGTGAGGGGCGATCTGTCGAACGCGCCGTCGAACATGACGAGTGCATGAGCCCGCGAGGCGGGCCCGTGATGGTTGCCAGCGGCGCAGCCGCTGGTCAATCGCCAGAAAGAACACCGCCCGTGAAACGGGCGCACGGGGCTGAAACTCAAGAGCACGCCCGCCGGTTTCGCCGGCGGATATGAAGACTGGCTGGCATCCAGCGGCTGCGCCGCTGGCAACCCTCTACGACCCGCTTCGCGGGTCGAAAGTCGGCAGAGATGCGTGAGGGCGTTGACCAAAACTCTCACCGCGCCGTCAGCGCATCGCGGTAGTCCGTCTTCATCTCAGGCTCTACGCTCGACCGGATCATCACCCGCGGCGCGAAGCGTTCGTCGTTCGACACCCACAGCACCGCCCCGATGTCCGCACGCGAATCGAGCCACACACGCAGCCGCTCGCGGGCGTCCGTGTCGGCGGGGGTCGACGTGCCGATCTGCGCCTTGGCACCGGCCAGCGCATCGGTCTCTTCGGGCGTCGCGCCCAGACCGACCACGCAGAAGCCGTGGTCGCTCAGGCGGCGCACCAGCACGTCCTGATGGTCGGCGGGCGCGCCCTCGGCGGAGGGGCTCACAAAGCTCACCAGCAGCACCGTCCCGTCGGCACAGCAGCCGGTGATGAGGGGCGATTCAGCGTGCGGCGGCTTCGGCACCGAATCCAGCATGGAGGCCGACGCCGAGTACGAACCCACCGAGCGCTCCAGCTCGCCGTCCACGTTCGTCACAACCGTCGTGGAAATCTGCCGGTTGCCCGAGGCGTTGGACGTGAAGGCCTCCCACGCGGCGGAGGCCACCGACGCGAACGTCACCTGGTTGTTGTCGGGGTGACGCGCATCAAGGATGGCCTTGGTGCGGCGGACCTGGTTGTCCAGCCATGCCTTGCCGTGGTGCTGCGATTGCGTCGTTGCGCGGGCGACGGTTCGCTGAGCCTCGTTGAGAGCGTTCTGGCCGCCGTGCAGCGCGTGGAGACCGTCGCGGACGCGCTGCTGGATCTCGGCGCGGTCGCCGGCCATGCGCTCGCGTGCCTCCGCGAGCTCGAGCATCTCCGGTGGCTCCGGCACCTCGGGTGCCTCAGGTGCCTCGGGCACCTCGTCGGGCGCGAGGGCCGCCACGCTCATCACCACCTGGCCCTCGGGCAGGCCATCGACGGCGACCTCGAAGCCCTCGACGCCCGTGCCGCCTTCCTGGAAGGGCGAGCCCGACTTCTTCGACTGGGCCATGTAGAACACCCCGCCGATGACGAGCAGCACAAAGCCGATCGCCGCCAGCACGCCCGAGTTGGGCCGGTTGTCGTACTTGCTCGCGGATGACACGAACGCGCGGTGGGGCCTGCCGCGCACGCGGGCCTGGGCCGAGGCCACGCGCTGGCGTGCCGCGGCGAGCTGCTCCGACGCGGTCCGCCCCGGCGCCCGCGGCATCTTCTGAACCTTCTCAACACCCGGAGCGGTGAACGAATCCGCACCCATCACCACGCGCTCGCCCTCGACGCGGTACGCGCCCGTCCACCAGTCGGTCAGGCGCAGACGCGGACGCTTGCGCGTGCCGGCGACGGCCGCCGCCACGCCGGCGGCAGCACCGGCAGCACCGACACCCATCTCCGCCTTGAACACAAACCCGTTGTCCTTCTGAACATCAACAACCCTGTGAAAGCCCGGCGGCTCTGCCGCCGGGGAACCCGGGGGAACCGGCGGAACAGCGGAACCCGCCCGCGCGAAGTTCACCGGCTCGATCCTCGGCTCAAGATCAGGCATGAACGCTGGCTGCCCACCCGCACCGCCCGCGGCGGCGGAGCCGCCACCCCCAGACATGCTGGGCAGATCGATCGGCTTGATCGCGAACGGATCGGGCGAGGCGTTGATGGCGCGCAGGTCGGCAAGCATCTCGTCCGCCGTCGCGTACCGCTGGTGCATCTCGGCCATCGAGCGCCGGATGACCCAGCGCAGCGCCTCGGGGCACACCTTGGTGATCTGGCTGAGCGCGCCGTGGGCGGGGAAGGAGTTTTCGATGATCGAATACAGCACCGCGCCGGCGCCGTAGAGATCAAACTTCACGCCGTCGACCTCGTTCACCTTGGCGCCGCGCAGGGCCATGCGGACCAGCTCGGGGTCGCGGAAATACTCGGTGCCGTGGGTCGTGAGGGTCATGGCGCTGCGCAGCGGCGTGACGAGGCCGAGATCAACCAGATGGGCCTTGCCCTGGTTGACGATGATGTTGTCGGGCTTGACGTCCTTGTGCCACAGACCGCCGCGGTGGTAGTACGACAGCTCTTCGAGCAGGTCCGAGACGTGCGACAGCGCCGCGGAAAGGTTGCGGGCCCGCAGCCCCTCGAGGCCCGCGTCGGCGTGAAGCTTGCGCGTGACCACGCTCAGGCTGTCGCCCGGCACATAGGGCATCGCGTAGTAGAACCGCTCGTCGTTGAGCTCATGGTCAAGGATCAGCCCAAGTTTGCGGGCCGATTCGAGCGCCCGGCTCTCGCGCACGATCTGCGGCATGGTCGAGCCGTCGCGCAGCGAGAACGACTTGATGACCACCTGCGCCAGATCGCCGCGCCCGGCGCGGGCCAGCGCCGCCCTCTTGCTCGGGGTCGGTTCGGCGACGTACACCTTCGCGCCCGAGCCGCCGGTGGGCAGCGAGCCGACGATCGTGTACCCATCAAACTGGCCCACCCGCGCCGGCGGCGTGTCGGCCCCGGGGGCCTGACGCATCGCCTCGGGCACGCGCTTCTCGATGCCCTCGGTCAGCCCGCCCAGCAGCAGCAGACGCGCCGGGTGCCCGATCACCACGCGGAACAGGCTGCGACCGAAGACGTGGACCTCTTCCTTGATCGCCCTGCCGTAGTGCGCCGCGGCGCTCCAGCGCCCGATCACCACGTTGCCCACCGCCATCGGAACGAAGAAAACGCTCGCCAGGATCGCGCCGACGGCGCGGACGGCGTCGGTCACCACGCCGCGAACGAACGTGAAGATGTGCGTGACCACCCAGCCGATCGCGAAGAAGAAGTTGCGGAACAGCCAGCCGATGCCCTTGAACAGCGGCACCGCCAGCATCACCGCGCCGACGATCGCCACCACCGCGGCGATGAGGATCATCAGCCATGAAAACTCCGAAGAGTTGACGGCGTTCTGAATCGGGTTGACCTGGTTGGCCTGCGCGATCGTCAGGGAGGTGGGAAGAGCAGGCGCGGCGTGGAGCGGCGCGAGCGGCATCATCGGCGCGCCGGCAGCGGCGTCAGCGGGTGCGCCGCCGGGCGCAGGCGTCCACGGCGTGGTAATCGCGGAGGGTGGAATGGTGGTCGCCGTGCTCATGGTTCAGCCTCGTCCCGGGCCGGTCGTGCCCGTCATGCCCTCGCGCTCGCGGGCGTCGCGGAGGAAAATCTCGGCGATCGCTTCGTCAAACAGCGCGTCATCCGCGTTGTTGGGCTTCAGGCTCAGACCCTTTCGGTCGGCCTCGCTCAGTTCGTCCTCGGTAAACGAGTACGTCTGGATCACCTCGGTCAGCCGGACCCGGATCGCCTCGCGCACTTTCGCCAGCCGACGGCTTACCGTCGGCTCGCTGGTGCCCAGCGCGTCGGCGACCTGCTTGCCGCTCTGCCCGTCGAACACGCGCATGCGGTAGATCGTGAAATCGGTGAAGTCGCTCTCGCGCTCGACCAGCTTGAGGGCCGCGCGCACCTTGGCGCAGAACATCGCCGACTCGTACTCGTCGTCGGGCCCCGCCCCGCCGGCCTGGGTCATCCACGTCTCATCAAGGGCGGCGGACTTTCTTCCACCGCCGCGCTTCTGCGCGTTGCGCCGATCGATCTCGTCGCCCAGGGTGTGCTTGGCGATGGCGAGCAGCCACGTCGAGAACCGGGCCCCGCGCGAAGGGTCATACCGGTCGATCGAATCCGAAAGGGCGGCGAGTGTTTCTTGGGAAAGATCGCGGACGGTTTCCACGCCGACGCGACCCTTGCCCCATTTCATGAGCTGGGCCCGCAGGACGGGGCCGAAGGTTTCCCAAAGCTCGAACCACGCGGCGGAATCCCGCGCCCGCAGCCGAGAAACGAACGAGGTGGTCAGGCTGTTGAGCATGGGTGGTCCCGAGAGGGCGTGCGGCAAGCGGGCGCAATGACAATATGGAGGCCGGGAGGGCCTTGTTCGGAAGCACGGGGCGTGCCATTCCACTCGCGTCGCGTGGGGCACCGAACGGGGGCCGAAATCACCCCTTTCGTCGTCGAAACAGGGGGTCGATTCGCCTGAATGGGCTGGCGGAGGGGCGCAGGCTGTCGAAAGGGCAGGTGGAACGAAAAGCCCGGACGCTGGGCGTCCGGGCTTTGGTTTCGATCAGAGACACGGAAGGGACTTACTTCGCGTCGCGCTTCAGCGCCGCCACCTTGTCGAGCTTCTCCCAGGTGAAGGTCTCGTACTTCTTGCCGTTGTACGTGATCGTGCCGGGCTGGCGGCCGAAGTGGCCGTGGCTGGTGGTGGGTGAATAGATCGGGGTTCGGAGGTTGAGGCTTTCGATGATGCCGCGGGGGGTGAGCTTGAAGTTCTTGCGGATGGCGGCCTCGATGGCGTCGGGGTTGACGGTTTCGGTACCGAAGGTGTTGACGTGGACGCTGGTGGGGTCGGCGACGCCGATGGCGTAGGAGAGCTGGACCTCGCAGCGTTCGGCCAGCCCCGCGGCGACGACGTTCTTGGCGATGTAGCGGGCCATATAGGCCGCCGAGCGGTCGACCTTGGTGGGGTCCTTGCCCGAGAAGGCCCCGCCGCCGTGGCGACCCATCCCGCCGTAGGTATCGACGATGATCTTGCGGCCAGTGAGGCCGGTGTCGCCGTGGGGGCCGCCGATCTCGAAGTTGCCGGTGGGGTTGATGTGGACCTTGATGTCCTTGTTCCACCAGTGCTTGCCCAGCACGGGCTTGATGATGTGCTTCAGCACCAGATCACGCAGCTTGGCCTGCTGCTTGGGCGGCGAATACAGCGGGGCGTGCTGCGTCGAGAGCACGACGGTGTCGATGCGCAGCGGGGTGCCGTCTTCGGCGTATTCGACCGTCACCTGGCTCTTGGCGTCGGGGCGCAGGCCGGGGACGAGCTTGTTGGCGCGGCGGACTTCCGCCTGACGCTCCACCAGACGGTGCGAAAGGAAAATCGGCAGCGGCATGAAGGTGCCCTTCTCGAGTTCCTCGGTCTCGCGGCACGCATAGCCGAACATCATGCCCTGGTCGCCCGCGCCCTCGCGATCGACACCCATCGCGATGTCGTTGGATTGCTTGTTGAGGGCGACCATGACGCCGACCGAGTCGGCATCAAACCGCATGTCGCCGGATGTGTACCCGATCTCGCGGACCGTCTCGCGGACCA
>JBJXFG010000013.1:0-2500 GCA_046154665.1 Phycisphaerales bacterium | reverse complement strand
CGTCACCGGCGGCGCTGGCTTCATCGGCGGGCACCTCGTTGATGCCTTGCTCAGCATGGGCGCCTCGATCACGGTGATCGATGACCTGTCGAACTCGACCGCGTCGCATGTCGCGGAGCTGGTTGAGATGGAGCCCGACCGCGTCCGCTTCGTGCACGGATCAATTCTCGAAGATCGCGCGCTCCGCGAGGCCGTCGAGCAGACCGCGATCGTTTTTCACCTGGCTGCGGTCGGCAGCGTTCCCCTGTCGATCGTCGAGCCCGACCGCTCGTTCACCGTGAACGCGCTGGGCACGGTCCGTGTGCTGGAGGCGGCTCGGTCTGCGCACGCACGCCGGGTGGTCTACTCCGCTTCCAGCTCCGCCTACGGCGAATCCGAGACGCTGCCCAAGCGAGAGAGCGATCTGCCCGCGCCCGTGTCGCCCTACGCGGCGGGCAAGCTCGCCGGCGAGCACGCGGCGCACGCGTGGGCGCGCTCGTACCCCGGCCTGAGCACGGTGAGCCTGCGCTACTTCAATGTCTTCGGGCCGCGCCAACCCGGTGACTCGCCGTACTCGGCCGTGATCGCGGCCTTCGCGCGCCGGCTGCTGGCGGGCGAGAGCCCGACGATCTTCGGCGACGGCTCTCAGACGCGCGACTTCACCTACATCACCAACGCCGTGCTGGCGAACCTGCTCGCCGGCGCGAGCGACCGACCGCTGGCGGGCGAGGTCGTCAACATCGGCTCTGGCGAGCGGGTGAGCCTGTTGGAGCTGGCGCGCCGGATGGCCAAGGCCTGCGGGCGAGAGCACCTGGCACCGGCGTTCGCGCCGCCGAGGGCGGGTGACGTGATGCACTCTTTGGCTGATGTCGCGGCCGCGCGGGAACTGCTCGACTACGCACCTATCGCGCCCCTGGACGAAGGGCTCGATGCCACGCTTGATTGGTATCGCTCGATCATGGACGGAACCACGCAGCCGACGCGAGCGTAAGCGACGCACCCACTGACGGGATATACGAGGAGCGTCGCAATCTTCACGCACGCAACCGAGACCCTTGGCAGCATCTACGAGCTTGCGCGGCTCGCCGTCGTAACCCGGTTTCGGTTCAACGGCGAATACTGGCAGTGGCGGTTGCACACCGCGTTCGGGCGCGGCAGGCCGGAAGGCCGATTTGCGATGCTCCGCGCGATGCTGGACTATGGCCGGTGGGTGCGGCGGATGCGCCGGCAGATGTAGAGCCGCACTCTGCGGCATGACACACGCAACACCGAATCCGTTGAGCGAGCTTCAGTTGGGCTTGTTGAGCATCTTTCCTGACCCGGGGGCTGGCGGCGGGCCATCGTCGGGTGGGGGCGGCACGGCTTGGGGCTTACTGGCTTCCACGAAAGCCGCTTCGGTCTCCGGCGCGACGGCTTCGATGCTCCCCCCGGAGCTCAGGAAGGTTCGCATGATGAGCACCAGACCGAGCAGGAGGGCAGCCGCAGCCACACCAGCGATGATCAACTGACGCGGCGAACGTGCGGCCGGCTTGCCCGCCGCCGAGGTCGGCGCGTTCTCTGACGGGCGTGTCGGCTGATCAATGTTTGTACGCAAGCTGTGCACTCCTGGAAACAACGCGGAGCTTACCGGGGAATGTCACGCCCCTGCACGCCGTTACGCGTCGCCCAGAAGTATTGCTTGAAGGTGTAGTTGTTGGGCGGGCCATACTCCAGGTCGTCCTGGTGCATGTCGAACTTCTGCATCGTGGCCTGCGGGATCGCCCAGGTGCCCGATGGCGTGAGCTCATCGCGCAGCCGGGTGTTGGTGTTCGTTGCCGCCGTCAACTGGTCCAGCCGCGAGATCGGGATCGAGTCCACGCTACCGTCGACCAGCCCGAAGCGCGGCGAAGCTTCGGGATTGTTCCAGTTGGGAAAGAGCTTGGCGCGACCGCCCCCCGCCGGGAACGACCGGCGCCCGATCCGCTGGAAGTCGAACCGTTCCCAGACCATCACCTTGGCCGACGGATGGATGACGTTGTCGATGCGGTTGCGGCGGAGCAGCGTGTCGCCCGCAAAGCCCATCGCCACCAGATTGGCCGTGCGGTACCGGTCGGGGGAGATCCACATTGTCGGCGAGTAGAAGTACGAGCCATCCCAGCTCAGTTCCTCGATCGGGGCGACGCGAGTGGCCAGGTTCTTGCGGAAGCGGGCGATCACCGTGGTGTCGCCGGGCGCAAACTGGATGGGGTTCTCCAGGTCGAACTCGTCGATGTAGGCCATCACCAAGCTGCCCCAATGCGCCGAGAAGAGTTCGGTGTAGCGCACGCCATCGTTGAAGTTCCAAGTCGCAAAGCCGCCTGTTTGGTTGGCGTACTGGGCCGGCAGCACGCCCCACCAGGGCCACGGCGTGCCGCGCTGAAAGGGATTCACGAACGAATCTTTGTTCTCGCCCGCGTAGGTGGCGACGACGGTGTTGAGTTGCCGGAGGTTTGAAACGCTCACAGCCGCCTGGGCGGCGCGCCTCGCTTCGGCCAACGCGGGG
>JBJXFG010000011.1:0-63711 GCA_046154665.1 Phycisphaerales bacterium | reverse complement strand
CTAGGGCCAGCGCACGACAACCCCAAGCCCCAAGCCCGACTCCCGACTCCCGACTCCCGACTCCCGACTCCCCACTCCCCACTCCCCCCTCACGCCTCCCCCTGCGCCCCCGCCAAAACATGCTCCTCCACATAAATCGGCACCCCCCCGGCGATCCCCAGCGCAATCGCGTCGCTCGGCCTTGAGTCAATCTCGATCAGCGCCCCGTCGGCCTTGTTCACCCGCAGCTTGGCGAAAAACGTGTGCTCGGACAAATCGTTGATGACGATCGATTCGAGTTGACCGCCGAAGGCTTCGATGAGGTTGGACAGCAGGTCGTGGGTGAGCGGGCGCTTCATGGGCTGGCCTTGAAGGCGCCGCTTGATGGCCTCGGCCTCGGCGAGCCCGATGAGGATCGGGAACTTGCGTTCGCCGTCGATCTCCTTGAGCTCGATGACCTGCAGGTCCTGGAGTTCACAGATGAGGATGCGTGCCAGTTCCATGCGGACAGCCATGGACAAACTCCCGCGGGGCCGGGGAAGATGCCCCGGGGTGCCGCGCGAGATGGTTCGGGGGTGGTGGGGGGGAGTCAAATGCGCGATGCGCTGTGCGCGGTGCGCTATGCGCAAGACGCTTGGGACCGGAGGAGATGGGCCTTCATGCCTGGCGCACCGCGCACCGCGCTATCTCCCGTTCCGCCCGGACTTCTCGCCGCCGCCCGCCACCGCCGGCTCGGGGGCCGTCATCAGGTTCCCGAATCGCGCCTTTTCGTTCTTCTGCTTCTTGTCGGCGACCGTCCGCAGCAGCGCCACCATCGCGCCGATCGCCTCGCGGATCTCGCGCTCGTCGATCTCGGTGATCTCGCCGTCGGAGATCGCCGCGATCGCCTCGGCACACTCGCGCACCGCGTTCGCCGCCGCGTCGCCGAGGGCCGGTTCCTGCCGCACGAAAAACCCGCCCGCTTCCTGGCACACAAAGTCAAGCGCCCGGTCCCCCGCCTCCGGCGTGGCGCACTGCACCGAACGGATCAACCGCTCGACAGGGTTCGGCTGCACCCCCGCGAGAATTCGGTTCACCTGGCGCGTGGAGAGGCCCATCGCGCCGGCGAAGCGTTTCACGCCGATGCTCTCGACCAGCGCGCGGAAGTGAGCCCGTGAGCGGGCCAACAGATCAGGGTTGGATTCGTTGCGGTCGTTCACGTGGGTCTCTCGGAAGGTTGGGCGTGCGTGCGGAGGGTGCGGGGGGAACTTGGGGGGGGAACTTGGGGGGGGAACTTCGGGGGGGAATCTGGGAGCGGAACCGTTGTCCGAATCGTCAGAGCCGCGGGTCAGGTTCAGTGGGCCAAGGCACAGTGCCGGGCTGACCAGACCATCCGCCAAAACGAGAAGCCGTCGCGGCGGGGACAGCCAGAGAGAGAGTTGTATTCTCCCTCAGATGCGATCCAGTCTCAAGTATGAAGCGCTTCGGTCACATGTCTCCCACAGTTTCAGGGATTCGTGTGAGATTCTTCGCGCGCAGGGGCTCTCCCGAGTGTCCCGATCCCCAAGATCGGAGTCACATCCGGCCCCGACCGGTCTCAGGGTTTACCCGCATATCTGATGTCAATGTCAGGATTCACCCACGCGGATGGAAGCGACGGTGCACTTCCTTCAGCCGCGGCTGATCCACCCGCGTGTAGATCTGCGTGGTCGCGATGCTCGCGTGCCCCAACAGCTCTTGCACCACCCGCAGGTCCGCTCCGCCGGTGAGCAGGTGCGTCGCAAACGTGTGCCGCATCGTGTGCGGATGCACGTCGCGCAAGCCCGCCGCGCTGGCGTGCTTGGTCACGATCTGCCACACCGCCACGCGCTCCAGCGGCCGACCCGTCCGCGACAGGAAAATCCGATCACGATCCCGCCCGTCCGGCTTCACCAGCCTCGGACGGCACACCGCCAGATAGTCCAGCAGCGATTCCTCGGCCGGCTTCCCATAAGGCACCAGCCGCTGCTTGTCGCCCTTGCCCGTGACGCGGAGCACCCCCAGCGAGTTCATCATGTCGTTGCGCCCCAGGGCGCACACTTCGCTGGCCCGCAGGCCGCAGGCGTACATCGTCTCGAGCATCGCCCGGTCGCGCTTCCAGATCGGCACCGGATCGCGCTCGGTCGATTCCTGCCGCATCAGGTCCGGGGCCTCGAGCAGCGCCCGGACGTTCGACTTCGACAGCACGTCCGGCAGCCGTTGCCACATGCTGGGGCGCTCGAGCAAATCGGCGGGGCTCTGATCCTGCCGAGTCTCGCTGGTGTGCCAGCGAAAGAACATCCGGATGGTCGCCAGGTGCCGCGCGATGCTCGTCGAGGCCAGCCGCTTCTCGGTCCGCAGCCGGGTGATGTGGCCGATCAGGTCGGCGGTGGTGGCGGCGGTGGAATCGCTCACGCCATGCTCCGCCAGATCAGCCCCCAGATCGCTCAGGTCGCGCTCGTACGCCAAAAGCGTGTTGACCGACAGCCCGCACTCGATGCGGAGGAACGCCAAGAAGCGGGCGACCGGGGGGGCGGGATTGGCGTGTGCAAGGGTCGGCATGGTGATCCAGCGAGGTCGGCGATGAAAGATCGGCGCGTCGCACCGCCGGGGGTGATGAGCGATTCACGGCGCACCACCTGCGCTTTTCTCGGACGTGGGACACCCCAGCACCCCCTTTCCCGCGCGTTCTCGGACCACTTGGCACCGGCCCGCCGTGGCACGCCGGTTGTGAATGCGCCGGTGGCCGCGCCGCGATCCCGCGACCGACCCCTTCCCCGACCCCGCATACCCAATGCCATCCCCCCAACTCTATCCCGACCTCGGCACCGCCCCGCTGGGAATGCGCGTCCTGGGCCTTGCCCGCGCCGCCGCCGCCATGCACATGGCGCAATCCCTGCGCGGCAGCGCCGAAACAGAACCCCGACCGTCAGGGAGGGGTTTTTTCCGCTCGGAAGCAGAGCACCCCCCGTTTCGCGCAGAAAAACCCCTCCCTCGCGGTCGGGGTTCTGACTCGATCAACGCGGGAGCCCGCTGATGCAATACGGCCTCTACATTTCCGCTTCGGCCGTCTCCGCCGCCATGGCGCGCCAAGACGTCCTCTCGAACAACCTCGCCAACGTCAACACCGTCGGCTTCCGACCCGATTCGCTCGACGTCCGTAGCCGCACCGCCGTCCGAGAAGAAGACGGCGTCGCCCTCGGCGCCTTCTCCTCGGGCCACCTCCTCGAAAAACTCGGTGCCGGCGTCTACCCCGTCCGCACCAGCGTCAGCCTCTCGCAAGGCAGCCTCCGCGAAACCAAGAACCCCCTCGACCTCGCCCTCGAAGGCAACGGCTTCTTCGTCACCCACGTCGGAAACCCCGGCGAAGAAGGCGACGACAGCGGCGTCACGACCAACATCCGATTCACCCGCGACGGCCGCATGACCACACGGTTCGACGGCACCCTCGTCAACTCCGCCTCGGGATTCCCCGTGCTCACCGACAGCGGCTCGACCGTTCGCATCAACACCACTTCGGGCCTTCCGGTGAGCATCGAATCCGACGGCACCATCCACCAGGGTGCGAGCGTGCTGGGCAAACTCCAAATCGCTACCGTCGCCGATCCATCGCGGCTCATCAAAGAAGGCGACAGCCTGCTGAGGCCCGAGGGCCAGAGCGTCGAATCCGGCACCGCCATGGTCCGACCCGGCTACCTCGAATCGTCGTCCACCGATCCCATCCGAGCCATGATCGGCGTCACCAGCGCCTCCAACGCCGCCTCCGGGGCCCTCGCCATGATCTCCTACTACAGCGACATCATGAGCCGGGCCATCCAGTCGCTGGGCCGCGTTTCGTAAGGTATTTTCAACGCGGAGATCGCGGAGCGCGCGGAGGAAGGCCGAGAGAGCCCTCGCGCCAAGTCCGAGCCCCGTGCGCGAGCACGGGGCCACGGTCCGTCCGCGGCGCGACGTAAGAATCTCAGTTATCGCTGCAAGTCGAACTCGGTGCGATCGCTGTCCGCGTCAAGCCCCGCTTGCCCGCTCGTCGCGTGACCCTGTGCTCGCGCACAGGGCTCGGATAGCGCGATGACGGTGCGCTCGAGCTCTGGCGCTGCCCGCTTTTCTCTCTCTCGCTCTCTCTTTGCCTTTCTCCGCGTCCTCCGCGATCTCCGCGTTGAACTGCCTTCTGCTTTCTTCCGCGCCCTCCGCGGTGAACTTGTCTTCCTGGAACACCGTTTGCGTACTCCCCAGCATGGCCATCGTCTCACTCCATTCCGCCGCCACCGGGCTCTCCGCGCTCAACACGCAGCTCGACGTCATCGCCAACAACCTCGCCAACGTCAACACCCAGGGATACAAGTCCTCACGCGTCAACTTCCAGGACATGCTCTACCAGGAACGCGGCGTCCCCGGCACCGAAAATGCCAACGGCGACCAGCGGCCCACCGGCCTCTACGTCGGCCTGGGCGTCAAGGCCTCAGGCACCCAGGTCGATTTCGCGCAAGGATCGCTCCTCCGCACTGACAACGCCCTCGACCTCGCCGTCGATGAAGGCGGCGGCGAGGCCCGATCCTTCTTCCGCGTCCGCGTCGAGCCCGACCGCGCCCCCAACGGCTTCGCCTACACCCGCGCCGGAAACTTCACTCGAAACCGCGACGGCGACCTCGTCCTCGCCACCGACTCAGGCCGAAGGCTTGACCCGCCCGTCAACATCCCGCAAGACGCCGTCAGCATCTCCGTCAACACCGACGGCGTGGTGAACTACACCACCGCCGGCAGCCCAACGCCGCAGACCGCCGGACGAATCTCGCTCAGCGGCTTCGTCAACCCCGCCGGCCTCAGGCAGGTCGGTGAGAACCTGTTCGCCGAAACCGAAGCCAGCGGCCCACCCGTCGACGGCAACCCCGGCGAAGGCGCCCTGGGACTCGTCCGCTCGGGCGTCCTCGAATCCAGCAACGTCGACCCCACCGGCGAACTCGTCGAGCTCATTCGAACCCAGCGCGCCTTCGAAATGAACAGCAACGTCATCCGCGCCGCCGACGACACCCTCAGAGCCGTCGCTCAGCTCCGCAGGTAATCTGGAATAGCCGAGGACTGACGCATTCCCAGAGGTATCCCGCCGGTTTCCGGCGGGGGTGCCCGAACGGACCCGCAGGACGCGCGCATGACCCCCGCAACCACCCGCAACGATTGCTTGTCCGCCCCGCGCCTCGTGCGCTCCGCCGCGTTGATCCTCGCGCTCGCCGCCACCACCCTCGCCAACTCGATCACCCTTCGCCCCGCCGTCACCCTTGACGCGGCCCGTGATTTGACCATTTCCGATGTCGCGCACCTCTCCGGCGACCAAGCCCAGACCGCCGCAAATCTCACCCTCATCAGCGCCGAAGAACTCACGCGCCGCACCGGCCAAAGCCGCGCCAGCGCCGCCCAGATCACCCTGACCGACCTCCGCGCCGCCATGACCCGCGCCGGCTTCCCCGCCTCGCGCATGGCCATCAGCGGCTCATCGTGCGAAGTCCGCATCGGCGCCGCCAAGGCCGTGGTGCCCGCGCCGCCCCGCGCTGCCACGCCGCGGAACAACACCGTCATTGCATCTGAGCTTCTTGAACGCCCCACCGATCTCCGCGCCGCCATCGCCCGTTCCCTGGTCGATTTCCTTGACATGCCCGCCGCCTCTCTCCGCCTCACCTTTGACCCGCGCGACGCCCAGTGGATTGCCCAGGCCGCCGCCAGCCGCACCGTCATCGCAAGGCCGCTCAATACCAACCCCGCTTCGGGTGCCATCGTTGTCGACGTGCGCCTCATCGAGCGCGCCGACGCCCAAGCGCCGAACGGCGCGCAACCCCAACTCGGCGGGCGCGAAGCCGACGCCCGCACCGTTTCCGTCAAGGCCGAAGTCCTCCGCCCGGTCCTTCGCCTGACGTGCGACCTCCCACGCCGGTCCGCCCTCGGCCCCAACGACTTCGAAACCACCGAACAGTGGGTCTCTCCCGGAACCGCCCGAGCCTCCGCCGCCCTCGACCCCGACCGAGCCGTCGGCCAAGTCGCCCGCACCACCCTCGCGGCGGGCGCGATCCTCTCCCCCGAAGTCCTCATCGCACCCGCCGCCGTGCGCCGCAACGAGTACATCGACGTCTGGGTCTATCAAGGCAACGTGGCCGTCAAGGCCCGCGCCATGGCGATCAAGGAAGGCGCCATCGGCGACACCATCCCCGCACGCCTCGACCGCCAACGAGCGACCTTCATGGTGCGACTCGACGGCGAGCGCCGCGGCGTCGTGGTCGGCTCGTCACCCTCGAAGTGAGCGCCAAGCACCCCGACTCGATCATCGCGCCAAACGGAAGCCGTTGATGAGCCCAGCCCGGAGGGCGAAGCGAATCGACGGATGGTGCACTACCGGGAGTGCGAGTGCGCTCGAATCGATCCATAAAGCTCGTTCATGCAAAGCTTTATGTCATATTCGTGGAGCCCGCACGACCGTGCCTGGCTCGGGGGTGGCCAATCTGTCAGGTCCACGGTCTCCAAACACGCTCCGAAAATTCTTTGGATTTCCTCTTGCCGTGAGGTCGATGCTAGGGTATCATTGACCAAACAGGCTGAGGTCGAAGCCGCGCTGCTCGACCCCAGCGGATGGGAAGTGTCACCCCATCCCGTCGCGGAGCACGCTGGAACGGAACAAGTGCTTGTCTCGGATTCGGTCTGCGGTCGGGACGACCTCGGGCCTTCGGAGCGTCTTGCGAGGCGCGCGACATTCGCGCGTCTCGCCGCAGGGTTGCAGAATCGATTCCCGCGTCATCGGTCGTCTCGGCACTGCCCCGACTTCGGGGGTGGTGCTCTAAGGCGGACTCAACGCGCGAGTTCATTCAGTCCCCCCTCACGGCACTCCGGTCCCAGACGACGGCAATCGGGCGGCCCTCCCATGACCCCGGCCATCTCCCCAGTTCTCCGTTTCGGCCCCGGCGGCGACTTCCTCGTCGATGTCCTCGGCGACCGTTTCGACGCCGAGCCCTCCGTTGCTCGTGGCGAGTCCGGTTCTTTTGACCCCAACTCGGGGGGCGGGGGCGGGGGCGGGGGCGCGGGCGGGAATGTCGGCGGGGGCGATCGTGCCGGAAGCCACGCCAGGCACTCCGACCGACTCGACTTCGATTCGCACGACATCCTTGCACCCGATGCATCGCGCGCTGGCCATGACGGTCGCGACGGCTGCGACCTTTCCGCTGCAGCACGCCATGCCGGCGGCCTGCTCATCGCCGAACGACTGCTCTCGGCCCACGCCTCGATGCTCCGTGCCGTCCATGCCACCGCGCTCTCGATGGTGGCGGCATTGCAGCGTGCCGACGATCCAGCGCGAACGGTTCGACATGGCCCCCAGCGCGCCTCCGAACGATCCGCTGAGTCCTCGAGCTCGTTCAGCGCCGGTCCCGCACGCGGCTTGAGCCGCGATGCCCGACCACCATCACTGCCGGCGCCGTCGCCGCGATCCTCGGCTCTCTTGTGGGGTCGGGCAGCGCGGGCGAACCCGGTCCTCAGCACCGCCGACGCCCTTCGTTCGTCTTCCGGTCCAATCCAGCCCTCCGTCGGCTCGTCTGCTCGACCGCCCATCAGCCCCCCCGTCAACCCCGTCCTTTTTGACTGAACCCTGAGAGGTCCCACATGAACCTGACCCCGAAACAGTTGAAGATTCTCCAGTTGATCCGCGACAGCCGCGTCCGGACGGGCTGCTCTCCCACCATGCAAGAGCTCGCCGACGAGCTCGGCGTGAGCAAGGTGACCGTCTTCGAGCACGTCGAGGCGCTCATCAAGAAGGGCGCCCTCATCCGCGAGCCCAACAAGGCCCGCTCGCTCTCGATCGCCGAGGGCGTGGCCCTGCCCGATGAGGAGCACCCCCTCAAGTTCCCGTTGGTGGGCAAGATCGCCGCGGGCTACCCGATCGAGAAGTTCAGCGACCTCGACACGCTCGATATCTCCGAGCTGCTCGCCCCCCGCGCCAGCGCGGTCAACGCCACCTTCGCCCTCCGCGTCGACGGCGACTCGATGAAGGACGAAGGCATTCTCGACGGCGACTACGTCATCATCGAACGCCGCGACGCCGCCAAGAACGGCGATCGCGTCGTCGCCTTGCTGCCCAACGGCGAGTCGACCCTCAAGACCTACTTTAAGGAGGCCGACCACATCCGCCTCCAGCCCGCGAACCCCGCCTATGAACCGATCCGCGTCAAGGACTGCAAGGTCCAGGGCATCGTGGTCGGCGTCATCCGGCGATACTGAGCGCCCGGATCGACGAGCCCTGTCCTTGAAGCCGTCACTGAGCCGCTCTGGGCGAAGTGACGGATGAGCCCGCGGCGCGCGGAGTTTGGGCCGCCCGGTCTTCATCCTGAGCCGGCACCGTTTTCGCCTTTCGCGCACAATGCCCCCATGTGGCGTTGGTGCAAGCGGCTCGCGATTCTCATCCTCCCCCTGCTCGTCGTGGTCGCGGGGGTTGGTTTCATGCTGATTCGGGCGGAAGCGCTCGCCTCGCTCCCGATCCGCGCCGGCACCATCGCGGTGGCGGGTGTTTCCGCGCCGGTCACCGTCTCGCGCGATGCGCTGGGAGTCCCGCGCATCCGCGCCGCCACGCTCGCCGATGCCTGCTTCGCGCAGGGTTTCCTCCACGCGCAGGACCGTTACGTCCAGATGGACGTGATGCGTCGCTACGCCGCCGGTCGCCTTGCCGAGCTGTTCGGCACCGCGATGGTCGAGAACGATCGGCGCATGCGCCCGCACGCGTTCGAGCGCCGCGCCGACGACGTTCTCAAGCGTCTGCCGGAGCGGCACCGCGTCCTGCTCTCGGCGTACGCCGCCGGCGTGAACGAAGGCCTGCGGCGGCTCCGCGCCGCCCCGCCGGAGTACGCGCTGCTCCGCGTCGCGCCCAAGCCTTGGTCGGAGCGCGACGCGCTCCTCCTGCAATACACCATGTGGGACATGCTCGCCATGAACCGCGGCTTCGAACTTATGCTCGGCACGATGCGCGAGGCGCTGTCCGAGTCGGCCATCCGCTTTCTCACGCCCGAGGCCTCGCGGTTCGATGTCGTCGAGCCGGGCCCGGGCTGGACGGTGCCGCCCGTCCCCGGCCCCGGCGAGATCACGATCCCCCAGGCGCGCAGTTCGGCTTCACCGCGCCGGCCCGAGCCCGCTCGTCCATCTTTCTCCGAGATCGAGTTTGCTCGCGCTCTCAGCCCCGCCCACGACGAGCTCTTCGCGATCGGCTCCAACGCATGGGCCGTTTCCGGGGGGCGTTCGACCACCGGCGGCGCCATCCTCGCCAACGACATGCACCTGCCGCTGCGCGTTCCCGCCATGTGGTACCGCGTCAGTCTCGCGTGGAGCGACGGTCCAACGCCGTCCGCGAGCACGAGTGCCAGCAGCGCCGCCGCCGGCCGCCTCGACGGCTTCTCTCTCCCCGGCGTGCCCGGCATCGTCGTCGGCGGCAACGCCGTGGTCGCCTGGGGATTCACCAATGTCGAAGGCGATTTCGAAGACTGGGTCGTCATCGAGACCGACCCCGCCGACCCGAATCGATACAAGGTCCCGGGCGGCACCGAAGAGTTCACGCGCGTCGTCGAACAGATCGACGTCCGCGGCGGCGCATCGCAGCGTCTCGAGGTGCGCCAGACCCGCTGGGGTCCGGTCGCCCGCGCCGACGCCACGGGCCGCCCGCTCGTCGCGCGGTGGATCGCCCACGAAGACGAGCACACCAACCTCAACCTCTTCGATATCTTCACCGCCGACACCATCGAGAAAGCCGTCGACGCCGCGGCGTCGTGGCACGGCCCGCCGCAGAACACTGTCATCGCCTCGGCGGACGGTCGCATCGCGTGGACCGCGTCCGGCCTTTTCCCGGTTCGCTCGGGGTTTGACGGCTCGTTCCCGGTGTCGTGGGCCCGCGCGGGCGTGGGTTGGACGTCATGGCTCGCCGACGCCGATCGCCCGCGCGTCATCGATCCTCCCTCTGGCGTGATCGTGACGGCGAACCACCGCACGCTCCCCGTCGAGCGGGCGCGGAAGTTTGGCCGCGCCTGGGCCAGCCCCGCGCGGGCCGCGCGCATCACCGAACTGCTCGCAGCGAGTCCGAAGCACGACGAGAAGAGCCTGCTGGCGATCCAACTCGACACCGGCCGCGCCACCATGAACTTCTACCGCGACCTCGCGCTCGAAGCATGCCGCACCGATGAGGCGGGCACACTGGAAAACAAGGGCGAAATCGAGCGCTTGCTCAAGGACTGGAACGGCACCGCCGACGCCGAGCAGCGCGGGTTCGCGCTTCTGAAGCGCTTCCGCGCCCAGCTCATGGCGCGGGCATTCAAGGCGTTCACGGCACCGTGCGAGAAGATCGACCCCGGTTTCCGCTACCGCTGGTTCAACGATGAGGAGCCGCTGCGCACGCTGCTCGAGAAGCGCCCGGCCCATCTGTTGCCGCGCGTGAGCGAGGCGGCGAGCGGCGATGTCGCGAGCGCCGGCGAGAGCGACGCGAGCTGGGAGTCGCTGATTCGCTCGTGCCTCGCCCGCGCCGTGAACGACCTTGAAGCCACAAGCGCGAAGCTCGGCCTCGCCACCACTTGGGGTGATCTCAACCGCGCCAACGTCTCGCACCCGCTGTCGTCCGCGCTGGGCCGCATCCCCGGCGTTAGGTCGCTCCTTGACATGCCGAGCGTCCCGCTCTCGGGCGACGGCCTCAGCGTGCGCGCTCAGACCTCCGAGTTTGGCGCGTCGCAGCGCCTGGTCATCAGCCCGGGCCACGAAGAAAGCGCCATCGCCCAGCTCCCCGGCGGCCAGAGCGGCCACTTCCTCAGCCCGCACTACCGCGACCAGTTCAACGCATGGGTGCGCGGCGAGCCCACGCCGCTGCTCCCGGGCCAGACGGTGTGGACGATGACGCTGACGCCGGTGAAGTGAGGGCGAGTCGTGCCGGACCAGACGGCACGCCTCCAGTCAGAGCCGACGGCGCGAGCCGTCGATCCGAGTCCTCCGCAACAACCGCCGCGATACGGCCCGCGCACGCGGCCGGCTCCGCGGCACGATGCCCGAAGCAGCATTGATCTACGATCCGCTCACATGACCGACGCGCCGACCAAGCTCGACCTGAAGAAAGACCGCGGCCTCACCGTCGAGTGGGCCGACGGCACCAGCTCGTACTACTCGATCGCGTATCTGCGTCGCATGTCGCCCAGCGCTGAAATGAAGCAGCTCCGCGAGCAGCTCGCGGCGAACCCGCTCACCGTGCTTCCGTCGAGCCCGAGCACCGGCCCGCTGGTCGCCGAGAGCGCCGAACTGGTCGGCACCTACGCGCTGCGCATCCGCTTCTCCGACGGGCATGACACCGGCATTTATTCGTGGGGTTACCTGCGGGAGATCGATCCGGCGCACGCGGCGGCCAATCGCGGGGCCGGGGGGACACCCGCGTGAGGCACCGGGGCCTTTTCAGAGGTTCGTGCGTGCGCCGTCAGATCGATTTCGTTTCGTGATCCGACTCTTCGCACAGCCTCAGCGTCGGCATCGGTGGAGCGATCGCGACCACGAACGTCGGACGCTCGACGTGTCGCACCCGCGCTCGCTCCAGGCAGCCGCTCACACCAAGCAGCCGAGGTTACCGAGCAGCAGCGTGAGGTCGTTGAGGTCGATGATGCCGTCGCCGTTGAGGTCGCCGCCTTCGCTGGGGATGACCGTGTTGCCGAACTCCCCGATGAGCTGGGTGAGGTCGTTGGTATTGACGGTCCCGTCGCCGTTGATGTCGCCGGGGCACAGCCGCGGCAGGCGCTGGATCACCACGTCGAGCTGCTTGAGGTCGTTCTGATTGGTGTCGGTGCCCTTGCCGACTCGGAACTCAAGGGTCTCACCGGCGACCAGGTCAAACGTCGTGCGCATCAGCACGATCTGGCGCGGGTCGCGCACCTGCGAGTAGAACAGCTGCATCCCGTTGCGGAGCACCATGATGTCCGACACGCCGACTTCGAGCGTCGAGCGCCCGGTGAACTGCGCGTCGATGGCGTACTGGCCCTGCTCGGGCGCCGTCCAGCGCACCGCGGCGAACTTGCCGAGGCTGTCGGGCAGCAGGCCCACCGCGCCGGCGGGCAGCGAGACGCCCGTGCCCAGCGTGGGATAGCTCGTCGCCGTGAGAGGCTGCGCGGCCGTCGGGAACGTGCCGTTCGTCGCGTTGAACCAGCCGAAGGTTGTCGGCAGCGTGATGCCCCAGTTCGGGCTGATGCTGAACGCGCCGAAGCGGTTGAGCGAGAAGCCGATGGTCCACACACCGGCGGGGTTCAGCGTGCCTCGGTCAAACTCCTGTGCCAGGTTCCACTGCGCGATGCGCCCGCTCTCAAGATACGAAGGCGGTAACTCGGCGTAGCTGAACGCGTGCGGCGGTTCAACCACGCTCCAGTCCGAAGTGATCTGGGCTCCGACGCCCGAGGCGACCGCGAGAGCACCCACAAACGCCGCCGCACACTTCTGGGTGTGCGTGAGACCCTTCGAACGATGCTGCATGAACAAGGCTCCTCGCACGCCCCCGGCGATGCTTTCTCCGAACTCCGCCGCGTTCCGACGCGATCGAGTGACGACGATACACAACGCGCGAGACGATTGATCCTCGGTCTCACTCAAAAACGTGTGAAACTATCGGCCATCGTCGCGTCGTGGCTGGAAACAGCCCGGGGCTCTCCAAGATATCAGGGTGATCCCTGAACACGGGGCCCATCCGCGTTCACACCTGAAGAGGTGCTTGCGCGCGAACGCCCGAAAATCAGGGGGTTTCCAGCGGCAGACGGGCCGCCGTGGCCAAGTATGCCGCGTGATTCTGTTGAATCTCAAGCAGGCTGTCGCCGCCAAACTTCTCTAGGAACACCCGCGCGATCTCGAACGCCACCACGTTTTCGAGCACCACCGAAGCGGCGGGGACGGCGCAGATGTCCGACCGTTCGTAACTGCTTTGCTGCGATTCCTTTGTGTTGAGGTCCACGCTCGGCATCCCGCGCAAAAGCGTGGCGATCGGCTTCATCGCCGCCCGCACCACCACCGGCTCGGCGTTGGTCATGCCGCCCTCGGTGCCGCCGGCGTTGTTGGAGTCGCGCGTGAACCCCAGCCGCGCCGTGCCGCGCAGCGACGTGTCGAAACGGATCGGATCATGGACACGCGACCCGGGCAATGACGCCACATCCTTGCCCATCCCGATCTCAACGCTCTTGATCGCCTGAATGCCCATGGCGGCGTACGCCAGCCGCGCATCCAGCTTGTCGCGCCAATCGACGCACGAACCCAGCCCGATCGGGCAGCCGAACACGTGGCACTCGATCAGCCCGCCGGCGGTGTCCTTGTCCACTTTCGCCTGATGAATCACGGCCCGCATGCGCTCGCTCGCTTCCGCGTCAGGGCAAGCCACGTCGCTAGCGTCGCGCGCATCCTTCGCGGCGCGCCAGGTGGCGTCGGTGGGAACGAACTCGGTCGACGCCGTGCCCACCGAGCGCACGAACGCGAACGCCGCGATGCCGAACTCGCGCAGCAGGCACCGCGCCAGCGCCCCGCACGCCACGCGGGCGGCGGTCTCGCGCGCGCTCGCGCGCTCGAGCGTGTCGCGGCAGTCTGTCGTTAACCACTTCACGCTCCCCGCCAGATCAGCGTGACCCGGACGCGGGCGATGCACCCGCGGCGTCTTGGCCAGATCATCCAGACGCGAATCCTTGTTGGGGATGCGGAACGTGATCGGCCCGCCGGTGGAGCGCCCGAGGCGCACGCCCGAGAGGACGTCGACGACATCGGTCTCGATCTTCTGGCGCCCGCCGCGGCCATAGCCGCCCTGTCGCCGCTTGAGTTCGCCATTGATGAACTCGACATCCACCGGGACGCCCGAAGGGAGCCCTTGAATGAGCGAGATGAGCGCGGGTCCGTGCGATTCGCCGGCGGTGTGGGCTTCGAGTCGGGGCATATGGGGGGAGTGTAGTGAGCGGGAAGGCCGTCCGAGCCCCGAGCGCGAGCTTGGGGCCAGCCTTTCCGCACTTGAAGCAGCTTGGCCCTGAGCTCGCGCTCAGGGCTCGGACGGATCGCGGCTCGGACGTGTCAAGGGTCGGACTGCGGAACCATCCTCCGCCACGCGAAGAACACCGGCACGCCCGCCGACAGCACGCCCACCCAGATCAGCGTCGTCTTCGGATCGTGCAGGATCGACAGCACCGTCATCCCCGCGCTGGCGGCGATGAAGATCAGCGGCACCAACGGATAGCCGGGCACCTCGAAAGTTGATTCACCAATGGACGGCGGGCCGGCGTCGGCTCCATCAAACCGTTCAGCCAACGAGCCCCGAGCGTCAGCGAGCGGGTCTGGAAGCACGGGCGCAAGAGGAGGTCCGTCGGACCCGTCGCTCACGCTTCGGGCTCGCTGTTCGTGGCTCGTTGTCGAGTGGCCCGCGGATTGCCCCGTCGCCTCTCTTCGGCGAATGACGAACAGCGCCACCGCCCCCATGCCGTAGAAAATCCACATTGTGAACACGAAGGTGCCTGCAAGGTTGGCGAACTCTTCGAGCACGAGGACCGCCGTGCATGAGAGGGCGCACTGCACCCACAGCGCGACCGCCGGGGTTTCGTAGCGCGGGTGGACGCGTGAGAGGAAGCGGAACAGCAGTCCGTCGCGGGCCTGCGCGAAGGTGACGCGGGCCCCGGTCATCACGCTGGCGTGGCTGCTGCCCAGGGTGGACACGATGATGATGAACGCCACCGCCGCGGCACCGGCGGGGCCGATCAGCTTGTCCATGAGCAGCGGCGCGACGGTCTCGGCTTTGGCCATTTCCGGCAGCGGGATGTGCCACAAATAGACCGCGTTGACCAGCAGGTACAGCGCGATCACCGACAGCGTGCCGATGATGTAGACCCGCGGCAGGTTCCGGCGCGGCTCCTTCACCTCGCCCGCGATCGCGCCGACATCGCTCCACCCGTCGTACGTCCACATGATGGCGGCCATCACGGGCACAAGCGCGCTGAACAATGACCCGGGCGCGGGAACCGAAACAAAGCCCACCGGCTCGCCGGTGGGCGCTTTGAAAGCCGCCCACACGCCCATCACCACGATCCCGACCAAGGCCGAATACTTGAACCCCGTGAGCGCCATCGCGAACCGCGCGCTGCCGCGCACCCCCAGCACGTTGATGAGCGTCAGCGCCACCAGCGCGGCGCACGTCAGCAGCTGCGGGTTCCACGAAAGCCCGGTCAGCGTGTTGAAATGCTCGGCAAAAATGATCGAAATCCCCGCGGCGGCGGCGGGCTTGGTGATCAGCATGTACGTCCAACCGAAGACGAACGCCGGGCAAGGCCCGAAGCCCTCGCGGATGAAGACGTAGATCCCGCCGCTGCGGGGGAAGCGTGAGGCGAGTTCGGCGAAGGTGAGCGCCCCGCACAGCGCGATGAGCCCCGCGCCGAGCCAGAAGGCGAGGATGACCCACGGGTCGCCGAGGTGCTGGGCGATGGCGGTGGGGGTCTTGAAGATGCCCGAGCCGATGACCACGCCGACGAGCACGGCGATGGCGCCCCAGAATCCGACTTTGCGTGGGAGGTCGGGGGGGGATTGGCGCGGCGCGCTGTGCGCGGTGCGCTGTGCGCCGGAGGGGAGTGGCTCGGTGGTTGCGTCGGGCATGCGGCGCGCACGATAGCGGGTTTGGCGCGCGGATGAACGGCGGTCGAAGCCCCTCCCTGGCGGTCGGAGTTCTGTCGATGCTCAGCGCGGGCAGGTCTGGGAGAACCTGCCCAGGAAAAAGGTGAGGTCGGCGGTGTCGACGGTGCCGCTGTTGTTAAAGTCGGCTCGGGCCGGTGGGGTGCCGGGGGTGGGTGTGGTTCCGAAGCGGCCGAGGAAATAGGTGAGGTCGGGGGTGTCGACGGTGCCGTTGTTGTTGAAGTCGGCGGAGCAGGCGGGGGGGGTGAGGTTGTTAGAGAGGGTGACGAGGCCGCGCGAATGCACGAAAGCGAGGTCGGGGTCTTTGTCGTTGTCAAAGTCGGCGAGGGCGGGGAAACTCGGCGCTGTCGGGGCGTAGGGCGCGAAGTCCTCATCGATGGAGAACGACGCCGAGCCGTTGTTCAGGAACGTTGTGAGTCTTGGGCGTGCGGTCCGGCTCGGATCGTGGGCCGCGAGGATGTCGATATCGCCGTCGCGGTCGACGTCTGCGAGCGCGGGGTTGAGCATGCCCCAGGGAACGGTCGAGACGATTGGCGAGAGTGAGAGGCCGGTCGGGAAGTTGAGGAAGACCTGTACGGTGCCGCTGGTGTTCGAGAACAGGAGAATGTCGTTCCAACTGTCGGCGTTGACATCGGCGATCCTGAAGACCGGCCAGTGGTCGTCGGCGAACGGGGAGGAAAGCACGCCGGTGTCAAGCGCGGTGAACTCACCAGCGCCTGTGTTCAGGAATGCCCAGAGTTTCGCGGGTGGTAGGCAGATGCAGCTTGTGGGTGGGGGAGCGGGATAGCACTCGCAGGTTGGCGTCGGACCTGCTGTCGTTCGCTCGACGCCGAACAGGTCTATGTCGCCGTCGGCGTCGAAGTCGATGGGCGTCACCGCCGCGAGACGGATCGGGGTTATGGATCGCACTTCGCTGCCGTTCAGTCGTTGGACGACGATACGCGATGGCTGCGCGGTGTCGGGGTAGAGGCGGTAGTTCTGGAACCAGACGAGATCGTTGTGGCCGTTGCCGTCGGCGTCGAAGGCCATGCGTCCGCCGTTGGGGGCGCGGTATGACTGTGACGAGTAGTTTGTGAACGGGACCGGTGCAACAAGAACGGGAGCGGTTGCCGCGGCGAGCGCGAAGGACTGGTCCCAGAACCGCGGGTCCGCGGCCGGGCCAGCGTCGGCGATCGGGCGGAGCGCGAGCCGGACGAGCGACTGGGTGTTGACGCCCCAGGCTTCTGGTTGGCCGTCGGTGTCGAGATCGTGGAGTTCGATGCGCTGAAATGGCGTATCGCTGCCGATGAAGTAGAGCGGCCGGATCAAGTCGAAAGTGCCGCCGTGGTTGCGGAAGAAGAGTTGGCGATTGGAGCCTGAGTTCGTGTTCGCCCCAGCCCAAGCATCGCTGGTGCGGTTCACGATGAGGTCTGGCTGGCCGTCAGAATCAATATCCGACGACAAGAGTCCAGCGAGTTCTACCCCTCCAAAGAACACGCTGGTGCCTGCGGTGGAGCCCCCATTCAACGATGGGTGACTCTCGCAATGCGACGAGAGCATGTGCAATCCGGAGAAGCCGGTCGAGAAGAACCCGGATGCGAACGGATTCGCGGAAACGGTGAGTTCGGAGCAGCCGTCGCCGAAAAAATCGACAACTGCGATGGACTCGGTGCCGCCAGCGGAGGCGTATCTCGGTTCATCGAATACAAGCGAACCTGAGGTCACGCGCGCGACCGTGCATTGAGCGCCACCGATGCTGCCGGTCGTGGACAGCCACGCCGAACTCAGAACGAAGGCGGGATCAGAACCGGGAGGCGTGGGAAGTTGCTCCATCAAGAACGGCCCCGAGAGCGGTGTCGAGACCGCGGGGTCTACGACGAATCCGGCTGGGGTCCAAGTGGCCGTGGACAAGAAGTAGGGTGACGGCCGGGCCCACCAGATGCTGAGCGGGCCGAAGGGTGGGATGCCGTGATGCAGGAGAAGGTCGTCGTAGCCGTCGGCGTTCAAGTCAATGGCCCCGAACACCGGGATGGAGGTGAGTTCGGGTCGCGCAACGCGTGCGAACTGACCGGTTCCGTCGTTCACGAAGAGAGAGTCGCCAACAAGCACGTCCGGGCCCGTTGAATCGGAGAATCGGCCTGCGATCAGACGAGCGTCCGAGGCCGGGAAGGTGTGGAAGCCGAAAGACTGGAAGAAGCCATTCGAGTTTCGAAACACCTTGAGCGAGCCGTCGCGCTCGCAGACGATGTCGTCATCATCGTCGCGGTCGATATCGAGGGCGAGCAGGTTGTCGCCGACGTTCTGGATGATTTGAGTGCGCGTGAAGGTGCCGTCGCCGTTGCTGCGTGTTACAATGAGGTCGTGTCGGGGAGCGGGCTCGACGCGATAGAGACAGACGGCATCATCGAAGCCGTCGAGGTTGATATCTGGCGCCACACTCACGCGATTGCCTCCGACAAGCGGAGACGTGTAGAAAGGCGTGAAAGCAGCCGTGTCTGTGAAGCCGGGGATCGTGATGGGGCCGACAGGCCCGGCGTCCGACCCCCACCAGAGACGGGTTCCGACCGTGCCCGGATGACCTACCATGAGGTCTTCACGACCGTCGCCGTTGAAATCTCCCGCGAGCAGCCGTCCGCTGGACGCGCTGAGGACTGTGATGGATTCGAACTGACGCGCTTGCGCGACGAGGTTGAACGAGCACGCTACTGCGAGGGTGAGTGCTAGACGTGCGCGAGTGCTGCTGGTGGCGCGGCGGGGCATCGGGGGCTCCGGAAGGGCTTGCGAGTGCGGCGCGGTTGGGTTGGGCTTGTGTTTGTATAGGCGTGGTTGGTTGCGGAAAGTGTAACCTCGCGGCGGCGGAATCCAAGTGGGGGCTTGGGGGGCCGTGGGAGATTCTCAGCATTTTGTTGTGAGTGACCGGGGTTGTGCGCGCGGGGGTTGTCGGTGCGCGATCAGGAGACCCCTCCCTGACGGTCGGGGTTCTGTTTAGAGGGGGCAGGTTTCGCTGAAGCGGCCGAGGAAGAAGACCAAGTCGGGCGTGTTGACGATGCCGTCGTTGTTGAAGTCGGCTTGGGCGGCGGGGGAGCCTGGGGTGGCGGTTTGGCCGAAGCGTCCTAAGAAGAAGACGAGGTCGCGGGTGTCGACGGTGCGGTCGGCGTTGAAGTCGGCGGAGCAGGCGGGTGGAGTGAGGTTCATGGAGATGGTGACTTGCCCGGACGAATGAGCGAAGGCCAGATCGGGGTCGCTGTCGTTGTCGAAGTCGGCGAGGAGCGGCAGCGCGGGCTCCGCCGCGGCGGCCGGGCCCAGCCGGGGCGACGGGGGGAAGCGGCCGATTCCGTCGTTCAGGTAGAGGCGCGGTCGATCGGGGGTGATGGCGAAGAAGAAATCACCCTGGATGAAGTCGTTGACGCCGACGAGGTCGAGGTCGCCGTCGCGGTCGATGTCGGCGATGGTCGGCTGGCGGATGCCGAAGCCGAGATTCGAGATGATCGGCTGGGGATCGAGGCCCGCCGGGGTTCCGACGAAGAGTCTGAGTTCGGCGGCGGCGAAGGTGACCAGGGCGGCGTCGGGCACGCCGTCGCCCGTGAAATCGCGCACGAAGAAGGTGGGCCAGGTTTCATCGGAATAGGAGGGGGTGGGGATGGTGGTGTCGATCGGCGTGAACGAGCCGGCGCCGTTGTTGAGGAAAACCTTGAGTGTGCCCGGCGGGATGCAGGAGCAACTCGTGTTGATCGTGAGCCAGGTGAAGCAGGCGCAATCGGATGGTTCGGTGACGTTCGGGCGTTCGACGCCGATGAGATCGATGTCGCCGTCGGCGTCGAAATCGATGGGTGCGACGGCGGCGAGGCGGGTGGTGGTGGTGGTGCGGACCTCGGTGCCAGCGGGTGACTGGACGACGATGCGCGAAGGCTGGGCGGTGTTGCCCGTGTTCCCGAAGTTCTGGAACCAGACCATCTCGCGCTCTGGGGTTGCGTCGGCGTTGAAAGCCATGCGCAGGCCGGTGGGGCCGCGGTTGGTCCCCACGCCGCCGAGCTGAGAGAAGCCGGACGAGGGCGTGGGCGCGCGGAAAGCCGGAGTGGCCGCGGCGCTGAGAGCGAACGCCTGCTCGAAGAAATCCGGGAGAGCGGCCCCGCCCGCGTCGCTGATGGGCCGGATGACGGGTCGGACGAGGCCGCCGGACAGTCCGAAGAGTTCCGGTCGTCCGTCGCCGTCGGTGTCGTGGACCTCGACGTTTCGGAAGGCGGTGTCGGAGCCGATGAAGTAGATGGGCTTGTTGAAGTCGAAGCGGCCGCCGAGGCTTCGGAAGAAGAGTTGGCGGTTGGTCCCGAGGTTGAGGCCGTTGCCCGAGAACGAACTCGCGCTGCGGGTGACGATCAGGTCGTTGACCCCGTCGGCGTCGAGGTCGGCGGCCTGAAGATTGGTGATGCTTTCTGAGAGCGTGGTCAAGTAGGCACCGCCGTGTGAGACGGGCGCGGCGACGGCGGGCACGGTGTCGCAAGTGGTGGGGACGCGAGCGATGGCGGCGCTGGTGTCAAAGAAGAACCCGCTGTCGGTCAAGAAGAAGCTGCCCCCGGTCGTGTACGAGGCGAGTTCGGGGCAGTGGTCGCCGTTGAAATCGCCGGTGACGATGTCGTGGACGCCGGCACCGGCGAGTCCGACGGTGTGGTCGAAGACGATGGTCCCGTCGCGGACTCGTCCGAAGGCGGCTTGCGAGGGGCTTGGGACCAGCTCGGCGAAGGGCATGTTGCCGATGGGCGCGATCGCGATGTCGTAGCCGTTTGCGTTGTTCTTTGGAAGCGTGGTGGCGATGTACGGACCGCCGAAGGGGGTGCGGATCAGCCCGGTGCTGACGAAGCCGGTTTCGGTCAAGAGGGCACCCCCGAGCAGGCGGGGGGTTGCTCGAACCCACCAAGGCCAGAGCGGTCCGACGGCGGGCTGGGGCGCGTCGTTGGTGAGCAGGTCGTCGAGGCCGTCCTGGTTGAGGTCGATGGCGGCGAGGACGTTCATGGTGAGCAGCTCCGGGCGCTGCAGGCGCTCAAAGGTCCCGTCGCCGTCGCTGAAGAAGATGCTGTCGGCGAAGAGGATGTCGGCGTTGTCGTCGAGGTTGAAGTTCGCGCGGATGGGCCTTGAGTTGTGCGCGGGCACGGCGAAGCTCTTCGACGGATTGAGTACGCCCTTCTGGTTCAGGAAGATGGTGAGCTGATTGGGTCCGCCGACGGCAACGTCAATATCCTGGTCGCGGTCGAGGTCGGTGACGATGAAGGACGATCCGGCGCCGAAGAAGGACTGGACGAACGTAAACCCGCCTTGGCCGTTGCCGATCCAGACGTCGAGGAACGATGAAGCTGCGGAGCCGGAGATTGTGATGAGGTCGTCGAAGGGGTCGCCGTTGACGTTTCCGAGCGCGGCGCGGTCGGGCCTTCCCGAGAGCGGGACCGGCGATTGAACGGGGCCAAAGTCGGATGAGAATCCGGCCGGGATGGGTCCGGTGAGGCCGCTGGGCCCGCCGAACCACAGACGCGCGGAGCCTTGAATGAACTGATTGACGCTCGAGGGTCGAACGAGGAGGTCGTCGTACCCGTCGCCATTGACATCGCCGGTGGCGAGCGGGGCACCGGCGTACTGGTCGTTGAGCAGGTTCGTACCTCGCATGCGCTCGAGCAGGTCGACCGACTCGAAGACCTGCGCACGGGCGACGTGCGCGGCGGCCATCGAACCGGCGACGACGAGCGATGAAGCGACGACGGAGAAGGACTTGGTTGTCATGGGGCGGCCTCCGGGAGAATCGCCGTTCACGATACCAGAGGTCGTTGTTGAATCAAGGGGTTATGCCGCGAGTACCTGACGTGTCTCAGCGGGTGCGACGGAACTCACGGGCACGTCTGGGAGAATCTTCCGAGGAAGAAGGTGAGGTCGGGGGTGTTGACGACGCCGTCGTTGTTGAAGTCGGCTCGGGCGGCTGGGCTGCCCGGGGTGGCGGTTTGGCCGAAGCGGCCGAGGAAGAAGATGAGGTCTGCGGTGTTGACGATGCCGTCGGCGTTGAAGTCGGCGCGGCAGGCCGGGGGGGGCGGGGGCGGGGCGAAATCGATCTGGTTGGGAAGGACGATGACGCTGGCGTTGAAGTTGAAGCCGACGGCGTCGCGGTTGGGGATCACCGCTTCGGGGCCGGAGAGTGATGCCACGCCACGGGTGGTCAACGGCAAGTGCAGATCGACGAGGATGGGTCGCGCGGGGCGTTCGCCGGCGGGGTGGAGTGTGGCGGTGTTGGGGTCGAGGGCGGTGCCGCCGTTGAGGATGCTGATGACGTACTGGTTCTGGTTGGTGGGGCCGGTGGTCGAGACGATGACGTCGTCCTTTCCGTCACCGTTGATGTCGCCTGTGGCGACGCCTGCGGGGTTGCGGGGCAAGGGGGTGCTGACGCTTGGCGGTGGGACGGCGGCGGTGATGTTGGTCTGCACGATCACTTCGCCGAAGGTCACGCCGGTGCGTGCGGAGATGAGGTCGTCGATGCCGTCGCCGTTGATGTCGGCCAGGGCGACGTCGGTGCAGTTGGCGCCGAAGGCGAAGGGGGTGCCGACGGTGAAGGCGCCGGCGGCGAAATCCAACGGGAGGACGTTGCCGGTTTGGTAGTCGGCGATGTAATAGCGGTTGGCGGGCAGGCCGCTGGTGGCGAAGGGGGCGATGAACTGGTCCCAGCCGGGGGTTGGCAGGTTGAGGGCGACGGGGTTCCCGAAGAGGCCGGTGGAATCGCCGAGGAAGACCTGGGCGGCGGGGGCGCTGCCCGCGAGGGTGACGGCGATATCGGTGATGCCGTCGGCGTTGAGGTCGCAGGTGGCGATGGAGGTGATGAGGTTGCCGGGGGTCGTGAGGAGTTGGATGAGGGGGTAGGGATTTGTGGGCGGGGCGTTCTCGTCGTACTGGAAGACGGCGATGCGGTCGTCGTTGATGATGCCGATGCCCATGCGGTCGCGCCCGTCGCCGGCGAGGCCGGGCGGGGGCGGGAGGGTGACGCCGAAAAAGCCCCTGGACGAGACGCGGTCGTTGACTCGGTCTTGGAGCATGCCGCTGCCGTCGGTGCGGTTGAGGAAGAGGTCGATGTCGCCGCGCTGGGTGGCGGCGAAGATGTCGGGGTAACCGTCGGCGTTGAAGTCGCCCGGGGTGACGGAGGTGTAGCCGCCTTCGACGGGGAAGGAGTTGGCGAAGCGCTGGGGGACGATGAAGCCGCCGGTGGCGGGGTTTGAGCCGGGGGCGGAGTTGAGGTAGGTGACGAGGTCGCCGTCGTTCTGGTTGAGGATGTTGAGGTCGGGGAGGTTGTCGCCGTTGGTGTCGAAGAACAAGACGGTGTCGGGGCGTGCGCCGGCGGGGAGGTCGATGCGCGGGGCCCACAGGCCGGGCCCGGTCGAGAGCCACAGGTTGACCTCGTCTTGGTTCTGATTGACGGAGAAGATGTCGGCGTTGCCGTCCTTGTTCACGTCTGTGGCGACGAGGTGCTGGGTGCCGCTCTCACCCGCGAGGGTGATGACGGGGGCGAAGGTGTTGTCGCCGTTGTTGATGCGGATGCTGACGTTGACGAAGTTCGAGGTGACGAGGTCGCCCTTGTTGTCGCCGTTGACGTCGGTGATGAATCCCTCGCGGGTACCTGAGGGGAAGGTGATGAACGAGAGGTTGAAGGGATCGGCGGGCGCGAGTGGTGCGCCGGTGGTGCCGTTGAGCGGGGTGAGGGTGTTGGAGGCGGTGTTCCTGAAGATCGAGACGGCGGTGCTGGTGGCGACGATGATCTCGTTTTTGCCGTCGTTTTCGAGGTCCCCGGCGTCGACGGATTGGAAGATGAAGCCCGGGTAGTTGGTGGTGATCTGGGGTGAGAAGGTGCCGTTACCCTGTTTGGGGAAAATCTGGATCGACGCGGAAGGGGAGCCGGGGGGCGGTGGGAAGTTGTTTGAGACGGCGACGATCTCGGGGCGGTTGTCGTTGTTGAGGTTTTCGAGGATGAAGCTGTTGTTGGCGAAAGGGCTTCCGGTGATGGTTCCGACGTGCGTGGGGGCGCTGTGCCCGCCGCCGGGGAGGCCGAAGACGGCGTAGAGGAGTTCAAACGATGCGATGAGTTCGTCGTTGATCGCGTCGCCGTTGAGATCGGCGGCTTCGAGAGAGGTGGGCTGCTCCGGGAGCGGGACGAGTTCAAGGGAGCAATCTTCGCGGACGAGAATCCCGAGGCCAAATGCGGCGGCGAAAGCGAGTGACTCAGGATCGAAACCGGTGAAGAAGATTGCATCGGCATCGAAGGGGTTGATGATGCCCCCGGGCTGCCCGTCGCGGTCGATATCCTTGGCGACGGAATAGGGCGATGGCCCGGCCCCCGGGGGGCCGGCGAAAGTCGGAGAAGAAGTCACCGCGCACGTCAGCACCGCGAGCGCGGAGGCGATCACGGTTGGATTGGTGCGGTTTGATCGAACGCTCGACCGACGACTGGTTGCTGACATGGCGGCCTCCGGGGTTGCGGTTCCTTTCAGACTACCCCGGCGTTTCGAGGGTTCCAAAGGAAATTGCGCGGAATGCGTGTGGAGGGCGAGATTCTCGGGTGTTGTGACCGGGTTTGGGCGCGCCGGAGCGGGGGTTGTGCTGGGCAGGGGAAGGGTTGGTTTTGGTCCCGATGGACGGGCTTGCGCGGGCTTGGGCTGATCCGTCACTTCGCACGACTCGGCGCAGTGACGGCCTCGGGCGTGCGGTAGGATGGGCGGTTCGGAGTTACTCGTCGGCGTGTGTGGCGCTGGCGCTGGTTTCGACGGGTCGGCGTTGTTCACCTTCGCATGGCGGAACTGCACATTGTCTACGTCGCCGAGGCTTCGCCTCGGTTTGCGCAGATGCTCCGGCTGGCGTGCTGGAGCGTGCGCCGGCGCGGGGGCCGGGCGGCGTCGGTGCCGATCACGGTGGTGTTCAATGAGCGCGGCGATGATGCGTTGTCCGCCGAACTGGAGCGGGACTTTGGGGTGAAGTCGATCGTGCGGCCTCGGATCAGCACGGCGCTGCGGTTTACGAATAAGTGGAACTGCCTGGAGGCGGAACTTGGCGGGGGCGCGGGGGAGGCGACGCCGTGGATGCTGTTTCTGGATTGCGACACGGCGATTGTGAACCCGCTCGATCCTTTGATGGACCGATTGGCGGTGGCGAGCGAAAAGTTCTTTTGTTCGCCCGAGCACACGCGCCAGGCGTGGGGATTGCGGAGAATTCTCAAGCGGCACACGGGGCGGAGCGACGCCGAGCTTGATGCGATCGCGCATGATTGGTTTCCTTCGGATCGGTTGCCGATCTTCAACACCGGGGTGTTCGCGATCCGGCGCGAGGTGATGGCGGGTTTCCGCGGCGAGATCGTGGCGATGTGCAACCGGCTGCATTCTTCAATGCGGGCCACGACGTGGAACCCGGTGCAGTTCGCGCTGGTGCAGTGGAACCGTCGGCACTGGAAGAAGCCGGACGCCGCGAAGTGGCTGGTCGGGCCGTTTTTTCCGCGGGTCCACAGCGGGCAGTTGGCGGTGCCGGCGACGCTGCTGAAGCTGGGGATTCCGTTTGGATTGCTGCCGCACGCGGACAACTGGCGCGATCCGATCATCTTGATGGGTGAGAGCGAGCCGATCCGCGTGCTGCACTATCTGGGGTCGCGGTTCCCGATTGACCGGAGTGACTTGTTCAACGGGTCGTACTTCGAGAAGTTCGCGAAGTCGGAGAACCCCGGGTGGCGGGCGCTGGTCGAGGTGGTGAGCGCGTACAACGCGGAGCGGGGCACGGGGCCGGTGTGGCGCGGCGGGGGGTGATTCGCACTGATGTCGATCCGAGGACGGATCGACATCAGTGGCACGTAAGAATCAGCGCCCGCGGACGGCGCGCCACCATGCGGCGGCGACGGCACCGGCCTTGAAGCTGCGGATCGGCTTGCGGTTGCGCTTTTCGAGCAGGCGCGGGTGGACCAGCGAGAGGGCCTGATCATTCGTGCGGGCGCGGGCGGCGGCGAGTTCTGGGTAGCGCGAGAGTTCGCTCTCACGCACGTAGATCAGCGCGTTCTGGCGGTACCAGAAGGACACGCGCTCGTCGCTCCAGATGATGGGGCGCACGGCGTCGACGGCGAGGTAGTTGCGCTGCGCGAACAAGTCGGCCCACTGGTGCTGCCAGCGTTCGTTGATGTGGCCGGTGCCGCCCTGGAGGGGGATCGCGGCGCTGAAAAAGACGACCGGGGCGGCGCGGGTGAGGGAATCGACGAGGGTGGCGGAGGATTCGGGCGGGAGGTGCTCGCCAACTTCGAGGGAGACGGCAAGGTCGTAGGTTCTTCCGTTGATGTCGAGGGGGCGTGCGACGTCGGCGGGGCGGAAATGGTCTGCCGAGATTTCGAGGGCGGCGCGGTCGACGTAATCGCCGTCGAGGCCGAGGATGTCGTTGACGCCCGCGCGCTGGAAGGCGGCGAGCCATGAGCCGGTGCCGCAGCCGATGTCGATCACGCTGCGCGGGTTCACCCAGCGGATGAGCAAGGGTGCGACGACGTCGGCGGACGCGGCGGCGGCGGCGGCGCGGTTGCGGAAGAACTCGTTGGAATAGCCGCTCATCGGTGACAGAGTACGCGGAGGGTGGGCGGGCGAGCGGGCATGCCGAGGGGCTCATCGGCCGATGGCCGGCGGGCGTGTGGGCGATGCGGGGGTGCGGGTCGCGTGCCGTCGGGCGTTTAGGGTGACGGCGTATGATTTGGTGGTTCGTTCTTGGAGCTGCGTCATGGTGAAGTTGCCTCGTGTGCTTTCCGGGCTGCTGTTCGTTGTCGTGATCGCGGTCGGCGCGGTTCCCGCGTGGGCCACGCCGGCGGTGTTTGAGAAGGTCACGATGGAGGCCGCCAACAAGCGGGCTGCGAAGGAGAAGCGGCTGGTGGTCATCGACGCGATGGCCGAGTGGTGCGGCCCGTGCAAGCACATGGACCGGACCACCTGGGTGAACTCCGACCTGGTGGATTGGATGAAGAGGCACTGCATCGCGATGCAGCTGGATGTTGACAAGGACAAGGTCGGGGCGCGGAAGCTGGGGATCAAGGCGATGCCGACGATCGTGGTGTTCGCGGGCGGGCGGGAGCTGGACCGCAAGGTGGGCGGGCTGAACGCGAAGGAGATGATGAGCTGGCTGGAATCGCTGCACCGGCGTGCGGGGCTGGACAAGGATGATGGGCAGAGCGACGACGACAAGACGGTGCGCGACCAGCGGGCCGAGAAGCGGATGACCGAGGACCGTGCGCGGCTTGAGAAGGCTCGGAAGCTGGTCGAGGGCGGGAAGTTCGACGAGGCGTCGAAGGCGTATTCGGACTTGTGGCGGTCGTTGACGGCGGCGTCGATCGCGGATGGCGAGCTCATGGCGCAGGCTTCGGCGGACATGGGCGAACTGGTGACCAAGCACGCGGGCGCGAAGCCGGTGTTCGCGTCGTTGCGTGACGGGGTGGCCCCGCCGATGAAGAACCCGATGGTGGTGATGCCGGCCGACCTGGAGAGTTGGGCGTCGCTGAACGCGATGCTGGGCGATGGCTCGCGGACCGTCGGGTGGTACGACGAAGTCCGGTCGAAGCCCGGGGCGGCGACGTACATGGTCCGCATCGATCGGCATCTCGGCCCCGAGCTGGTGAAGGCCAAGCGGTGGGACGACGTGATGCTGGTGGTGACGCACGCCGTGAACGCCGACAAGGTGCGGCGTGAGCATGTCGAGTGGCTGGAGGCGGCGCAGAAGGCGGGGGCGTCGAACGAGCCGTTGATGAAGGAAGCCAAGTCCAAGGCGGTGTGATGGGCGGCGCGAAAAAGCCACGATCCCCCGAGGCGGACGATCGTGGCTTGAGGAGGGGCACGGCCGTCTCTCGAGGCCGGCCCGATGGAAACCGGCGTTTGGCTTGTTACGGGCAGGCGCGGGCGAAGACCGAGAGCATGAACAGCAGGTCGCTGGTGTCGGTGCGTCCGTCGGCGTTGAGGTCGGCATCGGCGATGGGCGCGCCGGGCGCGGTGGCGACGCCGAACCTCGAAAGCACGCGGACCAAGTCCGCGGTGTTGACCACGGCGTCGGCGTTGAGGTCGCCGGTGCAGCGCGGCGTCAGCGTGATGAAGCTGTTCGCCGCGAAGGGCCCGGGGTAGACGCTGGTGCGGGTGCCCCGCCCGCCGTTGCCGCGGTCGGCGGGGACGGGCCAGTCGATCTCGATGCGCTCGATCGAGTCGGTCGGGCCCAGGCCGAAGTGGGCGCGGAGGTCTTCGGTCGAAGCGGTGCTCGAGCCGGACTGCACGGCGCGGGTGCGCCAGGTGCCGTCCGACAGCACGCGCACGCGGGCGCCGACGGCGTCTCGGTTGATGGTGCCGGTGCCGCCGGGGGTCGCGTTGCCCACGACCTTGACGGTGAGCCAGCGGTTGCTCGTCTCCGAGAGGTTCTCGTAGATGTTGACGGAGTTGTTGGGGTTGACGGTGACGATGTCCTGGCGGCCGTCGTTGTTGAAGTCGAGTTGCACGCAGTATTGGCTGGCCTGCGACGTGTGGTTGAGTGCGGCGGAGATGTCGCGCCAGGTGAGCGAGCCGGGTGCCCCGCCGAGGTTGCGGTGCAGACGGTCGAGTTCGGGGCGGCCCCAACTGCCGGCCTGGTAGTTGTCGAGGAGCCCGTCGTTGTCGGCGTCGATCCAGGTGGTGCCCCATCCGAAGATGGTGGTGAACGGGGTGGTGCGGACCATGACGCCAGCGCGGTTCTCGTAGTAGGTGCCGATGAGGGCATCGGTGATGGAGAGGTCCATGTCGCCGTCGTTGTCGATGTCGCCGGCGGAAATGCCCATCGGGGCCGGGCCGAGCAGGGTGAAGCCGACGGTCTGGGCCACGTCGACGAGCGAGCGCGCGGGGCCCGTGCCGGTGCTGCGCAGCAGGCTCGGCACGGCAGAGCCGATGACGAAGAGGTCGTCCCATCCGTCGGCGTCGAAGTCGGCCCAGGTGTTGCCGTAGATGCGCTGGGCGGCGGGCAGGGCGGGGATGAGGTCGGGCCTGCTGGTGAAGGTCAGGTTGCCGTTGTTGCGGAACAGGCGGTAGGTGCGGGGCCCGATGAAGTTGCAGATGAAGAGATCGACGTAGCCGTCGTGATCGAAGTCGGTGAACGAGGCGGAGTCCTGGGTTTCGCCGGTGACGCGGACGCCGGCGGGGATCGAGATGTTGGTGAAGGTGCCGTTGCCGGCGTTGTTGCGGTAGAGCAGGCCCGAGGATCCGTCGGGCGCGTGACCCTGGAAGTAGAGGTCCTGGAACCCGTCGTTGTCGATGTCGGCGACGATGACGCTGCCGTGGCCCCGCGAGAGCGAGTCGGCGTCGTCGAGCCCGCTGCCGATCGAGCGGTCGACGAAGGTGCGCTCGGCGGGGTTGGTGGGGTCGGGCTGGTTGTGGAAGAGGCGCTTGGGCCGGTTGGGGACGTCGGCGATGGCGAGGTCCATGAAGCCGTCGTTGTCGAAATCGATCACCGCGAGCGATCCGCGGAACGCGCCCAGCGTGGTGCGTCCGGTGGCGTTGCGGTCCTGGAAGCGGATGCCGTCGAGCGTGACGGCGTGTGAGGCGGCGGCGGCGAGCAAGGGCGCGGCGATCGCGATCGCCGCGGGGAGCGGGCGGTGGGTCGTCATAGCGGTTGAGTTCCTGGGCGGCGCGTGGGGTGGGTGTGTTTGCCCGGCGGGACAGAGGCCGCGGGGCATGCAGGCCGCGGTTGTTGGATGCGGTCGTGCAGGTTCGGGTTACAGGGCCCCGCGGTGAGCCGTGTGGGGCGCGAGCCGGGAGCAAGAAGGGGGCTGGTTCTGCTTGCCAAAGCACCGACGCCCAAAAAGTGGCGAAGGCCCTCGGCGGAAATCAAGCGACCTGCCTCTTCGGACATGTCAGTTGTTTGTGAAACGGCGCGGGCGAGGCTTGCAACGCCCGTGATCTCGTGGAAAATCCTGACAGGTCGGTGCCTTTCCGTGTCCACCTATCTCTGGAGGTTCACCATGCGAGTTCTTGATCTCCGCAATCGAGTGTTGGCGGCGCTGGCGGTTTCGAGCGCCTGCGGGTCGGCCTTTGGGCAGCAATACAGCATCACCGCGATCAACGCGTCGAACGCCACCTTGTCGACGGCGGCGTACAGCGTGAACTCGTTCGACGCCGTGGCGTCCGCGGTGGTGAGCCAGAGCCGGGCGGGATTGTGGTCCGGGGGCTTCCTTGCGGTGCTGCCGCCGCTGGCCGGGGGATCGGTGAGCAGCGCGTTCGGGATCAACGACTCTTCGCTAGTTGTGGGCACGAGCGCGGGCGGGTTCATCGGGATCCCGGTGAAGTGGCCGGCGGGGACGGGGCTGCCGATGGAACTGCCGAACCTCGGGCCCCGCGCGGGCACGGCGTACGACGTGAACACCATCGGTGCCATCGCGGGCGAGGCGTACGAACCCACGCCGTTCGGCAACCGCCAGCGTGCCGTGCTGTGGCCCACCGGCGGCGGGATCATCAACCTCGGCTTGCTGCCCGGGGGCGACATCAGCTACGCCACCGGCATCAACTCCCAGGGCGAAGTGTGCGGCAACTCGGGCGACGGCTCGGTGCTCAACAACCTCGCGTTCTTCCGCGATGAGGCCAACGGCTCGCCTCTGGTGGACATCGGCAACCTCGGCTTCGGCTGGGCCTTCGCCAACGACATCAACGACTTCTCCGAGATCGTCGGCTCTTCGCGCGGCGGCGGCCCCTTCGTTGAGCCCTTCCGCTGGCGCGCCGCCACCCAGACCATGACGGGGCTGGGCTCGCTGCGCGGCGAGACGGCTCGGGCCTCAGGGACTAACAACCGCGGGCAGGTCGTGGGCTATGACAACCGCACCGGACCGGGCGGCGGCGACCTCGCCTTCCTCGTCACCCCGGGCCAGGGCATGAGCGACCTCAACACCCTCATCGCCTCCGGCAGCGGCTGGGTGCTCGAGCGTGCCAACGGCGTGAACAACGCCGGGCAGATCGTGGGTGTCGGACGGCTGAACGGGCAGACGCGCGGGTTCCTGCTGACGCCGGGACCGACCCACGTGGTGCCGCCGTGCTTCGCCGATCTCAACCGTGACGAGGTTGTCAATATCGCCGACCTGACGCTGTTCCTGGGCCAGTTCGGTGCGAGCGTGACGCCCGGCGCCGGTGCCGACGTGAACGGCGACGGTGCCGTGAACATCAGCGACCTGACGACGCTGCTGGGCGGCTTCGGTGGGGCGTGCCAGTAAGCGGCTGATGGGCTCTGTCGCAGGTTGCGATCGCTGACGTGCTGACCCTCAGGGTCCGCGTCGAGCGATCGCTTTCTTTTGATCTGAGCTCTCAGCTTCTTCAGGGTGAAGCGGCTTGAGGCGGGGTCAGTTCCAGCTCACCCCGCGGGGCGCCTCGGGGTCGAACTGTCGCTCGGCGCGGACGAGCAATGTGGACAGCCCCTTGAGTTCGCGGTTGATGATCCGTGCCCGCTGGCGCGGGTCGCCCTCTTCGAGCAGCTTGTACTGCACCGCTTGATCGCTGAGCGTGCTCAGCACCGCCAGCGAGACCGCATCGAGCAGCGCCGGCGTCGGCAGCTCGCAGGTTTCGAGCTCGCCCAGCACGTGCTTGACGCGCGAGAGCTCGCACAGCGGGCGGCTCTTCAATAGCGTCAGCAGGCGACCGCGGTCTTCGACCAGCGTGGATTCGTCGTGCTCGTTGCGGTCGATCGGTGTCAGGATGGCCTGGCGGTAGAGCCGCGCTTCGTCGGGGCCTTCTTCGGTGACCACGCGGGCGCGGCACACGCCGTGCAGCCAGATGTGATAGGTCCCGTCGGGGTTGCACTCGTGCCGTGCGATCTGTCCGATGCAGACGGCGGGGCGGATGGCGGGGTTGCCTTCGTAATCATTCATCCAGCCTTTGCCGCGGAAGACGGCCATGGCGATCTGGCCGGTGGAGTCGAGCACGTCCTCGATCATCTGGCGGTAGCGCGGCTCAAAGATGAACAGGCGCAGCAGCGCGTGCGGCATGAGCGACACGCCGTCGAGCGGGAACAGCGGGAACGGCTTGCCGAAGTTCACCTGGACATGAGTCTCGTCCGGGACCATGCGGGGATGGTAGCGCCGCGCTCGGACCGGCGGGCACGAATCCGCGGTCCGGGGGGCCGGGAATCGTGCGCTTCAGTGCTCGGCCAACGTGTGGGGCACGATCCGGCCCACGCCGCAGACGCCCAGCCAGTCGGCGACCACGGCGCTGACGATGACTACCAGCGAAGCGCCGGCGTCTCGGGCGATGGCGCAGGCGCGGAGCAGGCACGCGACCAGCTGTGAGTCGCACACGTGCACGCCGGAGACTTCGACCACCAGCACGCTTCCCCGCTCGAGCCCGCGGCGTTCGATCTCTTTCAGCGAGCGCAGCAGCGAACGCACGGCGTGCGGGCCGGTGGCGTCGTTCCACGAGCAGCACACGCCGACCACGCGGGGTTCGGTTTTCGGTCTGTGTCCTTCCAGAATCATGTCCTGTGCTCCGCACATGGCTCAGCCCTCGGTTCTCATCCCATGCCTCGTCGATCCCTATTTGATGTCACGGCGAGGCGTTCGCATTGAGAGAGATTCGAGGTACCCCGCCCGCGCGATTCACGTTTGCGGTTGTCCGTGAATCCATGCGATTCCCCGGGCGGCCACGGGCACAGCCAAACGGATGCCGATCGCCTTGCGGGGCGTGCTTAGCGTTGCGACAGGATGTCGAGAAGCGCATCGCGGTCGAGCACCGCGTCGAACACGCCGTCGCGGTCGACGTCGAGGTTCGGCCCGTCGCCGGATTCGAGTGCGGCCAGGTCGGCGTCGTCGATGCGGTCGTCGTCGTTCACGTCGCCGCGGGAGGCGGAGACCACGCCGAAGAGCTCGTTGGGCTCTTCCGTCACGGGGAAGAGGAACTCGAAGCAGCGCGGCAGGCGCGTCTGCCAGGCGGATTCGTTGTGCTGCTGGCCGAAGCCGACCATGTGGCGGAGGTCGCTCTCAAGGGTGTAGGCGCCGCCGGCGCTGCCGGCCCGCGCGGGGTTGAGCAGGTTGTCGCGGAGGTTGTAGGTTTGCCAGTAGTTGTCGCTCGCGGTGCCGGAATCGCCGGAGTCGATGTAGAGGCGGAGGTTGCGCTTGGGCTGCGACTGGACGCGGTTGAGGAAGCCCGAGTTGAAGACGGTATAGGCACCGGAGAGCCCGCCGATGCGGGAATAGACGCCGGTGAAATCCCAGCCCATGTAGAGCGAGGCCTGCGCGCCCATCGAGGAACCCACGGCGGCGGTGTTGGCGGCGTCGGTCAGGGTGCGGTACTGCGCGTCGATGAGGGGCTTCATCTGGGTGCGGAGGAAGGTGAAGTAGCGTCCGTCGGACCAGCCGCCGGCGTCGGGGGCGGCGTAGTCGTTGAGGCGGTTGGGCCCGTTGTCGACGCCGACGATGATGGCCTCGCGCATGGTGCCGGCGCGGGTGAGGGTGGCGAGGGTTTCGTCGGCGCGCCACTCGACGCCGAAGGCGGCGGTGGAGTTGTCGAAGCAGTTCTGCCCGTCGTGCATGTAGATGACGGGGTAGCGGCGCGTGGTGTGCTGGTTGTAGCCGCGGGGCAGGACGACGCGGTATCGGCGTGTTTCGTTGAGCGCCGAGGAGAAGATGGTGGGCGGGCTGGCGGGCGTGAACGCTTTGAGGGTCGGCGCGACGCTGGGCGCGGGGAGATAGTTGAACAGTTCGCCGTCTTGCAGAAAGACGCTGTCGAGCGCGGTGGTGTAGTTACCCGCGGGCGGATCGCGGAGCGTGCCTGCGGCGTTGGCGATGAAGAACTCGACGCTCTGGCGGGGCGTGCCGAAGCGGCGCGCGGCCCAGCGGGTTTCGCCGGGGAGGCGTCCGGGGCCGGCGTCGTGCATCACGGTGGATTGATACGGACCGATCCCGCCTTGACGCCACCACAAGATCGGTGGGTTGAAACCGGAGTGGTAGAAGACGGTCTTGCTTGCAGGCGTGAAGTCGGAGGGAAGCGTCGAAGCTGATTGGACGGTGCCGACGGGCGTGCCGTTGGCGGCGTTGCCGCCTTGGCCGGGCGCGTCGTTGCGGATGTAGTACTGGAAGGTGTATGAACGCCCGCGCGGCAGGCTGACGGTGGCTTTCCACACCGGGTACGACGTCGGCTCCAGTTTGACGGCGGTGCGGACGTCGTTGCCGCCCAGTTCGGGGAGACTGCCGAGCACGAAGACCGACTGTCCGACGACGGTGGTTTGGTTGATCTGGAAGGTGACGTTCTGGCGCTCCTGCGCGCGAGCGACGGAGCACATCAGCAGCACGAGCAGGACGCGGGTGAGGGAACGCATGTCGGGGTTCTCTTGGGGGGGTCCGGCGGAAAGTGAAGTGTAGGGGGCGGGGTGCGCCGCCTCTGCCGGGGCTTGGGCGGCGGTGGCGGGTCAGTCGAGGTGTTGATCCGGTGGGGCAGGCTTCCAATCTTTCTGCTTTGGATTGGCAAGCTGGAAGCCTCCCCCACCGAATTCAAACGGAACCCCCCGCATCGGAACCACCCCGGACCTTGGGTGTCAAAGGCGAGCGAACCGCCGTCCCGCCCCTCGTACCATCCCTTCCCATGCCCCGCCCATCCCAGAACTCGAGTGTTTCGGTTGCCTCTGTCGTTGGCGCGGCGCTGCTGATGTGCGGCGCGGCGGTGCTGATCGGGTGCGAGAGCGGGCCGCCGCCCAAGGCGCGCGAGGTCCGGGTGATCAGCCGTGATGTGCCGGCGGTGCTGCGCAACACGGTGGGGGCCGAGGCTTCGCTGAGCGGGGATGAGCCGATCATCATGACGGGGTACGGGCTGGTGGTGGGGCTGAACAACACCGGGTCGAACGACGTGCCGCTGCCGGTTCGGACGTACATGATCGATGAGATGACACGGATGGGGGTAGGGAAGGAACGTGGGTCGCTGGCGGGGATGACCCCGGACCGGCTGCTCGACGATCCGAATGTGGCGGTGGTGCTGGTGCAGACGGTGATCCCGCCGGGAGCGCCCAAAGGGTTCAAGTTTGATGCGCGGGTGGACGCGGTGCCGGGGTCGTCGACGCGCAGTCTTGAGGGCGGCACGCTGTGGACGACCGAGCTGCGCCGCGGGATCGTGGGGCCGGGCGGGCCGGTGACGCCCTCGATGGCGCGGGTGTACGGGCAGGTGTTCACGAACCCGTTCGCCGCCCCGGGCGGCGGGGGGGTCGAGCCGACGGACTCGCGGACGGGCTTTGTGCTCAGCGGCGGGACGCTGACGAACCCGTGGCCGCTGACGCTCATCCTCGACAACCCTTCGCACTCGCGGGCCCGTGCGTTTGTGTCGGCGATCAACGCCCGTTACGGTCGCGGCGTGGCCCGCGGGAAGTCCGAAGACACGCTCGAAGTCACCATCCCCGATCAGTACCGCGACAAGCCGGGCATCTTCGCGAGCCTGCTGAAGCACACGCGGATCGAGCAGGGATTCCCGGAAGAAGCGGCGCAGCGGTACCTCGAGGCGCTGCGCGAGCAGCCCGAGCTGGCCAATGAGCTTTCGTGGTGTCTGGCGGCGCTGGGTGAGTCGGCGATCCCGTTTGTGCGCCGGCTGTACACGGACGCCGAGATGTTCCCGAGGCTGGCGGCGCTGCAGGCCGGTGCGCGGCTGGGTGATCTGACGACGCGCCCGCACCTGGAGGCGCTGGTGAACGCGGGGCCGTCGCCGACGCGGCCGCAGATGCTCGAGCTGCTCGCGTCGCTGCCGCACGACCCGAAGGTGGACGCGTACTTCCGTGGGTTGCTCGATGCACCGGACATGGATGTGCGGGTGGCGGCGTACGAGGCGCTGTCGGAACGAAAGGACCCGGTCATCAAGCGGACGACGGTCGCCGGGAAGTTCGATGTCGACCGCGTGCCCTCGGACGAGCCGATGGTGTATGTGACGCAGTCGAAGACGCCGCGGATCGTGCTCTTTGGCGGCGACCTGCCGATCAACCGTCCGGCGCTGGTGTCGGCGTGGGACGGGCGGCTGATGCTGGACGCGCCGGCGACGGGGTCGAAGGCGCGAGTCTTCTATAAGAGCGATCGCCCCGGCGTGCCCCCCGCGTCGGCGGACGTCGAACCGACCGTGACGGAGCTCATTCAGTTGGTCGCGTCAAAGCCGGGGCCGGAGAACCCTTTGCCGGGCTTCGACTTCTCGTACTCGCAGACGGTCAGCGCCCTGCACCAGATGGTGCAGGCCGGCGCGGTCGGGGCCCCCATTGTGCCCGAGCAGGACAAGCTCGCCCTGGAAATGCTCCGGGCGCGGCGCGAGCAGGTTCTCGATGACCGGCCCGAACTCTCGGAGTCAGGGCCCGTCGAAGAACTCACACCCGTGGCGGACAGGGTGCAGACGGTCGTGGCGCCCACGGACCCCGAGGTCGGAGCCGCGAAAGGCGCGCCAGGCGAAGCGGCCATCCGCGAGCCCACCCGCCCGCTGGACGAGGCCCGCGAGAAGCAGCGGAAAAAGTATGTGGTGCCCGTGCCCAGCGCGAACGCGGAGAAGCCCAAGCCAAAGAAATAGGAAGAATTGTTCGGGTTGTGGAAGGGCGGACCGCGTGAAAGCCCGCATCCTTGCAATTCTCGTCTAGACGGATACACTCTCGACCCCCCTGAGCGGGCCCGTTGGGGCGCGTGTGGGGATGAGGCAAGATTTTTCGCCGTGATTTCGTGGCGTCGCGCCACGGGTTTGCGGCTCAGCAACTGTTCTCGTACCCCGGAGCCCGGCTCAATGGTTCGAATCCGACTCAAGCGGATGGGGCGTCGCAACCGCCCGTTCTACCGCATCAACGCGATCGAGAAGCGCAACAAGCGTGACGGCAAGGTTCTCGAGAACCTGGGCTGGTACGACCCCATCGCCGCCGAGGGCAAGCAGTACCTGCTGAAGGAAGAGCGCATCAAGCACTGGCTGAGCCAGGGCGCCCAGGGCACGGACACCGTGAACGGGCTGCTGGCCAAGGCCAAGCTGATTGACTCCGACAAGTGGGCGGCGTTCATCAAGGAGCGCAACGAGCGTCGGGCTGCCGCCCGCGCCAAGGCGGCTGCCGCCGCTCCCGCGAAGGACGCAAGGAAGAAGTAAAGCGGTCGTTGTCGATCCGCTGAGGCGCCATGACCGCCACCCGCATCGACATTCTGACCCTGTTCCCCGATCTGTTCGAGCCGGTGCTCTCTGAGAGCATCACCGGCAGGGCCCGCAAGGCCGGCATCGTTGAATGGCACGCCCACGACATCAGGAGATACGCGAGCAATAAACACAGCAAAGTCGATGACCGGCCCTTCGGCGGCGGCCCCGGCATGGTGATGATGTGCCAGCCGCTTTGGGACTGCGTCGCGAGCGTCGAGGCACAGGACCCGCGTCCGCCGATGCGAGTGCTGATGACCCCTCAGGGTCGGCCCCTCACGCAGCGAATGGTCGAGGAACTCGCGAAGCAGCCCCGGCTGCTGCTGATCGCGGGCCACTACGAGGGCATCGACGAGCGTGTGATCGACAAGTTGGCGCCGATGGAGATCAGTGTCGGCGACTATGTGCTCTCGGGCGGGGAGATCCCCGCGATGCTGCTGGTGGACGCCGTGGTGCGGCTGATGCCGGGGGCGCTGGGACACGAGGACTCGGCCGTCGAGGACTCGTTCAGCGAGTTGGTGACGCCCAGCGGCGTCAGGCGACTCTTGGACTGCCCGCACTACACCCGCCCCCGTGAATGGGACGGGATGGAAGTGCCGGAAATCCTCGTCAGCGGCGACCACGAGAAGGTCGCGCGTTGGCGGCTCGATCAGAAGCTCGCGCGGACCCGAGCGCGACGACCAGATTTGTTCGTTGATTGACCGACTCAAGATTGATCGCTTCCGGCCTCAAGCCTCAAGCCCCAAGCCTCAGGACCTCCCCATGGCCATCCAGCAGATCCTCGAATCCGTGTCCGCCGCCCAGCTCAAGACCAACGTCCCGGTGATGGACGTGGGCGACACGATCAACGTTCACTGCCGCATCGTGGAAGGCGACAAGGAGCGCATCCAGGTGTTCCAGGGCGTGCTGATGGTCCGCAAGGGCCGCGGCTCGGGCGAGATGATCACGGTGCGTCGCATCGTGAACGACGAGGGTGTTGAGCGGACGTTCCCGCTGCACTCGCCGAAGATCGCGGAGTATGAGGTGGTGCGTCGCGCCGATGCGCGTCGGGCCAAGCTCTACTTCCTGCGTGACCGTGCCGGCAAGAGCCGTCGCCTGCGTGATCGCCGCCGCGGCCTGAAGCACGTGGCCGGGCTGAAGGTCACCGGGCAGGGCTGAGTTGGGTCTGACTCGGCGAAAATCAAAAGACTTCGCGCGGGCCCCAATCGGGGCCCGTGTTTGTTTTGGCGAGCCCCGAGCGTGAGCGAGTGGGTCTTGAGTGGCCGTCAGCGTTCGGATGACCAAGAACCCGCTCGCTCACGCTCGGGGTTCTCTTGTTCGGGCGTCGCGGGAATCAGGGACTCGTGTCTTGCGCTTCACCGATCCGTACACTGGTGCGCATGCCCACGCCCCTGGTGCTGTTTGATGATGATTCGCCGTGGCTTTCGCCGCTGAACGATCTGCGGGCGTCGTTCCTGGTTCGGACCGGGGCGCTGACGACGTTGGAGCGGTGGCGGGCTCTGGCGCCGGGCGTGGGCATGACGCTGGTGGGCGTGCGGCCTTCGGAACGGCTGCGAGCGCTGACGCTGGAGAACGAGGGCGTGAAGGCCGCCGCGGCGGATGGGGGGGCGGATGCGGGCGTGGGCGAAGTCGTGTTTGTGAATGGGCGGTGCGTGATGCCGCCGGCGGTGTTGGCTGGCCTTGGGGTTGGTACGGCGCTAGTGGCGAGCGGGCCGGGGTCGGACGGAGAGACAGTCGTTGCGACGAAGCTGAGCGGCGCGGAGGCCTGGGCGCTTCTGTCGTCGCTGGCGCTGCCAGCTTCGGTGCGGCGTGTGGCGTGCGAGGATGCGCGCGTGCTGCACCGGCCGTGGGATGTCATCCGGCATCGGGATGCGTGTTTGGATGAGGATCTCAAACTGCTTGCTCCACTCGTTGATCCGAGCCCCGAGCGCGAACTCGGGGCCACGCCCGCCGCTCAGCACGACTTTGACCCGCGGACGGGTCAAAGTCGTGGCACAGCGGGCCAGCATCGCGGCACCTGCGTCAACGAGGCCCACGTCCACATTCATCTGAGCGCGAAGATCTCTCCGGGCGTGATCCTCGACGCCGAGGGCGGGCCGATCGTGATCGATGAGAACGCCGTGATCCGCCCGGGCGTGATCATCGTCGGGCCGGCGTACATCGGGAGAGGCTCGACAATCCTCGAGCGGGCGCTCATCAAGGCGCACACGGCGATCGGGCCGATGTGCAAAGTGGCCGGCGAAGTCGGCGGCACCATCTTCCAGGGTTACGCCAACAAGGGCCACGACGGGCACCTGGGCGATTCGTGGGTCGGCGAGTGGGCCAACTTCGGCGCGGGGACGACGAACTCGAACCTGCTGAACACCTACGCGGAGGTGATCGCGACGGCGCTGGCCCCGGGCGCCAGCCGCGAACGAACCGGCATCCAGTACCTCGGCTGCATCGTCGGCGATCACACCAAGTTCGCGATTCTCACGCGGATCATGACGGGCAGCGTCTTCGGCACAGGCTGCATGGTGGCGACGGCCGCCGCACCGCCAACATGCGTGCCGGCGCTGTCGTGGCTGACCGACGAGCGGACGCAGCCGTACCGGTTCAGCAAGTTTCTTGAGGTGGCCAAGACGGTGATGGCTCGGCGGAAAGTGGTGCCGAGTGAGGCGTATGTGGAGGCGGTGAAGGGTTTGGCGTGAAATCACCGAGACCTCAACATCCGGAACCGGGCAGCGTTTACGACGAGTGGGTGCGCAACGCCTTTGAAGAGACGCCGTGGAAAAGGCCGGAGTTTGAGTTCAGCGAGTCACGCGTGAAGAAGCTAGCGCGGGACCGGCGACCGGTCATCGCGCCGCCGGTGCCGAACGAGGAACTTGCCGAGTTCCTCTACGAGATGTTCACCACGCCCGCCGTCCTCGCGGAGCGATACTCGTCCGACCAGCTCGGCGCTGGCTTCTGGTTCATCTTCGGCGTTGAATCGTCGTACTGCGTCCATGCCCGACAGAAGGACGTGACGCGCTCGATCAAGCTCGCGTGGATTCGTGAGATCGGAACCCTCTACGAACGCCTGTTCGCGAACGTGTGCGACGATTCCCTCGGGCATCTTTCCGAGTGTGGCAGCAACTCGGTCAACGGTGCCGTGTACATGATGTGGGACATGGATTGCCTGCCAGGGCGTCCCGACGAGAACGATCCGGACGCCGAGGCCATGACGAACGCGGTGTTCGAGGTTTTAGACCGCGCGTTAGAAATTGATCAAGCGGCGTGCCAGGAGAGCGCATTGCACGGCCTCGGCGAACTGCACCACTGGTATCCCGATCGCGTACGAAGTGTGCTTCGACCGAGGCTTCAAGGGCGGCGGTTCGCGCGCTCTGAGTTGGCCGATTACGCGAAACAAGCCATCGAAGGAAACGTGATGTAAGGTGAGCACGCCACACCCATGAAAACCCTCTACCTCATCGACGGCCACGCCCAGTTCTTCCGGGCTTTTCACGCGATCCGCACGCCGATGAGTTCGCCGGTGACGAAGGAGCCCACCAACGCCACCTTCGGCTTTGTCGGGATGATGCTGAAGCTGTTCCGCCAGTACAAGCCGGATTATGTGGCGGTGGCGATCGATGTCTCGGGCGATCGCGAGACGTTCCGCTCCGAGATTTACCCCGAGTACAAGGCGACGCGGACCGAGCCGCCGGAGAGTTTCGGCCCGCAGGTGGAGCGGTGCGTTCGCGTGCTGCGTGAGGTGGGGGTGCCGGTGGTGTTCGCCGAGGGGTTCGAGGCGGACGATGTGATCGCCACGCTGGCGACGCGCGTGGCGGACGCGGGCGTCGGCGTGCGGATCGTGTCGAAGGACAAGGACTTGAAGCAGCTGCTCCGAGGGGAAGCCGGTGGGGCAGGCTTCCAGCCTGGCATCCCTTCCGCACCCATCGAACTCTTCGACATCCACACCGACCTGCGCATCGACCCCGCCCACCTCATGGCCGAGCAGGGCATCCGGCCCGACCAGGTGATCGACATGCTCACGCTGATGGGCGACAGCGTCGACAACGTGCCCGGGGTCGACGGCGTTGGGCCCAAGACCGCCGCCGAACTGATGCAGCAGTACGGGACGCTCGACAACCTGATCGCCCACGCCGACGAGATCAAGGGGAAACGCGGCGAAAAACTCCGCGAGGCGATCCCGCGCCTGGCGCTGAGCAAGCAGCTCATCACGCTGCGGCACGATGCTCCGGTGTCGCTGGAGTTGCACGACGCCGAGACGGCGCGGTTCCGGCTTGAAAAACTGATTCCGATCTGCAAGGAGCTCGGGTTCAACCGGTATCAGGACGAGGTGCGGGCGCTGCTGAGCGGCGGCGGCGCGGGCACAGCTGGGGAGCGTGCAGGAACGCCAGCGGACGGCCTATCCGAACCCCGAGCGCAAGCTCGGGGCCAAGCCCCGGACTTCGCCGCCGACGCCGGGCCCCCGCGCGCCCAGATCGCCCCGGCACCCACACCGAAGCGCCGCACGAAGTCGGCGCCCGCCACAGACGACTCAGGCGGAACGCTCTTTGCCCCGTCGCTCTTCGCGGGTCCAAACACCCCCGGAATCGCCGCCGCCGATGCCCCCGCGTTCCGCAAAGCGCAGTCCGGCAGCTATCGCTGCATCCGCACGCTCGACGAGCTGCGGACGGTGATCGCTGAGATCCGCGGGGTCGGCCACGTCGCCGTGGACACCGAGACGACGGGTCTTTCGCCGCTGCAAGACAAACTCTGCGGCGTGTGCCTTTCGACGCGCGCGGGTGAGGGTGTGTATGTGCCGGTGCGCTCGCCGGAGCAGAGCGGCCATCTTGACGCGGAGACGGTGCTGCGCGAGCTTCGTCCGATCCTCGAAGACCCGGCGATCGCGAAGTACGGGCACAATCTCAAGTTTGATCTGCTGGTGCTGCGGGCGGCGGGGGTGGAGCTTTCTGTGCCACTGACCCGTCCTCGGGTCCGTACCGGGTTGCATGACGGCGGAGCAGACAAGAGCACTGACCCGAAGACGGGTCAGTGGCACGGCGCGTTCGACTCGATGGTCGCGTCGTACCTTATCGACGCTTCGCGTTCGAGTCACTCGATGGACAATCTTGCCCTGGGGTTGCTGGGGCGGACGAACATCTCGATCAAGGAACTGCTTGGGCCGACGCCGACGCCCGCGTCAAAGGCGCGGCAGAAGACGTTTAACGAAGTCGACCTCGCGCTGGCGACCGAGTACGCCGCGGAGGATGCGGACGTGACGATGCAGTTGCACGACGCGATGGCGCCGCGGCTGCGCGAGATGGGGCTGCAGTCGCTGTTTGATGATGTCGAGATGCCGTTGGTGCGGGTGCTCGCGGACCTTGAGTGGAACGGCATCCGCGTCGAGCCCGACGAACTGGAGCGCCAGCGGGCACGCCTTGAAGGACGCATCAAGGGGCTGGCGGCGGACATCCTGGCGGCATCGCCTCGGCCTTTCAACCCCGATTCGCCGAAGCAGCTCGCGGAGATCCTCTTCAACAAGCCGGGGGACCCCGAGCCGGGGCTCGGGCTCAAGCCGGGGAAGAAGCTGAAGACGGGGTATTCGACGGACATCGAGGTGCTCGAGAAGATCGCGTCCGATCCGGCGTGTTCGAGCAAGGTGCCGGCGCTCATTCTTGAATACCGCCAGCTCACCAAGCTCGTCAGCACCTACCTCGTGGCGCTGCGCGAGGCGATCAACCCTGACACCGGGCGCATCCACGCGAGTTTTCATCAGACGGTCGCCGCGACGGGGAGGCTGGCCTCGAGCGATCCGAACCTGCAGAACATCCCGATCCGCACCGAGATCGGGCGGGAGATCCGCAAGGCGTTTGTGCCCGAGCCGGGCCATGTGCTGGTCAGCGCTGACTATTCGCAGATCGAACTCCGCATCCTTGCGCATCTCTCGGGCGATCCGGCGCTCAAGCTGGCGTTCGAGCGCGGCGAGGACATCCACACCGCCGTGGCGGCGCAGGTGCACAACGTCCGCATCGAGGAGGTGACAAAGGAGCAGCGCAGCGGGGCGAAGATGGTGAACTTCGGGATCGTCTACGGCGTGACGCCGTTCGGGCTTGCGCGTCGGCTGGGATGCTCGAATGCCGAGGCGGATGAAATCATCACCGGGTACAAGAAGAAGTTCGCCGGGATCACGACCTTTCTGCAAGAGTGCATCGACCACGCGCAGCGGCACGGGTATGTCGAGACGATCCTCAAGCGGCGCCGGCCGATCCTGGGGATCGAATCGCCCAACCCGCAGGAACGGGCGCTGGCGGAGCGGACGAGCATCAACAGCGTGGTGCAGGGCTCGGCGGCAGACCTCATCAAAGTCGCGATGGTGGACATCGCACGCGATATCGGGATTCGCGCTCCAGGTACGTCGGCTCTCCGAGCCGGCTCTTCCGGCGAAAGCGTCGGCGCGGAGAGCCGACGTAGCTCGGGAGTCAGCTGGCCCAGCCTCCGCATGCTCCTGCAAATCCACGACGAACTCGTCTTCGAGTGTCCGGAGGACCAAGCCGACGCGGCGGCGGCGTTCATCGTCGAACGAATGGAGGGCGCGATGAAGCTGTCTGTGCCGCTGAAGGTCGACGCGGCGTGGGGACGCACATGGTTCGAGGGGAAATGAGCAGCCGACGCTCACGGTTCAAGGTAGGCGGGCTGAAAGCCTACCCCACCGGTGCAGGCTGCGGCACCGCGGTTCCTCCGCCGTGACCGTCACCGGCGCGCTTGCCAACTACAGTGTCCCGATGCCCGAGGGCCACCCCGAATCCAACCTGTTCGGTTTCGACTACCGCGCCGAGGCCGCACGGCTTGGCCCGCCCGTCGTGCCGATCATTGATGCTCACACGCACATCAACGGGCGCGATGCCGCCGCCGTGTACAAGGAAGTCCGCGAGGCCTTCGGCGTGACACTGACCTACTCGATGACGCAGATCGGCGAGGCCGAGGCGGTGCGCGACGTGCTTGGCGACAGCGTGCGGTTCATCGCGATGCCGCGGTTCACCGCTCCCGACGCGGCGACGAGGCTGCACGGCCACACCGCCGGATTTCTCGATGACCTCAAGCGCTGGCACGACCTGGGCGCGCGGATGTGCAAGATGTGGTGCGCCCCGCGCGTGCTTGAGATCGGGCGCGAGCTGGGCGACGCCGGCATCGGCCGGCTCGACGGCCCTTGGCGCCGCCGGCACATGGACCGCGCCGCCGAGCTGGGCATGATGTTCATGGCCCACATCGCCGACCCCGACACCTGGTTTTCGACGAAGTACCAGGACGCTTCTTTCTACGGCACGAAGGCGTCGCACTACGAGCCGCTGGAGCGGATGGTCGAGGCGTACCCGGTGCCGTGGGTGATCGCGCACATGGGCGGTTGGCCCGAAGACCTCGCGTTTCTGTCCGGGCTGCTCGATCGTCACGCGAACATCCATCTCGACACCTCGGCGACGAAGTGGATGGTGCGCGAGCTGAGCAAGCACCCGCGCGAAGCGGTGGTCGCGTTTGTGCGGAAGTACAAGGAGCGCCTGCTGTTCGGTTCCGACATCGTCACGCTCGACGACCAACTGCGTGCGGAGAAGGTGAGCACGATCGGCGGGGGCGAGAAGGCGCGGCAGGCCTCGAGTCGTCAACAGGCGTTCGATCTTTACGCCGGGCGGTACCTGGCGCTGCGGACGCTGTGGGAGACGACGCACGACGGGCCGTGCTTCTTCGCCGACGCGGACTTGCACATGGTTGATCCGGAACGGCACGCGAAGACCGATCCGGCGCGGCTGGCGGGTCGGGAGTTGCCCTCGGACCTGCTGCGGGCGCTGTACCGCGAGAACGCGGAGCGGCTTTTGGGTGGGTGGTGGGCGCGGGGGTGAGTTCCGCGTCTCGGTATCATCGCGCCGATGCGACTGGGCACGAAGATCATGCTGGTGACGACGGCGCTCGTGGTCGTGCTCACCGCTGCGATCGTGCTGATCGTGCGTGACCGGGTGCGGGCGCAGGAGCTTGCGCGGGTGCCGGCGGAGATTCACCGGGCGGTGTCGGCGTACTTCGCGCGGCTCGACGGCGCGGCGGAGAACACGCAGCGCGTGGCGCGGCTGCTGTTCGAGGAGCCCAGTGCCCGCGCCGCGCTGAGCAACCTCAACCGCGCCGGCGCGAGCGACGATATCGCGAAGAACCCGGATTTCATCCAGTTCCGGGACTATCTCTTCGCCGAGGTGATGCAGCGCGAGTTGGCCGTCTCGCTGCTCGACGGCGGGCGCGCGGCACCGGCCTTTCATGCGATGTTCGATGAGTCGGGTCGGCGGTTGCTGCTGGTGGCGCCGGGCGATGCGGCGCTCGAGAGGGCGCTCGGCGAGGCCGAGATCGCGTGGAGCGTGGACGAGGTGGTGGATGGCTCGGGTCGGCGCGTGACGCAGTATCTCTCGGTGAATGATGCGCTCTACGTCGCGCTGGGCGTGCCGGTGTCGACTTCGGTGCAGGGGGGCGAGCCGCCGAGCAATGCGTACTTCGTCGGCTACATGGTGGATGACAAGTGGGCGGGTGGCTTCGTTTCGAGCAGCGACAAGGGCGAGGCGGTGCCGCTGTCGGTCTGGTTTTGGAGCGAGCGGGTCCTTGCGCGTGCTTGCCCCGCCGAGTCCGGGGTTCAGGTCAAAGCGGTCGAGCCCGCGGTTCTGCGTGCGATGGACGAGGGCCTGCGTGAGACGCCGATTCGCGCCAGCGTTGTGCCCGCGCAGGATTCCGGCACGGTGCTGGCTGAGACCGTTCTGTTCTCGCTGGCGAGTGACCCAGCGCGGACGGGCGCGCTGGTGGTCACCGCCTCTCTCGACCGCGCTCTGGAACCGATGAACCGCCTGCTCCGCACCATCACGCTCATCGGCGTGCTGGCGGCGATCGCCGCGGCGGTGGTGTGCCGGTGGATCGGGCGACGCATCGCACGGCCCGTCAAGGCGCTCGTCCGCGCTTCGGAAGCGATCGGTGAAGGCCGATTCGACGCCAAACTCGACACCGCGCGCACCGACGAGATCGGTGACCTCGCCCGCGGCCTTTCGCACATGGCCGACGGGCTGCGCCAGCGCGATTTCATCAAGGACACGTTCGGCCGCTTCGTTGATCCCACCGTCGTCGCCGATCTGATCGCCGACCCGCAGCGGCTCCGCCCCGGCGGCGAGCAGCGCGTCCAGACCGTGCTCTTCGCCGATCTCGAGGCCTTCACCGCTATCAGCGAGCAGCTCTCTCCTGAGCAGGTCGTGGCGCTGCTCAACGAGTATCTCGGCGCGGCGGCGGACATCGTGTCGGCGGAGCGGGGCGTGGTCGACAAGTTCATCGGCGACGCGGTGGTGGCGTTCTGGGGGCCGCCGCTGGTGGAGCATCACGCGCCGCGTGCGGCGCGGGCGGCGCTGAAGATGCTCGACGCCGTGCGTGCCCTGGCGCCGCGCTGCGCGGAACTTGGCGTTCCGCCGCTGCGGCTTCGCGTCGGCATCGCCACCGGTGAGATGCTGGTGGGCAACATCGGTTCGGCGAGCAAGTTCAACTACACGGTGATGGGCGATACGCCGAACCTCGGCGCGCGGCTGGAGGGCGCGAACCGCGCGTTCGGCACGTCGATCCTGTGTAACGCTGCGTGCGCCGAGGTGCTGCGTGACAGGCCTGAAGCGCAGCCCGGCGGCGTGGTGGTGCGCGAGATCGATGTGGTGCGGGTGCCGGGGCGGGCCGCGCCGGAGCGTGTGTTCGAGATCGTGGCGCAGGCGGAAGATGCGGCGGCGCAGGGCCGCTGCCGCGAATACGAGACGGCGCTGGAGATGTACCGGGAGCGCCGGTTCGGCGATGCGGCGTCGGCGTTCGCGTCGCTCGCGCGGCGCGAGGGGGATCAAGGTCCGGCCCGCGCGCTCGCGGCACGGTGCCGGGCGTATGTGGACGCGCCGCCTGTGCCGAGTTGGGACGGCGTGTTCGAGATCGTCGTGAAGTAGCGTGAGCGCCGGCTCCCTGGGTACCGGCGTGGTACCGCGGGCTACCGCTTTTTCTTCAGCGCCCCGAGATCGATCGTCGCCCCGCCGCGCTGGTAGTAGTCCACCCCCAGCGTGTTGTCGTCGATCGCCGTGAACAGCAGGCACGCGCGGCCCAGCGCGTCTGCGGAATCGTGGTCCCCGTCGCTGGGGCCGGCGTAGTCGGCGTTTTTCCACGTCGTCGAGTGGAAGTGAAAGTGGAACAGCGCGGTGTCGCCGGCCTTGAGCATCTCTTCGGAAGGGACAAACTGCCGGTCGCCGTAGCGCTGGCTGGCGCGGGGTGGGAAGAGGTCGACGCGGACGCGTTCGCCGTCGGCGTCGATGTTCCCGCCGTACTCGGTCGAGTTGTCCTTTCGGTCACGCTCGGCGTGCTCGAAGAGCGCGGCGGCGACGCCCTCGGCGCGCGTCACGTCATCGCCGACGAGGATGGCCAAGCCGTCGCCCCACGCGAGTTCGTCGCGGAACCGGTGCAGGCTTTCGCCTCTGCCCCCCGCGCCGCCCCCCGAGCCTTCGCCGATGCGCCAGTGGCGCGGTCGGCCTTCGAGCCTGCGCTCGATCTCGGCGATCAGCGCCGCGCGGTCCATCGTCAGCCACTCGGACCGGTTGGCGGCGGCCCAGCGCAGCACGCCCAGGTGACGCATGGCCAGGCCGCGGGTCTGTTCATCGCTCAGTCGCGCGGCGGCGGCGGCGCACTCTTGCCAGAACGCCGAGCGATCCGGCGCGCCCAGGCGGCGCAGCCACGCGAGTTCTTCCGAGGTCTCCGGCACCACGCGCAGGTCGCGGGCTCCGCGCTGAAGCACGCCCATCAGTTCGTCGTTGCTCGCGTCACCGCTCGCCAGCAGTTCGCGCGTGCGGCCGGTTGTATCGATGCGGCGCAGCAGCGCCCAGGCATCTTGGCGCGTCCGCTCGTCGAGCGATCCTTCGGGCAGCCCTTCGACGCGCCCCGCGAAGACGGCAAACACCGTGTCTTCCACCGCGCGATCCGGGAAGATCTTCGTCAACGCCGCGCGCTCCGGGCGTTCCATCTCGGAGACGCGGCTCTCGGGCTTGGACCAGCGCCGCACCAGCGCGCCGGACATCTCGGTCCACTTCCCCGACGCCGCGAGGTCGGTGATCTTGCCGACGATCTCCGACGCCGGTTCGGTGGGCAGCATGAGGCGGAGCATGTTCCGCGTGTCGGCGGCGTTGGCTTCGTCTTTCAGCAACTCGTCGATCGCCGAGGCGCGGACCTTCCAAAACGTCGAGCGTGACCACGCGACGCGTTTGAGGTTCTCGCGGGCCGCCGGGGCACCGATCTCACCGGCGGCGACGGCCTCCTGCGTGCGCTCGATGGCGCGGATGCGCCGGTCCGTGTGGGCCGCCTTGTCGTTCACCGCCGAGAGTGGTGCGTCGTCGCTCTTGGACCCGCCGCCGCCGCAGCCGGAGAGCAGGACGAGCGCCGCGAGGGCGAGGGCGTGGCGCGGGCGAGCGCGATTGAGTTCGTTCATGCGGCGAGTCTAGACGGGTTTCCAAGCAACGAGCCCCGGGCGTGAGCGAGTGGGTTTGAGTGAGTGGAAGCTCCCGCCGCACGCCAAGACCCACCGCTCACGCTTTGGGCACGTCGTGTCGGCTATCCTTCTCCGCGAATGAAGCCCCCCGCCGGTCCACCGCCCCGTCCTGTTGCCGTGATGCCCCCCATGCCGGCGTCGGCTGGGCCTTCGCTTCAAGATCGCGTGCGCAAGGTGATCGACGCCATCCGACCCGCGGTGCAGGGTGACGGGGGCGATGTCGAGCTCGTCGAGGTCTCGCCCGCGGGCGTTGTGGTGGTGCGGTTTCACGGGGCGTGCATCGGGTGCCCGTCGTCGTCAATGACGCTCAAGATGGGCATCGAGCGGAGCCTGAAGCAGTATGTGCCCGAGGTGACCGAGGTGCGGGCGGAGGCTTGAAGCTGGTCTTGAGGCTTGGGTCTTGAGGCTTGGGCGTGCTGCGGCCCGGCATTCCCTTTCAGAATGCGAACGACGCGGCTTGGAGGCGCGTTCTTCCCACACCTGTCCCACGATCCCCGTGATTCCGGCGTTTTTCGCTTGGGGCCCCGCCCGCGCTCCGCTACCATCCCTCAAGCAAGGTGTCGCGACCCCCGGCGGGCAAGCCGGGCCGCGTGGCTCTCCGTTTCATCTGTTTCGGAACTCGGACAGGAGGTCCTCATGCTGGTGATCACCAGGCGTGAAGGGGAAGAAGTCGTCATCGGCGACCCCCGCAAACCACTCGGCGTCGTTCGCATCGCCAGCATCAAGGGCGATCGCGTCCGCATCGCCTTCGAGTTCCCGCGCGAGATCGACGTGCATCGGCGTGAGATCGCCGACCAGATCATCGCCGAGCAGCCCGTCGTCGTCGGGAAGATCGACAAGGGTGTCGCCGTCTCCTGAGGCGACTCCCGCCTCCCGGCGCCCGGTCCAGACTCCCCAGTCCCGACTCCCCAGTCCCGACTCCCCACTCCCGCCCCAACCCAAACCCCATCCAACCGACGCCGACTTCGGGCATCGTCGGCTGTATCATGCCCCCCCAATTCCGAAGGGAACCAGGAGCACCCCCATGACCATGACCGCCGACAGCATTCTCAAAGACGCCAAGACCTCGATGGACAAGTCGTTCGACCACCTCAAGAACGAGTTCAAGGGGATTCGGACCGGGCGGGCCTCGCCGGCGCTGGTCGAGTTCGTCAAGGTCGATTACTACGGCTCGCCGAGCGACCTCAAGAACATCGCCGCGGTGACGGTCGCCGAGGCCACGCAGCTGGTCATCAAGCCGTTCGACGCGGGCATTCTGCACGACATCAAAAAGGCCATCGAAGCGGCGAACCTGGGCCTGAACCCGATCGTCGACGGCAAGATGCTCCGCGTCAGCGTCCCGGCGCTCTCGGGCGATCGGCGCAAGCAGCTGGCCGCCCAGGTGAAGAAGTCCGGCGAAGACTGCAAGATCGCCGTGCGGAACGTCCGGCGCGACGCCAACAAGCACATCGACATGCTGGAGAAGGACAAGAACAACCACCTCTCCGAAGACCAGCTCGCCGACCTCAAGGACAAGATCCAGGACCTGCTGAAAAAGCACGAGACGGCGATCGACGAAGCGGTGACGTCGAAGACGAAGGAAGTGATGGAGGTGTGAGGCTCGATCGGTGGGGCGGGCTTCCAGCCTGCCGCTCTCAAGGGCGGCAGCATGGAACCCGCTGGGTGCCGTGGAGTGCTGATCGATGACGGGCCCCGCACCGAAGGCCGATGCAGCCTCTTCTCCGGCGGTATTGCCCGCGGGGTATCAGCGGCTTTTTCTGCGGGTCACCCTTTGGGTTCTCGGCGCGGGTGCCGTGGTGGGTGCGGTGCTGTTGTTGGCGGGGCTGTACTCTGGCGGCGGCCGGGTTCTGGCCACTTGCTTCGTGGCGGCGGTCGGTGCCGGGTTCATGGCCCTGGTTTCCGGCTGGCTTGACGACCGCGCCAAACGCGTTGCGGGTGTGGCGGGCACGGTGGTGGTGATCGCCGCGTTTGCGTGCTCGGTGCTCGCAATCTGGGGCGACGCGCTGGGGCTGTGGGGCAATCAGACGCAGTACCGGTTTTTCGGGACGGTGCTTTCGTTGGTGTTCGTTGCCGGGTCGGCGGTGGTGCTGATGTCCTTTGCGTCGGTTCCGCTGATGCGGTGGTCCGCGCGGGTTGGAGTGCCGGCGCTGGGCGTGCTGCTGCTGTGCTTGCTCTGGGCCCTTTGGGGTCCGGCGATGGCGCGGTTTGATGAGTTGATCCTCACCATGATCTGGGGCGTGCCGTGCGTGATCGCCGCGGTGGTGAATCACGGGCTCGACCGACGCCACTGGCGATGGCTCGGGGTGCTCGCGGTGGTGTTGCTGTGTGTTGACCATGCGTCGATGCTCCTGGGCAACGGGTCGTTCCTGCCCAGCCTGATCCCGCTGGTGTGGGCGACGGCGGGCTCGGTGGCATACGTCAACGTCGCGCTGATCGCCGTGCTGCCCCGGTGGGCGGCGTTCCTGCGCTGGACGGCGATCGTCTGTGCGGTCGGCGCGGCGTACCTCGCGGCTTTCTTGGAGCCGTGGAACTCTCGCCAGTACCCGGGAGACGACGTCGCCTTTCGCATTCTGGCGGCACTCAGCCTCATCGCCGCGTGCGCGACGATTGGTCTGGTGGTGGCGTGGCGTCTGGGCTCGACGCGCCGCTGGGCCGCCCGTGCCGAGCCCTTCCGGTCTGTGCTCATCACCTGCCCGCGCTGCGCCAAACGACAGACCATCGCGCTCCCGGAGAGCCCGTGCATCAACTGCGGACTGACGTTCCGGGTCACGATGCACGACCCGCGCTGTGCCGTGTGCGGCTACGACACATCGGGACTGACCGCCCCGGTCTGCCCGGAGTGTGGTTCGGCGGTGATGCTGAAATCGGCGTGGGAGAAGGGCCCGGGCACATCCTGATGTTCGTGCCTTTGGACGCCGGGCCTTCGCCGCAGCGAAGGCCCGGGTCGAATCACCGCGACCGAATGGATGCGAGGGGTGGCTTCACCCGAACAGCCCCATCTGCCCCGAAGGATCGGGCAGAAACGGCCTCCGGAACGCCCCCGAACTCGCGCCGATCCCACGCTCGTTCATACCCAGCGAGCGCTTGAACATCTCGAACATGGTCTTGATCTGCTCGGCCCGCGCCCCCACGCCGCGCTGGCGTTCTTTCCACCCGGATTGGTACAGCTCGCCGCGACGCGCCTCGCGGAGCTGACTCTCGGCCTTCGCCGCGCGATCGGGGAACTCACGTGCCAGCCAATCCAAGTAGAGCTCCTTGATCTGGTACGGCAAGCGCAGCAGGACGTACCCCGCCCCAGTGGCCCCGTGCTCCTGGGCCGCCTTCAGGATCGTCAGGATTTCGTGGTCGTTCAGCGCCGGGATCACCGGCGCGACCATCACCGTGACGGGGATGCCCGCGTCGGCGAGAGTTCGGATCGCCCTGAGACGTTCGCCCGGCGCGCTGGCCCGCGGCTCCATCGTGCTCGCCAGTCGGTTGTCGAGCGTGGTGATGCTGAGCGCCACGTTTGCCGCGCCCACCTTCGCCAAAGCAGCGATCACGTCGATGTCGCGCGTGACCATCGCGTTCTTGGTGACGATGGTGACGGGTTGCCCGCACGCCGCCATGACTTCGAGGCAGCGCCGGGTGATGCGCAGGGCTCGTTCGACGGGTTGGTACGGGTCGGTGATGCCGCTGAGCATGATGGGCTCGCCGGTCCATTTCGGATGGGCGAGTTCCTTCAACAAGAGCGCGGGTGCGTCCTCTTTCGCAAAGATTTGCGTCTCGAAGTCCAGGCCGCAGGAGAGGCCGAAGGTCTCGTGCGTTGGGCGCGCGTAGCAATAGACGCACCCGTGCTCGCACCCGCGGTAGGGGTTGAGCGTCCACTTCATGTGCAGGTCCGGTGAGTCCACCGGGTTGATGACCGTCTTGGCGTGGTCGCGGAACACCCGCGTCCGCACGCTGACACCCCCCTCGGCGGAGCCCGGATGCTCGACGGCGATCTCGTCAAGATGCTCGCCCAGCACGTGCAGCGAGATGGGCTCGAACCGGTTGGGCGGGTTGAGTTGGGCCCCGCGCCCGCGCACAAAGCCGTGGGTGGTGCGATGGGCGAACTCGGCCTCATCGCCGGGCTGATCGCAAGCGGGTTGAGCGGGCCTCGGGTTCACCCCCAAACATAGGCCGAATGTTCGGCACCCGGGGGGAGACGGTCCGAGAACTCGGACGATCTCATCCTTGATTTGCGTGCTCGGTTCGCGCCGATGCCCATTCCGTTCCCGACGGGTCGGACCTACAATCTCGTCCGCCCTGTTTCCGGGAGAACTCGACGATCCCGCGTGTGGCACGATGTGTTGCACGCCGCAACTGAAAGGCCGACGCCATGGGACTCGACTTCGCGATCGATCAGCTCTTCGGCACCGGTTGGAGCGCTCTGGACACGTCCGGGTGCGAGTACCACGGCGGGCGTTGCTATCCCGGGCTCGGTCGGGTGCTGCGCGAGTTCAGCGCCGCCAACGCCGACCTGAGCCTGCGCAAGGTGGACCTGTTCGACTGCTACCGCGCCGAATGGCGCGATGCCTCGGGCCGGGCGCTCGGCGGTATCGTGGGCAGCACCGAACTCGAAGCGGCGGTGTACGCGCTGGCGATGTTCCGGCGCGCGGCGCAGACCGTGACGGCGTGAGCGTCGGGGTCGTTGGACCATCTCTGCATCCATCGGTTGGCCCGCGAAGCGGGCTTGTGATGGTTGCCAGCGGCGCAGCCGCGGGGGATGTGGACTTGAGACGATTCCGCCCGTGGAACGGGCGGGCGTGAGTTGCCTGTGCTTGTCGAGCATCGCGCGACCGTTTCACGGTCGCTTCCTTCCGGTGCGACGCTCACCAGCGGCTGCGCCGCTGGCAACGATCGCTTGCCCGCTTCGCGGGCACGAATGCCGCGCGCGACGAAACAGCGCGCATCACTCGATCGGCAGCTTGCGGTCTTGCCACAGACGCATGAGTGTGGGTCCGTCGGCGGGTTCGGTGCGCACGCCGTCGGCTTCGCGGGTGATCATCGCGCCGGTGTGGTCGAGCTTTGCGGTCACGCGCCGGTCTTTTTGTGCTTCGTAGGGCATGCTCAGCCAGTCCCAGCCGGGCGGTTCTTTGCCGCCGGTGGACGGCTCTAAGCGCCGGAACTCGTCGCGCCGCAGGGCCATCTTTCCTGATGAAAACTCGAAAGTGTAGAAGTTGAAGAGCATCTCCGAGAGCAACTCGCTCTCGGGCGTGGGCGGGCGCTGCGCCACCAGCCGCGGCAGCAGCGTCAGGTCCACCCGCGAGATGTACCCATCGGGCAGTTTGTCGTAGTCCTTCGTCCGGGGCTCCTGGCCCGGGCCGGTGGTCTGCACGGTCATGCGCTCGCCGCGGCGGACGATCGTCTGAACGAACGTCTCGGACTTGTCGTCTTTCTTCACCACGTTGACCACGCTGCCGTTCTCGAACGAGCGGTCGTCGGATTGCCAGAACACCGTGACCGAATCCACAACCGCTTGAGGCGGCGGTTGATCCGTGCCCGCCGCGGCACCTTCTACAGCACCCGGCGCGAACACGAGTCCCCTTGCTTCGATCTTGACGAGCAGGCCGAACTCGCGGTCGTCGCGGGTCCACTTGGTTTTGTCGGCGCCGCCGACCTCGCCCATTTGGCCCTTGCGGAGTGTGACTTTCTGGTAGCCGACTTCGAGGTCCTCGCCGCCGGGGCCGACGCCGGGGCGGAAGACGCGGAAGAGAACGGGCTCGCTGGGAAGGGCCGCTTCGATCTGCTCGCGTGTGAGCGAGGCCAGGAACAGTCGGCCCTCTTCGAGCCCGTGCCGGCGCAGGGTGTTTTCGACTTCGAGGTTGCGGAAGGTCGTCGTGGCGATCGCGGTCTCGATCACCGGCCTCGCCTCGGCGAAGTTGCCGGTGGGGCAATCGAACTGGAAGATCACAAACTGCCCCGGCGTGGGCATGAATACCGTGTAGCCGGCGCTGGGCAGGTTGTTGGCTTCGGGGACGTCGAGGTAGACGCGCGACGCGGGCTTGCCGTTGATGATGAGTTTGTCGTCGCGGTCGAAGGGGCGAACGGCCATGCGCCTTCGCGTGGCGGGGTTGACGGCGGTCTGGGCCGACTGGCGCTGCTCGACGATGCTGTCGAGCACCTCTTTGGCGGTGAGCGACGCGTTCCGCGACGCCGAGCCGAACACCTGGAGCAACCACCCGACCTTCTTGGGGTCTTCGGAAGATCGAACGGTGAGCCGGCTGTCGGTTCCGACGCCCGAAGTCTCGGCGACGGCACCGACGGGCATGCGGACGGTGAGATTGAGCCCCGGGACGTCGAGGGGTGTGTCGGCGAGTTCGACGACGGTGGTGGTTGGGATGGTCGTGGTGGAGGTGGGGGAGGTTGGGGTGGGGGGGGGTGGGGTGGTCTCTTGAGCCGACGCAAGGCTCGCGAGCGACGCGAACGTGCCGAACCCGATCAAAGTCCGAGCGAATGTGCGGGCGAGGCGGCGATGAAGGGGTGTGTGCATGATTTGTGGATGAAGGCCGACCGTCGATATCGCGGCGCACCACCACGGCACGCCGACTCGCCCATCCTTCTCTATCGGCACCCGACAGGCACTTGGTTCCCACCAAAAAGCCGGTGCTCACCCAAGACAACACGCGAAGCCTATCCCTTCCAACCCCCAAGCCTCAAGACTCAAGCGCCAAGCCACGGGTCCCATCTTCACCCCACCTTGACACCGGCGGAATTCTCGCTATCCTCTCCCTCCCCCCAGAGCGGCCCCTGCGCGCGACTGGGGTTCATGGGCTGTTGGTGGGACCGCGTTCCTTGCAGTGAAACCGCTGCGAAAGCCGGTCACGGCCACAACCAGACCTCGGTGGTACCCCCTGTTCGTCTCGGAGTTTCCGAACGATCAGACGGGCCCCGAACTCAGCGGATCAGCCGAAGGCTGACTCGCGTGTGTGATTCTCCCCGCGTCGATCGCCGCAGCGTGCGGCACCTCGCGTCTCGAAGTCCCCCGTTTGCTCGAGCCACAGCGGCTCAGGATGAAGCATGAGCGTCGGCCGCATCCGAATCCGAATGGAAAGCTACGACCACCTGGCGTTGGACGTCTCCGCGAAGGAGATTGTCGACCACGCCAAGCGCACCAGCGCGAAGGTGGCCGGTCCGGTTCCGCTGCCCACGCGGATCGAGCGTTACACCGTGCTGCGTTCGCCGTTCATCGATAAGAAGTCGCGCGAGCAGTTCGAGATCCGGACGCACAAGCGAATTATTGATATCACCGAACCCAACGCGCGCACCGTCGAGGCCCTGAACCGCCTCGTCGTCCCCGCCGGCGTTTTCATCAAAATCAAGGCGTAACCGCCACCTCCACAACGACTCTGCGAGCCGTTGTTTTCGTTCCGCATCGCACTGTTTTCCCGCAAGCAACAGACATTTCGGCTCCTCTGCTCGCCGCCGGTCGTCACCCCGGTGGCACCCCCAAGAAGCACGAGCCACTGAAAGCGAATCACCATGGGCCTCTCCCTCCTCGGCAAAAAACTCGGCATGACCCGCGTCTTTGATGACGCCGGTGTCTCCGTGCCCGTGACCGTCATCCAGTGCGGCCCCTGCGTTGTCACGCAGCTGCGGACGATGGAGGCCGACGGGTACACCGCGGTGCAGATCGGCTTTGACGACATGAAGGCCCGCAACTCGACGATGGCCATGATCGGCCACGACGCCAAGGCCCAGACCGGCCCGAAGCGCACGCACCTCGAGTTCCGCGTCGATGCCAAGCAGCTCGGCGACTACACGGTCGGCCAGGAGCTCACCGTGGCGGCCCTCGAAGGCCTGAAGTTCGTCGATGTCATCGGCACCAGCAAGGGCAAGGGCTTCGCCGGCACGATGAAGCGTCACAACTTCAAGGGCATGCCCGCCAGCCACGGCACCGAACGCAAGCACCGCTCGCCCGGCTCGATCGGCTCGCACGCCTCCAACCGCGGTACCGGTGCCCTGAAGCGCGGCATCCGCATGGCCGGCCAGATGGGCAACGAGCGGAGCACGCAGCGAGCCCTCGATCTGGTCCGCATCGACGCGAGCCAGGGCCTGATCCTGGTCAAGGGCTCGGTCCCCGGCCCGGCGACGGGCACGGTCGAAATCCGCACCCCGGTCCGCCTGTATCGCCCCAAGGCCCGCAAGCAGGCCGAGGCTAACAAGAAGTAAGCAACTGATTGGTACGTCGGTTCTCCGAACCGGCGGTTCGAAGAACCAAGACTGAGTTTCGACAGATTGAGTATCCCCGGCGGCTCGTTCGCAAGATCGATCCCGCCTGCCGGAAGGGTCACGCGGGGCTTTGCCCCTGATACCCCAGTCCAGATACCCCCCGGCACATCAAAGCGGCTTTTCGCCGAGTCAGACCCGGACCCGCACCACGCGATTTTTCGCACGCGGCCGCCGGGCGAGGCGCTCCCCTCCGGATGGTTTCTTTCCCGCGTGTTGCGGGGACTCCGCAGTGGATAGGCGAACGACGAGTGAGATTCCCCATGGAAGTCCCCGTCCTTAACATGCAGGGCAAGCAGGTCGGCACCATCAAGGTCGACGAGATGGCCCTGGGCGGCGAGGTCATCCCCGCGCTGCTCAAGCAGGCCTACGTCCGTTACCACGCCAACCAGCGCCAGGGCTCGGCCCGCACCAAGAACCGCGGCCGCGTCGAAGGCTCGACCCGCAAGCTCTACAAGCAGAAGCACACCGGCAACGCCCGCGCCGGCACCGTCCGCACCAACCTGCGGAAGGGCGGCGGCCGCGCCTTCGCGAAGCTGAAAGAGCGCGTCGATTATCGCCTCGACATGCCCATCAAGATGCGTCGCAAGGCCAACCGCAACGCGCTGCTGGCCAAGCTGATCGACAACGAGGTCAAGGTCATCGATTCGCTGGCCTTCAGCACGCCCAAGACGAGCGCCTTTAAGGAAATGCTCGGCGCCCTGGGCATCGACCGCACCTGCCTCATCGCGATCAACGCCGAGAACGACGGTGCCCGCAAGGCGGCCCGGAATCTCGAGCACGTCAACGTGTGCAACAGCGCGCAGCTGACCTGCTGGGACATGCTCAACAACCGCTACATGGTCATCACCAAGGCTGATCTTGAGGCGTGGATCAGCGGTCCCTCCAGCAAGACCGGCAAGTCCGCCAAGGCCGACAAGAAGGAGACGAAGTAATCATGGCGACCGCCAAGACCAAATCGGCCCCGGCTGCCGCGACCTTCACGGTGGCCAAGCCCATCAGTTCGCGCCGGCACATGATGCCCGCTCACGAGGTGCTGAAGCGCCCGCTGCTGAGCGAGAAGAGCACCTGGGCCTCGACCGAGCAGAAGCGTTTCACCTTCCTGGTTGATCCCCGCGCCACCAAGACCGAGATCAAGGCCGCCGTGCAGCAGATGTACAAGGTCCGGGTCGTGGGCGTGAGCACGGTGGTGAACCAGTCGCGCGACAAAGTGATGAAGTACGGATTCGTCGCCGGCAAGGTGTCGAAGAAGGCGATCGTGCGTGTTCACACCGATGACACGCTCGAGTTGTTCTAAACGCACCAGAGACCAGGCACCAGTTCAAGGCACCAGACTCAGGCGATAAGCCACCAGACTCAAGCCTCACCAGGACAGACCCATGCCCATCCGCATGTACAGACCGACCTCCGCAGGGCGCCGCAACGCCTCGGTGAACTCGTTTGCCGAGGTCACCAAGTCGCGCCCCGAGAAGTCGCTGACCGTTCCGCTGCAGAAGAACTCCGGTCGCAACAACAGCGGCGTCATCACCGTCCGCGGCCGCGGCGGCGGCAACAAGAAGCTCTACCGCAAGATCGACTTCAAGCGCAACGATCGCAACGGGATCGTTGGCAAGGTCGTGGGCGTCGAGTACGACCCCAACCGCACCGCCTTCATCGCGCTGATTGAGTACGCCGACGGCGTGAAGCGCTACATCGTCGCCCCCGCCGGCCTCAAGGACGGCGCGACCATCCTCGCTTCCGATGATGCCGCGATCGACCCGATCGTCGGCAACTGCATGCGGCTGCGCGACATCCCCACCGGCCTCGACGTCCACTGCGTCGAGCTGGCCCCCGGCAAGGGTGCGCAGTTCTGCCGCTCGGCGGGCATGTACGCCAAGCTGAGCAACAAGGAAGACCACTTCGCCACGCTGGTGCTGCCCTCGGGCGAAATCCGCCGCGTGTCGATCGACTGCCGGGCGACCATCGGTCAGGTCGGCAACGCCGACCAGAACCAGGTGATGCTCGGCAAGGCCGGCAAGACCCGTCACAAGGGTCGTCGCCCCAAGACGCGCGGCATGGCGATGCACCACGGCCTCCACCCGATGGGTGGTGGTTCGGGCCGCAGCAAGGGCAACCGTCCGCCGGTGAGCCGCACGGGCGTTCCTGCGAAGGGCGGCCCGACGCGCAACAAGAAGAAGTTCTCCTCGAAGCTGATCATCCGCCGCCGGTATAGCAAGCGGTTCGGGCAGCTGCATTGATTGAGAAGGCATCGAGGCCACTAGGCATCCAGGCATCGAGTATCCCGACTCCCGAACTCCGACTCCCGACATTCGCCCCCCCGACTCCCGTTCTTAGGACCCTCCCATGACTCGTTCGCTGAAAAAAGGCCCCTACGTCGACGAGCGTCTGTACATGCGGGTTGAGAAGCTCAACCAGCAGAACAAGCGCGAGCCCATGAAGACCTGGCGCCGCGCCTGCACCATCGTCCCCGAGTTCATCGGGCACACGTTCAAGGTACACAACGGCAAGGGCTTCATCGACGTCCATGTCACCGAGGACATGGTCGGGCACAAGCTCGGCGAGTTCTCCAACTCGCGCACGTTCAAGGGCCACACGAACAAGAAGGAAGGCATCGCCGACTCGAAGTCCTAAGAGGTAGGTCGGCGCTCCGAGCCGACTCTCAAGAAGCAGCCTCATCGTCCCGTCCCGCGTCTCTCGTCTCCCCCGCCGTAACTCATTCTCCCTCCGGCGATCTCAAGCCGCCGACAGGAGCCGACCCCGTGATCATCCTCCCCGACAGACTGAAGAAGGCCGCCAAGGCCGCCAACGTGGACGCCGAGGCTCTCGCCGCGGCGTTGCCCAAGCCTTCGTCGCGCCGCAAGCAAGACGAGCTGGCGCTCAAGAAGGTGACCAACTGGATGAGCGGTCGGAACCACCCCCGCGCGAAGCCTCAAGAGGTCGCCGCGCTGGCCGGTGCCCTGGGCGTTGAGCCGCGTGACCTGGTGCGGTTCACCAGCACCAGCCGCTTCGTCCGCTCGACGCCCCGCAAGGCACGGCTCGTGGTCGATTTGGTCCGCGGCAAGCGCGTCGACGAGGCCCAGGCGCTGCTGCAGTTCAGCCCGCGCCGCGCTTCGGTGTTCGTCTGGAAGGCGCTCAACAGCGCCATCGCCCAGGCCGAGTCCGCCGACGCCGCGATCGATCGCCTGTACATCACCGACGGCCGCGTCGACGATTCGGTCCGCATCAAGCGCTTCCAGCCCAAGGACCGCGGTCGCGCCCACCCCATCATCAAACGCACCTGCCACATCACCATCGGCGTCGAGGAGCGAGCCTAACCATGGGACAAAAGACACACCCATTCGGTCTCCGCGTCGGGATCACCGAGGCCCACAAGAGCCGCTGGTACGCGCCCAAGGCGCTCTACGGCGAGCTCCTGGTCGAGGACTACAAGATCCGCCGATTCGTGGACAAGCGACTGAACCGCACCCCGCCTTTCGCGGCGGTGTCGGACATCCACATCGAGCGCACGCGTGAAGAGCTCAAGGTCGTCATCAAGACGGCCCGCCCCGGCCTGGTCATCGGGCCCAAGGGTGCCGAGGTCGAGAAGCTCACCAGCGAGCTGCAGTACATGACCGGCCGCAAGGTCTCGATCTCGATCCTCGAGATCCGCAACCCCGACATCGACCCGCAGCTCATCGGCGAGGCGGTGGCGGAGCAGCTCAAGAAGCGCGCTTCGTACCGCCGCGTGGTGAAGATGCGTGCCGAGGCGGCGCTGCAGGCCGGCGCCAAGGGCGTCCGCATCCTGCTGGCCGGTCGTCTGGGCGGGGCCGAACTGGCCCGCCGCATGGACACCCGCATGGGCAGCATGCCGCTGAGCACCTTCCAGGCCAACGTGCAGTACGGCTTCGCCGAAGCATTTACGAGCTACGGCGCGATCGGGATCAAGGTGTGGATCTACCGCGGCATGTACGCCGAGGGTGTCACCGAGGAAGAGGGCATTTCGGATGCCGCCGGTGCAAAGCCGCGGGCCCGAGGCCGCCGCTGAGCCCCAGCCACCACCGTCAACGTCAACGACCGAGTCCGCAAGCCCCAAGTCTGAAGTCTCAAGCCCCAAGCCCAAAGTAAGAACGAGGCGAACCCATGCCCCGGATGCCAAAGCGAGTCAAGTTCCGCAAAGAGATGCGCCGCGTGCGCGACCGAAAGGCCACCAAGGGCAACTACGTTGCTTTCGGCGACTTCGGCCTGCAAGCGCTGGCGGGTTGCTGGATGACGGCGCGCCAGCTCGAAGCCGGGCGCGTGGCCAGCCAGCACTTCCTGAAGCGTCAGGGCAAGATCATCATGCGGGTGTTCCCCGACAAGCCCATCTCGAAGAAGCCGCTGGAAACCCGAATGGGCACCGGCAAGGCCGACGTCGAATACTGGGCCGCGCGGGTGCGTCCGGGCACGATGATCTTCGAGGTCGCGGGCGTGACCGAGGACATCGCCAAGCAGGCGCTGGTGCGCGTGGCGATGAAGATGCCGATCCGGTGCCGCTTCGTGCGGAGACGCGTGGCGGTGTGATGCCGCGAGGCATCAGGGACCGGGGACCAGGCATCAGGTAAAGACACAGACAGCGAGACGAATCGGACGCACGCCGCGAATCAGGATTGACCATGAAAGCCGTTGAAATCCGCAAGATGACTGACGACGAGATCGCCCTGGAGGTGCTGAGCCTCCAGAAGAAGGTGTACAACCTGCGCTGCCAGGCGGCGACCGAGAAGATCGAAGACATCAGCCAGTTCAAGAAGTCGCGTCGCGACATCGCCCGGCTGCTGACCGAGCGGACCGCTCGACTGGCCTCGAACGGGGCCGCCCAGAAGGTGAAGGCATGAACAAGACCGAAACCGCCAAGATCAAGGGCGCCAAGATCGGCGTCGTCGAGTCCGACAAGCGCTCCAAGTCGCGCCGCGTCGTCGTCGGCTACCTGTCGATGCACCCCAAGTACGGCAAGTACGTCCGCCGGCGCACCGTGCTGCAGGTACACGACGAGAACAACGAGAGCCGCACCGGCGACCGCGTCGAGATCGCGCCGTGCCGCCCCATGAGCAAGACCAAGTTCTTCACGATCGTCCGCGTGGTCGAGCGGGCCGTCGCCGAGGTGTGATGAGTTGGCGAATGGCCAGATAGCCAGATAGCCAGGCAGCTCGATAGCCAGATGACCAGATGAGCCGAGCGATTCCCATTGCGTCCTGAGCCTTTGCCACTCCCGATTCCCGATTCCCGATTCCCGACTCTCCCCCCGCCCCCGACCCGCCCCCGCCTTTCTGAGACCGAACCATGCTTCAAGCAGAATCACGATGCGACGTCGCTGACAACTCGGGCGCCAAACAGGCGTATGTCATCCGCGTGCTGGGCAACTCCACCGGCAGCGGACAGTTCACCCGGCGCACCGCCGGCGTGGGCGACATCTGCGTGTGCTCGGTGAAGAAGGCCATCCCCGGCGGCGACGTCAAGGCCGGCGACGTGGTCAAGGCCGTCGTTGTCCGCACCGCCAAGTCCACGCGTCGCGAGGACGGCTCGTACGTCCGCTTCGACCGCAGCGCCGTGGTGCTGCTCAACGCCGACGACAGCCCCAAGGGCACCCGCATCTTCGGTGCCGTGGCCCGCGAGCTCCGCGACAAGGGCTTCATGAAGATCGTTTCTCTCGCTTCGGAGGTTGTGTAACCATGCCCGCTCACGTTCGTAAAGGCGACAACGTCGTCATCACCGCCGGACAGTTCCGCGGCCAGACCGGCACCGTGCTCTCGGTTGATCCCACGTCGCAGCGCGTGGTCGTCAAGGGCCCGGGCATCGGCGGCATCGTCCGCACGGTCAAGCCCACCCGCATCAACCCCAAGGGCGGGCAGGTCGAGGTCGACCGCTCGTTCCACATCTCCAACGTCAGCCCCAGCGTCGACGGCAAGCCCAGCCGCGTCCGTTTCGAGGTCAAGCCCGACGGCTCGAAGGTCCGCCTCGCCGTTCGCGGCGGCGGACAGCTGAGCGTGGTCCGCTCGACCGACCGGGCCAAGAAGACCGGCGGAAAGAAGCCCGCGAAGGCGGGGGCGGCCGCCGGGGCTGCTGTGAAGAAGACCACCCGCAAGAAGGCCGCCGCGTCTGTCTGAGGCGCTGACGAACCACTGACCCCGACTGATTCACCCGCGGGCTTGCCCGCTCTGACCGAGACCGATCCATGGCCAAAGACACGCCAACCAAAGAGAAGAAGCCCGCCGGTGCCGGTGGTGGCGGCAGCAAGAAGCACGCCGACGCCCCCGAGTCGAACGAGCCGGCCCAGCCCGCACGGCTGCGCCTGCAGTTCGCCAACGAGGTCAGCAAGGCTCTCGCCGAGGAGTTCGGCGTTCCGAACCCCATGGCCCAGCCGCGCCTCGACAAGATCGTGCTCAACGTCAACATGGGTCGTCACCTCGACGGGAACAAGATCCCCGCTCAGGTGAAGGACACCATCGTCTCGACGCTGACCAAGGTCGCCGCCCAGAAGCCGATCCTGCTCAAGGCCAAGAAGAGCGTGTCGAACTTCAAGGTGCGCGAAGGTGCCGATACGGCGTACATGGTCACCCTGCGGCGCGACCGCATGTGGCACTTCCTCGACCGTCTCATCAACCTCTCGCTGCCCCGCGTGAAAGACTTCCGCGGCGTCAACGACAAGGCCTTCGATGGCCAGGGCAACTTCTCGATGGGCCTGTCCGAGCAGGGCGTGTTCCCCGAGATCAACATGGCCGACGTGAACTTCACCCACGGCATGAACATCAACATGTGCTTCCGCAACTCGGACCCGAAGAAGTCCCGCTACGTGCTCGAAAAGCTCGGCTTCCCCTTCAAAAAGCCCGAGGAACGCCGCAAGAAGTCGTAAACAGATTTGACGGTGGAACAGGCGTTCCACCTGTGTCTGCCTTCGCCTCCCCCCGACTCCCGACCTCCGACTCCCGACTCCCGAGAAACACTCATGGCCACCAAGGCACAAACCGCCCGCGCCAAGCGCACCCCGAAGTTCAGCTCCCGCATCGTGCGCCGCTGCGAACTCACCGGCCGCGTCCGCGGCGTGTACCGCAAGTTCCGCATCAGCCGCATCATGCTCCGCAAGCTCGCGCTTGAAGGCAAGATTCCCGGCATGCGTAAAGCTAGCTGGTAAACAACTCGGCACAAATCGGTTATTCAAGGCGAACG
>JBJXFG010000007.1:0-13150 GCA_046154665.1 Phycisphaerales bacterium | reverse complement strand
CTCGCTTGCGCTTCGGGTTCGTCGGCGAGCGTGTGGAACGAACCCGAAGCGCAAGCGAGGGCCGGCTCGCGAATGCCCGATGCGTGGGGTTCAAGTCGCCGACGGAGGAGTGTGAGCTCAGACCGTCGCGCGCGTGCGTGCCTCGACGGCTTCGATCGCTCGACCCAGTGCCGCGTGCTTGCCCGCGAGGGGGCGAGCGATCTCGACGGCGCGGCGGAAGCGCTCACGCACCGTGTCGGGTGAGGGGCGGACGTGGGGTGCCGCTCGGCAGGTGTCGTCGGCGTTGTCGAGGACGTCGCAGAGCTTGATGAGCCGGGCCCTCCAGTCAGACGCCGCGAGCTGGGTGTCGTAGGCGCGTTCGCGGATCGGTTCGGGCAGACGCTTGTCTTTCGAGAGCGCGGCGACGATGTCGGCGACTTCGGTGCCGAAGCGCTCGGAGAGATCGTCGTGGTCGGTCCGGGTGTCTTCGAGGGTGTCGTGCAGGACTGCGGCGGCGAGCGCGACGGGGTCGAAGACGCCGAAGCGGTCGCGGACGAGCAGGGCGACGCGGTAGGGGTGGGTGACATAGGGGGTGATGTTGTCCTTGCGGAAGTGGCCGGCGTGGGCGCGGGCGGCGAAGGCACAGGCGCGCTCGAAGAGCGAGCCCGTGGCGGCGGCCGTGCCACTGAAGTCAGCCTCGGCAGTCCGACTTTGGTGCAACGGTTGCTGTCGGAGCTTCTCGATGGCGTGCGCGAGTCGCTCGCGCAAGGCGGCGTGGGCTGGGTTCTTGGCGTCGTAGCGATGCTCGGGCGCGTTCCACATCTCCGGCGGGTACATCCACACCGCTTTGGTGCGGTAGGCCTCGGGCTCGTTCTCGAAGCGGGGGATGACGTGGGCGTGGAGCGCGGGCTCCAGGTTGCCGAGGATTTCGTAGTTGATTCGGCGGAAGCCCTGACGCGGGGGGCACGACGAGTTCGGCGCGGTGCAGACTTCGGTCACGGCGTCGCCGAGCAGCGCCATGTCATTGAGATACGCGGCGCGGTCGGTGGGCGCCAGATCGTTCAGCGACGGGACCACCGGATCGGGCAGCAGCAGGCCGTAGCCGGGGAGCAACTGCGACTCACCCATGACGGCCCAGCCCGAGGTGAGCCGTGCGAGCACCCGGGTCCCGCCGACTCGTGCTTCGTCAACGTGCCGGTGGATGGCGGTGGGGTGGGGCATGGGGGGAAGAAGAAGGCACGCAGGCACGGAGGCACGAAGGCACGCAGTGGTGGGTTGAACGGAAACCCGACCGTCAGGGAGGGGCTTCAGGGGAAGTGGTCAAGTGGTCGAGTGGTCGAGTGGTCGAGTGGTCAAAGCACTCTACACCAGCAATGGAAGCTCCAAGCCCCAAGCCCCAAGCCCCAAGCCCCAAGCCTCAAGCCCCAAGCCTCAAGCCCCAAGCCCAGGCTCAATCCCCCACCCCGTGTCTCTCCTGTCTTCTTCCACAATCTCCGCGTTCTCCGCGTTGAAAACGCTTCAGGATCACGCCGGTGTCAGCAGCATGATGCGGCCGTTGCGGGCTGGGGTGGCCCAGGCTCGGAGGCCCAGCTCGGCGAAGCGGGATTCGACGTCGCCCGACTGCGGGCGCGCCGGATCGGCGATGAGCGCCGTGCAGCCCAGGTCCAGAATGAGCCTCGCGATGCGTGCGGCGCTGCCGGGTTCGTAGAGCACATCGGAGGCGATGAGCAGATCGAATGCGCCTGCCCAGCGGGGTGGCGGCGGAGTGTTCCAGTCGAACGGCTCGCACGCCAGTGTGCCGAGGCTGGAATCGGGCGTTCGTTGCCCGGCCCTCGCTGGCGCTCCGGGTTCGTTGGGGGTGGCGAGGTTGTTGAGTTCGGCGTTGCGGCGTGCGGCTGCGACGGCGTCGGGGTTGAAGTCCGTCATCGTGACGACGGCGCCGCGTTTGGCGCCGACGATGCCGCAGAGACCCAGGCCGCAGCCGATTTCGAGGAAGCGGACGCCGGGGGCGATGAGGTTTGAAGCTGCGAGGTAGCGGGCCAGTTCGATGGCCGAGGGCCAGAGGTGGGCCCAGTAGCCGGGGCTGGGGTCGGCGCGTTCGACGCCTTGGCGCGTGAGCGCGTCGGCGTCGTGGGGTGCGTCGATGAGGACGGTGAAGGGACCGAGGTCGATCTCGCGGCGTACCGAGACTTCGTTCACCACGGAAGCGCGGAGAGCGCCGAGCGAGGAAGGTTCATCCAAATCAGCCCTCCGCGATCTCCGCGTCTCCGCGGTGAGTGCCTGTCTGGTCGCTCTAACCGTTCACGCCATGCGCTTTGAGACGGTGAGGATGTGCCACCCGAACTGGGTTTTGACGGGGTCGGAGACCTTGCCGAGTTCGATATCGGAGAAGACGACCTTGTCGAACTCGGGGACCATGTCGCCCTTGCTGAACAGGCCGAGGCTGCCGCCGGCCTTGCCGGAGGGGCAGGAGGAGTGCTTCTTGGCCATGTCGGCGAAGGTGGCCTTGCCGGCTTCGATGTCGGCCTTGATTTCTTTGATCTGCTGCTCGGTTTTGACGAGGATGTGGGAGGCTTCGGCGCGGGGCATGGGGGGGGTCCTTTCAGGGTGAAGGGGATGGTAGGCCCGAGTCGACGCTGATCGGCCATCCGAGCTCCGAGCGCGAGCTCGGGGCCTGCGCCGGCGCTCGACTGATCCCCGTCTTGACGTGATGCTGTGCCTGAGTCGATCCTATGATCCGGCATGACCATCGAAGGACTCCGCTCGCACCATCAGGCTCGGCCGTTCCGCCCTTTCACGCTCTACCTCGCGGACGGGCGGTCGTTCAGAGTCGAGCACCCCGAGTTCCTCGCCGTCACCGGCGGCGGTCGCACGATCATCGTGACCTTCCCTGATAGCGAGCACATCGAGATGATCGACTTGCTCATGGTGACGTCGATCGCCAAGGGCGATCAGCCGGGCCGCGGCAAGCGCAAGGCGGCGTGAGCCGTTCGCCCGGAACTTCTGGGGGAGAACGACATGGGACGCTGGATTCCGTCTCGGAAGCACCTCGCTCGGCTTGCCCGGTACGCGGGCCTTGGCGTGGTGACCAGCGCGCTCGTCGCGGTGGTGCTCTCGGAGGTGATTGTCTCTGGAATGCGAGAAGCCGGATTCGCGGACCTTGAGGTCCGTGGGGCATTGAGAGTTGAGGTGTACCGATCGGTCGGCGTGGGGCGTGAGCGTCGCGTCGTTCGGTCTTACGGGCCTGCTGCGTACGACTTTGATCCGGAGATGCGATCCCGAATGGAGCGCTTGCACGCGCCGGCACCCATGACCCGCGACACAACTTGGAGGCCTGAGGGACTTGGCTTGCTCGTTCGATCGGATTGGATCGAAGAGGCCATTGGACTTCCATTTCTCAGCTTCTTCAAGTGGCAGGAGGAGTTCGCGGCGCTCCATGGTGCGATCTCCATTCGAGACCCGCAAGGATTGAATCAAGTTTGGCCGGGGCAGTCGTTCCGCGGAGTTCCGATTTTGCCTCTGTGGCCTGGGTTCATCGCAAACACCTTGTGCTGGGGGTTCGCGTGGTTTGCGCTCCTCAACCTCCCCGGCGCGCTGCGGCGAGCTTCGCGCCGCCGGCGCGGCTTGTGCGAGACGTGCGGATATGACCTGTCCGTGAGCACTGGCCTGTGCCCCGAGTGCGGCACCGCCCGCACTCACTGCGCCATCAAGACCACCACCACATGAACCTCCACCGCCCGTCCCTCCCCCACGGCGTCCACACGCTCGTGTGTCTTCCCCTTCACGTTCACCTGGCTCACGTCGAGGTCCAGCAGGCGCGCGATGTTGGCGCGGACTTGGTCTTTCATCGGACCTAACTTGGGGCGCTCGAGGATCACGGTGCAGTCGAGGTTGAGGATTCGGTAGCCGGCTTCCTTGACGCGCCGGGCCGCTTCGAGGACATAGACCGATGAGTCCTCGTTGTCGTGGCGTGGGTCGGTGTCGGGGAAGAGTTGGCCGATGTCGGGCTGGGCGATGGCGCCGAGGAGGGCGTCGGTAACGGCGTGGAGGAGAGCGTCGCCATCGGAGTGTCCGACGGGGCCGGTGGGGTGGTCGAAGCGGACGCCGCCGAGGATGAAGGGGCGGCCCAGACCGTCGCCCCAGGGGATGCCCCCGGAGTTGCCCTTTGGCGGCTCGCCTCGGACAGGGGCGAGGCGGTGGAGGTCGTAGCCGTGGCCGATGCGGAAGGGGGGTGGGGGTGGGGTGGGCGCAGGGGCCGGGTTTCGGGGTTCGGGGTTCGGTGCGGGGGGTGGGGGTGGGGGTTGGAGCATCTTGGATTGGGCCGCGCGGGGTCTAGGGTTTGGGGTGTAGGGTATGTGGAGCCGCGTTGGCAGACCGCGTGGCGTTTTGGAATCGAAGCCTGCGTGGGTCGGATCGCTTGAGTTGACCCTGATTTTCGGACGATGATGGGGGTTGAGCGAACCGGCGGCGGCTGTGTGCCGTTTGAAGGCTGCCCTGCGGCTTTGTGCCGATGGGCTATCTTTGACTCCGCCCGCTAGTCCGACTCCTCACTCCCGACTCCCCACTCCCGACTCCCGCCCTTCCCCCCGCTCCCCCCCATGAAGCACTCTCGCACCATCACCGCCGCCGCCCTGATGATCGGGGCCTTCACTGTGCCCGCCTGCACCAACAACGGGACCGAAGGCGGATGGCTCGGGTCGTATGACAACTACACCTACAACAGCACGTCGTGGCAGCCCAAGACGGTGACGCTGTTCGACACGCGCACCGGCGAGAGCCTGTGGAGCGTCGATATCCCGGTCGGGAAGTCGCTCAACGTCGGGTTCAAGAAGGGCACCGGGCCCAACGAGTTCAAGCCCGATGAGATGGTGTGGGAGATCCGCCCCGCGCCGCGGCTGTTCGGGACGCGCGACAACCGCGTGCCGGTGCCACCTTCGACGGCGCGCCGGTTGGAGATGACGCTGCGCTCGGCGCCGGAGATGCCTCGGGCGGAGATGGCGGGGAATCCCTACGAGGCGGGCACCGCGTCCGCGAAGCCGGCGGACGAGTCGTACAAGGCGGGGATTGTTCCGCCGGTGGTGCCGGTGACGGCGCCGACCCGCGGGCAGCCTGCGGGCCCGGAGCTGCAGGCTCAGCCGCCGGAGCAGCCGGAACCGTTGAGCCGGCCGATGCCGGCTCAGGAGCCGCTGCCCGAGCGCGCGCTTCCGCCTCCGCGGCAGCCTCGGTGATCGATCTAAACGCATGAACCCCGAGCGTGAGCGAGTGGGCCGACCTGCTCTGCGCTCAGGATTTCTCCAAGACCCGTCGCTGACGCTCCGGGCTCGTTTGTTCGTATGTCGCTGCGAGTTGGCGTGATTCGACCAACACCGATTTCGGTGCGTTGCTGTGGTTCGATCCGGCTCATCGCTCCAGAGCGAGCGATGGCCCGGCGTCCAAAGTCAAGCACACGTCTGGTGCCTGACCCCGAACCCGCACATCTCCGCGTCCGTGCCCGGTGGGGCCGGTCGTATCATGCTGGCACATGCGATTCGACACGTCTCAGCACATGAAGCTCGGCCAGCAGATGAAGCTGGCGCCGCGGATGATCCAGTCGATGGAGATTCTGCAGATGGCGCTGCCTCAACTGGAAGAGCGCATCGAGCAGGAACTCGAATCCAACGTCACCCTTGAGACCTTCGAGCCCGCCGGGGGGGGCGACGAGCAGGGCCTGGCGCAGGAACGCGAGGACGCCGAACGTGAAGCCTCCGAGGGCGAGCGCGAGCTCGACGTCAAAGAAGACGGCGGGCCAGAAGACTTCGAACGCCTCGACACCCTCGAGCAAGAGAACCCCGAGGCCTTCGACAACCAGTACGAATCCGCCCGGACCCGAGCCGAAGAACTGCCTGAGCGCGACCGAGGCCTGTCCTCGCGCGTGTCGGCCTCCGCTGGCGACCGCGACGCGAAGATGGACGCCATGGCCAACACCGAGGCCCGCGGCGAAAGCCTCACGCAGCAGCTCCTCGAGCAGTGGGCCTTCGCGGATGTCGATGAAGAGCTGCGCGATCCGGGCCGGGTGCTGGTGACGCACATCGACGATGACGGGTACATCCGGACCCCGCTGGCGCAGATCGTTGATCAGACGCCGGGGCTGACCGGTGCCCACGGCGCGGCGATCGGACCTGAGACGATGGAACGGGCGCTGCTGGCGGTGCAGGTGTTTCTTGAGCCGCCGGGGGTAGGGGCGCGGGATACGCGCGAGTGCCTGCTTTTGCAGATTGATTCCATCACCGAGGGTGAGCGCGATGAGGCCAAGGTGGCCGAGTGGGAACGGGTGCGGATGCTGATCGATCAGCACCTGGATGATCTGGTACACAACCGCGTGCCGCGGATCGCCCAGAAGACCGGGCTGACGCCGGCGGAGATCAAGCACAGCGTTGAACTGATGCGCCGGCTGACGATCCACCCGGGCCGCCAGCTCATCAACGAAACCCAGGCGGCGATCGTGCCCGACGCGTTCGTCGAATACGACGACGACAAGGACGTCTACATCTCGTACCTCGCCGACGGCAGACTGCCCAACCTGCGCATCAACCAGGACTACGTGAAGATGGCCGGCGACAAGGGCGTGCCCAAGCCCGATCGCGAGTTTGTCCGCACCAACCTGGGCAACGCGCAGTGGCTCATCGATGCGCTGAACCAGCGCCGACAGACGCTGCAGCGCGTGCTGAACGTGGTGGTGGCGGCACAGCGGGACTTCTTTGACCAGGGGCCGCAGGCGGTGCGGCCGCTGCCGATGACGCAGGTGGCCGACCAGCTGAGCGTTCACGTGGCGACGGTGTCGCGCGCGGTGGCGGGCAAGTATGTGCAGACGCCCCGCGGCGTGTTCCCGCTGCGCCAGTTTTTCACGGGCGGGACGCAGAACGACAGCGGCGAGGATGTGTCGTGGGAATCGATCAAGGCCGCCATGCGCGAGGTGGTGGACGCCGAGGACAAGGCCAGCCCGCTGAGCGACGACGCGATCGCCGACGCGCTGAAAGAGAAAGGCGTGGAGATCGCGCGGCGGACGGTGGCGAAATACCGTGCGCAGCTGGATATCCCGCCGGCGCGGATGCGGAAGCAGTATTGAGGGGCAGTGGGGCTTGGGCAGTGGGCAGTCGAGTGAAGCACTGATGGCGGCGTCCCCGCCGACATCAGTGGCACGGCGTTGTTGTCGTGCCACTGAAGGCCCGTCGCTTTGGACGGGACTTCAGTGCTGTGAGACCGACGAGCCGCGTCAGCACCGGCCGGAAGCCGGTGCGACCTCCAAAAGCCATCACTCCTCGATCTTCGCCAGCTCGGTCTCCACCGCCCCGACGATCTCCGCCACTCTTGCGGGTCCGAAATCGAAGGGCTGGCCCGCCGCTTTGAAGAGTTCGGGGAGCGGGCGTGAGCCGCCCAGTGTGAGTGCGGCGCGATAGAGGCCCAGCGCGTGCGGGCGGCCGTGGGTGAGCGAGAGCCGCCACAGGCCCAGGGCCCCGAGCTGGGCGATGCCGTATTCGATGTAGTAGAACGGCACGCCGAAGAGGTGGCTCTGCCGGTGCCAGACGTGGGCGCGGACTTCTTCGAGGTTTGACCAGTCAAGATCGCGGCCGAAGCGCTGATCGAGCTCGAGCCAGGCGCCGGTGCGCTCGGCGCGCGAGTGTGCGGGGTTCTCGTAGAGCCAGTGCTGGAAGGCGTCGATCTGGGCGATCCACGCGAGGATGCCGACGCTGCCTTCGAGCTGCTCGCGCTTGGCGCGGGCGTTGTGCGAGGGGTCGGGGTAATAGGCGTCCCACTCGGGCATGGTGAGAAGCTCCATGCTCATGCTGGCGACCTCGGCGAACTCGATCGGTGAATGCCGGTACGCCACCAGCGGGTCGCCCTTGCACAGCTCGCTGTGGAACATGTGCCCGGCCTCATGCACCATCGTGTGGACATCGGCGTTGAGCCCGGCGGCGTTCATGAAGATGAACGGCTTGCGGGTGCGATCACGCATGTATTGGTACCCGCCCGCCGCCTTGCCCTTGCGGCTGTCGAGGTCGAGCATGGCACCGTCGAGCGACCCTCGAGCGGCGTTCTCCCCCAAGCCACGGAACATGCCGGCGAGCTGCGGGTCCAGGCGGTCGAACACACGCCGCGTCTTCTCGACGAGCTGCTGCCCGCCCTCGAAGGGCCGCAGCGGTTCACGGCCCTTTTCATCAACGCCCAGGTCCCACGGGCGCAGCGTGCCCACGCCCAGGGCCTGCTTCCGCCGCGCGTCGCAGCGCCGGTTGAACGGCACCACGTGCTTCTCCACGGCCTCGTGAAAGCCGCGGCACATCGCCGGGGTGTAGTCGAAGCGCTTCTTGGCGCGGAAGCTCCAGTCGCGGAAGTTGGCGAAGCCGGCGTTGAGCGCGATCTGGTGGCGCTTGGCGATCATCTCATCAAAGATCGCCTCGATCGCGTCCTTCTCCTGCAGGCGGCGCTCGGCGACGGTGCGCCAGGCGCGCTCGCGCACGTCGCGGCCCTTGTCCTGCTGGTAGCGGGCCATCTGCGGCAGCGTGCGGGTCTGGCCGTCGAACTCGACGGTGAGGCCGCCGCAGATCTCGTCGTACTTCTGGTCGAGCTTGGCGAGGTCGGTCTCGATGGGGACGTTCGCGTCGCGGAAGAGCTCGACCTCGACGCGGGTGTCGCGCTCGAGCACCTCGTAGCGGTGCCTGGCCATCGGGAAGCGCGCGTGCAGGGCGACCTGCTGTTTGTCGAGTTCGAACGACGCGGGCTTGAGCCGCGGGGGGACCTCGTCGAGATAGCGCGTCCACGCGCCGGATGCCTCTTTGTCGTCGGTGCGGCAGGTCATGGTGATGTAGAGGTTGGCGCGGGCCTCGGAGCACGCCGCGTCGAGCTCGGATCGGTCGACGAGCCAGCGCTCGAAGTCGCCGGCCGAGCGGACCTCGCGGGTGCGCAGGGCGTCGATCAGTGGCGCGATGGCGTCCCACGAGGCGGCGTCGAGGTCCGCCGGGACGAAGGTGGTGTCCATGAGGGTGGTACTCATGGGCGATGGTAGTGGGGGGTGGAGCGGAACTTCGTCCGGCGCCGCTGACCGCAGGGCAAAGTGAGGATCGCCGACGTGCCACTGATGGCGGTCCGCTCGGGGATCGACATCAGTGCCGAGTGACCCAGAACCTCCCAAGAACAGCACTGCTGTCTCCGCCCCCCGGAAGACGGAGCCAGCAGTGGCACGAGATCACCGCCGCCGCCGCGTCAGCGCCAGCAGGCCCGCCGCGAGCAGCGCGCCCGCGCCCGGGGTGGGCACGGGGATGTTCGGAGGCACCGTCGGGCCCGAGGGTCCGTTGGGGCGGAGCGAGGGGTCGCCTCGGAAGTAGCTGATTTCGTTGTCGAACGCGCCGTTGTTGGTGGCCAGGCCGAAGCCGCCCAGGGCACCGGTGGCACTGATCAATCCGGCGTCGTCGTGGGTGAGTTCGCCCAGGGTCTGCCTGGGGGCGATGTCGATGTGGACGTTGTCGAGGCCCCAGGTTTCACCGCCGGGCGCGCCGTGGGCGGCGGACTTGAACTTGATCTTGACCACGCCGTCGCCGCGCGGGGTGAAGGTGACGGCGACCTGCTTGTAGATGTCACGATCGAAGTCGTCGCGCTCGCTGTTGTAGGTCTCGTTGCGCTCGCGGAGCACGACGAAGGTGTCTTCGAGCAGGGCCTGCCCGTCGACCTCGACGCTGAACAGGTCGGAGACCGCCGGATCGCCCAGGTTTGCGGCGATGAACAAGAGGTCGAACGTCACGACATAGGGCGTATCGGGCTCGCACTGCACGAAGAGCGTCTGCGTGCTGTTGCGGAACGGGCCGGCGAAACGGCCGAACTTGTCCATCTCTTCGAGGCCGGCCAGACGCCACTCGCGGGCGACGGTTTGGTCTTCGAAGTCCTGGAAGTACTTGGTTGGCGCGGCGAAGACGGGCTTGCCGTCGTCGTCGAGATGCTCGGTGTCGGGCTCGGGCGCGGGCGGGGGGGTGTCGCTGGTGCCGAAGCCGGTGGAGAAGACCGAGCCGGGCGCGGCGGGCTGTTCGCCGCGGAGGGCGGCGAGCGCCGGGCTGGTGCGGACGCGCTGGACATAGGCCTTGCCGTCGGCTCCGGTGCGCACCTTGGGCATCAGTCGCCAGTCGGGCGTCGAGATGGGCACGCGGACGGCGTCCACGCTGGCGTTGGTCCAGGGGATCTCGGGCGCGGATCGAACGGCGCTCGTCGGCTCCCGGTCGTCGCGCGACGCGAACGCGCCGAACGACACCCAGGATTCTTTCCCTTCCCCGCCGGACGGCTGAGTGCCGACGCGCTCGACGAGCGAGTCGGGGGTGGCGTTGATGACCGGCGGCGATTTGGAGACGCCCTGAATGCGTCCCGCCGAGGCGGATCCGCAGTAGATGGTCAGCGCCAGCGCCGACGAAGTCCCAAAACGCCAAGTGAACGACCGACTGTGTTTCCCTGCTGCCATTGGAGTGCCCACCTGTCGGCATGGGGGCTTGAGCGTGACAGACCCTGTGCGTGGGCCCCGTGCCGAGCTTGTGTGCGAGTCTGGGCGCCCGATCCTGTGCAAGGGGGTCGTCGGGCGTCCGAATGAACAATCACCTCTACGAGCCATCCGAGCCAACGGGTCCGACCGATTTCGAGTGCTCGGGTTTGCTTTATTCTGGTGGGTAAGTCTTTGCGGGATATGAACTTCCGAACGTCCGAGAAGAGTCGCTGGGGTCGTCGATCCGGGGTGCTCGGTGGATGTCCCAAGCGGGGCCTGGATGGACGACAGAAGGCCGAGGGTTCGGCGTAGAACTGTGCGTTGACTCACAGGCCCAGGTGCAAGTCCGATGTGTTATCGGACGATTGCGACGGCACGAGGATCGCCGCGAGTGAACAATGCCCGGCTGACTTCCTGGTCCCTGCTCCCCGGTCCCTGATCCCTTCTTCTGACCTTTCCCCCCATGCACACCTTCCGAAACAACGTCAAGACCGCGCTGCTGATGGGCCTGATGTTTGGCCTGGTCATCCTCGTCGGATCGTTCTGGGGCAAGAGCGGGCTCATCATCGCCTGCGTGCTCGGCGGCGTGATGAACCTCGTGGCTTGGTTCTTCTCCGACAAGATCGCCATCGCCTCGATGCAGGCGCGCCAGGTCGACATGAACTCGGCGCCGGAGTTGTATGAGATGGTGGACCGGTTGCGCCAGCGGGCGGGGCTGCCGATGCCCAAGGTCTACATCTGCCCGCACGATGCGCCCAACGCGTTCGCCACGGGGCGGTCGCCGGCGAAGGGTGCGGTGGCGGTGACGCAGGGGCTGCTGCGGCTGATGGACAAGCGCGAGATCGAGGGCGTGATCGCGCACGAGCTGGCCCACATCAAGCACCGGGATACGTTGACGAGCTGCATCGCCGCCACCATCGCGGGCACGCTGGCGACGCTGGCGCAGATGTTCTTTTTCATCGGCGGCGGCAACCGTGAAGGCGGGCATCCGATCCTGGGCTTGCTCACGGTGATCATCGCGGCGGTGGGGGCGGCGTTGATCCAGTCGCTGATCAGCCGGACGCGCGAGTTCGCGGCGGACGCCGAGGGCGCGGTGATCGCCGGCACGCCGGTGGGCCTGGCCAGCGCGCTGAACAAGCTCGACATGTATTCGCGGCGCATCCCCCTGGTGCAGCCCAACCCCGCGGCGAACAACCTGTTCATCATCGAACCGTTCGGCGGCGGGTCGCTGCGGAACATCTTCGCGACGCACCCGCCCGTGGACAAGCGGATCGCGGCCCTGGAGCGGATGTGGGAGCAGAGGGAAGCCGCGGGGCGGTGAGTTGAGTGGCGGAGTGGTCGAGTGGCCAAGTGGTCAAGTGGTCGAGTGAAGCCGTCACTGAGCCGCTTTGGGCGAAGTGTCGGATCAGTGCGTGTAGGTGGATGAACGAGGATGCGGATGAGTTGGTGATCTGGCACTCCTCCACTTGGCCACTCGTCCGCTCGTCCGCTCGACCACTCGACCACTCGTCCGCTCGAGCACTCCCTACACTCCGCCCCCATGTTTTGTTCACTCACCAAGGAGCGGTTCATCGAAGAGGCCCGGCGCGGGCTGGCCGTACGCTCGGGCCGAGGCGATTCGTCGGTGGCGATCCCCCTGGGCGTCCGCCTGCTTTCCGATCAGCTGACGCCGGTGCTGGCGTATCGGCGTCTTGTGGTGCAGGACCAGCGCTCCGCGCCGTCGTTCCTGTTCGAGTCGGTCGAGGGCGGCGAGCGCCAGGGGCGGCACTCGATCCTCGGTGCCCACCCCGTCATCGAGGTCGTGGCGCGCGAGCACAAGGTCCGCACCAGCGACAAGCGCGGCCAATCGTGGAACACCCGCGAGTTTGAGGACCGCGATCCGCTTCTGGTTCCTTCGCGGCTCACCGCCGGGCTCTCGCTGCATGTGCCGGAGCGTCGAATCGGGGGGGCCGGTGATGGGCCGTTGCCCAAGTGCTTCCTCGGCGGGTGGGCGGGCTTCGCGGGCTACGACACGGTGCGCTACGCCGAGCCTGAGAAGCTGCCGTTCTCGAGCGCGCCGGCGGACGATCGCAAGCTGCCGGACATGCACTTCGGGTTCTATGACGAAGTGGTGATTTTCGATCATGTCGACAAGGTCGCCCATGTGGTGCGGCTGGTGGAGGCGACGCACGCCGCGAGCGACGCCGCGCTGGGCGAGGCGTATGACAACGCGGTGACGGCCCTGGAGCGGACGCTGGCGGCGTTGCAGACGCACAGCAAGCCGCTGCCGGCGGGCGTGCTGGATGTGGGCTCACGCGGCGCGCCAGGGGAGTCGAACATGACGCGCGAGCGCCACGGCGCGATGCTGGACAAGGCCCGCGAGTACATCAAGGCGGGCGACATCTTCCAGGTGGTGCTGGGGCAGCGCTTCGAGCGGCGCAGCAAGGCCGATCCGTTCGATGTGTATCGGGCGCTGCGTGCCGTGAATCCCAGCCCGTACATGGCCTACATGCAGTGCGAGGGGTGCATCCTCGTGGCGAGCAGCCCGGAGATTCTCTGTCGTGTGCGTCGCTCCCCCTCCCCGGGGGCGGGGGCGGGGGGTGGGTTCGCTTCCGTTCCGCACTCGCGACCACGCTCCATCGTCACCAACCGCCCCCTCGCGGGCACGCGCCGCCGCGGCGGCACGCCCGAGGAAGA
>JBJXFG010000002.1:0-93552 GCA_046154665.1 Phycisphaerales bacterium | reverse complement strand
TCGCGATGAAGCCGGGTCCGAACTTGCTCAGGTGGCTGTTGTTGGTGTTCTGGCTGATCTGCGTGCGCAGGTCGTTGTTCAGTTGGAGGCTGGAGATGAAGAACCCGCCCAGGACCAGCGTCGCGGTCGCAAAGCCGATGCACGCCGCGCGCCAGATATAGCCGGTGCGCAGCCCGATGTTGACCTGCGGCATGGCCGGGCCGATCGAACCGACGGGCTGAGGGGGGAAATCAGAGGCGACGGCGGCGACGGCCTCGCGCCACGCCGACACGACGCGATGCTTCAGACCCGCCGGGGGTTCGACCCGAGGCAGCCAGGCGTCGATATCGGCGGCGCGAGTCTGCTCGCGCCGGATCATCGCCTGCACCTCGGGGGAGGCGGCGCGGAAAGCGCGATCGAACTCTTCGCGCTCGACCTCGTCGAGCAGCCCGAGGGCGTCGAGCGAGGCATATTCCAGAAGGTCTCGTGTGGTCAACGTCATTGAAGCCAAACTCCTCGATCCATTCATCGGTGACTGATCCCGTCATTCCCGGCGTTTCCGCCGGTCCCCACACCAGATCTTCGCGCCGACCCGTATGGTCGCAGCGCTTTACCCGCCGTCGTCCCCCGATCCCCGGAGGTTGCGGCCCGTTGATGTCCCGGCATTCCCACCACCAAGTGGGTGGCCGGTGTTGAGCGCGGGGCTTCCGCCCGCGTCGTCTTCTTTTTCCCGCAGCCGCACCAAGGCCCGGCTCAGCGCCGATTTGATGGTGCCCAACGGGATGCCCAGCTCGAGCCCGATCTGCTTGAGCGTCTGGCCTCCCAGATACGCTCTTTTGACGACTGTTTGCTGCAGTTCCGGCAGCGTTTCGATCTTTTTCATCACGAGCGCGAACCGCTCGTCCTGCTCTACGTTGATACCGGCCGGGGCCTCATCGGAGGCGGGCGAGTAGTTTTCATCCAGAACGCCGGGCTTGATGCGTGATTGCACCCGACGCAGCCTGTCCACCATGTGCCGACGAGACAGCAGCATGACCCACGTCACCAGAGCGGAGCGTTTGGGGTCGTACCGTGCCGCGGTCCGCCACAGACGCACGAAGACCTCCTGCACGACATCCTCGGCGTCCGCTCGCGTCGGCATGGCCTGATACGCCATCCGATACACCAGCGAACCGAATCGGTCGTAGAGCTGCTCGATGGCCGCCTCGTCGTCAGCGGCGACGCGGCGCATCAAATCCAGGTCCTCAATGCCCTTCTGGGCGTTCACAGCACGGTCCTTTCCAGACGGTTCCGCACCGGTCAAGATGTCCGATCCTATACGGGAAAACTCGGAAACGGATGCCCCGAGTTTCACTCTGGCTCCCTTCGACCGATTCTGGGTTCCTCTCTTCAGGGGACGTTTTCGGACGGCGAATCACGAAACTGCAAACCCCCGTCCACGAAAACCTCTTCTGGGACAAGAAGTTCAAGGTGAGTGTCCACGTCTGACGGACTGAACAAAATACGACCGTACAGAATACTATCAAGCAAAAACGCTATGTCAATGTGATCCAATTCCGGTCCCTACGCCTTGCTTGGTGATCGATATTGACTTATCGTTTTTGGAAGGACTCCAGAGTGCCGATGCACTCGAATGCCTTCCTCGAGGTGGTGCTTCACATGCGTCACGAAGAGAAGAATCGGACCTTTGCAGCGCGGGTACGCCCGTGCGCGGTCGGTCTTCGTGTCGTATCCGGGTCCGCAAAGAACGCGCGTGGCTTTTCGGTGGTCGACCTTCTGGTCTCGATCGTCGTGATGTCGCTGCTGGTGGCGATTCTGCTGCCGTCGCTGGTGTCGGCCAATGAGATGGCCCGCCGCGCCAAGTGCGCTTCGAACATCCGCCAGCTCGGCCTGGGCGTCCAGATGTACGCCTATGACTTTGCCGACATCGTGCCGCAGAGCCGCTTCAACGACCTGACCGGCGCGAACCGCGGGTCCGAGGGCGAGCAGACCATCTATCTCCGCATCGACGGCGACGACTGGCGCAATGAGTCAGGCGACCGCGTTTTCCGTGGCGTTTCATGGGACGGCCTGGGTATTCTCGCCAAGCACAACTACGCCGACGCCCCGCACGTCTATTACTGCCCCAGCCACCAGGGCGAGCATCCTTACTCGAAGTACAAGGACGTGTGGACGAGCCAGACCGGCTCGATCGCCGGCAACTACCAGTACCGCATTCTTGAGGCGGGCAAGTCGCGTCTGGGCAATCTCAAGCCCTCGATGACGCTGATCGCCGACGGCATGAAGTCCGCCGACGACTACAACCACCGCGTCGGGAACAACATGCTCAAGGCCGACCTGAGCGTGCAGTGGTTCACCGACACCGACGGCTACATCCTTGAGCTCCTCTCGGGCCGCGGCCCCGCCGGCAGCAGCATCGAGGACGCGTGGCGTCACCTTGACCAGTCGACGCCGGTCGACAGCGGGCCAGCTGGGGCGAACTGATTCTTTCTTCAGCGTGAGTTTTCTCGACGGCCTCCTCGCGGGGCCGTCGGTTTTTTTGGGTCGGCATGCACGGGAACCGAGCGTGGCTTCGCGGGACTCAGGTTCGGACCCGCTCGCTCACGCTCGGGGCTCGTGTGTTCGAGAGCCACGATTTCGATGCGATCGCCTTGCGCCCAGACCGGTATCGTCATCCCCATTGCACCACGAGGAGTTCTCTCGATTGACGCTCATGCGCGCGGCCATCTCGGTGTTCATCGCTGCCGCGGGGCTGCTTGCGCTGAACCGCGCTGCGTTGGGGGGCGTCACGCCTGTGCGTCTGTACGCGCCGCTCGGTCGCCCCGTCGAGGTTCGCATTTCACCTTCGGACGATGTGGACGCGGGCGTGAACGCCGAGCGGCTTGAGTTGGTGCTGTGGACGCCCTGGGGCTCCGAGTTCGCGCGGGCGCTCGTGGGCGAAGGCGACATCGACCTGGTCGCGGCCTTCCCCGCGCTCGAGCAGACGCCGCCGGCCTCGGCGCTGTGGCTGCAGCTCGAGGTTGGCGGCACGCCCGACGGCCCCCCGCTGGTGATCGTGCCCATGTGGACCGCTCCGCGCTACGAATCGGCCCTCACCGCGCTGGCGCGGCAGATCCTCGCGGCCCGCTCGCAGACCTCCATCGAGCAGATGCTCAACGCCGCCCGTGCTTCAGGAGCGGCGCTCGAGGATCAGGTCGTGGACAGCGGTGCCGCCCGCAGCTTCTGCGGCTATCGGCTGGTGGTCGACAAGCGAGTGCGCATCAAGACGAGCCTGGGCGAGATGGAGTTCGCGCTGCGTCACGACGCCGCCCCGAACCACGCCTCGGCGTTCCAGCGCCTGGTCGAGGGCGGGTTCTACGACGGCACGCCGATCCATCGCATCGTGCTCAGCGGCATCGGAAGCGAAGCGGTGCTCGTGCAAGCGGGCGATCCCACAGGAACCGGCACCGGCGGCAGCGGCGAACGCATCGCCTACGAACCAACCACCCTCCCGCAGAACTTCGGCGTCCTCTCGATGGCCCGCACCCCGGGCGACCCCAACTCGGCCTCATCGCAGATCGTCATCGGCCTCGACGGCGCGGCGAAGGCGCGGCTCGAGTCCGGCGCGACGGCGTTCGGTGAACTCACCCGCGGGGCCTCGGTCCTGCGCGAGTTCGCGGCCATCCCGGTGGGCCCGCGCGAGCCAGACAGGCCTGGCTCGCCGCGCGATCTGCCGCTGGCGCAGCTGGTGATCGAACGCGCGTGGACGGTGGACGCCCCGCCGCGCGGTGCTGCGGTGGCGGAGGTCGAGAAAGAGCCCGAGGCACCTGTGCCCGTCGAGCGCTGAGGCGCTCGCCCGCGAAGCGGGTGAGTGATGGTTGCCAGACGCGGAGCGTCTGGAAGTGACCGCGAGGGAGCTGTCACGCCCGTGAAACGGGCGTGCGTGTTGATGTGATCTTGGATTCGCTCGCCCGTTTCACGGGCGGAGTTGTTGCAGACGGCCGCAAACAGCGGCTGCGCCGCTGGCAACCAACGGGCACCCGCTTCGCGGGTGCGAGCAGAGCCAAAGCGAGCGTGATTCCACCATCACACTCCGAACCTCCTCATCTCCGCACCTCCGCACCTCCGCACCTCCGCACCTCCGCATCTCGGCACCTTCACCCCTCCGCGGCTGCTCCGGCCGCAGTTACACGCCGCGACCATGCCCACAGCGCCCCGGCCATGCCCAGCAGCGCCGCGCCGTTCATCTGGTGCACCGTGGCGATGACCAGCGCCCAGCCTTCGCGGGCCTTGCCGTCGTAGGGCAGCACCAGCAGCAGGGCCGCGAAGCCCAGCGCGACCTGCAGCACCGTTGAGTGGATCATGCCGTGGGCGAGCGACTTCATGGCTCGGCGTTGGTTGTGCTTCATGGCGCTGAAGGCGGCGAACGCCGTCGCCGTCAGCGCGAAGACGGCGAAGCCCAGGTGGGCGTAGACGGCGTGGGTGTGCTCGAAGTGACGCGCCGCGGCGCCAAGCCCGAGCTGCATCACCAGCGTCACCAGCATCGCCGAGGTGAAGAAACGCAGCGCCCCGCTGCGCGGCAACGGCGAATCATCCTCGCGGCGCCACGAGCGCGACAGCCCCGCCGCCACACCGCACAGCGCCGCGAAGGTGACCTGCCCGAGGATGCCGTGGACCATGCGCATGCCCCGGCTGGTCCCGGTGTCGGTGCGCGTGGCGTAGTCCGCGGGGACATCGGCGGGGCTGGGCAGCGCGGCGAGTGCCTCGGCGGTGGTGGGGGCGTGGGCGTTCGCCGCCGTCACGCCGATTCCGCCCAGCAGCCCCTGGACGCACACCAGCACGAACACCGCGATGACCGCCGCTTTGGCGAGGACTCGCCGGTCACACCTGAGCGTGAACACCAGCAGCGTGAGCGTGGTGAGCCCGATGAGCGACCCGAAGAGCCGGTGGGCGTGCTCGTAGTAGATGCCGCCAGTCATCTTCGAGAGCGGGAACAGGAACATGTTCGAGCCGAAGCTGTTTGGCCAGTCCGGCACGGCGAGGCCGGCCCGCGTGCTCGTCACCAGGCCGCCGGAAAAGATGACGGGCACCGCCGCCGCGACGGCGACTTTGGAAAAGCGTGCCAGCCAGGCGGAAGTGTCGTGCAGCGCGGGCGAGCCCGGCGGATTCAGCCGCGCGCCGATCCACCCGCCCAGCGCCCCGATGACCAGCGCGAAGCCGAAATAGCCCGCGATGACGACGGCCCAGTTTGGGCGCAGCGAGTCGCCCACGCCGCTTCCGCCCCCCGGCGCGGGCGCTTCAGCGAGCAACGCGCCGAGGATCAAGAGATTGACGAACGAGGTGATCAGAGAAGACGTCGCGCCCAAGCGAACCCCGAGCGATGCCCCCCCAGCGCGCCCGGCCAGCACGCTCCCGCAGGCCCACACCACCAGAAGGATGAGCCCGACCACCGCCGGGGCGGCCCGCAATCCGGGCAGATGGGTGACAAACCCGACCAGCCACATGGCGACGGCGGTCTGAAACCCGAGCACCAACGCCGGGGCGAACATCGATCGCCGGGTGGGGAGCCCGGTCGGCATGGGGGGGGCCGAGGGTGGGATGGTGGTCATGTGTTCGGTTTAAATAAGGTATCAGACGGAAGATAACGTCCAAAAAAGGTGCTGATGGGGCGTGTCCGACGCCGATTGCTGCTGGGTAGGAATTTTTCTTGCCTGATGGAACTTGCGATCATAGGCTCCCGCCACGGCTCGGGGAAACCCGGTCAAGCGTCTCGCGTGGATTGGTGGTTCCGCTTGACAGCCGGTGTCGGTTCGGGGAGAAGTGCTGCCATACCGGAATGATTCCGGTCTGACGGTTGGTCTCCTGTCGCGAACAAGGTTTTTTCGGACGGGTCGGTGGTTTGGTCAGAAGTCGTGGTTGGTGGCCCGCGAATCTCGCGGGCGCGAGGAGCAAGCGCAGTGTCGCAAGTCTTCCCCAAGTGGCTCAACCTGGTCCCGAAGGTGGTCGCACCGCTGGTGCTCGGGGGTGTCGTGCTGGTGGGGGCCGGCTACGAGTATTACGTTGACAACCTCTTCTGGATGAGGGGCTACGAGCCCGATCAGCCCGTGGATTACAGCCACCAAATCCACGTCGGCAAGCTCGGCATGGACTGCCGCTATTGCCACTCGCACGTCGAGGAGTCGTATCACTCGAACGTGCCGGCGACGGCGACGTGCATGAACTGTCACACGGCGGACGACGCGACCGATCAGGCGTTCCTCAACGCCGAGCTTTGGAAGAAGCACAAGACCAACGAGAACCTCGTCACGCTGCGCTCCGCGTTTGCGAGCACCGAGCCGGTGCAGTGGCGGCGGGTCCACAAGATTCCCGACTACGCCCACTTCCCGCACGCGGCCCACGTCAACGCGGGCATCTCGTGCTACTCCTGCCACGGGCGGGTCGACCAGCTTGAGGTGGTGCGTCAGGAGCACTCGCTGGCGATGGGCTGGTGCCTTGAGTGCCACCGCGCCCCCGAGAAGCACCTGGTTGACAACAAGGGCGACCTCGGCCCGGCGCTGATGGTAACGGACCTGCGTTTGGTCGCCGAGCAGCTCGCGTCGGAGGGGCAGGCTTCGCGCGGGGCGGAGCTGGCGAAGATGAAACAACTGCAGCCGCCGCAGCACTGCGCGGCGTGTCATTACTGAGGAAGGCACTGGGGACTGGGCACTAGGCACTAGAGCGGCCCTTCCCTGAAGTGAGCAAATGATCCCTGTCTAGTGCCAAGTGCCCGATGCCCAGTGCCTACACACCGATGAGCCACCTCGATCAATGCCCGTCGTCCCACAAGGAAGGCAAGCCTGCGCCGTCGGAGCTCGCGCGCCCCGCGCGTGAACTCAGCCGTGCGACGGGGCGCGCGTACTGGCGCAGCCTTGACGATCTCGCGGGCACCAAGACGTTCCAGGACTTTGTGCACCGCGAGTTCCCGGCCCACGCGAGCGAGCTGCTCGACGGGTCGCGCCGGCATTTCCTGCGTCTGATGGGTGCTTCGCTGGCGCTGGCGGGGGCGGCGACGATCCCCGGCTGCCGTCAGCCCGACCACAAGATTCTCGCGTACAACGAGGACCCCGAGCACATTGTGCCTGGCAAGCCGCTGTTTTATGCGACGGCGATGCCGCTGCCCGGCGGCGGTTGCGAGGGCCTGCTGGCCGAGACGTTCGAGGGTCGCCCGACGAAGCTCGAAGGCAACCCGCTGCACCCGTTCAGCCGTGGGCGGTCGGATGCGCGGACGCAGTCGGCGATTCTCGATCTGTACGACCCTGACCGTGACCCTGCCGAGATCGCCTCGCGCGGTTCGCGCAGCGGGACGGCGGTGACGAGCACCGAACTGGGCGCTCTCGCGGCGGCGGCGAAGCAGTGGGGGAGTGAGAGCAAAGTTGCGTTTCTGGTGGAGAAGGCCACCAGCTCGGCCCGCGACGACATGCGGGCGCGGCTGCTGAAGAAGTTCCCCGGCGCGAAGTGGTTCGCGTACGACGCGTTTGACAACGAGGGCGAGCTTGCGGGCACGAGCGCCGTGTTCGGCGCGCCGATGAAGCCGCTGTACGACCTCTCGAACGCCAACGTGCTGGTGTCGCTTGATTGCGATTTCCTGCACGGCGAGTCGTCCCTTCCGCTCGCGCGGGGCTACGGCACGGGCCGCTTCCGCAAGGGCACCAAGCCCGGCTCGATGGCCGCGGAGACGAAGATGAGCCGGCTGTATGTCGTCGAATCATCGATGACACTCACCGGCGGGTCGGCGGACCACCGCTGGCCGATGAAGGCGTCGCGCGTGGGCGCGTTCGCGGCGGCGCTGGCGAAGGAAGTGTTCTCGCGGCTGAACGGTGCCGATGCGGCGCTCAAGGCCGCGGTGATGGCCGCCGCCGACGGCACGGCGGGCTCGGACCTTCCCTCGGCGGAGCACATCAAGGCGATCGCCGATGATCTGATGGACCCGGGCAACGCGGGCACGAGCGCGGTGTTCGCGGGCGCGAACCAGCCCGCGTCGGTTCACGCGCTGGCGCATGCGTTGAACTTCGCCCTGGGCAACATCGGCAAGACGGTTTCGTACGCCAAGCTCACGGGCGACGTGGCCCAGTCGTCGGCCGCCTCGATGCGGGCCTTTGTGGATGGGCTCGACAAGGGCGAGTTCGCCGCGGTGGTGGTCATCGGGTCGAACCCGGTGTTCACCGCGCCGGCGGAGTTTGACCTTGCCGCAAAGCTGGCCAAGGCGCCGGCGAGCGTGTATGTGGGTGATGCCGACGAGACCGCCGCGGCGGTGAAGTGGTACATCCCACGGGCGCACTTCCTTGAGGCGTGGGGCGACGCGACGACGTTCGAGGGGCAGTACAGCGTCATTCAGCCGATGATCAAGCCGTTGTTCGGCGCTCACAGCGAGCTCGAAGTGCTCGGGGCGATTCTGGGCGACGGCGTGACCGAGGGGTATGAGATCGTCCGGCGCGGGCTCGCCGCTCGCACGTCAGGCGTGCTGAACGAAAAGGCGTGGCGCAAGGGCCTGCACAACGGGGTGTTCAACACCGAGGCGACCGTCGAGAAGCCGACGGTGAACGCCGCGGGCGCTGCAGGCGCGATCGCCAAGCTGGTGACGGACGCCGCCGCGAGCGCGGGGTATGAGGTTGTGTTCCTGCCCTCGCCGCACCTGCACGATGGGCGGAGCGCGAACAACGGCTGGATGCAGGAACTGCCTCACCCGGTGACGAAGGTGACGTGGGACAACCCCGCGCTCATCAGCAAGTCGACGGCGGACAAGCTCGGCGTCTCGACCAACCGGCACCTCGACGACAACAAGTACAACAAGGCCCAGATCATCTCGATCACGCTGGGCGGCAAGACGCTGAACATCCCCGCGTGGGTGCAGCCGGGCATCGCCGATGACACGGTGATTGTGCACGCGGGCTACGGCCGGCGCGTGGGTGGTCGCGTGGCGACGGGCACGGGGTTCGATGTGAATCCGCTGCGGTCCGCGAGTTCGAACATCGCGAAGGGCGCTTCGCTGGCCAAGCCGGGCGACGCCGACCTGTATCTCATCGCCTGCACGCAGGACCACTGGACGATGGAGGGTCGCGACATCCTCCGCGAGGTGGATTTCGACGCGTGGAAGAAGCACGGCGACACCGACTACGCCAAGGACCATCGCCAGAAGGACCCGTACGACAACTCGCGCGACCTGAACTTCGCGGGCCTGCTCTCGGGCGCGATGGAGAGCCACGCCCCTGCGAACCTGAACCTGTACCGCGCGGGCAAGGGCCAGCCGCTCCGTGGGCAGGAGCACTACTGGATCAAGACCGATGAGAAGGGCGAGCCCGTCCGCGATGCGCGCGGACGCGTGCAGGGCCTCGAAAACAAGTACGGCAAGCGCCTCCAGCAGTGGGGCATGACCATCGACCTCACCACCTGCACCGGCTGCTCGGCGTGCATGATCGCCTGCCAGGCGGAGAACAACATCCCCGTCGTGGGCAAGGATGAGACGTCGAAGGGCCGCGACATGCACTGGATCCGCGTCGATCGCTACTACGCGAGCGACCCGAAGGATGCCTACGCGTACTCCGGCAGCCCCGACATGGTGATGCAGCCGGTCGCGTGCGTGCACTGTGAGAATGCTCCTTGTGAAGTCGTTTGCCCCGTGAACGCAACGGTGCATGATCCCAACGGCACCAACAACATGGCCTACAACCGGTGCATCGGCACCAAGTACTGCAGCAACAACTGCCCGTACAAGGTGCGGCGCTTCAACTGGTTCGACTACGGCACCAAGCAGTACAAGGGCGGCTGGGGCCAGGTGGGCGCGCCGCTCGCGGACAAGGTCCCGATGCCGGAGAACCAGAACTGGGTTCCGCCCCGCCTCCGCGCGCCGAACCTCGAGGTGCAGAACCTCCAGAAGAACCCGCACGTGACGGTGCGTTCCCGCGGCGTGATGGAGAAGTGCTCGTACTGCATCCAGCGCGTCAACGCCGCCAGCGTTGAGACGAAGATTTCGGACCTCAAGCACATCCCCGATGGGTTCGTGCAGACGGCGTGCCAGCAGGCGTGCCCCACCGGCGCGATCGTCTTCGGCGATATCTACGACTACGAATCCAACAACGGTGCCGGCAGCGCGGTCTCGCAGACCCGCAACGACCCGCGTTCCTACGGCCTGCTGGCCTATCTGAACACCCGCCCGCGCACCAGCCACATGGTCCGCGTCCGCAACCCCAACCCGAAGATCAGGCCGCCGCGGCTCGATCCGTTCGGGCATCACGGCGGCGGCGATCACGGGCACGGCGGCGACCACGGCCACGATGCCGGTCATGGTGACGCCAAGCCGGCCGGGCATGTGATGAGCCTCCCCGTCCTCGGCCAGCCCATGCCGACTCAATCGGTTTCCTCGAACTCTCTGAACCAACTCGGTTCGACCCTTCTCCGCGCCGGAGCGCACGCATGACGACGCTGCAGCCCGACCAGGCCGTCGCCCTCGGCCTGGCGGCCCATTCCCCTCGTGGTGAATACCACGACCCCGCCACCATCGATGGGACGCTCATCGATGATCCGTCGCGTCGCGCGCCGCTGGTGCTCGGCAACCGGGATTTCCACTCGGTGACGAACACGATCTGCGGGTGGATCGAGAACAAGACGCCCAAGTGGTGGCCGATCGCGTTCATCATCTCGGCGCACGTCGCCGGGCTGGGGACGCTTGCGATCCTTTATCTCATCATCACGGGCGTGGGCGTGTGGGGTCTGCAGCGCCCGGTGATGTGGGGCTGGGATATTGTCAACTTCGTGTGGTGGGTCGGCATCGGCCACGCCGGCACGCTGATCTCGGCGATCTTGTGCCTGCTGAAGCAGCGCTGGCGCGTGAGCATCAACCGATTCGCCGAGGCGATGACGATTTTCGCGGTCATCTGCGCCGGCACGTTCCCGGGCATCCACGTGGGCCGCGTGTGGATGGCGTGGATGCTGTTCCCCATCCCCAACATGAACTGGATCTGGCCGAACTTCCGCAGCCCGCTGCTGTGGGACGTGTTCGCCGTCGGTACTTACTTCACGGTTTCGCTGCTGTTCTGGTACATGGGGATGATCCCCGACCTGGCGACGATGCGCGACCGCGCGACCGCTCGGCGCGAGCTGAAGACCACCGTCGGCCCGGTGTGGGCCCCGCACCCGCTGCCCGGGTTCATCGCCAACTTTACGCTGACACTGCCGCTGAACAAGATCGCGTCGTACGTCTACGGCCTGCTCGCGATGGGCTGGCGGTTCAGCAACCGTCACTGGAACAACTACGAGAAGGCGTACATCCTGCTGGCGGGCGTGAGCACGCCGCTGGTCTTGAGCGTTCACTCGGTGGTGTCGTTCGACTTTGCGGTGTCGATCATCCCTGGATGGCACACGACGATCTTCCCGCCGTACTTCGTGGCGGGTGCGATCTTCTCGGGGTTCGCGATGGTGCTGACGCTGTTGATCCCGGCCCGGGAGCTCTACCCCGGGATGAAGGATTTCGTGACGGCCCGCACCATCGAGAACATGTGCAAGATCATCACGGTGACCGGCTCGATGGTCGGCTTCGCCTCCATGATGGAGTTCTTCATCGCGTGGTACGGGGCCAACGAGTTTGAGCAGCAGACGTTTGTCCGGCGTGCCTTCGGGCCCTTCGGGTGGGCGTACTGGATCATGGTGCTGTGCAACGTGATCTCGCCGCAGGTCTTCTGGTTCAAGTGGGCGCGGACGAACATCCCGTTCATCTTCCTGATCACGATCTTCGTGAACATCGGGATGTGGTTCGAGCGGTTCGTGATCATCACGACGCTGAGCGCGGATTTTCTGCCCGGCGTGTGGCGCTACTACCGCGCGTCGTTTGTGGATGTGGCGACGTACGTCGGGTCCTTGGGCATCTTCATGACGCTGTTCCTGCTGTTCTGCCGGTTCATCCCGATGCTGGCCATCGCGGAAGTCAAGGGCGTCATGCCGCAGTCTGACCCGCACCACCCGCTGGGGGGGGCAGGTCACGCTGCGGGAGATCATCACAACGGCAACGGTCGCGGCCACAACGGCCACGCCAACGGCCACGCGAAAGGGGGGCACTGAATCATGGCGAATCCCTCGAGTAGCTCCCTGAGCAAAGAGTTCGAATCAACCCAAGGCACGGCCCCGGCCGGCGGTGGGGGAGGAGAGCTGTGGGGCGTGATGGCGGAGTTCCCCAACGCCGCCAGCCTCTACCACGCCGCGGAGCATTTCCGCGACGCGGGCTATACCAAGTGGGACACCTATTCCCCCTGCCCGGTCCACGGCATGCCCGAAGCGATGGGCCTCAAGCCCAGCAAAGTCTCGTTCGCCATGGGCGGCATGGCCTTCCTCGGCTTCTCGTGCGCCGTGGCGATGCAGTGGTGGATGTCGGCGGTTGATTACCCCATGATCACCGCGGGCAAGCCGTTCGCGGCGTGGGAGCAGTTCACGCCCATCATGTTCGAGCTCAGCGTGCTGTTCGGTGCCTTCGGCGCCTTGGGCGGGATGCTGGCGCTCAACGGCCTGCCGCTGTGGTACCACCCGCTGCTGAAGAAGAACCGGTTCCTGCGGGTGTCGGACGACCGGTTCGTGCTGGCCGTCGAGGCCGCGGACCCGAAGTTCAAGAAGGACGACATCGTCGCCACCCTGACCCGTCTGGGCGGGCAGCATATTGATGAGGTGGAAGCGTGATGAGCACAGGCATCAAGGCATCAAGGCATCGAGGCATCGAGTTGTCGGTGCTCTTCGCGGCTGCGGCGACACTGGCGCTCGGCGGTTGCCGGGGGGATCGGTCGGATAGTCCGCCGCGGAGCATGTTCCCGGATATGGACGACCAGCCGAAGCTCAAGGCGCAGTCCAAGTCGGCGTTCTTCAAGGAATACGAGCTCGAGGGGAAGAAGCACGGCGGCGGTCACGGTGGGCACGGCGAAGACCACGGCCCCGATTTGGCCAGCATGTTCGGTCGCGGCATGCGCCAGCCCGTCCCCAACACCGTCGCCTTCGCGCTCACCTCGGCCATCTCGACCGACGGCAGCGCCAGCTTCATGGGCAAGGACTTCGGCGGCCGCGCCGATCTTCTCCGTGAGAGCGACGCCTTCTATATTGGCTACACCCCGGAGCTCGACGCCCAGGGCAAGCAGACGATGAACGCCGACGGCACACCCAAGCGGACGTACCTCGACTACATCCCCGTCCCGGTGACGAAAGAACTCATCGCCACGGGCCGCGACAAGTACGCCATCTACTGCACCGCGTGCCACGGCGGAACGGGTGTCGGCGACGGGCTCGTCGGCCAGCGATGGGCGTACGCGCTCCCCAACTACCACGATCCCAAGTACTTCCACGGCGGCGAAAAGGGCCAGGACGGCTACCTCTTCTCCGTCATCCGCGAGGGCGTGCCCAACATCGGCGGGCCCTACCCCTACAAGATGCGCCCGTACAACACCAAGGTGAGCGAGCTCGAATCGTGGGCCATCGTGGCGTACCTGCGCACGCTGCAGGCGCACCGCAAGGGCACCATGAACGATGTCCCCGCCGATCAGCGTGACAAGCTCAACCAGCCGCTGTCGAACCCGATGCCGGGCGCTTCGGGTGCGTCCGCGGGTTCGCCGAAGAACGGGGGTGCCCTGTGAGTTCCGTCTCCCCCGCGCTGCTCCGCCAGTCGATGGAAACAGAGAACGTGTCGATGCCCGAGGGCTCGATGTCGGCCCTGCGCTTCGGCGCCATCGGGCTGGGCGTCCTGCTCATCGTGGCGACGTTCTTCGCCGGCTGGTCGGGCGACGACAAGACCGCCAAGATCGCCCTGCACGCGTTCCACATCGGGTTCATCTACGCCCTGGGCCTGGCCCTGGGCGCGATGGGCTTTGTGATGATCTTCCAGCAGACCAACGCCGGTTGGTCCGCCGCGTTGCGCCGCCAGTTCGAGAACGTCATGGCGTCGATCTGGGCACCGGCGGTGCTGTTCGCGCTGCTGGTGGTCATGCAGTACGTGTTCATGACCAAGTTCAAGGACGGCGACGCCTTCCTGTTCTCGTGGATGAACACGGCGAAGTACGGCGAGGACTACCTGCTCCAGAAGAAGCAGGCGTACCTGAACGTGCCCTTCTTCATGACCCGCGCCGCCGTCTACTTCATCGTGTGGATCGGCCTCGCCGGGGCCCTGTGGCACTTCTCGCGCCGGCAGGACCAGGACGGCGACAAGTGGCACACCTTCCGGGCCCGCAAGCTGTCGTCGGTCGGGCTCATCGCGTTCGCCTTCACCGTTGCTTTCGCCAGCTTTGACTGGCTGATGGGGCTGGACTTCCACTGGTTCAGCACGATGTTCGGCGTGTATTTCTTCGCGGGCAACGCCGTGTCGAGCGTGGCGCTGGTCATCCTCATCCTGACCGTCCTCCGCAAGTTCGGGCGGATGGTGGGGCACTACACCAAAGAGCACCAGCACGACATGAGCAAACTGCTCTTCGCGTTCACGGTGTTCTGGGCGTACATCGGCTTCAGCCAGTACTTCCTCATCTGGTACGCCAACATCCCCGAAGAGACGGCGTACTACCTGATCCGCAAAGAGCCCGGCACCATCTGGGAGTACCTCTCGTGGGCGCTCCCCATCGGGCACTTCATCCTGCCGTTCCTGTTCCTGCTCCCCAAGCCGCGCCGCCAGAGCATGACGTGGGCGGCGCTGTGGTCGGTGTGGATGCTGGTGATGCACGGCATGGACCTGTTCTATGTGGTGCGGCCCGAGGCGGGCAACACCTTCCACTGGGCCGACGCCACCGGCATCCTCGGGCCCATCCTCGTGATGCTCGGCGTGGTGATCGGGCGCGTGGTCTCCAACCCGCTGATCCCGTTGAACGACCCGCGTTTGGGCGAGGCGATCGGGCACAAGAACTATGTGTAGAGGAAGGCACTGGGCACTGGGCACTAGGCACTAGGCACTAGGCATCAGGAAAGGCAAAGGCAGTAAGGCAGCAGGAATCGACAGGCACGACTCTTCTCTGGCGCACAGCGCATCGCGCAAAGCGCACTCCGCAAGACCCTCATGAGCCACTCCCACGACCATCACGGGCACCACACCAAGGCCGAGTTCGAGGCCGAGCTCACGCACCACGACGACTGGTTCCGTCACTCGCCCGGCGAGCGGCACCAGCAAGTCCACGGCGAGACCAACCCCTGGGCCATCGGGGGCACGCTGGTGCTCACCGTGCTGCTCACGTTCGGCATTGCGTTCTACGTGCTCAACTATTTCAACCGCACCGTCGCCGCCCAGAAGATGGAGAAGCGCGAGGCCCGCACCGACACGAGTTGGAACGCGGACTACCGAAAGCTCAAGTCCGACTGGAACGCCGAGCTGTCGCAGTACCGGGTGATCGATCCCAAGGCCGGAACCGTGTCGGTGCCGCTCGAAGCCGCGATGGACAAGGTGGTGGCGGAGTATCAGGGGAAAGCCGCCAAGTAGGCACCGGGGACCAGGGATCAGGCATCAGGAGAGCCAAAGGAACAAAGTCAAAGCCACAAGCCGCAAGCCAGAACACATGAACGCAGCACGCCGCACAACCTCCTTGATCCTCACGCCACTGGTGGCGTCGGTGGTCACTTGGTTGTCGCTCGGCGCTGCGGCCCCCGCTTCCGCCCAGCTCATCAAGGACAGCATCCCGCAGACCGAGGGTGTTGGTGTCGTTGATCGCCGCGGCGGACATGTCCCGCTGGACCTGGTCTTCACCGATTCCGACGGCAAGCGGGTCACCGCCAAGCAGCTCTTTGACGGCAAGCGCCCTGTCCTGCTTGTCATGGCGTACTACACCTGCCCGCTGCTGTGCGCGCTGGTGCTCGACCATGTGCAGGACTCGCTCAACCAGCTTGAATGGGTCGCGGGCGAAGAGTTCCGGGTGGTCACCATCTCGTTCGACCATCGCAACACGCCCGAGCAGGCCGCGGTGAAGAAGGCGACGTACCTGCTGGGCTACGAACCCGGCGACGGTGCCAAGGACGTGAAGCGCGAGCTCAAGCCCGACGCGTGGCAGTTCCTGTGCGCCGATGTCAAGAACGCCCAGGCCATTTCTTCCGCGGTCGGTTTCCACTACCGCTACCTGCCCGAGAACGGTGAGTTCAGCCACCCCTCGGCCATCTTCTTCCTCACCCCCGAGGGCCGCGTCAGCGGGTTCATCGAGAACCTCAAGTTCGAGCCCAAAGACGTCAAACTCGCCCTCACCCAGGCCGGTGAGGGCAAGACCGGCTCGCTGTTCGACCGCATCATCATGACCTGCTTCATGTACGACCCGACCAAGGGCACGTACGTGCTGGCGGCCAAGCAGGTGATGAAGATCGGCGGCGTGCTGACGGCGCTCACGCTGGGTGTCTTCGTGGCGGGGATGTTCGTCTACTCGCACCGCCGACGGGCGGATCTGACTGGTCCTGAATCCGCGCCGAACGGACCCGAATCCGGGTCGGTCGGCGCACCGAAGTTCGATGGGGGAGTAACCCGTGCTGTCTGACAGGAATCACGCATGAGCGGATCGATCGCTGACACGCTGTTCGCCGGCCCCTTCGGGGCCCAGCTTTCCCCCTCCTTGGGCGGCCTGCTCGCGTCTGAAGACGTGGGCTGGTGGACGCGCCTGTGGTTCCGCACCAAGGCCTCGACTTTCGCCGGCGAAACCGACCTCATCTACAACTTCATCTTCTGGGTCTCGATCGTCTTTTTCGTGGCCCTGATGTGGCTGATGGTGTATTGGGGCGTCAAGTACCGCCGGAAGCCCGGCGTGCCCGCGCCGCTCAGCGCCAGCCACAATACACCTCTTGAGATCGTTTGGACCGTCATCCCGACGATCCTGCTGTTCGTGATGTTCATCTGGGGGTTCAAGGGGTACATGGACAAGGCGGTCTCGCCCTCGGACGCCGAGGTGATCCAGGTGACCGCGAAGAAGTGGAACTGGACGTGGGAGTACAAGACCGGGGCCAAGAGCCGCGAGCTGGACCGCATCTCCGACATGGACGTGCCGGTGTTCGCTCTGCCGCTGGACCGCCCGGTGAAGTTCGTGATGTCGTCCGACGACGTCATCCACTCGATGTTCTTCCCCGAGTTCCGCGCCAAGCGGGACGTGATGCCCAACCGCTACACCACCATGTGGGTCCAGCCCACCGGCAAGCCCACCCACACCATTGAACGCTACGACGGCGACAAGAAACTCCGTCTCGCTCCGCTTGACGAAGCCGGCAACATCATCACCGACCCCGCCGCCCGCGTCGGCAAGGGCTACCACCTCTACTGCACCGAATACTGCGGCGACCAGCACTCCCAGATGCTCGGCCGTGTCGCCGTTCTGAAAGAGGCGGACTATCAGGCGTGGCTTGAGTATCAGGGCGATACCTCGGGTGTGCCGTTGATCGCGCTCGGCGAGCAGCTCTACAAGCTGCAAGGGTGCGCGACGTGCCACAGCGTCAACGGCAACAAGGGCACCGGCCCCACCTGGCAGGGCATCTGGGGCCAGTCGCACAAGAGCACCGACGGGCGCACCGCCGCGGTGGATGAGAACTACATCCGCGAGTCCATCCTCGTCCCTGCGGCGTTCGTGGTCGAGGGCTTTGCGAACCAGATGCCTTCGTACCAGGGCAAGCTAAAGGACCGCGAGATCCGCGCCCTGACGACGTACATCATGAGCCTCAACACCGACTTCAAGCAGAAGGCGCAGGAAGCGTCCGACGCCGAGCTTGCCGTCCAGCAAGCCGGGTCCGCCGCTGCTCCCGGCACCGCCCCTGCCCCCGCCCCTGGCCCCGCCCCCGCCCCGAAGTGATCCACAGAAAGACCCCGGCGGATTCCGTACCCCGCCGTCAATCGGAGACCGACCTCATGTCCGCAGCATCCTCTGCCCACAGTCACGGGCACCACGACGAGCCATACTTCGCCTACAAGGGCTCCTTGTGGAAGACCGTCATGTCGTGGCTTTACACCGTCGATCACAAAAAGATCGGCGTGATGTACCTCGTCGCCGTGCTGCTGGCGTTCTTCCTGGGCGGCGTGTTCGCGCTGGCGCTGCGCATGGAGCTGTGGGCACCCACCGTCACCCAGGCTGACGGGCAGGTAACCGGGCAGATCTTCAAGGGTTGGACCAGCGCCGTCGGCGAGGTCACCGGCAACAACGTCTACAACCGGCTCTTTTCGCTCCACGGCACCGTCATGGTGTTCCTGTTCATCATCCCCAGCATCCCCGCGGCCCTGGGCAACATTCTGCTGCCGCTGATGATCGGCGCCAAAGACGTCGCCTTCCCAAAGCTCAACCTGCTCAGTTGGTACACCTACCTCTTCGGCGGCGCGTTCGCCCTGTGGGCCCTCATTGGCGGCGGCGTCGAGACCGGCTGGACCTTCTACACGCCCTACTCGTCAACAACGAACTGGGGCAACGTCACCGCGATGGTGCTGGCGGCGTTCATCCTGGGCTTCTCGTCCATCTTCACCGGCATCAACTTCATCGTCACCGTCCACAAGCTCCGCGTGCCCGGCATGGGCTGGTTCGATATGCCGCTGTTCGTCTGGGCCACCTACGCCACCGCGATCATCCAGGTGCTGGCGACGCCCGTGCTGGGCATCACCCTGCTGATGATCGTCTTCGAGCGCGTCTTCCGCACCGGCATCTTTGATCCGGCCCTCGGCGGCGACCCGGTGCTGTTCCAGCACTTCTTCTGGTTCTACTCGCACCCCGCCGTCTACATCATGATCGTGCCCGCGTTCGGGGTCGCCTCCGAGCTCATCGCCGTCCACTGCCGCAAGCGCCTGTTTGGCTACCGGGCCATCGCGTTTGCGTCGATCGCGATCGCGGCGATCTCGTTCCTGGTGTGGGGCCACCACCTCTTCGCCTCCGAAACCCCCGCGGCCAACGCCATCTTCTCGGCGCTGACGTTCCTCGTCGCCATCCCGACCGCCGTCAAGGTGTTCAACTGGATCGCCACGATGTACAAGGCGTCCATCGCGTGGAACACCCCGATGCTCTACGCGATGAGCTTCCTGTTCAACTTCACCATCGGCGGCCTCACCGGTCCGCCGCTGGCCACCCTCGCCACCGACATCCACCTGACGGATACGTACTTCGTCGTCGCGCACTTCCACTATGTGATGATGGGCGGCACCGTGTTCGCCTTCGTCGGCGGTCTTCACCACTGGTGGCCCAAGATCACCGGCAAGATGTACAACGAGTTCTGGGGCCGCGTCGGCGCGGTGCTCGTCTTCATCGGCTTCAACATGACCTTCCTTGTCCAGTTCATCCTGGGCACGCAGGGCATGCCGCGCCGCTACGCGACGTACGTCGATTTCTTCCAGCCCATGCACCAGATCTCGACCGTCGGCACCTGGGTGCTGGGGCTCGGCTTTGTGCTCCACCTGTTCGTGTTCATCCAGTCGATGGTCAGCGGGCGCAAGGCCCCGGCCAACCCCTGGGGCGGCATGAGCCTCGAGTGGGAAGCCGCCAGCCCGCCCATCGAGCACAACTTCCCCCGCGAGCCGCTGATGACCCACGGCCCGTATGACTTCGAATCCGCCGTGCCCCCGCACTGGAACAAGAAGGATTGGCCGCTGCCCGAAGGGGGCGCGGCGAGAGCGCACTGACGGAAGAAGGCATCGAGGCATCACGGCATCAAGGCATCGAGCAAAGCCAGCGCATCGAGCATCGGGTGCTCGACCCCGCACCCCGAACCCCGGCACCCGACCCCCGACCATGAGCACCATCACCACCAAAGCCGCCGCCGCCGAGGAACTCGCTCCGCACGAGTGCTATGTCCCCGGCGCTCACTGGCGCAACTTGCAGGACGAGACCGAGGGCGCCAAGCTCGGGATGTGGCTGTTCCTGGGCACCGAAATCCTGCTTTTCAGCGGGTTCTTCTGCGCCTACGCCGTGTTCCGCATGATGTACCCCGGCAACTGGCACGCGGCTTCGTCGTACTACCTCGACTGGCGCATCGGCGGCATCAACACCGTCATCCTCCTGTTCTCCTCGTTCACCATCGTCCTGGCCATCCGCGGCGCCCAGACCAACCGCAACTGGATGATCCAGCTCAACCTGCTGCTCACCAACCTCTGCGCGGCGGCGTTCCTCGTCATCAAGCTCGTCTTCGAGTACGCCCCCAAGTGGCAGAAGGGCGAACTGCCCGGCGCCGCCTTCACCTACGGCAATCCCACCGGCTCGCACGACAACATCTTCCTGAGCGTCTACTGGGTGGCCACGGCGACCCACGGCGTCCACGTCCTGGTGGGCATCATCGTCCTCACGATGTGCATGTTCAAGGCGGCCAAGCGCCAGTTCGGCCCGCGCCACTACACCTTCCTCGAGAACTCCGGCCTGTATTGGCACATCGTCGACGTCATCTGGATCTTCCTGTTCCCGCTGCTGTATCTGGTTTGAGTAGAAGAAGAAGGATCAACGCGGAGATCGCGGAGGACGCGGAGGAAGACCGCGAGAACAGCAAAGCAGCAAAGCAGAGACACCAAAGCTAGCACGGATTTCCCAACTCCCGACGCCCGACGCCATTCCCTCGCCTTCCTCCGCGATCTCCGCGATCTCCGCGTTTCATCTCTGAAGCAAGCCATGTCCCAAGCCCACGACACCTTCGACGCTCACGAGACCCTCTCTCAGGACGAGGCGCACAGCGAGCACCACCACGTCACGCCCTTCTGGACGATGTTCTGGGTGTTCGCCGTGCTGCTTTTCCTGACGGCCCTCACCGTCTGGACCAGCCGCATCCCGATGTCGGAGACGGCCCACATCATCATGGCGATCGTCATCGCCGTGGTGAAGAGCGCCCTGGTCTTCGGCTTCTTCATGCACCTTCTCTACGACCGGGCGATGAACACCGTCGTTGTCATCGCCACGCTCTTCGGCGTCGTGCTGTTCATCGGGCTCACGGTGATCGATATCAAGAGCCGCGGCCTCATCGAGAAGATGGAGGCCGGCGAAGTCCGCAAGGGCGGCACGCTGCAGAACTACGCCGGCAGCCTGACCTTCCCGCTGACGGGCAACGAGGTGCAGAAGGCCGACAAGAGCATCACCGAACTGGCGAAGGAAAACGCCGCCGCGGCGGCCGCCACCAAGCCCGGCGCTGATGCGGGTCACGGCACCGAAGCCAAGCCCGCGGACCCCAAGCCGCACTGAGCGGTCATCCCCCGCCACAGAACCCCGACCGTCAGAGAGGGGTTTCGAAACCTCCGCCTCAGGCGCCCGGCAAGCGAGCCCCAAGCGTCAGCGAGCGGGCAGAAACGCCGGGAGCATTCGGTCGATTCCAGAACCCGTCGCTCACGCTTCGGGCTCGCTGCTGAGGACTCCAGTTACGCCAGGACGCGTGTCGTTCGAGATGTTCCCATGCCCCTCTCCCTCCCAAAGTGGTTCGGCCCCGCACTCGTTGCCCTTTCGCTTGTCGGATTGGGCGTGTCGTCGGTCAGCATGGCGCGCCGCCTGTCCGATCGCCCCGAGCTCAAGCACAAGCCGCACTTCTGGTTCAACACGCGCATCGACGTAGAGGCGTTCGATTTCCAGGGCGAGCGCTGCGAAGTCACCATCGATCCGCCGGCGTCCACCGCCGACGCCACCGGGCGCTTCCCCGCTTCGGTCACCCCCGCGCTGGTCCTCTCATGGCGCGGCCAGAAGGTCCGCTTCGACTTCGGCGGACGCTACGACCCACGCCTCCCCGGCATGCTCAAGCACGAGGACTGGTTCAAGCTCCTCCCCATGGTCGAGAGCGAGGGCGGCAACAACGCCACAATCATGGACGGGCTCCGCGACGGCACCATCAAGCCCCGCCTCATCGCCGCGGCACGCTACCCCGCGGAGGGCTATGACGAGGGCTCGTGGGGACTGGTGCGCCGGCGCGAGTGGCGCTACCGCTTCGCCGAGCTGCTGGTCGACGGCCCGGCGGAGTCATCGATCAAGACTTGGGACACGACCTACAAAGGCATCGAGCGCGTGGTCGCCCCGGGCCCCTACGACAAACCCGTCGAAGGCCTGACGGAAGAACAGCGCCGCGAGCGCCTGTGGCAGTACGACGCGATGATCCAGGTCACGCCGCCGACGCTGTTCCGAGCCAAGGACAAAGTCGTACAAGAGGGCATGGCGGCGATGAGTTGGACGTGGCCTGTCGCGGGTGCGAGCGTGATGGGGCTGATGATCGGCTCGATCATCACGGCGAGCGCTGGCGTGCGGCGAACGGGCGCTGCGGTTTCTCGCGCGTAAGTCAGGCACCGAACCGATTCTTTATTACCCGAAGCCCACGCTGAGCCTCCGCGAAGAGTCGGATGAGGGTGCAGTCCGAGCATGGGCGAGAACCCCGTTCGAGCTACGTCAAAACCAAACACTCGCGCCAGCTCCTTCGTAGGAAGTGTCATGCCTGAGCGCCGCGTCCGAAGCGACCCCTGATCGCTCGAACGCCTATCGTTCAGGCTTCCGATGCCCCCCGCCCCGACCGAAACCCGATCCGCCTTCCCCGCTGTCGAGGCCGATCTCGCCGGCGCTCGTGAAGGCACAGGCATCCCAAGAATCTCCGACGCCCCTGCATTTGGCGAGCCCGCCGCCGCCCCCGTCGAGGCCGACGCGCAGTCCCTCGCCGACACCAAGCGCCAGTTCTGGACCGTCTGCGGCTCGCACGTCGTCGTCGACATCTACCCGATTTTCTTCGCCGCCCTGCAGATCGCTCTGGCCGATCACCTGAAACTCACCGGCTGGCAGATCGGCGTCATTTACGCCAGCAACCAGATCCTCAGCGGGCTGCCCCAGGCCCTCGCGGCGTGGCTGAGCGACCGCCACGACACGCGCATCGCCGGGCCGCTCGGTCTTACGGTCTCGTGCGTGTGCTCTTGCCTCATCGGGCTGGCCCCCAACTTCTGGGTGCTTTGGCTGCTGCTCTCGCTGGCGATGATCGGTAACGGCATCTATCACCCCATCGCCGGTGCCCAGGCCGGGCAACTCGGCGGGCAGGTGTTGAAGACCGGGCGTTCGCTCGCGGTGAGTTTGTTCTTCGCCGCGGGCATGGTCGGCAGCGTCATCGGGCCGATCGTCTCGACGCGGCTGAACCAGCACTACGGCCTGCCGTCGCTGCTGGTGCTCGTGCCGATGGGGCTGGTCATGGCGTTCATCCTGCACAAGGTGACGTCGCACGTCTCGCACCGCACGCGGAATGGGCACTCGACCGCGCCGATCACGATCCCCGACGACGAACTCCTCGAGCGTTGGAAGGCCGTCAAGCTCCTCTATTGCGGCAACGCCCTGCGCTTCATCGTCAACACAGCGATGTACGTGCTTTTCAACATCTGGGCCGAACGCCAGATCCCCGGCAACCCCGCCGCCGCGACGAACCTCAGCGGGAACATCATCGTGGCCATGACCATCGGCATGGGCGTCGGCGCGATCCTGGCCGGCCGCTTGATCCGCCCCGGCACCGAGCGCTGGGCGATCTTCAGCCTCTCGATGGCGGGGGCCGTCTTCACCGCGCTCACCGGGTACGCGGGCAGCCAGTGGGGACTGTGGCCGATGTACGTGTGCGCGGCCCTCACGTCGGTGGGTTTCAGTTCGATCCTGCCGATCACCATCGGGCTGGCGCAGCGCCTGTTGCCGCACCGCACTGGGCTGGCGAGCAGCCTCATGATGGGCGGCTCGTGGGCGATCGCGGCGGTCGCGCCGGTGCTGGTAGGCGCGATGCTCGGCCCGCCGGTCGAACCGGTGGACCTGCCCGCGGGCCGGCTCGAACTCGCGTTCGTCGGGTTCGGGGTGATCCTGCTGGCCGCGGGGGCCCTGGCGCTGATGATGCCCGAGGGGATCATCCGGCGCGTCGGCTCGGCGAAGTAGCCCCGTGTGGACAAGTTGTCGCAGAATGTCGCGCGCAGTCGCCGGCTGTCGCATCCGAACCCCGAGCGCAAGCTCGGGGCCACGCTGAACACCCCTGCGATGGCCGGATCACAGGTCCAGTCGGAAAGTGGCCCCGAGCTCGTGCTCGGGGTTCGGTTCCTCACTTGCCACGCCGCTATCCTCCGACGACACGGAGGTCGACCATGCCGGACACGCATTCCACCGCAGAAATCAAGCCCGCCACCGCAACCAAAGAGCCCTTCACCCGCATCATGCCCGAGACCGGCCCGCTGGTCGATGTCATGGGCGGCGCGGCCCGCTGGCAGATAAACGTCCACGACCACGGCTTCGTCGCGCTGCTCGACGCCATGCCGCGTCTCATCCCGAGCGGCACCACGGCGGACTCCTCCATCGTCCAGGCCGCTCGCGTCTCCTACGGCGAAGGCACCAAGAAGATCAACGAAGACCGCGGCCTCATCCGCTACCTCCTCCGCCACCGGCACACCACGCCGTTTGAGATGGTCGAGTTCAAGTTCCACTGCGCCATGCCCATCTTCGTGGCCCGCCAGTGGATCAGGCACCGCACCGCCAACGTCAACGAGTACAGCGGCCGCTACAGCGTGATGACCGATCGCTTCTACCGCCCCAGCGTCGACAGCGTCCGCAAGCAGAGCACCGTCAACCGCCAGGGCGGCGACGAGCCCATCGACCTCGCCACCGCTCAAGAGTTCCTCGACTATCTCGACAAGTGCGAGGCCAACTACAAGCAGTACCTCTCGCTGACCGAGCGCGGCGTGGCCCGCGAGCTCGCCCGCGTCGGCCTGCCGCAGAACATCTACACCGAGTGGTACTGGAAGTGCGACCTGCACAACGTGCTGCGGTTCCTGTCGCTGCGGATGGACGCGCACGCGCAGCTGGAAATCCAGGATTACGCGCGCGCCATGTGCGCCCTGATCGAGCCGATCGTCCCGGTCTCGGTCGAGGCCTTCCGCGACTACGAGATGGACTCGATCCGACTGACGAGGCTCGAGATCGAAGCGATGCGTGCGGGCCGCGCCGAACTCTCCACCGACAACAAGCGCGAGCAGGCCGAGTGGGAGGCGAAGCGCAAGAAGCTTGGGCTGGGCTAGCCTGTGCCGCTGCGCGGCCCAAAGAACCGCCGGGGTGTCGCCGCGGGTGAAGGCGGTGTCTTCGCCGCCAAACCCGTGGAACGCTCGCGCTTGCGGAGACCTGCCCCGCCAGGAGCGGAGGAACGCCGCATCGCGCCGAGGGTCCGCCCGATCCACCTTTTCATCGTCGCGTGGAGACAGCCGAGCAGTGCCCCGGCCTACACACCGTGTGTATCATCCTCCGGATGACCAGCCGCGAAGTCATCCGGTTGCTCACGGTCCACGGCTGGGTGCTCGTGCGCACCCGTGGCAGCCACCACCAGTTCAAACACCCCACGATTCCCGGCGTCGTCACCGTTCCGCACCCCAAACGCGACCTTCCCACCGGGACCGTCCGCGCCATCCTCAAGTCCGCTGGCATCAGGCCAAGCCAATGAACTTCCCCGTCGCCATCCACAAAGAGCCCCGCAGCGACTACGGCGTCACCGTGCCCGATCTGCCCGGCTGCTTCTCCGCGGGCCAGACTATGGACGAAGCTCTCGCGCTGGCGAAAGAAGCGATCGAGTTGCACGTCGAATCACTGGTTGACGACGGTGTCCCCGTCCCGGTGCCAACCCCCATCGAGCGTCTCCGCGCCCGGCGCGAGTTCGCCGGGGCGGCGTGGGGCGTCGTCTCGGTCGACCTCGCCGACCTTCGAGTCCGCGCCAAGCGAATCAACGTCACGCTCCCCGAGCGCACCCTCGACGCGATCGACCGCTACGCCAAGCGCCACGGCCAGACGCGCTCAGGCCTTCTCGCCCGCGCCGCCGCGGATTTCATCGGGCCGATGCCCCGCGCTGCGAAGCGCGCGAAGAAGCCAAGCGGCAAACCAGCCTCTCGGCGCAAGAAAGCCGCGTAAACCCAGCAGCGCCGCTCGCGCGACCCCGCATCGCACACGGAGAACACCCATGACCGCGCAATGGTGGGAGATGGCCTCGAACATCGTCACGGTGATCGGGCTCCCGTTCGCGCTGGCGGTGTTCATCTGGGAGCAGCGCCGCCAGCGCCAGAACGACGAAGAAGAGATCTACCAGCGCCTCAGCGACGAGTACACCACATTCATGAAGCTCGTCATGGAGAACGCCGACCTCGGCCTGCTCAAACGCGGCGGCGAGCCGGGCAGAGAAACGACCCCGATGGAACCCGAGCAGGAAGAGCGCAAGCAGGCGCTGTTCAACATCCTCATCGCCCTGTTCGAGCGCTCCTACATCCTCGTCTACGAGGAAAAGATGAACCCCCAGACCCGCCGCCTCTGGCAGAGCTGGGAGGACTACATGCGCGACTGGTGCCGACGCGCCGACTTCCGCACCGCGCTCGACGAACTGCTGCGCGGCGAAGACCCGGCATTCGCCGAGCACATCCAGCGCATCCGCGCGGAAGAAGCGCCGGACTCAACGCACACGCCCGCCGGGTGATTTCTCACCGTTCAAAACACCACCCACCGCGCCGCCGTCACCGCGCACTCCCCAACCACCACCATCGCGGCGGTCGCAACGAACACCCCACCCGCGCCCGACCCATCCGCGCCGGCACCGCCCCGCACCATCCGCATCAACACGTTCATCCCCGCCAGCACCAGCACCAGGTTCCAGCCCACGATGACGCCAAACTCCCAGTGCGTCTTGGGGTTGACCCACGCCGTGCCGCTGATCAGCCCCCACCAATCGATGCCGGCGAGCGTCCCGCGGAAACCCCCCAGCCCGACCATCCCCGCCGCCCCGGCCCCGACGGCCCACGCCCGACGCCGCCACCAGCCCGAAATCAAACCCGCCGTATCGTCCGTCATGGGCGGCAGTGTAAGGCCGCCCGGTGCCTGCCTCGCGCCCCCCCTCCACACCTCCGCACCTGACCCCTCGCCAGAAACTGCCACTCTGACACCCGCGCGACCCAAGCGTCAATTCCGCTGGCAGCCAACGCCTTCCGCACCCGCATTCCTCTGCGAAAAACAAGGCTGATCGCAGGCCCGACCGCCCGCGCACCCCGTCAGCGACAGGCAAGCCGCTTGCACATGCATCGGCGTGCCCATCGTTCGCACCCATGACGCCGACCCGATCAACCCCCGCACGGGTGGGCAGGGTTTCGCAGCGCGCTTCGGCCCGGCCGATTCGACAAGTCCCGCAGCCTGCACCAAAGCAAGCCCCACCGCCGGACCCTGCCGCCTGAACCTTCTCCTCACCTACGGCGGCTGGCAGCCCCAGTCCTGGGTCGACGTCCTCCCCACCCTCCTCGAACCCTTCGGCGTCCGCGCCCTCCGCGCCCGCAGCGGCAATGAGGCCGCGGGTGTGATCAGGTCCAACCCGGTTCACATCGCGGTGGTCGATCTCGCACTCCCGCTCGATGCTCCGGCCGCCGCCGCCCCCAGCATCGCCGACGACCGCGACCCCGGCGAAGCGCTGCCTCCTGAAGAGGGCGGCGAACGCATCATCGAACTGCTGCGCCGACTCGAGAACCCGCCGCCGACGGTCATCGTGTCACGCAAGCGCTCGAGCCGCGAGAACACGCGGAGCCTGAGCAACGCCCTGCGCTCCGGTGCCTTCGCGGTGCTCGAACCGCCGGTGAATATCGAGCTGGCCCTCGAAGTCATGCGCCGCGTGCTGCAAAGGCACTACGCGGGCCGCTGGCCGGCGGCGTAAGAAACCAGCAAAGCAGCAAAGCAGCAAGAGAAGACAACAACCGACCGCATCCCCTACACCCTATCCCCTACACCCTCTCAAGCCCCAAGCCCCAAGCCCCCAAGCCCCCAGCCAACCTAACCCCCCTCAAAGGAGCCCCAAAGCAATGGCCACGAAAGTCAAACCCCTCGGCGACAAGATCCTCGTCAAACGCGACGAAGCCGAAACCAAGACCTCCAGCGGCATCTTCCTCCCCGAGACCGCCAAGGACAAGCCCAAGAGCGGCATCATCCAGGCCGTCGGCACCGGCGCCCTCAACACCGACACCGGCGCCCGCATCCCCCTGAGCGTCAAGAAGGGCGACCGCGTGATCTTCTCGTCCTACGCCGGCACCGAGGTCAAACTCGACAAGGACACCCTTCTCATCATGAGCGAGGATGACATTCTGGCTGTGGTTGAGGACTAAGTGCCGAAGGCACCGGCGATCAGGGACCAGGCATCAGCCAATCCCTCCGACCCGGTGCCCGGTCCCTGATCCCTAGTCCCTCTCCCCAAAATGACCAACGACCAACTCCGCCAAGCCCTCCGCGAACTCAACGGCGAACGCACCCTCGGCGTCGCCTTCGCCAACGTCCACATCTCCGTCGGCGTCGCCAGCATCACCGTCAAGCACGCCATGCTCATCCCCGACGAGGAAGACCACCTCGTCAAAGTCACCGACGGCAAGAGCATCTTCATCATCGACGCCGAGCGCGTGGCTTGGCTGCAGATCGGGTGAAGGGCATTCTCAACGCGGAGCACGCGGAGGCCGCGGAGAGAGACAGCAGCGAGAGTTGAGAGAGACATCCGTGTGGATCTCAACTTTCTCTAAGAACCGCGGTGCTCCGATTTGTCCTCACCCTGTTCGCCTCACCATCTCATCCCGTACTTCGATTCAAACTCTCTAGCCTTCCTCCGCGTTCTCCGCGATCTCCGCGTTGAACCTCCTCAAAAGGAAAAAACATGGCAGCCAAATCCATCGCCTTCGACACCGACGCCCGCGAACGCATCCTCCGCGGCGTCCAGAAACTCGCCGCCGCCGTCAAGGTCACCCTCGGCCCCTCCGGCCGCGTCGTCGTGCTCGAAAAATCCTTCGGCGCTCCCACCGTCACCAAAGACGGCGTCACCGTCGCCAAGGAAGTCGAACTCGAAGACCCCTACGAGAACATGGGCGCCCAGATGGTGAAGGAAGTCGCCACCAAGGCCAGCAAGGACGCCGGCGACGGCACCACCACCGCCACCATCTACGCCGAGGCCATCTTCCTGGAAGGCCTGAAGAACATCACCGCCGGTGCCAACGCCAACCAGGTGAAGCGCGGCATCGACATGGCCGTCGCCTCGGTCGTCGAAGAACTCAAGAAGATCTCCAAGCCCATCGCCAACAGCAAGGAAATCGCCCAGGTCGGCACCTGCTCCGCCAACCAGGACGAGCAGATCGGCAAGATCATCGCCGACGCGATGGACAAGGTCGGCAAGGACGGCGTCATCACCGTCGAGGAAGGCAAGTCCCTCGAGACCGAGGTCGAACTCCTCGAAGGCATGCAGTTTGATAAGGGCTATCTCAGCCCCCACTTCGTCACCGACCCCGCCGCGATGGAGTGCGTGCTCGAAGACGCTTACGTTCTCATTAATGAGAAGAAGATCAACAGCGCCAAGGACATGCTGCCGATCCTGACCAAGGTCGCCGAGAGCGGCAAGGCCCTGCTCATCGTCGCCGAAGACCTCGAAGGCGAAGCCCTCGCCACCCTCGTCGTCAACAAGCTCCGCGGCGTCCTCAAGGTCTGCGCCGTCAAGGCCCCCGGCTTCGGCGACCGCCGCAAGGCCATGCTCGAAGACATCGCTGTCCTCACCGGCGGCAAGCCCATCATGGAAGAGCTCGGCATCGACATGGAAAAGGTCGCCCTCAGCGACCTCGGCCGCGCCAAGAAGATCACCATCGACAAGGACAACTGCACCATCGTCGAGGGTGCCGGCAGCACCAAGGACATCAAGGGCCGCATCGAGCAGCTCAAGCACCAGATCGAAGCGACTTCGTCTGATTACGACCGCGAGAAGCTCCAGGAGCGCCTCGCCAAGCTCGCCGGCGGCGTCGCCCAGATCAACGTCGGCGCCGCCACCGAAGTCGAGATGAAAGAAAAGAAGGCCCGCGTCGAAGACGCCCTGCACGCCTGCCGGGCTGCTGTTGAGGAAGGAATCCTACCCGGCGGCGGCATCGCCGTGCTGCGGGCCCGGCGCGCCCTCGAAGCCCTCAAGAAAAAGGCCAAGGGCGACGAACGCACCGGCATCGACATCGTCGACCGCGCCCTCACCGCCCCGGTGAAGCAGATCGCCGCCAACTGCGGCCTCGACGGCAGCGTCATCGCCCACACCGTCGAAAACTCAACCGAAGGCATCAACTACGGCTACAACGCCCTCACTCATGAGTATGGCGACCTCGTCAAGATGGGCGTCATCGTCCCGACAAAGGTGGAGCGCGTCGCCCTCCAGAACGCCGCTTCGATCGCCGGCCTGCTCTTGACGACTGATGCTGCGATCGTCGAGATCAAGGAAAAGAAGTCGGCGGTTCCCGCGGGTGGCGGGATGGATGATATGGATTATTGACGAGTCAGGGTCGCCGGAAGGCGACCCTGACATTTTGCTGCTTCAAAGCGTACTGGAGAACACATGGCCACTCTCGCAAAGGCATTTGTCATTGATAAAGCGAATGCACTTCGAGGGGCCATCATTGCGCTCAAGAGCAGTTCCACGGAGTCGGCGGAATTTGTTAAATGGAATCATGATGTAAAGGCGCTACTCCGCAATGCATTCGGTGCCGAGTCGGCCCACCTCAAAGCATTCGAACAAATAAGTTTTTGGTCGATGGTGGTTTCTCTTGATGCAGATAATTCTGGATGGCATCGCGAGGCATATGTCGACGGCATGCAGTCGGCCGATGGGCTACTTGCGGCTATAGCGGGTGAAGTGGCAGATTACTGGCCCAATGAGCCGGTATCCAGCAGTGGACCCGCAGCCGTCGCAGCTGTGAGCGCGGTAAAGCTGCATCCTGCGGACGTGTTTGTGGTTCACGGGCGCAACACTCTAGCTCGAGATGGATTGTTTTCTTTCTTGAGATCAATCCGCTTGAATCCACTCGAATGGTCACAGGCCATCGTACGCACAGGAAGACCTTCCCCGTACATTGGCGAGATACTCGATGCGGCATTTACATCGGCTCAAGCGGTGGTAGTGCTGTTCACTCCTGATGAATTGGCTCATTTACGGCCCGAGTTCCGCTTTGAGAATGATCCGCCGCACGACATTAAACTGACTGGGCAGTCCCGTCCTAATGTACTATTTGAAGCAGGTATGGCAGTGGGTCGCTGCCCGACCCGTACTGTAATGGTCCAAATCGGAGAAAGTCGGCCGTTCAGTGACATTGCCGGCGTGCATGTGCATCGCTTGTCAAACGACAGTGTTGCCCGGCAAGGGCTTGCGCAGCGACTTGCTCTGGCAGGCTGTTCGGTTGATCTGTCAGGCACAAGTTGGCACAGTTCAGGCGACTTGAGCCCCAAGTTGGCTGATGCGGTGCAGCCAGGCACGGTGAACCACATCGTGACATCGAGAACGGCGTGAGGTCAGGCGGGGTCGGCCAGGTGCCACGACTTTCCGTGCCTTGACGGAAAGTCGTGCTCGGGTGTGCAAGCCGCACGACTTTGCTCAAAGCAGCAAAGTCGTGGCACGGGGCTCGGCGGGGTGGCATCGAAGTCGCGCCGTGCCACTGAAGTCCCGTCCCCGGGACTTCAGTGCTCTTCGCCTCATCAACCGCACCAGCACTGAAGTCGATGAAGACATCGATTTCAGCGCCACAAGCCGCCGGTCGCGCCGCTCATTTCCCCATGAACGCCACCACATCCCGCAGCGCATCATCATTGATCCGCATCAACCCAGCCCGTGGGTAGTCCATATCGATCGTCACCCACAATGACGACGCGACCAGCAGCAGCAGCACGCCCGTGGTCGCCGCGCGGCGGTTCCCGGTCACGCCGCAACCGAAACCGATGAGTCCCATCGATGCCGCCGCGCAAGTGAACAGCAGCGCGATCACCAGGCTCGGGAGGTGGCGTTTGGTGGCGGCGTTGCGGGTGGAGAGCTGGTCGGCGATCTCGTTCATCGGGGGCAGCACCACGGCCGCGAAGGCCGGCGTCTGTTTCACGCCCGACACCGCGGCGGTCCACATCTTGGCCTGCAGCGCTTCGAGTTCGCCCAAGATGGCCGTGCTCTCGGGCTGACGCACCTCATGGAACAGCGCCACGCGGCGCTCGGCATAGGCCCGCAGCGCGTCGCGCACCTGGGTGCGATCGGGCTCGCTGAGCAGGTCGGCGCGCAGGTACGCCGTGGACATCGCGTTGGCCTCGCGCAGCATGATGTCCTGTCGTTCCATGAACCGCGTGGTCGAGCCGGAGAACGCGAACCCCAGCAGCAGCCCGAGCAGCCCCAGCGTGGCGCCGAGCACGGTGGAGAGGTTCGAGACGCCCACGGCGGCCTCGGGGTTCTCAGCCCGCCACGCCGCGTCACGCATCCGCCGGCCGATGCGGAAGCCAACCTCTTGCGAGATGACCAAAAGAGCGAGCAATCCAACGGCGATGGCGAGCGGAATCCAGATGGTGAGGAGGGACATGCGGGGCAGGGTATCCGGCGCGTCGTGACCCACGTCTCGCCCTCAGATGGCACGCCCAGACGGTGCTCGGGGTCGTTCGGGACACGTTAACCGCTCACTCAAGACTCGCTGATCTTTGTTTCTTCCTTCACGGTTCTCTTACACACCGCGGTCATAGTGCCTTTGACTCCAGAGTGTGGCGGTCCGCGCGGTCGGTGCCTGAGGACAGTCAGGTGCCACCAATCTCTGCGGCCTCCACGAGACATCTCGCCCTATTTGTGCCCCAACGGGTCGCCCCACCCTGCCTTCTGGCAGCGGCGACACCGAGGGATTGTGTATCTCGTGTCCTGTTCGTCAAAGAGAGAGGAAGAACCATGAAGACTCAGATTCGCGCCTCGATGATCGTGGCCGTCGCCGGCCTCGCTGCCGCGCCCGCCTTCGCCCAGGTCACCGGGCCCAGCTCTTCGCAGAGCCCCTATGTGCTGCCCACGCTCGCGGGCGTCACCACCACCTCCATCCTCACCGTCGGCGACAGCGTCGGCGGCTACCGGATGGTGGGCATCCCCGACGGCATGGGCGCCCTCGCCTCGGCCACCAGCGGCAACTTCAGCCTGTTCGTCAACCACGAGCTCGGCGCTAGCGTCGGCGCCGTCCGCGCCCACGGCCAGACCGGCGCGTTCGTTTCCCGCTGGGAGATCGACTCCAGCCTGAACGTCATCGCCGGCCGCGACCACAACACCTCGTCCGCTGATGCCTTTGAGTACAGCACCGGCACCGGCACCTGGAGCAACGCTCCGTCCCCCGCCCAGCGCTGGGGCCGCTTCTGCTCGGCCGATCTCGCCGCCCCCTCGGCCTACAAGTTCGGCAACCTGGGCACCGACGCCCGCCTCTTCCTGAACGGCGAAGAGATCGGCAACGAAGGCCGCGCCTACGCCCACATCGTCTCGGGTCCCAATGTCAACCAAACCTGGCACCTGCCCCACCTGGGCCGCTTCTCATGGGAGAACGCCGTCGCCAGCCCCTTCGCTCAGCAGAAGACCATCGTCTTCGGCCTCGATGACTCCTCCCCCGGCCAGAACTACCTCTACATCGGCAACAAGACCGACACCGGCAACGACATCGAGCGCGCCGGTCTGACCAACGGCAGCCTCTACGGCATCCGCGTCAGCGGCCTGCCCACCGAGACCCGCCCGCAGTACGCCGGCGGCCGCTTTGACCTCTTCAACCACGGCAACGTCGCCAACACCACCGGCCTGGCCCTCCAGAACGCTGGCAACGCCAACGGCGTGACCAACTTCCTCCGCCCCGAGGACGGCCAGTGGGACCCCCGCCCCGGCCACGAGAACGACTTCTACTTCGTCACCACCGACCGCTACAACGTCCCCGGCACCTCCCCCGGCAACAGCCGTCTCTACCGCATGAGCTTCGATGACATCACCAACCCCACCGCCGGTGGCGAGATCACCCTGCTCATCGACGGCGCCCTCTCGGGCCCCCAGATGATGGACAACATGACCATCGACTCGCTGGGCCGCGTGCTCATCCAGGAAGACATCGGCGGCCAGGATGCCCTCAGCAAGATCTGGCTGTACGACATCGCCACCGGCGGCCTCGCCCAGGTCGCCCAGCACGATCCCGCCCGCTTCTCCCCCGGCGGCGCCAGCTTCCTCACCCGTGACGAAGAGTCCTCGGGCATCATCGACGCCAAGGACACCCTCGGCCTCGGCTGGTTCCTCCTCAACGTCCAGGCCCACTACGGCATCCCCGGCGAGCTCGTCGAGGGCGGCCAGCTCCTGGCCATGTACGTCGACCCCTCGATCGTCCCCACCCCCGGCGCCGCCAGCCTGCTCGGCCTCGCCGGCCTCGTCGGCCTGCGCCGCCGCCGCTAAGCGATCGGCTTTGAGATCGCGCCTTGAATAACCCCGCCGCCCCGGACGCCGTCGTCCGGGGCGTTTTCTTTTTTCGGCGCGGCGCCGGACCGGTCCCTGATCGCGTGTATACTTGCACAATGGTGCAACAAATACCATCACGCCCCACGCCCGCCCTCGGACTCGGTGCCGGGCGAGCGGCCACGCGCCGTCGGCCCTCGCGAGCCGCCGCTCGATCGCCCGTGCCCGCCTCCCCCAAAGCCGCGGCGGGGTGCTGCGGCCCAGTGGACGGGCTGCTTGATCCGGCCTTGTTCAAGGCGCTGGGTGATCCCACGCGCCTCACCCTGCTGGCGTGCCTCATGAAGTGCGGGCGGGCGTGCTCGGTGGGCGAGATCGCCGAGTGCTGCAGCGTCGATCTCTCGGTGGTGTCGCGCCACCTGCAGGTGCTGAGTCGGTGCGGCGCGGTGTCGGCCCGGAAGCGGGGGCGCGGGGTTTTCTACGCCGCTCGCTACGACCACCTCTCGGCGTTGCTGCGGGCACTCGCGTCGGCGATCGAGTCGTGCGGCGCCGCCGGGGCGTGCGCTTGCGGACCCCAGGGAGGCTGCTGTGACCAACGCTGAACCCAACGAGCCCAGGCTCCGCGTCATGTTCCTGTGTACCGGGAACTCCTGCCGCAGTCAGATGGCCGAAGGCTGGGCTCGGGCGCTCAAGTCCGCGTCGGTCGAGGCCCATTCCGCCGGCACCAGCCCGCACGGGTTGAACCCTCTGGCCGTTCGCGCGATGGCGGAGGCCGGGGTCGACATCGGATCGCACACCTCGAAGCGCCCCGAAGACGTGCCCCGGGTGGACGTGGTTGTCACGGTGTGCGATGCAGCGCGGGAGGCATGCCCGGTGCTTCCGGGCGCGCGGACCGTCCATTGCGGCTTCGACGACCCGCCCCGCCTCGCGACCGGCGCCGCCAGCGACGACGAAGCCATGCCCCACTATCGGCGAGTGCGCGACGAGATCCGAGCGTTCATCGAGACGCTGCCCCAGGCCCTAAACGACAGCGTTCACCAAAAGGAGTGAGACCATGCAGAACGAGAACAGGACGAACCCCGCGGATCAGTGCTGCTCGGACACCTGCTGCGGCGGCGGGCGCGCCGCCCCCGCGGGCGCGACCATCAATTCAGCCACGCCCGCCCCGCACGAACCAGCCGTCGCCGAGTCCGTCCGCGGCACGGTGCGCCAGGGCTACGCCGCCATCGCGCGTGCGGGGTCGTGGGGCGCCGCCTCCTCCGGCTGCTGCGCCCCGGGCGGCGGGTGCTGCGGATCCGCCAGCATCTCGCCCGACCAGGTCGCCGCCGCCGTGGGCTACGCCGACGCCGAGTTGGCTTCGATCCCCGAGGGGGCCAACATGGGCCTTTCCTGCGGGAACCCGACGGCGCTGGCGTCGTTGCGCGCCGGCGAAGTGGTGCTCGATCTTGGTTCGGGTGGGGGCTTTGATTGCTTCATCGCCGGACCGCGCGTCGGCCCCTCGGGACGCGTCATCGGCGTCGACATGACGCCCGAGATGGTGTCGAAAGCGCGCGGGAACCTCGGGGCGTACCGAAACTCGTCGGGGCTCGAAAATGTCGAGTTCAGGCTCGGCGAGATCGAGCACCTGCCCGTCGCCGATGCCAGCGTCGACGTGGTCATCTCGAACTGCGTGCTCAACCTCTCGCCCGACAAGTCGCGGGTGTGGCGCGAGATCGCGCGGGTGCTCAAGCCGGGCGGACGCGTCGCCGTCTCAGACCTGGCGCTACTCAGGCCGCTGCCCGAATCCGTCGCTGCCGACGTCGAGGCGCTGGTCGGCTGCATCGCCGGCGCGGTGCTCGTCGACCGCATGCGGGCCGACATCGCCGCGGCGGGGCTGACCGACATCGTGCTGACTTCCAAGCCGGGCTACATCGACGCCATGACCGACTCGGCCGATCCGCTCTACCAGCGAATCGTCCAATCGCTCCCGCCGGGCACCAGGCCCAGCGACTTCGTGACCAGCCTTGATGTTTCGGCCCGGCGCGCACCTTGAAGCGGGCGGCATCACGGCGCTTCCACGACCAGCGTCACCGGCCCGTCATTCACAATCGTCACCGCCATGTCCCCGCCAAAGACGCCCGTCTCGACACGCACCCCCAGCGCCCGCACCGCCTCGACCAGCAGGTCAAACTCCTCTTTCGCCCGCGGCGGTTTCATCGCGCGGTCAAACCCGGGCCGCCGACCACTCCGGCAATCGCCCGCCACCGTGAAGTTCGACACCAGCAGCATCGCCCCGCCCACGTCCTTCAGACTCAGGTTCATCTTCCCGGCGTCATCAGGGAACACGCGCAGATGAACGAGCTTCTCCGCCGTCCACACCCGCTGTGACGGCGTGTCCCCCTCTTCCACACACGCCAGCACGGCCAGGCCGCGCCCGATCGCGCCGACCTCGCGGCCTTCGCACGTCACGCTCGCCGAACTGACGCGCTGCACCACGGCTTTCATGCGCCCAGCGTAGCCGTCGGTTCTTAGCCCGCGCCTGAAAGCGCCGCCGCGATCGACCCGGCCAATCGAAGTCGCTTCTTGTCAGCTGTTGTCCCCTCATCAGCGGAGGGCACCGTGGAAACCCGGATGTTTCCTGTCCCGCACTTGCAATCTTGGGACCGTGAACGATCCCCATAACGCCCAGGTAAACAGATTACTTCGATCAAATCCCGGAAATCGGCGGGCTTGAGCCGGTTCTCCATTGACCGCGTCTTCACATGGAGTACCTTGAATAACCCGCGCGGACCAAACGCCGCGCGGTTGTTGCGCCTGCGGCCCCTGCCGTGGGCGATTCGCGCTCGACGTTCCCCCTGATTGAGGACGAGAAAGATGCTCCGAAACGCTCGCCTGTCGGCCATTGTGCTGGCGCTCGCCGCCGGTTCCGCGCTCATCACCTCGCACAGCGCCGACGCGCGTGCTCCGATGACGTCGGTTTTCACCTATCAGGGTGAGCTCCGCAACGCCTCGCTGCCCGTCAACTCGCTCTCTGATTTCGAGTTCCGCCTGTTCGACCTTCAGGCCGGCGGCGCGCAGATCGGCCCCACCCTCTCGGCCACGAACGTGAGCGTGGTGAACGGCCGTTTCGCCGTCCAGCTCGACTTCGGCTTCTCGCCCTTCGCCGGCCAGGAACGCTACATCGAGATCAGTGTCCGCAGCCCCGCCGGCGGCGGTCCGTACACCACGCTCAACCCGCGCCAGCTCCTCACCGCCACGCCGTATGCGCTCTACGCGCTGAACGGCAACCCCGGCCCCGTCGGTCCGATCGGCCCCCCGGGGCCGCAGGGCCCGACCGGAGCTCCCGGCGCGACCGGTGCGCAGGGCCCCGCCGGCAACAACGGCGCCCCCGGCGCGCAGGGTCCCGCCGGCCCCGCCGGCGCGGCAGGCCCGCAGGGCCCCCTTGGCCCGCAGGGCCCGCAGGGCGTCCCCGGCACCCCCGGCCCGGAGATCGCCGCTTCGGTGGCCAACATCGCCAACCCCGTCCCCAACATGATCGCGGTCATCGATAACCCGGTCCCGTTCCCCGCCGCGCCGTTGTTCTCCGTCGGCGGGATCACCATCTCTTCCAACGGCGGCGGCCCCGCCAACACCCGCATCAACATCCCCAGCACCGGGCGATACCAGGTCAACTTCCTCGCCAACTTCACCGGCGGCGCGTCAGGCACCAAGTCCGTCGGCTACCGGATCAACGGCGGGGTCCCCGTCTATGTCTCCGACACCGTCAACTCCGCCAACAACGCCCTGTTCCCCGCCACCGTTCTGAATCTCAACGCCGGCGACTTCCTCGAGATGCTGGTGCGAACCACCGCCAGCGGCACCACCAACCTCGGGTCGGCCCGCGTGAGCCTGTCGCTGATGACCGTCGGGCCGCAGGGCCCCGCGGGCGCCACAGGCGCGACGGGTGCCCCCGGTGCCACGGGCGCGACCGGCCCCATCGGCCCGCAAGGCCCCGTCGGTTCGACTGGCCCCATCGGTCCCGCCGGCCCGATCGGCGCGACCGGTGCGGCTGGCGCGGACGGTGCTCAGGGTCCCGCGGGCCCAGCAGGTGCGAACGGCGCACAGGGTCCCATCGGCCCCATTGGCCCGCAGGGCCCTACGGGCGCTGACGGCGCTCAGGGTCCGATTGGCCCGCAGGGTTTCCCCGGGAACGACGGCGCGCCCGGTTCTCAGGGCCCGGCAGGCCCCATCGGCCCTACTGGCCCTCAGGGCCTTCCCGGCAACGACGGCGCTCCCGGCGTGCAGGGCCCGATCGGCCCGCAGGGTCTCCCTGGGAACGACGGCGCTCCCGGCGTGCAAGGTCCGATCGGCCCGCAGGGCATCCCCGGCAACGACGGCGCTCCTGGCGTGCAAGGCCCGATCGGCCCGCAGGGCATCCCCGGCAACGACGGCGCTCCCGGCGTGCAAGGTCCCGCTGGTCCGCAAGGCATCCCCGGCAATGACGGCGCTCCCGGCGCGCAAGGTCCCGCGGGCCCTCAAGGCGTCCCAGGCAATGACGGCGCTACCGGAGCTCAGGGCCCGGTGGGCCCGATCGGGCCCGCCGGCCCGCAAGGCATCCCCGGCAACGACGGGGCTGACGGTGCTCAAGGTCCCGCCGGTCCGCAGGGCATCCCCGGCAATGACGGCGCTCCGGGCGCTCAAGGCCCGATTGGTCCGATCGGCCCCGTCGGCCCGCAGGGCATCCCCGGGAACGACGGCGCTGACGGTGCTCAGGGCCCCGCCGGCCCGCAGGGCGCTCCCGGCTCGAATGGAACCAACGGCACCGACGGCATCGACGCCGCCCGCTACATCGTCGATCCCGGCGGCTTCGGAACCCACACCAGCATCCAGGCCGCCATCAACCAGGCCGTGCTCGACGGCTACGGCAACAGCGGCCCGCAGGTGAACATCATCGTCCGCCCCGGGACGTACTCCGAGAACGTCTCGCTCGTCTCGGGCATCCACGTGCAGGGCAGCGTCACCGATCGTTCCTTCGCCGCCACCCTCAACGGCCAGCTCTCGTTCTCCTCCGGCGGCGTCACCTCGTGGAACGGGGTCGACATCAACGGCGGTTCCGGCCTCGCGGGCCTTGATTTCTCCGGCTCGTCGTTCCAGCAGCTCTTCCTCAACAACTCGTTCGTCTATGGCAACAACGCCGCCGCGCTCGACATGAGCAACACCGGCAGCGGCTCGAACGTCAGCGTCACGGCGGGAAACTTCCGTGCCACCACCGGCACGGTCACGCCCGTGAGCGTCGCCGGCGGCACGCTCTTCGCACAAGACACCACCTTCCGCCAGTTCGGCACCGGCTTTGACAACTCCGCCATCAGCGTCGGCAGCGCCGGGCGCGTGTTCCTCAATAACGCCGACATCTTCGGCGTCGTGTCGCACAACGGCCTCGATTCGTCCATCGCCGGCAGCGTCATCCGCAGCAACGGCCTCCCGCCCGTGGTCGCCTCGGGCACCGGCTCGCTGCTGTTGGGTGACACCGGCTTCCAGACCGGCACCCCCGCCACGCTCGTCACCGACACCGGCACCGGCGTCGTGTTCTACTCGCAGCTCACCTGGTCGTTGCCCAGCCAGTCCATGCCCGGCACGTCTGTGCTGCTGCCCGGCAGCGGCCCGACCGGCCCCGCTGGTCCGATTGGCCCCGCCGGCCCCGCGGGCGCGATGGGCGCACAGGGCCCCGCCGGCAACGACGGTGCTCCGGGCGCGCAGGGCGTTCAGGGCCCCGCTGGTCCGGCTGGCGCGATGGGCGCGATGGGACCGCAAGGCCCCGCTGGGAACGACGGCGCAGTCGGCCCTCAGGGACCCGCTGGCACCAACGGCACCAACGGAACCGACGGCATCGACGCCGCCCGCTACATCGTGGACGCCGGCGGCTTCGGCACCCACACCAGCATCCAGGCCGCCATCAACCAGGCCGACCTTGATCGCGCCGGCAACCCGCTGGTCGACGTCAACATCCTCGTCCGCGCCGGCTCGTACAACGAGAACATCACCCTGCTCGGCGGCATCCACCTCGCCGCTTCGCAGCCCGCCCGCGCCTTCGCGACCGAGATCAAGGGCACCGTCACCCTCGCCTCCGGCGGCGTCGCCTCGATGCGCGGCCTCGACATCGTCTCCACCTCCGGCGACGCCCTCACCGTCACCGGCACCGCCAACCCCACCCAGGTCTACATCTACGACTGCAACGTCGAGGCCAACGGCCCGGCGTCCGACAACGCCGTCGAGGTCAGCACCCTGCTGGGCGGCTCCTCGGGCGTCATTTTCGACAACGTCAACTTCCGCAAGCCCTCGGGCATCCCCGGCCTCGCGGCGAACATCGTCTCGGGCACCTTCCAGGGCACCGGCGGCACGATCAACGGCGGGCAGCAGACCGCCACCGCTGTCCAGGTCTCTGACGGCCCCAACGGCTACGGCCGCGCGTGGATCAAAAGCAGCGACATCTTCGGCCCGGTGCTTGCCACCGCCGCCTCGGCACCCGTCAACGCCCCGATCATCGACATCGCCAACAGCCAGATCCGCTCGGCCTCGCTCCAATCGGTGCAGGACTCCACCCCCGGCATCGTGCAGGTGACCGACTCGTACCTGCAGTCGGGCGTCTCGGGCGACATCACCAGCTCCGACGGCAACTTCTTCTACGGCCAGCTCACGTTCCTGCCCGGCACCCAGACGATGCCGGCCCTGGCGACGCTGCTGCCGGGCACGGGGCCGAGCGGCCCGACCGGCCCGGCTGGCCCTGTCGGCCCGATGGGCCCGGCTGGCGCCGCTGGCGCGACCGGCCCCGCAGGTCCGACCGGCGCTGATGGTGCCACGGGTCCGCAAGGCCCCGCGGGCGTGCAAGGCCCGATCGGCATGACCGGCCCCGCAGGCAACGACGGCCCGCAAGGCCCGATCGGTCTGACCGGGCCCGCAGGCCCCGCCGGCGCGACGGGTGCCACTGGTCCTACCGGCGCTGACGGCGCGATCGGCCCGCAAGGCCCCGCGGGCGTGCAAGGCCCGATCGGTCTGACCGGGCCCGCGGGGAACGACGGCGCACCCGGTGCGACCGGGCCTGTGGGTCCGATGGGTGCGACGGGCGCGACCGGTCCTCAGGGCCCGATCGGCTTGACGGGCCCGACCGGTGCTGACGGCGCGATCGGCCCGCAAGGCCCCGCCGGCTCGCAAGGCCCGATCGGTCTGACCGGGCCGGCAGGTGCTGACGGCGCTCCGGGTGCTCAAGGTCCGATCGGCCCCGCTGGTGCGACTGGCCCCGCTGGTCCTACCGGCGCTGACGGCGCGGTCGGCCCGCAAGGCCCCATCGGCAACGACGGCCCGCAAGGCCCGATCGGCAACACCGGCCCCGCCGGCGCTGCTGGTCCCACCGGTCCGCAAGGCCCCGCCGGTCTGAACTGGCTCGGCACCTGGAGCGGTGCGTCGACCTACGCGATCGATGACGCCGTGCAGTTCGGCGGCTCTTCCTACGTCGCGCTGGCGGCAAACACCAACTCGCAGCCCGACCTGAGCCCGCTCGATTGGGACCTGCTGGCATCGCAAGGCGCGGCGGGTGCCGCTGGTGCGGCCGGTGCGACGGGCGCCACTGGCGCAGCGGGTCCGCAAGGCCCCGCTGGCCCGATGGGCGCGACCGGGCCTTCCGGTCCGATGGGTGCAACGGGTCCGATGGGTGCGACAGGTGCTATTGGTCCCGCTGGTGCGACGGGTGCCACTGGGCCTGCCGGTGCCACTGGGCCTGCCGGTGCCACCGGGCCTGCCGGTGCCACCGGGCCTGCCGGCCCGACCGGCCCCGCCGTGAGCTGGCAGGGCACTTGGTCCAACGCCACCACCTACGCCGTCAATGACGCGATCTTCTACCTCGGCTCTTCCTACCGCAGCTTGGTCGCGGGCAACCTTAACAACCAACCTGATGTGAGCCCGGCATCGTGGACGCTCTTCGCCGCCGGCGGCGGCTCGGGCAACGCCACGCTGACCTACGGCGGAACGCTCAGCGGCACCGCCACCGGGACCCAGGGCTACATCTTCCAGGCCACCGGAGCCAGCACGGGGGCCACCGCATCCACGCGGACCATGGGCGTCTTGGGTCGGGCCGCGGGCGGCTTCTCCGGCAACCCGCCGGTAGGCACCATCGTGCCCAGCGCGGTTGGTGTGGACCCCAACTTCACCGCAGGCGTTGCCGGCAACGCCAACGCGAACAACGTCGGCGTGTTGGGCTTCGTCGGGGCGCAGACCAGCGTCGGCGTCTGGGGCCACAACAGCAACACCTCGGGCGGCAACTGGAACGTCGGCGTCATCGGCACGACCGCCGGCACGAACAACAACGCCACGGGTGTCTTCGGCCAGGGCAACCGCGGTGTCTCAGGCCTCTCCGCCCTCGACACCAACGGCAGCGCCGGCTCCGGCCGCGTCCTTGCCGGCGGCGTCTACGGCGAGACCACCAACTCCGACGGCAGCTCGGGCTACTTCCTCGGCCGCGTCACCATCGACAACACCTCCGGAAACGGCTCGGATACCAGCGGCTCTGACGGCCTCATCGTCTGGTCGAACTCCGGTGCCTCGGGCTTCAACTCCTCGGGCGTTCTCTTCACGCCTTCGGACCGCAACAGCAAGAAGGACTTCACCCCCGTTGATACCACCGACGTCCTGAACAAGGTCACGTCGATGCCCATCACCACCTGGCACTACAAAAACGACGACAACACCCTCTACATGGGTCCGATGGCGCAGGACTTCCAAGCCGCCTTCGGCCTGGGCGACAAGGACACCGTCATCCACGGGCTGAACGCCGACGGCGTGACTCTCGCCGCCATCCAGGGCCTCAACACCAAGCTCGAACTCGAACTCAAGAGCCGCGACGCGCGGCTCAGCAAGCTCGAGTCCGACATGACTGCCATCCAGGTCGCGCTCAGCACCGCCAAGGTTCAGCCGAACCTCGGCGGGATCGGACTGGGCGGCCTGCTCGTCGCCGTGCCCACCCTCGCCGGGCTCGCCTACGCCCGCCGTCGCAACCGCAAGGTTGACGGCTCGGCCACCGCTCCCGCCCGTTCGAAGTAATCGATCGGATCGTGATGGTCCCCGTTCGTCTCCGCCGCGCCCCGCAACGGGTCCGGTGAAAGTCGGCGGGGAGGAACCCAACTGCAACCCCCGGCCCGCGCCGGGTTTGAACCGGAGTCCTCGCAATCATGACTCGCATTGATCCAACCAACTCCCCACGCCGCCGCGGCATCGCGCCGCGGTGCCTCGCCGTCCCCGCGGCCCTCGCGCTCGTGGCAGCGGCCGCCCACGCCCAGTTCTCCATCCCCTGGTCCACCGTCGACGGCGGCGGCGGGGTTTCCGTCGGCGGCTCGTTCTCCGTCGAGGGCACCGCCGGGCAGTTCGATGTCGGCTCAGGGCAGTCCGGCGGCACCTTCTGCGTCGTCACCGCCTACTGGGAAGGCGGACGACTCTCCAGCCAGTGCCCCGGTGACCTCAACGCCGACAACAGCGTCGACACCCTCGACCTGGTCCTCTTCCTCGGCCAGTTCGGCAACCCCAGCCCCTGTGGCGGCGGGGCCGACTTCAACTTCGACGGCCTCGTCAACACCATCGACCTCACCGTCTTCCTCGGCAACTTCAGCCTCAACTGCAGCTGAAGCGGCGCGCGGATCAACGACACCATCAACCCCTCACGGGCCGCCTCCTCGGGCGGCCCGTTTTCATTCGGCGGTCGTTCGAACCTTGAACGCCATCGGACTGCGCACGCCGACGATGAGCGAAGTCTTCGGAGCGAATCGTCGCGCTGTCGCGCGAGTCTCGATCGTGCTCGCTCTGAAGCCCGGAGGGCGCGATCTATGCCTGGGGCGCGGCGAGCAACGCGAGCGAGCCCCTGGGCTCCGACCGAAAGAAAGAGGTCGCCCGGAGGGTGAACGGGGCTTCTCTGTGCCGCACGCCCATCGACTCTCCAACGCCCAACTGCCGTAAATCGTCCGCCCTCCGGGCGGCACTCTCCTATCCGACATCCCTGGGGCTTGCTCGCGCCGGGGGCTTGCTCGCGCCGGGGGCTTGCTCGCGCTGACCGCTGCGCCCCCGGCAAAGCTCGATGCGCCCTCCGAGCGATGACCGGCCGCACAAGAGTCGTTGAGGGTTACGCGATCCCCGTTCCATAACGCGCTGGTAGGCCGCACGCCACGAGCCGGAGAATCATCCTGCATCCGCACCGCCTGATGCCCAGGCAGCATTGGGCCTTGGTGTCGAACGGATTCCGAGAGAGCGCCTCGCGGCCCAAGTCGCGCGACAGGACTACGCCCGCTCCGGATCACCCCGCGTCGGGCTGCCCGCTCCGGCGCGACCCTCTGTTCACCGATACCCGCTCTCATCCCAGGCCTTGTCAACACATCCAGCCCCGCAGTGGCCGCAGCCGGCGCACTGCATGGTCCACGTCTGGATGCCGCGGCCCGCGTTCATGCCGTCGAAGAACCACCTCGGGCGCTTGGTCGGTGTTGGTTGCACCTGGTCCATCGTCATCGAGTCGTAGAGCCGTCCGTTGAGCATCACCCACTTGATGCTCGCGGTGTCGCGGATGTTCTGCGATGGGTCCTTGTCGAGGATGATCAGGTCGGCGAGCTTGCCCGCTTCGACGGTGCCGAGGTCCTGGTCGAGGCCGATGTACCGCGCCCCGTTGATGGTCGCGGCCCGCAGGCACTCGAACTCGGTCATCCCGCCCTGCTCGAGCATCCAGATTTCCCAGTGCGCCGCGAGCCCCGCCAGCTGCCCGTGGGCCCCGATGTTGACGCCAATGCCGACATCTGTCAGCGCCTTGCAGATCGTCGTGAGCTCGAAGTGGTTGTAGTCTTCGCGCGGGGCGCGCGGTCGGCGGACCGCGCGCGGTTCGATCACCCACCGCGGCACGAAGTTCGCCAGCCGCGCATCGCGCCACACGTCGGTCGTGTCGTACCAGTAGGTCTCGCCGGTCAGCCCGCCGTAACCCACGCCGATCGTCGGCGTATAGCCCACCTTCGACGGGCCCCAGAACTGAATGACATCCTTGTAGATGCGGGCCAACGGCAGCGTGTGCTCCACGCCCGTGTGCCCGTCGGCGACCATCGTGAAGTTGTGCGTGTGCGTGCTGCCGCCCTCGGGCACCACCATCATGCCCAGTTCCTTCGCCGCCGCGAGGACCTGCTGGCGCTGGTCGCGCCGCGGCTGGTTGTAGCTCTTGACGGTGAACGCGCCCACCGCCTGCATGCGGCGCAGGTGGAACCGCGCGTCGTCGAGCGACTCGACCTCGGCCTTGAACGAGCCCGCCGCCCCGTAGAGGATCGTGCCCGTCGAGAACGTCCGCGGCGCCACGATCAGCCCGGCCTTCTGCATCTCGCTGGCGGCGAAGATGGTGTTGGTGTCGTTACTGGGGTCATGGACAGTGGTGACGCCAAAGGCCACGTCGGCGTAGCGGCCCCAGTTGCGCTTCGGCACCACGCCGTGCTGCGTGCCCTGCGGCCCGTGGGCGTGGACGTCGACGAAGCCCGGCATGATCGTCTTGCCCTTGCAGTCGATCACGATATCGGCGAGCGGTTGGATGTTCGTCGTCATCTTGGCGAAGGGCACCACCGCTTGGATGCGGTTGCCCTTGATGATCACGTTGGCGTCTTCGATCACCTCGTCGCCGTTCATGGTGAGCACCCGCGCGTTGGTCAGCGCGATCGTGCCCGTCGGCGATGCAAGCGGCTCCTTCCACCCCAGCGCCACGCCGGAACCCTCGGGATCCAGTGGTTTCTCCGGGGCCCCTTCAAGGAACGCGAACGAATCCTTCAGCGCCCGCGTGTACAGCGTCGGCCCCAGGCTCCAGTGCAGCTTGGCGCTGTCCCCGGACCAATGCAGATTCTCGCCCGCGTCCTTGCTCACCTTCGCCACGGGGAAGCCCGACGCCTTCGGGCCGATGTCCACGCTCCGCCCCGTGTCCACCATCGGCGTGATGAACACATTGAACCGCTCGGTGAAGGCGCACCATTTCCCGTCGTGGCTCACGGCGTACTGCGTGGCGTTTTCGCTGGTGAAGTGCGTGCGCTCCTCGGTGCCGTCGAGCTTCATGCTGATCAGCGAACGCCGATCGCGCTCCTTCTCGCTCGTCACCGTCATCAGATAGACGCGGTCGCCGTCAGCCCCGAACTGCGGCTGCGTGCCCTTGTCCGTGATCTTGACCGGCGCGACGGCTCCCTTCTCCCCGCCGCCGGTGCTCGGTGCCCAATACACCCCCGGTTCATCCGACCACGCCGGGTCGGTGATGAACCCGCCCGACACCTTGCCGAACACCACCTTGGTGCCGTCGGGTGAGAACACCGGGTGCACATAGTGCCCCGGTTCGGTCGTCACCACCGTCTCGGTGCCGCTGGCCACATCCAGCACCCGCACCTCGGCGAGCTTCTCATCGTCCCATGTCGTGAACGCGAGCTTCGATCCATCACGCGACCAGCACGGGAAGTACTCCAGCCGGTCCTCCGCGCGCGTCAGTCTCCGCTGCGCGCCGACCACGCCGCCGGCGCCGAGATCGCGCACATACAGCCGTCCCAGCGCCTGGAACACCGCCCGGTCCCCCTTCGGCGAAACCTCCACCCAGCGCAGCACCTTCACGTCAAACTGCTCGGGTGCGACTTCGATCGGGAACCGCAGCGCCTCGCGCACCGTGCGCGTGGTCTTCACGCGGAACGGGATCACGGTCGCCGCCGCATCGCTTCCCGGCTCAAACGACGCGTCCGCGGCGATCTTCCGGATCTTTCCTTTCGCGTAGAAAACGATGGACTTCGAGTCCGGCGTCCAGCTGAACCCCGGGTACACGCCGTGGATCGCCCATGATTCCTGCATGTCGCGCTCGAGCTGGTCATAGATGGGGCGCACGCGCTGTGACGGCACGTCCATGATGAAAAGCGCCGTGCGCTCGCGCATGCGGCGGACAAACGCGACCGACTTCCCGTCCGGCGCTGGGGTGGGCCGCACCGCGCCGCCGGGGCCGGAGATGAACCGCTCGGTCTTGCCGCTGGACAGCTCCAGGCGGTCGACGCAGTAGATCTCGGTGTTCGAGTCCTTGTTGTATTCGAACGATTCGCCGGGGGTCGCGTCGAGCGAGTAATAGAGGTACTTCCCGTCGGGCGAAAACGCCGGCTCGTTCACGTCCTTCTGCTCGGTGGGTCGCGTGGTGAGCTGCAGGCCGCCCTGTGCGCCCTCGGTGCCCGCGGCGTGGTACAGCCACATCTCGCCCGCGCCCAGCGAGCGCCGAGAAGTGAAGTGCTTCCGCGCCACGATCGAGGTGCCGTCGGGCGTCCACTCCGGGCTGCTGAGCAGCCGGAAACTCTCTTTGGTGATCTGCCGCGAGTCAGAGCCGTCCACGTTGATGGTCCAGACGTTGTCGCCGTTGGAAGGCGCGCGGTCGGAGGTGAAGGCGATCCGCTTGCCGTCCGGGCTGAAGCGCGGCTGCATGTCCCACGCGAGGCCCGAGGTGATCGATTGGGCGTCTCCGCCCCCGATCGGCATGGTGTAGAGATCGCCCAGCAAATCGAACACGATGGTCGTGCCATCCGGTGAGACGTCGAGGTTCATCCACGTGCCTTCGTCCACATCGATGGGCACTTCGATCGCCGTGGTGAGCCCCTGCGGATCGTCGACGTTCCACGCGGGCTTGTCGGTTGCGGCTTTCGGGTCCGCCTCGTCCGCGCCGATCGAACTCGACGCCGACGCAAACATCAGTGCCACCGCGGCGGCCGCGTGAAGGAAACGTGAATGATGACGCGATTCCGAGCATTGACACGGCATGGTGATGCACTCCAAACACGGCGGACGCGGCCTCCACGGCCGAACCGTCCGCTGGGCGGCTCTCGACTGCGGACACCAGGCCCGCATCGCGCAGTCTAGCCGGGCTCAGTTTCGTGCCTCAGCAATCGCGGTGCCCGCCAACACTCGCGCGCCTTGGCGGCCCGGCGGACGCACACACACCGAACTCGTGCTGCCAGCGCTGGGCTTGTGTAAGAATGACTCGAAGATCATGCACGTTTCCGCGAATTCATTTGACGGGAGATCATCCTCATGTCACGCTTCCTCCATCGTTGACGCCGGTGTTCGTCGCCCCGTGGTCGGGTGCGTTCGGCGAACTCGGGCGTCTTGGTCCTCCCCGAAGTTGAGCGTGGTGAGGTTTCGGAAAGGATAACCCTATGAAGATGTCCCGTCGCCTGATGGTCGGCGCGCTCGCGGTCGCGTGCGCCGCCGGTTCCGCTCTCGCTTGTGGCACGCCCCCGAAGCCCCCGCCTCCGCCCCCGGAGCCGCCCATCGTCTACTGCCAGCCCATCCGCTGGGTCGTCGATCCAACCAACCCCAACTTTGACTGCATCATCGTTCGCTACTTCCGCCTCGACGGCCAGCCGCTCTACCGCAGCAACCCCATGCCGCTGCCCGCAACCCAGCAGTGCGCATGCTCGCTCCCGCCGCTGCCCACCGTGGCCGTCGGTGCCGGCGCTCAGATCGTCGGCATCAGCTTCGGTGCTCAGCCGGATTGCGCACTGCCGCCCGACGCCCCCGGCTACGGCCCCTGGACGCGCAACAACAACCCCGGCTTCCGCAACCAGGTTCAGAACTTCTACAGTGCCTACGGCGCCGCCGCTGGCGGGACCATCCAGCCCCCCGCTGCGCCCTCCTTCTTCGACATCTTCTCGTTCAGCGGGCCGGGCAACATCCCGCCCAACGTCACCTGGGATATCTACCAGTACATCCGCGTCCCGCGCGGCTTTGACCCCAGCGTCCTGGCCATCCCCGGACAGGCGTGGCTCATCGGCCTGTTCCTCATTGACGGCACCCAGGTGCTCGCCGAGCCGTCTGCGCAGGGCCTTCCGCCCATCCCCTTCAGCCAGTTCGCCCAGAACCCTGGGGACAGCGCGTTCTACAAGTTCTGCTGGCTGCCCAACACGCTCCCACCGCCTTGCCCGTGCCCCCCGACCCCGCCCACCTGCATCTTCGACTCCAACAACGACGGTGTGATCAACGTGATTGATCTGACGGCGTTCCTCGCCGCGTTCGGCAGCACCTGCCCGCCCGTGCCGCTCGCAAGCAACTAATCGCGCCGCGGGGTTTGCGCTCTGCGGTTGATCCACGCAATCCACCGCGAGGGCCGTCCGATACCGGACGCCCTCGCGGGTTTCGTTTTGGCAGTTCGCCGTGCAATCCTGACGCTCTCGTGGGCACCCCCGGCACCGCCGCGGTTCGCCCGAAAGCCGTGAGTCAGAATGGAGCGGACCGGGATCGAACCGGCAACCCCTAGCTTGCAAAGCTAGTGCTCTCCCAATTGAGCTACCGCCCCTCAACCATTTTCAGCCACCAAGTGTAGCCGGTGATCCCCCGCAACTGCTCCCTCATCGTCCGATGGCCTCTTCGCGCGCTCGGGAAACCGCCACAGAGCCGCTCGGGGCGAGGGAACGGAGGAGTAAGGCACCTCGATCCCTCCATTCAGCAGTGACCGCCCGCGCGCGCCGTCGGCTGGCACAAGCCCGAGAACCTCGAAATTCTGCCGCGATCTCTCTGCTTTGCGCTTGGATGTCACCCGCTCGGGTGTCAGAATACCTTCGTGCGTCTCCCGGGGCCCCGACCTTTCGGGCGGGAGTCCGGGGCGCGAACATCTGGACTCCCGGGATGAACATCACATCAGCCAGAACGGTCGCCGAGCTCGCGCGCCGCCGCATTCGAATGGGTGCGACGCTGGTGCTCGCCGCCGCGCCGTGTGTCGTGCTTGCCGCGCCGCCTTCGCCCGCCGTCTATCCCGACACCTCGCGCATCGCGCCGTTCTTCGAGTCCGCCTTCACCAGCCGCGCCGCCCTCGTCGGCATCGGCGACTCGAACCAGCTCTACAACACCACCGGATTCGAGTTCGGCTGGCACGAGGCCCTGCTCGCCCGCTATGGCCTGTGGGGTACGCCGCTCATCGCCGCCGGCGAGGAGTACGGCTTCGCCGCCTCCTCAGGCACCAACGCCACCGTGCAGACCGCCGGCCCGGGCAACAACGGCAGCTTCGCCTTCTGGGGCGCGCCGCAGCCCTTCACCGCGCTCATGAGTTCCGTCGCGCCCATCTACCCCTCCGGCTACCTCTGGGTCCCCGCTTCGGCCGACATGCCCGTCTCCGCCACCCCTCACGGGCTCATCCTCGGCGGCAGCGCCGGGCTCGACCTCAACGACGCCCTCCGCTTCCACTTCACCCACGCCCTGTTCCCCAACGGCCGCGAACTCCACGCGTGGGTCACCGACGGCAACTGGCTCGGCGGCGTCTATGGCCAAGCCACCTTCTCCACGCTCGATCCCTCGCCAAACGCAAACTCAGCTTTCGAGCCCGCCCCCGCTGTGACCGACACCGTCGATCTGCCGCCCGCGTTCCGGCCCTTCTGGCTCCGACTGTGCTTCACCGATGAGCGCCTCCGCTCGCGCGGCCCGTTCTTCCTCATGTACCTCCAGGCCGAGAACCCCAACCGCCAGCGCGGCTTTGCGGTCCACACGTTCTACGGCCTGGGCGGTGCCTCGGCCCGCGACATGGCCGGCACCATTGCCGAGTCCACCGACGCCCAGCTCTCGCTCTACTTCCAGCGCGTCCGCGCTCCGCTGGGCCCGAACCCCAAAGTCATCGTCCGCATCTGCGCCGGCGTCAACGACCGCTCAGAGTGGATCCCCAGCTACACCAACTACATCCTCCCCGCCAACAGCCCCGAGGCGTTCCGCGACAACATCGGCTCAATCGTTTCCCGCATCCGCGGCATCTGGGCCCTCAACAACTGGAACGCCAAGAGCGAACTGCAGTTCCTCGTGACCGTCACGCACGCGATCTCCAACCCCGACGACACCAAACTGCAGGAGTATCGCGCCGCTCTGCGCACGCTCGCCGACAGCACGGACGACATCACGCTGGTGGACTTCTCGAAGCTCGCCAACGCCGTGGAGATGAGCTATCGAAGCTGGTACCTCCAGCCGTGGGACCCCATCCACCTCAAACCCGGCGGCTATGTCGGCCTCGCCGAGCGTGAACTTGAAGCCCTTGTCACCCGTCCGTGCACGGACCCCGCCGACATCGACAACAACGGCACCGTCGACACCCGCGACCTGGTCGCGCTGCTCTCCGACTTCGGCGGCTCATGGCTCACCGAAGGCCAGGGCGGCGACCTCGACAACGACCGCGACTGCGACACCATCGACCTGGTCAACATCCTCTCGCGATTCGGTGATTCCACGTGCAACGCGCAGCACGGTGGTTGAACGCTTGAGGCGGTGTCCGCCGAAGCCGTCACTGAGCCGCTTTGGGCGAAGTGACGGATGAGCCCGCACCGACCGATACCCGCATCCTTGGAGCTCGATGTTGGGCGCTGGATGGTTCAAGCCGCTTCGCGACGTCGGCTACCCCCCGGACGGAACCTCCCACAGCAAACGCTCGACACGCTCGCCGCGCAGCGCGAAGCGGAGCATCGCCAGGGCAGATTTCGCGCTGCGGTCGCGCACGGCGGCGCGGTCGCCTGTGAATCGGAACCGGCGCGCGTGCTCGAAGCCGCCGCCCGGTCCGTCGCTCACGCAGGCGATGTGGACGGTCCCGACGGGCTTGGCGTCGCTCCCGCCGCCGGGGCCGGCGACGCCGGTGATCGAGATCGCGTTGGTGGCACCGAAGCTCTTCGCGCGTTCGAGCCCGCCGCGAGCCATGGCGAGCGCCGTTTCGCGCGAGACCGCGCCGTGAGACGCAAGCGTGGCTCCGGGCACGCCGACGAGCGCGGACTTCACGCTGTTGTCGTAGGTGATCCACCCGCCGACGAACACATCCGACGAGCCCGGGACGGCGGTGAGCAGCGAACCCAGCATCCCGCCGGTGCAGCTCTCGATCACGCACAGTTTCGCGGCGTTTCTGCGGAGTTCGTCGAGGGTGGCCGAGGCGATGGTGTCGTTCTCTTCGCCGAAGACGAACGGTGCGCAGGCGTCGCGGCAGGCGCGCTCGGTCAGCTCGATGGCGGCGTCGGCGTCCGCGCCCGGGCCCTCGTAGCGGATGCGGATCGAGACCACGCCGCCGGATGCCGTGGTGCCCACCAGCGGGTTGCGGTCGCGGTCCATGAGCGCACCGAGCCGCACGGCGAGATCGCCCTCGCCCGCGCCCAGGGTGTGCAGCACGCGCGTGCGGACGGCGACGCCGGCGGGCGGACGCAGGCGCGGGCGCACCCAGTCCTCGAGCATCGGCGTCATCTCGTTGGGCGGGCCGGGCAGGCAGAACACGTCGCAGTCGCCGCTCTCAAGCTTGATCGTGCCAAACAGGCCCGGCGCGGTGCCGTGAGGGTTGGGGATGCACGCGGCCCGTGAGGGCCTTTGGGCCTGCGTTTTCTGCAGTTCGGTGAGAGCACGCCCGCGCCGTGTGAACATCGCTTCGAGCGCGGCCAGTGCGGCGTCGTCGGCGACGAGATGGTCGCCCATGGCGAGCGCGAGGGCTTGGCGCGTGAGGTCGTCGGCGGTGGGCCCGAGGCCGCCGGTGACGATGATGAGCGGGACGCCGGACTCGGCGACGCGTTCGAGTGCGCTTCGCTGAGCGGCGAGATCATCCGGCACGGTCACATGCTCGACCACGCGGATGCCCCACGACGAAAGCCGCGCGCTGATGGCGGCAGAGTTGGTGTCGACGGTCTGTCCGAGGATGAGCTCATCGCCGACGGAAACCACCGCGGCGCGATCGTGGATGGGTGGCATGGCGGAGGGTATGGGGAGAAGTGGTCGAGTGGTCGAGTGGCGGAGTGGCGGAGTGGCAAAGTGGTCGAGTGGTCGAGTGCGCGGATGGCGTGTGTGCGCACGTGCTCTGCGCCGAAGGCGTGGAAAGCTGCCCCGGTGACGCGGATGCGGTGGTCGACCTCTCAGCCACTTCGCCACTTTGCCACTTGACCACTCCACCACTCAGCCACTCGACCACTCGACCACTTCTCCCCACTCCGTGCCTCACTGCCTTCCTCAAAACATGTCGTTCATCCCGGCGCACCCGGGCGGGAACGCCGAGGCGAGTTGCGCGAGGGCCTTGTCGGACCCGCCCACGATGCCCACGAGCCGGGCCTGCGGCACACTCAAGAACCCGGCGTAGAAGCACGCCAGGGCGCGGATGTCGAGTTCGCACTCCGGCGCGGTATCGGTTCGTTCGAGGCTCGCGTGCCCGTCCGCGATGCGCAAGCGCCACACGCCGTGGTTCTCGGGGAGAAGGTCGTCGTTGATTTGCAGCGACACCTCGGCGCGGGTGCCGGCGGGCCAGCCTCGGGCGGTCATCGCGGCGGGCGCGTCGATCAGGCGCAGCATCCAGTGGAACTTGAACTCGCTCTTGAACACCTGCTGCGGCATGAGGTGGACGATGGGGTGGACCGGGCCGGCGAAGAACTCGACGCCGCGGGCCATCGAGCCGAAGTCAGCGAGAAATCCGAGAACTCGCCGACCGGCCCGTGCCGTCGTGAACGCGAGATCGGTCAGGCTCAGGTCGATGCGGAACGACGCCGCGTCCATCGTCTGGCGCAGCAGGACCAGGCCCTCGGGCTCGGCGGTGTCGGACTGGGCAAAGATCCATCCTGTGGACGTGCTGCCGCGCCAAGAGCGTGTCCGCTTCCACAGCAGCTCGCAGCGGTCGAGCATGCCGTCGTTCATCGCGGCGAAGCGGCGCTGGCAGGCGCGGACGGCGGGCTCATCGGCGTCGGTGAGGGGCCGAACTGTCAAAGCGCGCTCGGTGACGCCGAGCCGGGCGAGGTCGAGTTCGTAGCGGAAGCGGTGCCCCGCCTGCTCATAGCCCACCTGCCGGTAGAGCGCCTGGGTCGACGGATACAGGCACGAGAGGGCCACGCCCTCGCGGCGCATTTCACGCACGGTCTCGCGCATCAGCGAAAGGCCGAGCCCCTTGCCGCGCGCCTCGGGGGCCACGGCGACCGCGGCGATGCCCAGCATCGGCACGGACTTGCCGCCGAAGTACTGGCCCATCGGCAGACGGGCCAGGCACGCTTCCGGCGGCGCATCGGCGGGGGCGCTTTCAGCGCGGGCGACGCGGACCTGGTCCATCCCCACCACGCGGAGAAACGTCGGCTCGATCTGATCCGTGGGGCTGGTGAACGCAAGATTGAGCAGCCGCGCGATCGCGGGGATGTCGTCGGGATCGCGCGGCGGGCCGAAGCGGACGGGCAGAACGGTGGCCATGTGGGTGGTACCGGGTGAGACTCAGGACGATTCAGCGCGTGCCTGTTCCAGCCGAGCGCTGAACGAAGCCCAAAGCATCTCAGTCACGGCTTCGGTCAGCGCGTGGTCATCATCGCCGGCACGGGTCACTTCCCGAGATTCAGCTGCCCCTTGTCGGGGTGCAGGGAGAGGGCGCTCATCGGGTCGCCGCCCGGGCCGATCCGCATCCCGTTCATCCAGACCACGATGCAGCCCGCCAGCAGCGCCACCACCGCCACGGCCATGAGTCCGGTGTAGACGTTCAGCATCGGGCGGCGGCCACGCTGCGAACCGGGCATCGACATTCCGAGTGGTTGGGCCATGGGGGTCAGTCGGGAGTGAGCGGTCGGGAGGGGGGAGTGAGCAGCGGGAGTGAGCAGCGGGAGTGAGCAGCGGGAGTGGGCAGCGGGAGTGGGCAGCGGGAGTGGGCAGTCAGGAGTCGGAAGGCGGAAAAAACCCAGCTGGCTCGGGCAACGGCACTCATGCCTCTTGCCTCGTGCCTCGTGCCTTCCGCATCACAGCGTCGGCATCACCATGTCGTTGACCTGCACCTGCACATCGCGGCCCAGGAAGTTGACGGTGCCGATGGCGGTGTTGAGGTCGACGCGGGTCAGAACGACCTTGGCGAGGAAGCCGTCACGGACGATGTTGAGTTCCATCTTCTCGGTGAGGCGATCATTCGAGCCGGCGTTGATCGTGACCATCGTGGTGCCGGTGGCGTCGTCGCGGGTGACGTTGGTGATGCGCCCGCGGAACGTCGGCGGAGCCTTCTTCACACCCGTCGCGTCGGCGACGCCGCCGGTCTTGGCGCGGTCGAGGTCCTGGCGGGCCCCGACGAGCTGCTCTTGCAGCGCCCGGCTGGTCTCCTGCGCCACCTCGAGCTGGCCGGCGAGGTCATTGATGCGGTCGCCCATGTCGATCTCTTTGCGGGCGTACGAGAGCTGCTTCTGGCGGAGTTCTTCGAGTTCCTTGGCGCGGGCGTCGTCGAGTTTGGCGTGGGCCTCGGACAGCGCGATGAACTGGTCAATCCGAGCCTGGTACGAAGCGCCCTCGAGTTCCAGACGCTTCTTGTCTGAGAGCAACTGGGCGTTCTCGCCCTGCAACTGCGAGATGGTCTGGCGGACGCTGGCCATCGCGTTCTGCAGCTCGGTGAGCTTGGTGTTCAGGCTCTCGCGCTCGGCGGCGGACTGGGCCGTCACCTCCGACGCGGTGGACTTGGCGGCTTCAGCCGTCTTGCGCTCGTTGTCCACCGCTTCGCGCAGGCGCTGGGCGTTGCTGGAGTAGGCGATGCTCAACCCGCTGAGCAGGATCGCGAGCACCGCGGCCATGATGACGAGAAACTTGGTCAGGATGTGCACGGCGAAACTCCTGGGGTCGATCGGACGGTGCGGGCCGGGGTCGGCGCCGCGGGTGGGCATGTCAAGACCGGGGCGGACTATTCGAGCCGACCCGCGACGGGGTTGCTCGACCGGACAGATTCGGGCTAAAAACCGACCGAGGTCCGGGGGGAAGGTTGTACCCGCCGAGATGGGTTGGGGTCAAACGGAGTGGAAGGGTCTAGGGGATAGGGTATAGGGTGTTTGGTGGGTTGGACGCCAATGAAGCCGGTGAGTTCGCGCTTCCGTTTACTGGCACCTCGCCATTCCCCACTCGCTTTCGCCTTCACGCCTTGACCACCCTCGCCCTCCCAGATCCCACCCCGGCCGCTGCCCTGGCCCCCGCCCCCCCGGCACCCGCCCGGGCCATGGCATTGCGGGTATCGACGACAAGCGTGGCGTGCCGGGCCACGAAGGCCCAGTCGTACCAGTCGTGGTCGGTCGAAATCAGCACCAGATCGGCCCCGGCGAGGGTCGCCTCGGACCACGAGACCGAACGCATCTGGAGGTCGTGCCGACGTCCACGCCATGTTTGGGGAACGTGAGGGTCATGGTAGCTCACCTCGGCCCCAGCCTCGCGCAGCAGGTCGATCAACTCAAACGACGGGCTCTCGCGGACATCCGCGATGTTGGGCTTGTACGCCAGGCCCAGCACCAGCACCCTGGCCCCATTCAGTGGTTTGTTTTCCTGTTCGAGTGCTTTCCGGCAGCGGCTGATGACGAACTCGGGCATGCGGCGGTTGACGACGCCGGCGAGCTCGATGAAGTCAGCTTTCGCGCCGACCTGGGCCGCCTTCCACGAGAGGTAGAATGGGTCGACCGGGACGCAGTGACCGCCGAAGCCGGGGCCGGGATTGAAGCGGTGGAAGCCGAAGGGCTTGGTCGCGGCGGCGTCGAGCACCTCCCAGATATCCAGCCCCATCGCGTCCAGGGCGATCTTGAGCTCGTTCACCAGCGCGATGTTGACGGCGCGGTAGACGTTTTCGACCACCTTCGCCGCCTCGGCGACCTCGGCGGAACTCACCGGGATCACCTTCGACACCACGCGCGAGTAGAGGGCGACGGCGAGTTCGCCGGATGCGGCATCCACGCCGCCGACCAGCTTGGGGATGGTGCGGGTGGAGAAGGAGGCGTTGCCCGGGTCTTCGCGCTCGGGGGAGAAGGCGAGGAAGGGGGCAGTGGGCAGTGGGGCTTGGGCAGTGGGGCGGGGGGGAGAGATATGGCCTTGATGCCTTGATGCGGCTTGCTCTTCATCCCCCGGCCTTGATGCCTTCTGAGCGAGAATCCCACCGACGATGTCGCGCGTTGTGCCGGGGTAGGTGGTGGATTCGAGGACGATGAGACGGGGGCGGGTGGGATCGGACGCGATCGCGTGGTCGCGGATGTCGCGGGCGGCCCGCTCGACCGCGCCTAGGTCAGGCTCGTGCTTTTCGTCGATCGGCGTGGGGACGCAGATGAGAATCGCGTCGGCACCAGCGAGGCTCGCGGGGTCGTTCGACAGCGCCGCGCGCGGGTTTGACGCCAGATCGCTCGCCATCGAGGCACCCAGGTGCGGGAGGTAGTTCTCGCCGCGGCGGAGCTTCTCGATCTTCGTCCCGTCGTGGTCGAGCCCGAGCACCGGGAACCCCGCGGCGGCGACGGCGTGCAGCAGCGGCAGACCGACATACCCCAGCCCCATCACCGCCACCACGGCGCGGCGTGATTCGATCCGTTCCAGCAGGGCCGCGTGGTAATCGCCGCGGGTGGTCATGGCGAGGTCCCCGGCGGGCTGGCGGCTGGCTCGGTGTTGCACGTCGTCTCGCCCTGGCCAGCGAGCACCATCGCCTGTCGCGTGGAATCGATGGTCACCCCCAGCACGCGGATCTTCTCTTCGTACGTCTCGCGCACGAGCCCGGAGGCGTCGAACCAGCGTTCGGTGAAGCGTTCGGACTTCGCCGCGGAGAGATCGATGAGCAGCGACGAACGCAGGATGCGTTTTCCGGCGCGCTCGGCGTCATCGGCGCTGGGCGTGGAGCCGTCGGCGGAAGCGGGCGGGGGACCGAGCCCGGCGTAGGTGATCTCGACCGACGCCGTGCCCTTGTCTTTCACCTTCTTGGGTCGGTCGAGCTCGTAGATCGTGACGGCGACGTCCTGGCGGACGGTCGCACCGGGGTTGATGCGGGCGGGCATGACGAGCACGGGCGGCTCGAACAGGGTGATGACCGAGCGATCACGCTGCACGACCTTCGACATCGAGAAATCACCGGCTTCTGAGACCAGCATCCGCCGCTCGCTGCGGGGCTGCGCCTCCCCCTCGAAGGTCCAGTGGAGGGTGAACGCCGCGAGGCGACCGGCGTCGTCGCGTTCGAGATCGACCGGAACGACATGCCACGACTTCCCGGCGTCGCGCGCCGGCGTCGAGCCCGGCAGCACCCGCATCCAGCACTCGCGCGGGCCCTGCGGCCCCAGCCACAGCGGCAGTGCCTCGGCGGCCACCAGGTCGGTCGCGGAAGGATCGAGAACCGTGGGCGGGACGGGGGCACGGCTGGAGGCGCACGCGGAGAGCAGCGCCGCCGACGCCGCGCAGATCGCGATGAAAACGAGTCGATTCACGGCGTGAGAATAGCGCTGCAGCGGCGTGTATGCTTGGCCCATGCAACGGAGTGTTGTCACCGCGATGGTGTTCGCCGCCAGTGTCGGGGGGCTGCTGGGGGTGATGGCGTGCGCCTCGGGCTGCCAATCGCGCGGCAAGCAGGCGCAGCAGTCGACGAGCATCCTGCAGGTGTTCGCCCCGCCGACGCCCGAGGAGGCCTCGCGCTGGGCGATTGACCCCTTCAACGCCGACAAACGCGCTCGAGGGACGCTGCTGCTGGCCAACGCGCCGTGGGGCGGCGAAGACGTCTACGTCCGCCTCTACCGCGAGCAGATCAAGGACACCTATCGCGATCCGAAGAAAGACCCCGACCCGCTCGTGAGGGCCGTGGCCGTGCGCGCTCTCGCGATGCACGGCTCGCCCGACGACGTGCCGGCGATCCTCGAACTGCTCAAGAGCGACGAGAAGTACCTTCGCTGGGAGTGCGCCCGCGCCCTGCAGCGCCTGCACAACCCCGTGGCGGTCAAGCCGCTGACCGACCGGTTGAACGCCAAGAACGAAGCCGAAGCGAGCGTGCGCGAAGCGTCGGCGAGCGCGCTGGGCCAGTACGCCGAGCGGGCCTCTTTCGATGCGCTGGTGGCGGCGCTCTACGACCGAGACCTCGCGGTCTCGAGTGCGGCGCGCCGATCGCTCGCCACCATCACCGGTCGCGACCTGGGCGAAGACGTGCGACCGTGGGTGGCTTTCTCGAAGGAATCCGCCGACGTTTTCGCGGGGCGGAAAACCTACGAATACCCGATCTTCCAGCGCGATCCGGACTGGCTCGAATACATCGTCCCGATGCTGGCACCGCCGAACGAGAAGCCGGGCGTGCCCGTGGGCCTGCCAGCGGCGTCGGCTTCGGCGAGCGCTGGGAGAGGGAACGGGTCGGCTGAGCCCACGATTCGCTCCGAAGACTCCGCTCATCGTCGGCGTGGGTTGCGCCGCCCGATCAAGGCACCTTAACGATCTGACTCGGCTGATGCACCGCTTTGCCGGCGGTGTTTCCGCTGCCGCCCGCTGCGGCTCCGGTGCCGCCCATGACGATCGGGTACTGCCCGTTGAGAAGGTTGAGCGGGAAGTCCTTGCGGATGCGGGCGATTTCGGGCGTTCGCGGGCGGCCGGTCTTTTCATCGACATCGCGGCCCGTGAACAGGCCGATGGTGACCATGCTGCGCCGCGGGCCGTGGTAGTAGAAGGCCTTCTCGCCGGCCTCGCGCAAGACCTTCGCGGCCTTCTCAGCGGCGCGCTTGGCGTCCGCGGGCTTGTCGGGCGTGTCGTACACGGCGATCTGCACCGTGAACGCCGGCTGGTTGCCCAGACGCTTGCGCTGGTGGCTCAGGTCAAACTCGGGCATCTGCCCGCGATCGGTCGACGACGGCGCGGCGAGAAAAGCCATCTCATAAGGACGGCTGGGCACGCCGCCGGGCAGCGCGACCTCTTTGGCGCGCACCATCGCGAGGTCGCGTGTGGCGCGTTCGTCTTTGGGTGAGGTGTAGCCGCCCAGGACGATGGCGCAGCCCTTTTCGCGCACCCGGATGCTCACGTCGTCGCGGCCCAACAGCGCGCTCACCTCGGGCAACCGCAGCTGCGCCTGCGCGGCGGCGTTGGTGCCCTTGAACGTCTCGAGCACGATCGCCCAGCCGCTCTCGCCCGGCATGTCCTCGCCTTCGCCCGGGACCGGGAGCGAGAAGACCTTGCGGCCTTCGCGCCGCAGATCGCCGTCGTTGCCTGTGTCGTCGGTGCCTTTGGGGTCGCCCGGGCCGTCGCTGGTTTGGGCGGGCGGCTTCTCTTCGTTCTTCTTCTTGTTCTTGCGGGGGTCGTGGGGCGGGGTGAAGTCGCCGCCGTATTGGGCTTTAGCCACCCCGAGGAAACCAGCCGCATGGGGGATGCGCAGAGGCGCATCCGCGGCATCGGACCCCCACCCGAACATCGGCGAAGTGGGGGCGAAATACACCGAACATAGACCGATCATGTTGCCAATCAGAGACGAGGACCGGGGCCTGGTTCTGTTGGTGGCGGGGGTGAGTAGGCGGGTCATTTTTTCGGCTCGTCCAAGGTTCGGTTATTCACGCAAAGCCTTGTCTATCAATGACTTGCGCGTGACTTATCGGAATCTGCAAGTTTCATGGGTTGGAATGATTGACGACGATACATGAGGGGTCACACGGACAAGGAGCGAAACCCGTCGGCGAACCCGGCGGGAGCATCTGAGACGGGTGACTGAGACGTGTCGCGCGGCATCGGGTTCGATCTTCCCGACGCCACGCGAGTTCCCGAAGATTTCGTTTGGACGCGCGTCGATCACCGTGCGTCCGGTGGAGCAACCCATGAATCCCATCAACCTCACCAGCAGCGCGTTCGGAGCCCCCGGCTCAGTCGGCGCGGCGGGTGCATCGTACGCCGCCGCGGGCCGGCGCGGCCTGACCGGCACCACGCCTCCCTCCCAAGGAAGCGCGACAAGCCCCGACCGCATCGACCGCGTCGAACTCTCTGAGGAGGCCCGCGCCTTGGCGACCAACCCAACGCCGATCCGCGAAGACCTCGTCAACCGCATCCGAGCCGAGATCGCCAACGGCACTTATGACATCGACGGCAAGCTCGATCAGGCTGTGAATGAGCTTGCGAAGGACCTCTCGGGCCCGATCGATCCGCTGAGCAATGTGTATGCGTAAGGCGCGGTGCGCTGTGCGCTGTGCGCGATGCGCTGTGCGCGATGCGCTGGGCGCAGGATGAGCCTTGGCTCGACGCTCACGGAAGGTCAACTTGGATCATTCCCACCGCCCCGAGGCTGATTGGCCTTGGGGCGGTTGCTTTTGGTGAATCGAAGTTGGGGTTGTGGGCCACAAGAATGTGCCGGAGTTCCGGCGTTCTTGCGCATTCGCAAAAATAAAACACGCGATTGACTTGCCCCACCCCGAAATCGGGGTCATGCTGTGGTTATGAGACGGGGCCTGGGGAACTTCGGGCGGGTGGCGAGCCGCGGATGGCGGGTGGAGAATCCGCCACTGCCCACTGCCCACTGCCCACTGCCCACTGCCCACTGCCTGATTCCGCGGCTTTTGGTCTTCCGGCTCGGCGATTCATGGGGTACTCTGATGAGGTCGGCCTTGTGGCCGAACCGGGTCAAGGAGTACATCACATGAAGACGAATCGTACGAACGGTTGCCGTACTTGGGTTGGCGCGTGGTCGCGACGGGCCGCGATGCTCGTGGTCGGGCTGTTCGCGGCGGGGCTAAACGCCGCTCACGCGCGGCCCACGCCGCCGCCGCTTGAGGACCCGGCGCACTGGGCGACGATCACGCACCCGGGCAACGAGCCGTTCACGTTCCAGCCGGTCTTCAGCCCGCCGCGGAGCATCGGGCGGGTGGACTACGAATACCGCATCAGCAAGACCGAGGTGACGACCGCGGAGTGGTTCGAGTTCGTGCAGGCCTACAAGCCGTTTGTGAACCCTGCGTTCCGGCAGAGTTCGCTGTTCACCAGTTTCAACATCCGGCGCGATCTGCAGCCCGACGGCACCGTGAACTACTCGATCGCGCCGGGAGCCGATGACTATTCATCGGAGATGGGTTTCCGCTTTGTCGCACGGTACTGCAACTGGCTGCACAACGGCAGGGTGAACCAAGCGTGGGCGTTCGAGAGCGGGTCTTATGACACCAGTACGTTCGGCGATTTGCCGGGGGGCGTGTTCACCGACCAGTTGGTGCGCTCGCCGGGCGCGAGGTACTGGGTTCCCAGCGAAGACGAGTGGGTCAAGGCGGCCCATTGGGACCCGCACAAGAACGGGCCAAACCAGCCGGGGTACTGGAAGTACCCCACAACGAGCGACACGCTGCCGGTGTCGGGGCCGCCGGGCGTGGGCCAGACCAACGCGGGCGATGCGGGCTTGACGACACCGGTCGGCGCGTACACGAGTGTGACTTCGCCGTGGGGATTGTGGGACCTGTCGGGCGGTGAAAGTGAGTGGACCGAGACGGTGCTGTACGACCGGTTCACGGGGCTTCCCGTTTTTCGTCGGACGCGCGGCTCCCGTGTGTCACAATCAAGCTATGACGACTTCGATCGGATTGACGCAATACTTGGCGGCGACGACATGCGCCATGGATTCAGCGGAGTTCGGATTGCAACGGTTGTCCCGTCACCCAGTGCCGCCTCCGGCGCGGTGCTGGTGGCGATTACGCTCAACCTTCGCCGGAGGCGATGGGAGGTGTCTGATGCGGATTCTCGGTGCGGTGCTGGCGGCATTCGCGTTCAATCACGCATGCTTGGGTGCGGTCCAGATCAACGTCACGGGTCCGGGCGGCTCAGTTACAACCCCAGTTGAAGACCCTCCGGGCAGCAAGCAATGGATCTTCTCGGTGCGGGCCGAGCCGGTTTCAGGTCACACGGGCACGACGACATTCGACGTGACGACATCGGACCCGGAGGACGTGCTCAAACTCGTAACTGTCGAGGCGCGAGCGCAGTCGAGCGTCCTGCGGCTCAATCTGGGTCTGGGCTTGACGCAGAGCGTCGGCTCCATTGGCGAGGTCAAGATCGGGCCTGATCCGCTGGACGACAACGGGAGATTTTTTCTCCAGGTGTTCTCGACGGGCAATGTCACCCGATTGGAGGCGAATCGCCTTCTCAGCTCGCGGATCGGTGGCGAGCTCTACGACGGGGCTGTGATGAAGCCGTACATGCCGCCCAACCTGCCGGACTCATTTGTGCCGTTGCCCGGCTGGATCGAAACACTCCGTGTCGACGGCTCAATCACTGGCACCGTCTGGGCGCAGTCGTACTTGCCCGGAACGCTCGCTGAACAGTACGGCACAATCGAAAGGCTGCAGGCCAGTGCGATCCTGACCAAGAGTGAAGGCCCGTTTCCGGTGGGTGTCTATGCGGCGCAGCGAATCGGTTCGATCACGGCTGGCAGCATGGTTGACACGGTGATTGCGGCTCGGCCACGGGCGGCACCGTTCAACGAATTGACCCAGTACGTAGTCAAGATTGGTCGTGTTGAAGTGGGCGAAAGCGTCAGCGGTTCCGGCGACTTCAAGGGGGAGCTTCTTGCGGTTCGTCTCGGAGACGGAGCCACGGAGAACCCCGGCATCTTCTGCACCGGGATCTTTGAGGGGACGATCGCGGTGGGCGAGGAGTTCGTATCCATCGCGAACCCGCAGTTGACGCCCGAGATGCAGTTTGGGACCGGTGGGATATGGGGGATGATTCACATCGGGACCAAGCGGGTGGCGAGCGACATTAACACTCCGACCCCGTGGACGGCACCCGTGAAGATTGGGCCCATCGGTCCGGATCAGATCGCTCTGACCGGGACTTCCATCTATTCGCCCGACAGCATCGGCGGTGGTCTCGTCGGACGGAAGCCGTTCAACGTGATCAAGTCGAAGTGCGTACCAGCTCAGTTCTCAACCGTTCCCCCACGAGACGTTGAAGTACTCTGGCAGTTCACCGGCCCGGTTCAAAATCGGGTCAGCCTGAACAATCCAGCGCTCTTGCTCCTCCGACTTGAAAGTCCGAGTCAGCCCATGAGCGCGTGCTTCCAGTCCGCTGGATATCAGTACAATCTCGACGCGGGCACAGTTCGCGTCATCCCACCCTATCTGCCTCCGGGTTCCTATTTCGTCGATCTCGCGTTCTCCGATACTGGCGGGGTCGGGGAACTGGGAGCGATCACGCCCTACACCCCTGGTGGCTTGTCTTTCATTGTGAGTGCCCCGTTTGGGCAGGAGGCTGGGAACGTATCGCCGTTTGAGGGCGGGCAGTTCGGCTCCTTTTTCACCCAGAGGTTCACTATCGTCGACTCCTGCCCCGGCGACTTCAACAACGACGGGCAGCGGAATACGGCGGATCTCGTCCTGATCCTCGGCAAGTTCGGGACGACGCAGCCTTGCAGCGCGCCGGAAGACATCGTCGTGAACTTCGCGGTGAACACCGCCGACCTCACCGCGTTCCTCGGCGTTCTGGGCACTCCGTGCTCCTCCGGTCGCCCCGGCGATCCCGGCACCGGCTCGGCCTCCGCGCCCACCGACGGCACCGCGCTCGCACGCGACGGCGTGACCGCCGGCCAGGGCACCCGCCCCGGCTCCGGCGAGACCGGCACCGCAACCTCTCACCAGACGGCCGCGCCCGAAGCGCCCGCGGCGTTGCCGCCGGTGCTCGCCGCGCTCGGGTTCACGACCATCGAGGGCTACACCACTTGGGTCAACGCCCGCACGCCCGCCGAGCTCAACGCCCACATCGTCGAGTTGCTGGAGACGATCCAGCAGTTGGAAGCCACGCCTTGATGCCGAAGGCATGAGGCAAGAGGCAAAAGTGAAACGACCGCGGCCCCGGCACCACGCCGGGGCCGCGTTGTTGTCTTGGGAGTTGGTGGGGGCGGAAATGGCGTTGCGGGGCCGCCGGTTCCGGGGTCCTGCGGGCGGCCCCCGCTACACTCGACCGATGCTCTTCGACCCTCGTCGTCTGGTTCACGTTTCGCCCGGCACGGATACGCCGGGGGTGGTCAACTGCATCATCGAGATTCCCAAGGGGAAGCGCAACAAGTACGAGATCGACAAGAAGACCGGCTTCATCAAGCTGGACCGGTACCTCTACTCCGCGTCGCACTACCCGGGTGACTATGGGCTGGTGCCGCAGACGCTCGCGGACGACGGCGACCCGCTCGACATCCTTGTGATGGTGAACGAGCCGACGTTCAGCGGGTGCCTGATCGAGGCGCGGATCGTCGGCGGGTTCAAGATGCTGGACCGCGGGGCGGGGGATTACAAGGTGCTGGCGGTGCCGAACTCGGACCCGTTGTTCGCGGAGTTTCAGGAACTCGAGGACGTGCCGAAGCACTTCCTGCGCGAGGTCGAGCATTTCTTTGTGTCGTACAAGCAGCTCGAGGGGGTGACCATCGAGCCGCAGGGATGGGACCGCCGGCTCGAGGCGATGGAAGCGGTGCGGGTGGCGATCCGGCACTTCACCGAGGCGCGGATCGGGAAGAGTTAGGGCGGGAGTGGGCAGTCGGGAGTCGGGAGTGGGGGTTTCGACAGAGTCGAGGGGATGAGGTGTTCGAGCGACGCGCCTTTGGCTTGAGTACATTCAACGTCACAACGAGAGAATACTTTGACGCGGCCGTTCGTCGCCATCACATGTTCAGTCGATGACAAAGACGCGCGGGTCCGGCGTGCTTATGTTGACGCCGTTGTTCGCTGCGGCGGCCTGCCGGTGGTGCTGGGGGTTCCGGCCATGACGGTGGGGCAACCGGACGTGGACGAGATTGCACGCGGGTATGTCGACGCGTTCGATGCGTTCCTGTTCACCGGTGGTGACGACCCGCGCACCGAGCGTTACGGCGTGCCGACGCACCCTTTGGCGAAGCTCGTCGCGCCTGAGCGTCAGCGGTTCGAGGAGGCGCTGCTGCGGGCGCTGGACGCGCGGCGCGAGACGGCGGTGCTGGGGGTGTGCCTGGGGATGCAGATGATGGCGCTGCACGCCGGGGGCGAGTTGAACCAGCATTTGCCGGACGACACGGCGACGCACGCGGACCATGCGGGCGACAACGTGCATGCGGTGGTGCCGACGATGGGGGCCGAGGCGACGGCGGGGGCAGGAGAGGCGAAGGGTGGTGGGCTGCGGCTGCCGTCGCAAGGCGCGCCGGTGGCGAGTTGGCACCATCAGGCGGTGCGCTCGCCGGGTCGCCTGCGGATCGCGGCAAGGGCGCACGACGGCGTGATCGAAGCGGTGGAGGATGTGACGAGGAAGTTTTATGTGGGCGTGCAGTGGCACCCGGAACGCACGAGCGAGGCCGCGGCGGGGGATGATGTGATCCGGGCGCTGGTGGAGGCGGCGCGGGGGTGAGCAGAGCCGACCGCGCGAGCGGTCGGTCCAAAGTCACGGAGCTCCGTTCATGGAGGCGCTTGGTTCTGGTGATCGAGCGGTTTGGACCGTCCGCTTGCGCGGGCGGCTCTGCTGAGAACCGCTCCGTCGATACCATGTAAACATGAACGCCCAGGGTGGAGCGTCGATGCTTCATGAGCCGGGCCCGGTCCGGGCGTCGTGCCCTCGCTGCGGGTATGACCTTTCCGGCGCGGTCGAGAGCTGGCGCGAGTCGTGCCCGCTCGAGGGGGTTTGCAGTGAGTGCGGCCTGGAACTGCATTGGGGCCGGGTGCTGCGTTTGAGCGCGGGCCCGCGCTGGTCGTGCGAGCATGTCGTGCGATTGACGATGTGGCGCGTGCTCAAGACGGGCGTGCGGACGCTGAGGCCGTGGAAGTTCTGGAGCGGACTGACGATGGAGGACCCGGTGGTGCCGCGTCGGTTGGGGGTGATGCTGTTCCTCGGGTTGCCCGCGGTGTATGTGATCGGCGTGCTCATGGCGGGCGTGCTGTCGGGTGTCTATTTCATCGCGGTCCAGTCGTTGCAACCGAAGGTCTTTGCATCCGTCTGGCAGATCGAACTCGACCGCGTGGTCATCGCGTGCTTGAGTTGGCCGGACGTCTGGATCGGGCGGATCGGAATGCGTTCTGGTCCGACGATGTGGCTGACGTTCTCATGCGTTCTGAGCATCGGCGTCGTCACGCCGTGGCTACTCGTGCTCCTGTCGACCACGCTGGCGCGGGCGCGGATCGACGTCGGCCACCTTTGGCGCTGCGTGGCATTCATGATTCTCGGCCACGCGATGCTAGCCCTGCTGCTCGGCGTCCTGGCGTTTGCTGCACGATTACTTGGGTCGTATGCCGTGCATCGGGGCTGGATGTGGGCGCTTCCTCCTCTGGAACTGGCGGTTCATCCCGGGTGGCGGGCGTTCGTCCACCTCGTCTGGTCGCTCGGGATGTGGTCGGCGTTCGTGGTGGTCTACCTCCGGCTGAAGCACGCGTGGGGTACGGTGACGCTCCTCGGGTTTCTTGGCATGCTGATTTCGTTGACGGTTTGGTTCCTCCTGATGCCGTTGGGGGCGATCAATTTCTGGTACTTCGTGTAGCAGGGCAGGTAGCTCTCGCCTCAGGCGGCCACTGACGCCGGCGTCCATCCAAGCAACCCCAATCAGCGACCCACAACCCGACAGGGGTCGGAGCCCCGTGCCACCCGAGCCCATATCATCGCTCATGCCCCACGACGCTTCCTCGCACGACCCCATCGCCGCCAGTGTGCTCGCGCTTCTTCGCAAGGCCGACCCCGACGCCGCCGGGATGCTTGAGCGTGAAGAGGCTCGGCAGCATTCGACGCTCGAGCTCATCGCGTCGGAGAACCATGTTTCCGCGCCGGTGATGCACGCGATGGGGACGTGTTTGACGAACAAGTACGCCGAGGGGTACCCCGGTGCCCGGTACTACGGCGGGTGCGAGTTCCATGACCAGGTCGAGACGCTGGCCCGTGAGCGGTGCAAGCAGATGTTCGGCTGCAAGTTTGTCAACGTGCAGCCGCACTCGGGGGCGCAGGCGAACGCCGCGGTGTTCTTGGCGCTCTTGAACCCCGGCGACACGTTCGCGTCGCTCGTGCTGGCCGACGGCGGGCACCTGTCGCACGGGCTGAAGGTGAACATGAGCGGGAAGTGGTTCAACGCCGTGCATTACCCGCTGCACTACGACGCGTCGCACAAGGATTTCGAGCGGATCGACTACGACGCGGCCCGGGCGGTGTGCCTGGAGCACAAGCCCAAGCTGATCATGTGCGGTTATTCGGCGTACCCGCGGGTGATCGATTTCGCGCGGTTCCGGGCGATTGCGGATGAGTGCGGGGCGCTGTTGATGGCCGACATCGCGCACATCGCCGGGCTTGTGGCGGCGGGGGTGCATCCGTCGCCCTTCCCGCACGCGCACGTGGTGACGACGACGACGCACAAGACGCTCCGCGGGCCGCGCGGCGGGCTCATCATGACCAACGATGAAGAGCTCGCCAAGAAGTTCGACCGCGCCGTCTTCCCCGGCATGCAGGGCGGGCCGCTCATGCATGTGGTGCTCGCGAAGGCGATCGCCTTCGGTGAGGCGCTGCGGCCTGAATACAAGGCGTACCAGCAGCAGGTGGTGAAGAACGCGCAGGCCCTGGCGAAAGGTCTGCAAGCCAAGGGCTACCGCATCACCAGCGGCGGGACGGACAACCACTTGATGCTGGTCGACCTGCGGGCACGCGATCAATCGCTGACCGGCGCCGACGCCGAGAAGTGGCTGGAGGCGGCGGGGATCATCTGCAACAAGAACGGCATCCCGCGCGACCCGCTCCCGCCGAAGGTGACCAGCGGCGTCCGGCTGGGCACGCCGGCGACGACGACGCGCGGGCTGCGCGAGCCCGAGATGGCGACGATCGCGGAGTTCATCGACCGCGTGCTCATCGGCAAGGGCGACGGCAAGGCGACGTCGGCGGTGCGCGGCGAGGTGCGGGCGCTGTGCGAGCGGTTCCCGATGCCGCACTGAACGATCTGGGGATTCACCGCACCGGCTCGGAGCGCACGAAGGTCGGCAGCGGCAGGGGCTGATGTGGTTGCGCCGACACGAGCCCCGAGCGTGAGCGAGTGGGCTTGGAAGAGGCGACCTCGCCGGGTTTCGTCGGAACCCGTCGCTCACGCTCCGGGCTCGTTGCCGAAACGCTGCGAAGCGGCGACACGTAAGTTTTCGCACTGCTGTCTGCGAGGACACAGCCAGCAGTGGCACGCGCTCATCACGGGTTCGCCGGCGCGCCGATCAGCACGCTCGCGCTGCCGCTGGAGATGATGATGGTGTGGTCGATGATGGCCGCGTCGGTGGGGGAGCGGGGAAGCTCGAAGCGGGCCTGGCCGATGAGTTTGCCGCCGAGCGTTGAGACGAGATGCACGGCGAAGACCGAAGGCGCGCTCTCGCCGCCCATCCCACCACCCATCCCCCCGCCCATCGGCACTTCGATCGGACCGAGTTCGACCAGCAGCGCGGCACCGGCGGCGAGGACGGGGAGTCTCACGGCGGTGTCGGCACCGAGGGCGTCGGCACCCACCACCTTGCCGATGGCGTCGTGCATCACGATCCCGCGGGAGCTGAGGATCGCCGTGCGGTCGAACGGTTCGGGCGCTTTGAACCCCGGGGCGGTGGGCGGCGCGGGGATGGTGGCGGCGGCGGCGTCGAGGAACGACTGATCGGCCTTCCCGAGGGTGTCGAGCGGGTTGGGCGAGAGTTCGCCGGTGTCGGTGTTGAGCAGGCGGAAGCGGCCGTCGGCGTCGCGGGTGATCATGCGGCCGGGGGCAGGCCAGGCGTTGATGCTGTCGCGCGCCGGGGGCGCGTCGTTGCGCCAGCGGGTCTCGAGGCGGTAGGGGTCGAGGCAGGTGATGCCGTCGGCGTGGGCGTAGATCACCCAGCCCTCGGGGGTGATGCGGACCCAGCGCGTGTCGGTGGGTTCGGAGAGGATGCCCTGCGAGATGCCGGTGCGGGCGCCGAGCACCTGCACGACGCACACGACGCCCTGCGGCGTGGCGTTCTCGGGTTCGGGCTGCTCGCGCGGATCGATGGCGGCGATGTTGCGGCGCTCTTCGATGGTCTTGGCGGCGGGAACGACGTCGGGGCGCGGGGGCGCGTCGTCGTTGGTGCGGGCCGGGACGCCGGTGACGGCGAGCACGCCGTCACTCAGCGAAGCGTCGTAGAGACGATCGACGGCGAGTTCGGCGGCCCAGAGCAGTCGGCCGTTGTCATAGTCGAACGCCGCGGCGCGCCCGACGCGGTCGATGAGCACCATGGTGCGGTCGTCGACGAGAATGACGACCTCGGAAGCGGGGACCTGGGTGCGGAGCGGGGTGTCGATGCGTTCGTCGTTGCCCGGTGCGGCGCGGCGCGAGCGCTCGCTGAACAGCGGGCGGAAGGCGGGGATCTCCCAGGTGACATTGCCGGACTCGATGTCGCGGCGGATGAAGGCGAGGTCGTTGCGGGGTGCGTTGGGCGGCGAGCCGGGGCGGGCCGTCGATCGGGCCAGCAGCACCGAGCGGGCGTCAATGCGGAGGAAGGCCTCGGCGTCGGGGTCGGACCAGACCTTCTCCAGAAGAGGCGCCGCGCCGGGCTTGTGGGCGGTGCGCCACAGGCCGATCTCGCCGGTCGCCGAGGCAAGGACAACGCGGTCGGTGGGCGCGCCCGGCGCTTCGCCGCAGATGGGCGAAACGACGCCCCATCCGGTGAGGACCGACACGGGGCCGGAAAGGGGGCCGACGATAGGCTTTCGTTCGCTGTTGTGCAGGCGCGTGTTGAGTGCGGCGCGGAGGGTGGGCACGTCGACGACAGCGCCGGTGCGCGGGTCGGTGAGCGGGCGTCCGGCGAGCGAGCGCTCGACGGCCTCGATCATGCGCAGGGCGGCGCGGGGACGGTCGGACTCGGCGGCGCGGGCCACCACCTCGGCGCCGACCTCGCTCAGCAGCGCGTCGGAACTGGTGAGCGACGACTGGGCGGCGTTCATCGCTTCGTCAAGCGCGGCGAGGGCCGGGGCCTCGCGCCCCACAGCTCTATTGCGCCGCGCGATCTCGAGCCAGGCACGCGGGGCGGCGGAACTCACGGGGTAGGCGCGGGCGAGGGATTCGAGATCGGCGTCGTTGCCGGCGGCGCGGGCTTGCTCGAGCTTGGCGACGGCCTCGGCCTCAAACGCCGCGTACACGTTCGGCCCGTGCTCGCGCACCAGCCTGCGGAGGCGGCGCGTGGCCTCGGCGTCGGCGGGCAGCGTGCTGCCGGCGCGGCTGTAGGTCTCGCGGGCCAGCGCTGGGGTGAGCAGCACCGTCTGGTAGCGCTCGACCGCCTCGGGCACGCGCCCCGCGGCTTCGCTGAGGCTCGCCGCGGCGAAGGTGGCGCGGACCTGTTCGGCCGGGGTGGCCGCGAGCTGTTCGAGCCGCGCAGTGAGATCGGAGCGGATCGCGTCGCCCAGGCGCGAGACGATCGGGGCGTCCGGCGGCGGCTCGATCATGTCCGAGAGCGAGACGAAGAGGCGGCGGCGTGCCGCGGCGGTGGACGCCGAGAGCGGGTCGCGCTCGAGCGTGCGCACGGCGCGGTCAACCGCCGGGACGAGCCGGTCCTGCTTGCCGGCCTGGTAGGCGAGCTCGGCGTGCGTTACCGCGGGCACCGGGTTCGTCGGGTCCGCCTTCATGCGCGATTCGAGCAGTTCGTCGGCGGTCTCCCAGAGCAAGTACGAGTGGGCCTGCTGGTCGTCGACGGCGATGAGCTGCCCGCCCAGCGCGAGCATGTGGCCGGAACGGTTGAGCGCCACCTGGCGCTGCTCGGGAGGCATGGTGGGCGACGGCCCGGGCTTGATCGGCACGAGCGACACGCCTTCGAGCGTGGGGACCACCAGTTCGTCGCCGGCGATGCTGACACGCCCGCGGATGCCGGGGGCGAGCACGGCGGCGAGCAGGCGGTAAGTGGTACCGGCGATGGTGCCGGTCTCGGTCAGATCGATCATGCCGATTTGGCTCGGTGCGACGGCGATCAGGCTCGGGCCGCGGGCGGTCTTGCCTTCGCCGCCACTGGCCGGGGCGAGCAGGAGATAGTCGGGGTTGTTGAGCACCTGGGCGGGCACGCGCTCGAGCACGCGGCCGGAAGAGGCTTCGATCGAGGTGACGATGCGCTTGTCTGGGCTGAGCACGATGACGCGGCCCTGGTGAACAACCGGGGTGTTGCCTTCCCACGGGACGATGCGCCCGCTGCCGCCGCCCCGGGAGATGCCGCTGCCCGCGAGGGGGTCGGGGGCGAGCCTGCGTGACCAGAGGACGCGGCCGGTGACGGTGTCGATGGCGGTGATGACCCCGATTCGGTCGGCGCGATAGGCAACGCCCTCGTGGACGCGGGTGAGATCGGCGGGGAAGGCGCTCATGTTCCACGGCACGACCCCGAGGCTGCCGAGATTGCGGTACCAGAGCAGGTCGCCCTTCTCAAGGTCGAGGCCCAGCAGCAGCGCGCCCTGGAGGCGCTTCTCGATCGAGTTGCGTGCGGCGGAGACGACGACGACGCCCTGGTCGATGATCGCGGGTCCGCGCGGGAAACTCTCGCGCAGCACGTCGGGGCCGAGCTGGCTGAAGGTGGTGGTCCAGAGGACTCGGCCGTCGCGCGTGTCGAGCACGCTGATGCTGCGTTCGAGCTGGTTGCGGGTGAGCTGGGCGAGGCCGCTGATGGTGGCGAGGCGTCGCCCGCGGACGCTGACCCAGTTGCAGTCTTCGACGCCCAGGCCGCCGTTGGACGCGATGTTGGTGATGGTGGTGGGGGGCTCGATGCGGACGCGCCAGCGTTTGCTGAGGGTGTAGCGGTCCCAGGCGGTGATGGTCTCGGAGTCGTTGATGTAGAGGGTGTCACCCGAGACGGCGGGGATGGCGTGCAGGACGGCGGCGCGGGGGCTGATGCCGCGCTGGGCCTGGACGAGTTTCTCGGCGAGGTACTGGACGCCGTCGATGGAGGCACCGGTGTATTCGGAGGCGAGGGGCCTCTTGAGGACTTCGCCGAGGTTGGCCGGTGGCTGGGGTTCGAGGGGCGAGCGCTCGGGCTCGATGGCGGGGGCTTCGGCGCGGGGCGCGGGCGCGTCGGGCAACTCGGCGCGCTCGCGCCACGAGGCGCGGAGGCGGGTCCACGCTTCGAGCGAGGGGCCTTTCTCGGTGGGCGGCTGGGCGTTGAGGAACGACACGCAGGAGTCGAGCAGCGTGACGGCACCGGTCAGCCGCTCGCCTTGCAAGTCCGGGTGCGCGTCGAGGTCAGCGAGCAGGCGCGCGGCGGCGTGGAAGCGGGCACCGTCAACGAACTGCTGCGCCAGGCGCAGGGCGGCGTCGAGGCCCGCGCTGGTCAAGAGGCGCGTGCGCTCGGCGCGGGAAATCTGGTCGGTGTCCAGCAGGGCGCGGGCGGCGGGGTTCTCAAGGGCGCGGTAGCGCTCCAGCAAACGCGGGTTGGCGATGAGCTCGGCGTGTACACGCCGGCGCACCGTCACGAACAGGTCGGCGTCGGCGGGGCTCTCGAGGAGCAGCAGCTCAGCGGACTCATCGAGCAGGCGCTGCAGCACCTTCGAGGCTTCATCAAGGTTGCCCACCTGGGCGAGCTCGACGGCGCGGATGAGGCCGTCCTGGGCCGAGGGCGAGTCGTCCATGTAGACGGACCCGACGACCTGGGCGGACGCGGGCGTCGTGCAGAACGCGCAAGAAATCGTTGCCGCGGCGCACACCGCGAGCCTTGAGACGTTCAGAAGCCTCGGCAGCGAGCCCCGAGCGTGAGCGAGCGGGTTGGAACCACCAAGCGTTCTCGGCCATCGCTCGGACCCGTCGCTCACGCTCCGGGCTCGTTGTTCGAGCGACTCAGCCAATGAGGCGAGCGACGAGAGCAAGGTCCGAGAGAAACGTTGTTCCCCGCGGGTTGGTTCGATACGCCCCACGCTGGCTTCCTTTCCGGGCGGCTGATCCCCCGATGGGAGATCACCGAGTTTGGGCTGCGGGGGGATGACGGGTGCCGTCGCCACAGGCGGCGGAAACCGCGCATCCCGAATGCACGAACAACTCTACGAGCGATCGGCCCGCCGGGATTGAACCGACTTGCGGGCGACGCCGATGCACCCGGCTCCGCGGGCTTCAGGTGCATCGGCGTGAGCCGGGCCCGAGTTGCCCGCCGATATCCCGGCCTGGCCTTCGATGGTCAGGATGAGGTGCATACATGACCGCCCTGCCCGGACAGTTCGTGGACCTCTGGCTGCGGCCAAGCCGTGGGCCGGTGCTGAGCGCGGCACGGGTGGCGACATCGAGAAGGGTGCTGCTGCTGATCTCGGCGATCACCCTGATGGGCCTGGCCGACCTCTACTGCACGCTCGCCTACATGACCACCGTGGGATTGCCCGAGGCGAACCCCATCGCCCGCTGGCTGGTGAGGTTCGGCACCACCGAGACGATTATTGGTTTCAAGCTGCTCACCATGGCGCTGTCGTGCTGGTGCCTCTACATCGGGCGGGCCGAGCGCCGCATGGAAGTGTGTGCGTGGGCGTGCACGGCGATCTTGCTTGGCTTGTCGATCCACTGGATCGGCTTCAACCGCAGCATCTCCGAGCACACGAACCTGATCGCGTACCTGGCCGACAAGAGCCCGTGTCCGCGCTCGCCCGACGCCGGCCTGGCGCACGGGTCGAACTGGGTGAAGCTGGAAGAGTGAGGGCGTCGTCACCGCCCTGGGTGCTCTTCCATCGCCAGCCCGACCATCATCTCGATGCCGACGCCGAGCGCGTCGTCGTTGAAATCAAACTGCGGCGTGTGCAGGCCCGGGTAGCTCGCCTGGTGCGCGGGGCGCAGGCCCAGGAAGAAGAAGGCGCTCGGCACCACCTGCGAGTAGTAGGCGAAGTCTTCGCCGCCCATCGTGGGGTGTTCGCGGTGCAGCAGGTGGGACGCACCGAGATGCCTGGTGGCGACGCGGCGGACGGTTTCGGTGGCGCGTTCGTCGTTGCGGGTGACGGGGTAGCCGCGGTGCCAGTTGATATCGGCGCTGGCGCCGTGGGCCGAAGCGATGTCCGAGACGATGCGCTTGAACTCCGTCTCGGCGAGGGCGCGGCCCTCGGGCGAGAGCGTGCGCAGGGTGCCGATGAACTCTGCCGTGTCGGGGATCACATTGTTCACCGTGCCGGCGTGGACCGCACCGATGGTGATGACCACCGGCTCGAAGGGGCTGATGCGCCGCGAGACGATCGTCTGCAGCGCCGTGATGATCTCCGCTGTCACCACGATAGGGTCGACGCACAGGTGCGGCTGGGCGGCGTGACCGCCCTTGCCTCGAATGGTCACGATGTAGTCGTCGGTCGCCGCGAGCATGGGGCCGGCGCGGATGGCGACGGTGCCCAGCGGCTGATCGGGCCAGCCGTGGAGGCCAAAGACGGCGTCGACTCTCTTGCCCAGCAACCGCCCGTCGAGCGCCCCGTCGCGCACAAGTTTCTCAGCACCCGCGCCGCCTTCCTCGGCGGGCTGGAACAGGAACACGACGTTGTTGGGGCGTGACTTCGTCTCGGCCAGCACTCTCGCCGCGCCGAGCAGCATGGTGGTGTGCCCGTCATGGCCGCAGGCGTGCATGAGGCCTGGGGTGGTCGAGGCGTAGTCCTTCCCGGTGGCTTCGATGATGGGCAGGGCGTCCATGTCGGCGCGGAGCGCGACGGTGGGGGCCTGGGCGGGGTCAGCGGTGGCGGGGAGAAGGGCGATGACGCCGGTGCCGCGGCGTTTCTGCGAGTCTTCGGCCCGCTCGGCACCGAGGCCCTCGACGGGCTCGATGCCCAGGGCGCGGAGTTCGCGGGCGACGACGCCGCCGGTCCACTTTTCTTCGAACATCAGTTCGGGGTGGCGGTGCAGGTCGTGGCGCAGGTGGCGCAGGGCGGGGAGGTGACGTTCGACGGCGGTGTTCATGGCGATCAGCTTTGCGCTCGCTCGCGTCCAACCGAGCCCCGAGCGCAAGCTCGGGGCCCAGGAACGCACGGAAGACACTCGATCCTATTCCTCGCACGCACCGCGCTCGTCACGAACCGATCCGCGCCACCAGCTTCGGCAACAACTCAGGCACGCTCCGCGACGCGATCGACCACACCGCCGGCCGGTCCAGCGAGAAGTACGCGTGGACGAGGATGTTGCGGAAGTCGATGATCCGCCGCACCTCAGGGACGGCATCCGCCAGCGTCGGGTCCGACTTGTACGCCTGGTTCATCGCTTCGCCGATGACGCCGAGGTTTCGCTCCAAGCGTCGCGGAACATGCGGTCCGCGAGGAAATCGTCGTAGGTCCGCCCCGACGAAAACGTGACGATCGCCTCGCACGCGTCGCGGGCATCCTCGAGAAACAACCTCGCGTCACGCGGCGGCATAGATCGGCGTCCGTGTGGCCTCGACCGAAGCCCGGAAGAATCGGTTCCGCACCGCGCCGGCCTCGACCAGATCAACCTTCGTCCCGAACAAGGCGCGGAGATCGTCGAGCAACTGGAAGTACACGTCGTCAAAGCCCGCTCGCGGCTGGGGCTCGAACTCCACCAGGAAATCCACGTCGCTGCGCCCGGACTCGAAGCGGTCGCCGTTGCTGTCCGCCGCGGAGCCGAAGATGTCCAGACGGCGCACCCGGTGCTTCACGCACAACGCCCTGAGATGCTCCAGCTGGGATGTCACGCAGTCGTGCGGCATGACGGAATCCTATGCGCTGGCCGGGGCGTTCTGGAGGAGCGTGCCCTGGCCCTGAGCTTGCGCTCAGGATTCGGTTCAAGCCGCGTGGTAGCGGCCGATCACTTCAGTGATGCCCGTGCCCGGCCGGCTTCTTCGCCGCGTCGTCGATGATCTTGGTCATCTTGGCGGCGTCGAGGTTTTCGTGCAGGGTGTGGTTCATCAGGGCGACCGGGGCGGTGCCGCAGGAGCCCAGGCACTCGATCTCGATGAGGGTGAACTTCCCGTCGTCGGTGGTCTCGCCGACCTCGATGCCCAGCTTGCCCCGGCACGCGTCGGTCACGGCCTTGTGGTCGCAGAACTCACACGCGATCGAGCGGCACACGGCGATCACGTTGTCGCCCTTCTTGCGGACCCAGTATTCCTCGTAGAACGACGCCGTGTCGATCACGTCCGCCGGCTTGAGGCCCAGGAAGTCGGCGATCTCGATCAGCGCCTGGTGCGGCAGCCAGCCGTGCTCCTCCTGCACCGCGTGCAGCGTGGGCAGCAGGGCACCCTGCTTGGTCTCGAATCGCGGCAGATAGTCGCGCGTGATCATCTCACGCACCGATTGGGTGAGGTAGGGCTCGGCCCGCTTTTCGATCTTCATCGTGCCCGAGGGCTTGGTGATCCACGCCATGGATGGGTGCTCCGAGTTCGTCGTCGGCCCCGCTCTTGGGCGGGATTTGAGTGGGGGGCATGGTAGCGGCGAGAGTTGCCTTGCGCGTACGACGGGTGGCATGGCCAAGTCTTCTTGGCCATGCTCCGAACCACTCGGCAACGCCCGGAGCATGGCCAAACAAGTTTGACCATGCCACCCTCCGCCTCATCGAGCATTTGAAAAACCGCTCCGCCCCCCCCCACCCCCGCGCCCCTGCGTCGGAAACCTGAACAGCGGCCTCACCCACCCCAGCACAAACGCCAGCGGGATCGCCACCAAACCCGTGTAGAGCGCCGACCCCGCCTGCACGCCCAGTTCCGCCGCGGCGGAACTCACCAGCACCGGGTCATAGATCGCGCGGGCCCGCAGCACGGCGACGATGAAGACGCCCCCGACCAGCGCCGCAGTAGCGCTGAGGAAGGCGACGGCCAGCGCGTGCCGCCGGTACATCCACGCGCGGAGGATGTAGGCGGTGTACGCCGCCGCGGTGTAGCCCAGGGCGCGGGGGCCGATGATGGTGGCGTTGTCGCCGGTGGTGAGGGCGACGCTGGTCAGCAGGTCCATGAGCACGCCGAGGATGAGGCCGAACCACAGGGCGTGGTCTCTTCGGGCCCAGCAGGCGATGAAGGTGACCAGGATGAGGGTGAAGTGCGGGGCGATGTCGCGCTCGCCCAGCAAGAAGGCGTCGCGCAGGCCGACCTCGAGCCCCAGGGCAATCCACGCGGCGAACGCGGCGACGAGGACGTTCAACGCGGGCCCCCGATTTCTCCCCGTCCCCCATCAATCGGGGCTGCCCCGTCCCCCGCGCCGCCACCCCCCGCGGGGAACTGAATGATCACGCTGTGCGTGCGGGCGACGTCCAGCTCTGGCCGCACCACCACGCGCCGGTACAGCGGGTTCTCCGAGGGCTCGACGCGCACCACGCGCCCGAGCACCAGCATGCGGGCCGCGTCGGGCCAGGAAGGGTCGTTGAGACGCACGATCATGCCCGGTGCGATCGCGTCGGCGGAGGTCACCCCGACGTTCTCATCCACCAGCGTCCCATCGCCCACGGGCCGGAGCTGGCACCGCGGCAGCGTCTGCAGCTGCGCCACCGTGACGGCCCCCTCAGGCATGACCACGCCCTCGGCGAACGGCGGCTGCAAACGCTTGTCGGTGAGAAGCCGGAAGCTGGTCACGTTGGCGCGGACATCCGTCGCGACGCCGACGATCTGCTCCGACCGCCGCGCCACGGCGACCGAGCCGAGCCCGACGCCGTCGAGCGAGCCGCGCCGATAGTCGACGGTTCCCGCGGCGGGGTCTGAGCCGACGCGCGGGGCTTCGAGTCGGCGCACGCCGGGGGGGCGTGACCAGGCGCTCCCGCCCTGCAGATCGCGCACCAGAGCCTCGAGCTCGGCGTTGCGGTCGACCTCGCGGAGGTAGAGCCACTTGAACTCGTCGCGCTGGCGCTCGATCTCGGATGCTTCATCGGACAGCCCCCCCGCTCCGTCGCCGCCCCCCGGGCGCTGGGCCGGGCGCAGCCATGTGGAGAGCGAGGCCATCGGCCCGCTCACGGGCCGCACGATCACGTCCACCGGGTTGCGAAGCCCCTTGAGCCATCCGAGCCACTTCACGGGGAGCAGCGCGAGCATCAGCACGCCCAGCAGTGTGAGGGCGAAGCGGGTGCGGGGGTTGAACAGGCCGCGGGGCAAGAGGGGAGTAAAACAGCAAAGCAGCAAATCAGCAAAGCAGCCAAGGGGAAAACAGCAAATCAGCAAAGCAGCAAAGGCGGATTGGGGGTCCGGTGCTTTGCGGGGGTATGTGCTGCAAAGGTCGTCATCGTTCTTGTGGTACGCCGGCGGGCGCGGGGCTCAACCGCCGATCACAGATCACCAGCATTTGCTGCTTTGCTGATTTGCTGCTTTGCTGCTGTTCAATCGTCCACGCTGCTCTCGATGGTCGCCTTCCACGCCTCGAAGTTGTCGAGGAACTGGCTGGTGCCTCGAGCCACGCAGGTGAGGGGGTCGTCGGCGATCAGCACCTTCATGCCGGTGGCCTTTTCGATGACCACGTCGATGCCGCGGAGCAGGGCCCCGCCGCCAGCGAGGGTGACGCCGTTGACGACGAGATCCGCCGCCAGTTCGGGCTCGGCGCGTTCGAGGGTTCGGAGCACGGCCTGGGTGATGGCCCCGACGGGTTCGAGGAGTGCTTCGCGGATTTCCTCGCTCGTCACGACGGCCTTGCGCGGCAGGCCGGAGACCATGTCGCGCCCGCGGACTTCCATCGTCGTCTCCGGGCCCACCGGTGCCGCCGAGCCGACCTCGATCTTCACCCGCTCGGCGGTCTGCTCGCCGATGACCAGGTTGTACTGCTTCTTCATGTGGCTGATGACGGCTTCGTCCATGTCGTCGCCGGCCACGCGCAGCGATTCGCACGCGGCGATGTCGGCGAGCGAGAGGATCGCCACGTCGGTCGTCCCGCCCCCGATGTCAACGATCATGCTCGCGGTGGCCTCGGCGAACGGCAGCCCGGCCCCGATTGCCGCCGCCAACGGCTCTTCGACCAGATACACCAGCCGCGCCCCGGCCCGTTCGGCGGACTGCATCACAGCCTTCTTCTCGACCGCCGTGATCCCGGAGGGCACCGCGATGATGACGCGCGGGCCGACGAAGCGGTGCCGCCCGTTCACCTTGCGGATGAAGTACGACAGCATCGCCTCGGTGATGTCAAAGTCGGAGATGACGCCTTCCTTGAGCGGACGGATGGCGGTGATCGACCCCGGCGTCTTGCCCAGCATCTCCTTGGCTTTCCAGCCGACCGCCTCGCCGTTGTTCAGCACGATGTTGGTGCCCTTGCGCACCGCGACCACCGAGGGCTCGTTGAGCACGATGCCCTCGCCGCGAACCGAGACCAGGGTGTTGCACGTCCCCAGGTCAATGCCCATGTCGACGCTGAACCAACTGAGTAGGCTGTCGAGCAGCAATGGGGGGCTCCGGGAGGCGGGGAGAAAAGCGCGGCGGCTTTGAGGAAAAGCAGGTCGAAGAACGTTAGGGGGGCGGGCGGGGCGGGAGGGCCAGCCCGACCCGCCATCCAGCACTTTATCGGATCGGGGCCCCGAAGGGCGGAAATGAAACGCCCCGGCGGGGGCCGGAGTCGGGCGCCGGGGTACGCCGCGTTGGGCGTATCCCGTTCGGGCTTGCGCCCACTGACTGAATCGGGGTGCAGCGAAGACGCCGCACTCCGGCAAGCGGCCCGCCGCGCAAAGTGCTCTCGAAAAGCCGCCCTATAGTGCGGCGGTTCACGAACCCGGAGGTTCCGATGCACGGCCTCTATATCGCGATGATGCTCGCCGCCGGCTCGCACGCCGCGCCGCGGTTCGTCGCTCCATATCAACTGCGTTGGGACTATCGGCATTGGGGCGAGCCCATCGCTCCGGGCCGGAACCCGCTCGACCGCCACCCGGTGGTTCGCCCGGACCTTGATAAGGGCAAGCCGTTCCGGGTCGCCGAGGTGCGTGTTTTGCCGCGGTCGGTTTCTTTTCAGAATCACGGCGAAGTCTTGGTCGAGATCACCCAGACGGGAACGGGCGCGATCCCGTTCGGACCCCGGGTGCTTGAAGCGGGCCTCACCCCCGACGGTCGCGGCGTGATGAGCGACCTACTGCTCCGCGGCGGGAAGGACGCGGTTCGGATCATCCCGATTGAACCCGCGCGCCGTGCCCTCGAGCCGATGCCGCGGCCGTGAATCACTTAATCGCCGTCGCGACCGCCCCCCGGTCCCAGCCCCCCGCCACCTGCCTATCTCCTTCGTTCTTGAACCACCAGCGAAAAGCCCAGGATGCACAACACCATGGCTGCTGGTGCTGGCACGATGGACGCGATGCGAAAGCCAAGAAAGCTGGAGCCACTGATACTCTGACCTCCACCCAGTTCGATTCGATCGGTTGAAGCAGGGCCGAAGGAAGCACTCCACGAAGACCCGTCCCAACTCGCTTTACTATCAAACGGCCTCCGCCCCTCCAACCACTCACTCACCCCCCCCGAAGCATCCAGCAACCCCCACGGCGTCACGGCGTCCGGATACGCCCCCACGCGGAACGCCAACTGACCCGCCGAGAAGTCCAAGCCGGTATTGGTCTGCCCGACTCCCGGCGCGCCCACCACCGGGGCCGTGTCGCTTGAATACGGGTACTGCCAGTACCCCGGCTGGTCCGAGCCGTTGCGGTTCGGGTCGAAATGAACCGCCTTCACCCACTCGTCCTTGTTCGGCAGGAAGAACTTCGCACCCGCCAGCCGCGGCTGCGGCCCGGCATGATCCTCAGCGATACCGTCGTTGAACCCGCGCAGGTCGTACGCCCCGTATTCGAGCGCAGCGACCGTCCGCTCCTTGTTGTTGTGGAGCCAGTTGCAGTATCTGGCGGCGTTGAACCAGGAAACTTCACTCACAGCGATTCTCTCCGTTGCCTGCCCAGGGATAAGCAAAAACCGGACCGGCACCGCGCCCGGCCCGTAGACCGTCTGGAGCGTGGTGCTGTCCACTTGCTGGCCGATCTCGAACGGATCGCCCTGGCTGACAAACGCATTGGCGAACTCCAGCCACTCCCGCGCGGCGACCTCGGTCTTGCTGATGCGGAAGGTGGAGTTGACCCCGCCGTAGAGCAGCGGCGGGAGCTCGGGCCCGCGGTCCTGCACATACGGCGCGTTGCCGGGGTGGGTGATGGTGGCCCACTGGAAGCCGTAATCGGGGGGGATTGGCCCGGCGGCGGCGTGCGGGCCGATCGGGGACGGACACGGTGGGGCGAACATCACGGCGAGCGCGGGGACAATCGCGTGTATCGCGGGGGATCGTGGCATCGAATGGCTCCTGGTCTGTGCGGCGGGAGAATGCCCGGATGATATCGGCGCGCGGGTTGATCCTCATGCTCTCGAAGACGAGAGCATGCTACTCGATCACGGCTACGCTCTGGGTTCCTTGACGCCGCCCGCCTCCTCTCGATCCGGCCCGCAGCCCTTCCAGTCGCCCATCGGCGTGCTGTTTGTCTGCCTCGGGAACATCTGCCGGTCGCCTCTTGCGGAGGGTGTGTTCGTGCACCTGGCGCGGCAGCGCGGCGTGCTTGAGCGGTTCCGGGTGGATTCCTGCGGCACGGGCGACTGGCACAGCGGCGAACTCGCCGACCCGCGCTCGCGTGCCGTGGCGCGGAAGCACGGCATCGAGCTCACGCACCGGGCCCGGGTGCTTTCTCCTGACGATGACTTTCAACCGGCCCCGTGGGGGAGGGGCTTTCATTGGCTCATCGGGATGGACCGTCAGAACTGCCGACGCATGACGGCGTTGGGTGCCCCGCCTGAGCGGGTGAGGTTGCTGCGGTCGTTTGATCCGCTGCTGGCCGGACGCAGCGAGGCGGAGCTCGAGGTGCCCGATCCGTACAGCGAGCCGGATGAGGCGTTTGATGAGGTGTACGCGATGGTGGAGCGGGCTTGTGCGGGGATGTTGGATGAGCTTCTGAAGGAATCACGCGGGGCGTGACGACGGCGGTTTGACGGAGCTTCACCTTTTGGCATGAGCGTGCCGATTCGAGTCATCCTGGTGATGGGCGTGTCGGGCGTGGGAAAATCCACGCTGGGCTCGGCGTTGGCGTCGGCGCTGGGGCCGCCGTGGGTGTTTGTGGAGGGTGACGCGTTCCACCCCGAGGCGAACATCCGCAAGATGAGCGCGGGGGTGGCGCTGGGCGATGAGGACCGTTGGCCGTGGCTGGAGGCTTTGCGCCGGCGGATCGACGAAGGTCTGGCGCGAGGTGAATCGGTGGTGCTGGCGTGCTCGGCGTTGAAGCGGCTGTATCGCGAGCGGCTGCTCGAAGGGCTCCCGGCCCCCGGGGCGCTCGTGGCATTCATGGTGAGCGGAGCGCCGGCGATCCGTGAAGCGATGCGGGCGCGGCAGGGGGCCCACTTCATGCCCGCGGCGCTGCTGGACAGCCAACTCGCGGCGCTCGAACCGCCGCTCGACGATGAGCCGTGGATCGGCGCGCTGGTGGAAGTGCCGGCGTATCAGCCGGTTGCGGCACAGGTCGGGCTCGTGCGGGTCGGTCTTGCACGTCCGGGAAGGGGCTTGCGATAGGGGTTTGCTCGGGTATACTTGAGGTGTCCCGAGGGAATCTCGGCCGTGTGGGCCGAGTTCTCGGGCACGCTTCGCCCATGGGCGTGTCGAAGCGGCGTTGTGAGGTCATTTGACGGGTCGGCCGCCATGCCTCGGGCCGGGGTGTCGCCCGGCGCGATCTTGGTGTGGGCTTGGGCCCGAATTTTCTGAAGGAGACTTGTCATGTCGAATCTGCTGAAACGGTCGTTGATGCTGGTTGCGTGTAGCGGCGTGTGCGCGAGCGTGTTGCTGGCGCAGGGCGGGATGCCCTCGACGCCGCCGATGCCCTCGAAGGACCAGGTGACGGACCAGACCAAGGACGCCGCGAAGGACGCGATGGAGCAGGCCAAGAAGAAGGCCGAGGAGATGAAGAAGCAGGCCGAGGAGGCCGCGAAGAAGGCGATGGGCGGGGGTGACGGCAAGCCGGCAGCGGGCAGTGGGATGCCCGATGAGAAGATGATGGCCGAGATGATGAAGGGGATGAGCCCCGGCCCGATGCACGAGTGGCTGAAGAAGTGGGAAGGGAACTGGGATCTGGCGGCCAAGGCGTACATGTCGCCGGGCGCTCCGCCGAGCGAGATGAAGATGACCTCCGAGGCCACGATGTCGATGGGCGGTCGCTTCCTCATCGAGAAGGTCAGCGGCCAGATTGACATGGGCATGGGGCCGGCGGCCTTTGAGGGCGTCTCGACCATGGGCTATGACAACTACCAGAAGAAGTTTGTCAGCACGTGGTACGACAACATGAGCACCGGCATCATGATCGAGACCGGCACGGTGGACGCCACCGGCAAGGTGCTGACCTCCGAGGGCGAGAACTGGAACATGGCGCTGGGCAAGATGACCAAGACCAAGAGCGTCGCAACGATCATCGACGACAAGACCCGCACGCTCGAGATGTGGTCCCCCGGCCCCGACGGCAAGATGATGAAGAACATGGAGATCACCTACACGCGCAAGTGATCCCCGCGCCCCGCCCCACGCCCCACGCCCGCGCTCGCTGCGCGGGCGCGGCTTCGGGTTTCCCCTGATGAAGCACTCCGGCGGCCCTCGGGCCGCCGGTTTTTGTTTTTGACGTGGAAGCCCATGCCGCACGCGCGCGGCGGAAATCCGCCCACCACACGACCGAAGCGTGTGAAGAGTCTCAAAATATCACGTGTCCCGGTCGATCTCGCCTCGTTCGTATGAGACAGTGTGAGAGAAGGTCGGCACGGCGGCGCGGGTTGACGCACCGACGTGAGCGGCACATAGGGAGACTGACCGTGAGAACTCGAGACCTGGTTTTGTCGGCGGCCCTGCTGGTCGGATTCTCCGCGGACGCGGCGCGTGCCCAAGTCACGTTCCCGCCCGGCGTCCGCGTCGTTGACGCGAGCCTCCCGCCCTACAACGCCACCCCCAACGACAACATCGACGACACCGCCGCCATCAACGCCGCGCTGAACGCACCGCGCCCCGCCGGCGCGTCGGCGCTCACGGTCTACCTGCCCGACGGCGTGTACAACGTCTCGAACACCATTCTCTACCCCACCCCGCGGATCACCCTGCAGGGGCAGTCGCAGAACGGGACGATCATCCGGCTGGCGCCCAACCTGCCGGCCTATGCCGGGCCTGGTGGCAAGCGCGTCGTCTCGATGCGCGAGCCCGGGGGCTTCAGCGCCAACGAGTTCCGCAAGTCGATCTATGACCTGACCATCGAAGTCGGCCCCGGCAACCCCGGCGCGGTCGGCCTGCTGCTGCACTGCAGCAACCAGGGCGGGGCTCGCAACGTCACCGTTCGGTCGCTCGACCCGGCCCGCCTGGGCCTCACCGGCATCGACATGAACGGTTCCGACAAGGGCCCCGGCATGCTGCGGAACGTGCGTGTCGAAGGCTTCGACACCGGCATCAGCATGGGCGGCACCGAGTACTCGATGACCTTCGAGAACATCACGCTGCTCAACCAGCGCGTCTTCGGCATCGACAACATCTGGAACATCCTCTGCATCCGCGGCCTCAACAGCAACAACACCGTCCCCGCCATCCGCAACCGCGTGGACGGCACCAACTTCTTTGAGTGGGGCATGGTGACGCTCATCGACGCCAACCTCACCGGCGGAGCGGCGGGCACCGCGGCGATTGTGAACGAGGCGCGGCTGTATGCGCGGAACATCACCACCTCCGGCTACGCCGCCGCCATCTCGCGCGACGGCGTGCTGCTCCCCGGCACCAACATCCCCGGCGAGCACATCGACCAGCGGGCCATCAGCATCTGGCCGACCAGCCGCCCGCCCGCTTCGCTGGGGCTGCCCGTGGCTGCCTTCCCAGAGCAGGTGTGGGACAACCCAGCGAACCTGCCGGGAAATCCGGCGGGCTGGTGGGCGAATGTCGAGAACTTCGGCGCCCTGGGCACCGACAACAACACCATCGACGACGCCATCGGCATCCAGGCCGCGATCGATTCGGGCGCGACCACCGTGGTTCTGCCCGCCGGGCGGTACTACCTGAAGTCAACGGTGGTGCTGCGCGGCAGCGTGCGCCGTCTGATGGGGATGGAATCGAGCGTCGAAGCCGCGCCGCCGCTATCGACCTCCGCGGGGATGCCGATGTTCAAGACGGACATCGTCTCAGCGCCGGTCGTGCTGGTCGAGCGTCTGCAGACCGATGGCATCGGTTCTGCGATCTCGTTCGAGCACCGCAACCCCGGCACGCTGGCGATCCGCAACATGCTGCTGGATGCGCCGTACGTGGGGGCCAACCGGGGCGACTTCCACGCCGAGGACGTGGTGGGCGGGCCGTGGAACATCTCGGACGGGCAGCGCGCCTGGTTCCGCCAGTTGAACCCGGAGAACTCCGGCACCAAGATGTTCAACGACGGCGGCGACGTGTGGGTGCTCGGTTTCAAGACCGAAAAGCCCGGCACGATTGTGCGCACGACCAGCGCGGGCAAGACCGAGATCCTTGGCGGGCTGATCTACCCCGTCAACGACCTGCCCCTCGAGCAGCCCATGTTTGTGTGCGACAAGGCCTCGATGTCGGTGGTGGTGGGCGAGAGCGCGTACGGGCCGAATGCGTTCCACAAGATCATCGCGGAGGTGACGCGCGGGACGGCCCTGCGCCGCCTGTTCTTCAACGAAATCCCGCGTCGGACCGGCAACGGCTGGGGGGCCGCGCTGTGCGTCTTCACCGAGAAGTTCGACAGCGCACCCGTGCTGCCCGGGCCGGTGGCGCACTACCCGATGAACGAGACCTCGGGAAACGTGGTCCCGGACCTCTTGGGCGGATTGTCCGGTTTCGCGTTCGGCGGACCGTCGTGGGTGCCGGGTCTGCCGGGGCTGCTGTTCGCGCTCGACTTCGACGGCGTCGACGACCATGTGGTGTTGCCGAACAACCTCGCGTCGGCGGCGCGGGGCGCGGTCTCGATGTGGATTAAGACCGGGACTGATTTCAACGATCTGGGCATGCTCTTCTACGCCACCAACACCGCCAACCCCAACGCCGACGGCGTCGGGCCCGAGCCGGAGGTCCATCTCAACATGGCTCCCAACGACACGGTGTTCCTCTTCATCGAAGGCGGCGCGTTCCCGGACATCGTCATGGGCAACGGCTTCACCCTGAACGACAACCAGTGGCACCACATCGTCGCCTCGTGGGACACCACGCTCACCAACGGCGTGCCGGGCTTCACCGAAATCTACGTCGACGGCAAACGCACCGCCGTCACGCAACAGCAGGTCACGGACTTCCCGTTTGCGGCGGTCACGCGGCTGGGCCGGCCAACCGCGAACGCGCGGTACTACGACGGCGTGATGGACGACGTCCGCGTCTACGACCGCCCCGTCGAGCACGCCGAGGTGATGGACCTCTATTTCGGCGGCCTGGGCTACACCAACTACCCGCCCGCGGTCGACGCGGGACCCGATCTGGTGGTGCAGAACCCGACCTCGAGCATCGCGCTGCAGGGGCAGGTGAACGACGACAACCAGCCCGGGGGCACGCCGCCCGTGGTGCTCTGGAACACCGTGAGCGGGCCGGGCACGGTGACGTACGCGGATGTCACTTCGCCGACGACGACGGTGACCTTCCCGACGACCGGCGCGTATGTGCTCAGGCTCCGCGCCCAGGACCCGGTCAGTTCCGCCACCGACGACGTAACGGTGAACTTCTTCGATCCGCTGCCCCCGCCGTGGGACAACCGCGACATCGACGCGTTCCCCTTCGGCTGGACGATCACGAACTCGAACGCGCTGGTCGACTCGTTCTCGATCAACAGTTCGGGCAGCAGGATTGACGGCTTCCCCGCCGCGGGATGCGATTCGTTCCACTTCACCTACCAGCCCATCAGCGCGTTCAACAACATCACGGTGACGGCACGGATTGACGCCGTGCCCGCCAACAACGCGAACTCGCGCGCCGGCGTGATGTTCCGGCAAGACCTCGGCGGGTGCGCCGCCAACGTCTTCCTCGGGCTGACGCGCGACGGGCGGCTGATCTATTCGAATCGCTCGGGCGGCTTCGGCGGGACCGACGTCACCACCATTACCAGCGGGCTCACCGCGCCCGTCTGGGTCCGCATGACCCGTATCAACGCCAACGCCGCGCGAGGCGCGTGGTCGACCGACGGCGTCCGCTGGACCGAGCTCCCCGATCGCACCGCGAACACGGGCGTGGCCAACACCTTCCTGGGCCTGGCCTCGAGCGCTTACGCGAACAGCATCGGTGCCTCGACCTTCAGCGTCGTCAGCCTCGGCGCGCCGTGCGTGGGCGACGTGAACTCGGACCGGGCCGTCAACACCGCGGACCTGACGATCTTCCTCGGTGCGTTCGGCTCGTGCACGGGTGCTCCGGGATACGTCGCGTCGGCGGACTTTGACTCGAGCGGGTGTGTCAACACCGCCGACCTGACGAGTTTCCTCGGGCGATTCGGACTGACGTGTCCTTAAGAGGGCGCGGCGGTCAAGGCGGTGCGACAACGGATCGAGCGAGCGAGGGCTCGCCCGGTTTCACATGATCTTCGCTTGGTCTTCGAGGATTCGAGACGCGGGTGTGGTCTGCTTGCGCAAGGTCGGGCGGCGAGGGGTCGCCCGAGTTTGTTGACACGCCGATCGCGGAGCCCACATGCACCGTCGCCATGCTTCCACCTCGCTGTCCGTCGCCGCCCTGCTCGCCCTCACGGGTGCGTGTCACGCCGGGGGCTCAGCGGGCAACGCGTTCACCCTGGTCCACATCCCCGACACGCAGTTCTACAGCCAGAGTTTCCCGGCCACCTTCACCGCCCAGACCCAGTGGATCGTGAACAGCAAGGCACGCCTCAACATCGCCTTCGTCAACCACATCGGCGACATCGTCCAGAACGGGGCCAACGGCGGGAACACCATCGAGTGGACCCGCGCCGACGCCGCGATGGACCTGCTCGACGGCGTTCTCCCCTACGCCGCCGCCGTTGGCAACCACGATTACAACACCGTCAGCAGCAAGGCCAGCGGCACCTCCGCCTTCCAGCCCTGGTTCGGCCCGACGCGGTACACCTCGTACCCGTGGTTCCTCGGGTCGGCGTCGGACAACGAGAACTTCGCCGCCACCTTCACCGCCGGCGGGTACACGTTCCTCAACCTCACCCTCGAGTGGCAGCCCGACGCCACCGCCCTCTCGTGGGCCCAGAGCCAGATCAACGCCAACCCCGGCCTCCCGGTCATCATCAACACACACGAACACTTGCAGGACGCCGACACGTCGGGCAACGGTGCAGGCCGCACCGGCGCCGGCAACTTCACCTTTAACAGCCTCATCCAGAACAACCCCTCGATCTTCATGATCGAGTGCGGGCACCACCACCGCGGGCACAGCGGGTTCGACGGCGAGCACCACCAGTTTGGCGTCAACATCGCCGGCAGCGAGGTCTTTGAGTTCCTCTCGGACTACCAGGACTACGCCGTGGGCGGCCAGGGCTGGCTGCGCTACGTCAAGTTCGACGTCCCCAACGACCAGCTGCTGGTCCGCACATACTCGGTCTCGCTCAACCAGTTCCAGGACGACGCGCTGAGCCGCTTCGCGGTCCCGTTCGATTTCGCGCGCCGCTTCGCCACCGGCACGCCCCCGGCCCCCAAGTTCAGCACGCGCGTCTTCCAGGAAGGCCAGAGCGGCTACGCCGGCACCAGCGACACCCAGCTCTCCAGCGCCACGCCCGCGGCGGCGGCGGGCGGTGCCGTCTCGATCAGCGTCGACGCCCTCGACGGCACGCCCAGCGGCCCCACCGCGGGGTTGATCCGCTTTGATGGGCTGTTCGGCGCGGGCGCAGGCCAGATCGCCTCGGACTCCGACGTGCTCCACGCCAAGCTCCGCGTCAACATCGTCAACCCCGGCAGCTTCTGGAGCTTCCACCGCATGCTCACCGCATGGGACGAGAACGCCACCTGGAACAGCCTCACGGCGGGGATCACCGCCGACGGCGTGGAGGCCATGGGCGCGCCCGAGGCTTTTCTCGGTGCCAACAACGCCAACGCGGTCGTCCCCAATGGCTTCCTCGACCTTGACGTCACCGCTTCGCTGCGGGCCTGGATGAACGGCGCGACCAACCACGGGTGGGCCGTGCTGCCCGCCAGCGCCGGGACCAACGGCATTGACTTCAACACTTCCGAGAACGCGACGGCGTCGACCCGCCCGCAGCTCATCGTCACCGTGCCGACCGAGCCGGTGAGCGTGAAGACTTTCCGCCAGGGGCTGAACGGCTACGCGGGCACGATCGATACCGAGTTGCGTCAGGCGGACCCGGCCACCGCGCAGGATACCAACGCGCTGATGACGATCGACGCCGACGACCCCAACGCCAGCGGCAACGACACGCAGGGCCTGCTGAAGTTTGACGGCCTGTTCGGCAACGGTGCCGGTCAGGTGCCCGCCGGGGCTCGTGTCACCTCGGCTCAGCTGCTGCTGAACGTGACCGACTTCGGCAGCGGCTTCACCGTCCATCGGATGATCGCACCTTGGGCCACCGGCGCGACGTGGAACAGCCTGGGCAACGGCGTATCGCTCGACGATGCCGAGGGTGAAGTCTTCATGCTGTCGTCGGCCGGCGCGAACGCATCGTCCGCGGCCATCGGCACCGGCACGCTGTACCTTGACGTCACCGAGGCGGTGCAGGCGTGGATCGCCGGCAGCCCGAACAACGGCCTGTTGCTCCGCCCCTTCGCCAACGCGTCCAACGGCGTCGACTTCTCGACTTCCGAGGCCGCGACCGCGACCCAGCGCCCGACGCTGGTGGTCCGCTACATCGCACCGCCGCCGCCCCCGGTGTGCGTGGGCGACATCAACAACGACCAGGCGGTCAACACGACCGACCTGACGCTGATGCTCGGCGCGTTCGGCACCTGCGCCGGCGACGCGGGCTACCTCGCCGCCGCCGACTTCGACGCCAGCGGCTGCGTCAACACGCTTGACCTGACGACCTTCCTCGGTGCGTTCGGCACGGCGTGCCGCTGAGAGAGCCGTCGCGTTTCCGCTTCGTTCATCCCAGGGCGCGTGCCCTTGCACCTATTGGGGCGCGCGCCCTGTCCGTTTGTGTACCCGGCGGTGTCCTGCGGGACCTCCGCGCACGGAGGCCGGCGCACGGACGCCGACACCGCGGTTTGGTTGTGACGAATGAACGAACCGCCTGGAGCGGTCTCTCATTGGACGAGCCGGGTCAGAGCCGTCCGCGCACGCGGACGGTCCCAACCGGCTATGACTCGGCTGGCTTTGGACCGACGGCTTGCGCCGTCGGCTCTGATCGGTACGCCGCTCCGCAGAAATGACGCCGCGTCAAATCAGGATCGGAACATCCCAGGCGCGCGGCGAGGTCAACCCCGCTTCGATCAGCAGCCGCGCCAGTTCCCGGGCGTCGTACTCGGTGAACGCGCCAACATCGAACGAATCGACATCGAGCACGCCCGTGCAGACGCCGCCGCGGTCAAAGAGCGGCACGACAACCTCGCTCTGATCGCGCGGGTCGCAAGCGACATAGTCGGGCCCCAGCAGGCGCACATCGCGCACGATGATGGTGCGCTGCTCGCGCCACCCGCGCCCGCACACGCCGTGGAGCCCGATGGGGCTGCACGCGGGCTTGTCGCGCCGGTGCCCGAGGGTCATGGTGTCGGTGCGTTCGTCCTTGAAGTAGAAGCCGATCCAAGAAACACCCTGCGGCGCGAGGGCATCCCACGCGGCGTCGACGAAGGCCTTCATGGCGGCGTCGGGATCGCGAGCGGGCTCGAACCGCAGGCGGGAGTAGTCGCGGGGCGTCATCGCAGCGGGCCTCATTTCAAGTCATTCTCGAGCACAATCCGGTACCGCGCCTTGCCCGCGTGCAGGTGCTCCAGAGCCTCGTTCGCCTTGCTGAGCGGGAACACTTCGCACACCGGCCTGATCTTGTGCCGGGCGCAGAAATCCAGCATCGTCGCCGTGTTCGCCGGCGAGCCCAGCGGCGAGGCGCTCAGGCTCTTCTGGCCCATGATCAACGGGAAGATCGGCACCGGCACCGGCTCCAGCACCGCGCCCACGAAGTGCAGGCGGCCCTTGGGCGACAGCGCGTTGATGTACGCCATCCACGGCAGCGTCACGTTCGCCGTCACAAGAATGAAATCAAGCTGCCCCGCGAGTTTGGCGAGTTCGTTCTCGTCGGTGCTCGTCACGGCGCGATGAGCGCCGAGCTTGATGGCCTCGGCGGATTTCGCCGCGCTGCTCGTGAACGCCGTCACCTCGCAGCCCCACTTGTTGAGGAAGGCCAGGGCCATGTGCCCCAGGCCGCCGATGCCGACGACGCCGACGCGGTCGGTGGGCCGCACGCCGAACTGCACGACGGGATTGAAAACGGTGATCCCGCCGCAGAACAGCGGCCCGGCGGAGACGAGATCGACGCCCTCGGGAATGGCGACGCACCACTCGGCCTTGGCGCGGACGCGCGAGGCGAACCCGCCGTGACGACCGACGATGGTCTGCTCGGCGGTGGGGCAGAGGTTGTGGTCGCCGCGCATGCACTGGCGGCAGGTCAGGCACGACCTGCTGAACCAGCCCAGGCCGACGCGCTGGCCGACCTGAAGATGCTTCACGCGCGAACCCAGCGCCGCCACCGTGCCGCTCACCTCGTGCCCGGGTACGAAGGGGAACGCGGTCAGCCCCCAGTCGTTGTTGAGCATCGAGAGGTCGGAGTGGCAGATGCCGCAATGTGTGACGGCGATCTCGACGTGGTCGTCGCCCAACGGGTCGGGCTCGAAGTCGAAGCGTTCGAGCTTGCCCTTGGGGGACTTGGCGGCCATGGCGGTAATGGTCATCGGGTGTTCCTCGGCGAAAGTGGGCCGCGCGCCATTCCCCGGCGCGCTTGCGGAGGAGCGTACCGCCGCGGCAATCGGGCACCAGAATGAAACCGTAACGCGAAGGCGACACGATGAAAGCGGGGCCGACCGCGCGAGCGGTCGGCCCCGCACTCGCGCAGGATTCGTCAGGGCACATCGAACAGCAGCACTTCCGCGCCGGCGTCGAGCTCAAGGGCGATCTCGCCGGTGCCGGTGATGCCCGCGCCGTCGCCCGGCTCGAGGCGCACGCCGTTGAGCGCGCCCCCGGCGCGGGCCATCTGGACCCAGGCGCGCCGACCGGTGAGCACGGCGTGCGTGGCCTTCCCGCCTTCGGGGAACGAGCCCGCGAGGATGGCGGCGTCCTGGCGGATGTCGATCGTGCCGTCGCGCCCGTCGCGCGTCACGATGGGGCGCAGCCTCCCGGGCACGGCCCGGATCGACCGCTGGTCATACGACGGCGCGCCACCGGATTTCGACGGCACGATCCAGATCTGCAGCAGGTGAACGGGCGTCTCGCGCGACGCATTGGTCTCGCTGTGGCGGATGCCGCTGCCCGCGCTGATGCGCTGGATCTCGCCGGGGCGGATGATGCCGCGGTTGCCCAGGCTGTCGGTGTGTTCGAGTTCTCCCGAGAGGATATAGGTGATGATCTCCATCTCGCGGTGCGGGTGCGGGGGGAAGCCGCGCCCGGGCGCGACGATGTCCTCGTTGATGACGCGGAGCGCGCCGAAGCCCATGTAGGCCGGGTCGTGGTACGCGCCGAAAGAGAAGGTGTGGCGCGCGTCGAGCCAGCCGTGATCGAAGTGCCCACGCTCGGCGCTGGGGCGGAGCGTGATGGTCAGTGTGTCGTTGACGGCGGCGGTGGTCACGGGAGACTCCTTTCGAGAATGCGATTGTTCGCCTCTTAGATGCCTTGACGGAGTGCGGCGCGCAGGCACCGCGCGGACACCGAACGAGTTCGTGCTTCTCAGGGCGGGAACGACGCCGCACCCCGAACAGGCCGACGCGATCCCACGCATACACTCGGCCCGATGCCCGCTCAGGCCCGTGCCATCCCGGAGATCCGTGTGCTCTCGACGCTGGTGGCGAACCAGATCGCCGCGGG
>JBJXFG010000113.1:0-70246 GCA_046154665.1 Phycisphaerales bacterium | reverse complement strand
CATGAATATCGGTATTGTGCCGGTGATCGCTGATCAGCCGATGGCAGAAGCGTTAGTTATAGAAAATCTAGTCGACGTCGCTGACCACGACGCGCGCCTTCCCGTTGACGGTCAGCACCTCGGGCCGCCCGGTCGCAGCGAGCCGCTCGATATGCGCCTTGTGGTCGCGCAGAAAGCCGGTGAGCGGGTGGATATCGGTCAACTGCACCATCGGGGTCTCCATCAAAGAAAAATCAGTCTATTCTATGATAGATCATCTGCGCCCCAGCGGCGAGCCTGAACAAATCCCCGCGCTCGGGGCTCGTCTTCGGGGCGATTCTCGCCGCACGCCACCTCACGCCGTCGCGTGCCGGATCGCCGCCTCGGCGAGCAGTTCGACCGGGTCAAACACCGGCAGCGGCGAATCCTCCACCGACAGCAGCAGCGACGCCTCTGACGACGCGAAGATCACCGCGTCGCAGCCGCGGTCGCCCAGCCCCCGGATCGCGTTGAGCACCATCTGGCGCGACTCCTTCCGCACCCGACCGAAGATGGCCTCTTTGAAAATGATGCGGTCGATGTCCTCGGCCTCTTCGGGCTTGGGCACCAGCAGGTGCATCCCCTTGAGCCCCAGCAGCGTCTGGTACGTCGAGCCGAAGGTCACATACTTCGTGCCGATCAGGCCCACCTTCTGGCACCCGTTGGCCGCCACCGCGTCGGCGACGAGCTGGATCATGTTCAGCCACGGGATCGGGGAACGCGCCTCGGCCAGGTGCAGCGCGTGGTGCGCCACATTGTCGGGCAGCACGCAGAAATCAGCCCCAGCCTCGGCGAGCACCGTGCCCGAATCCGCCAGCATCTGGCCGAAGCTGATCCAGTCGCCCTTTTCCAGCGCTTCAAGGTAGCCCGAGAACGGCCGGTTGTGCATCGAGATCAGCGGACGCCGCGACGGATCAGGAACCTCCGATGCGCGCCGACCGATCAGCCGGTAGCAGAACGACGATCCCTCCGGGCTGACGGCGACAATCCCGATGTGCTTGGGCAAGGTGGGACTTCCGACGAGGAACAGGACACAGAGAAGCCCGGCACCGAGCCGGGTCACGATGATCGTAGCGTGGGTGGCATACCACGCCGGTCCCCCACGTGGAGGATCGACCGGACGCCCAAAGCCCCGCCGGGGACCGGCGGGGTACCCGAAGCGACGGCACCGACGACTACGATCCACGCTCCATGCCCGACCCGTTCGACATACTCGGTCTGCCAGCTCGATTCGACCTCGACGGCTCGGCGTTGCACCGCGCGTGGCTCGCCGGCTCGGCCCGGCTGCACCCCGACCGCCCGGGCCAATCAAGCGAACCCGACACCGAGCTTGCCCAGAAGCTGGCCGAACTCGCCGCGCTCAACCGGGCCAAGTCCGTGCTCGCCGACCCGATCCAGCGGGCCGAGGCGTTGCTCGAAAGGCTGGGGGGCGGCGAGCCGAGCAAGGAGTCCGACAAGTCGCTGCCCGAAGGGTTTCTGCTCGACATGCTCGAAGTGCGCGAGCAGGTCGAGCAAGCCGCCGCGAGCCGCAACCTCATCGAGATGGCCCGGCTCGAAGTGTGGGCGGGGCAGAAGCGTCAAGAGGCGATCGAAACCGTGCGCGGGCTTTTCGCGGCCCACACCGCCGGGGACCGCGCCGCGCTCGTCGGCGTGCGCCGTGAAATCAACGCGTGGCGTTACATCGAGCGGCTGATCGAACAGCTGCCGTTGGAATGAAGTTCAGCGGCTCACCGCGCCGAGCCGACGGCGCGAGCCGTCGGTCTCAAGCCCGCAAAGCCATTCACACTTCGGGCCGCCCGCTCGCGCGGACGGCTCCGCACCAAGCCTCACCGCTTGACGCGCGGAGCCCCGATCTTCGCCAGCAAATCCTCCGCATCCGGGATCGGGATCAACCGCGGCACGCGCGGACCGTCCTCATAGGGCAACGCGAACGTCTCGATACGGTCATCAAACGCCGCCATCAGTTCAACCGACTTGCGCTCCACCGAGTCCTTCACCGCATCCTTCAGCCGCGCCGGCGTGAACACCCAACCGTTCACCGCCACGATCTTGCTCGTGAAGTGCATCCCGGCCTTGTCGGCGGGCGATCCGGGGATGATCGTCGTCACCGTGCCGTCTTTGGCCACGACCAGCCCCAGGCTGGTGCGGAGATTGACGTTCTCTTCGTCCTTCGCGATCGCCTTCTGCAGGGCCGTGGGCTCCTGCGCGTAGAGCAGCGCGAAGCCGACCTTTTCGAGCAGCCACGTCAGGTCGAGCTGCTTCACCGGGCGTTCCAGTCGATCGCGGATCAGCGCGTCCCAGTCCGGCGCGTCGTACACCGCTTCGAGGCCCGCCACCACATCGGCGCGGCTGTACGTCGCCACCGCCCCCACCGGCTTGGCGGGCACGTCGAAGAACGCCCGGCAGAAATCATCCAGGCTCTTCGCCCCGCCCGTCCCCTGGCGGATCAGCGCGTCTGCCTCCAGCCAGAACAGAGCCGCCTCAGAATAGTAATCCTGCCCGCGCCGCATCTCGAACCAAGAGATGCCGCGCTGCCGCAGAAACCGCGCCGCCCGCGCCGTATCCTCGACACTCCGCCACATGCGACCGCTCCGCTGCTGCATCACCACGCACAGGTCAAGGATTTCCTGCTGGAACTCCTCCGGCGTGATCATGCCGCTGCGGGCCCCCAGCACCATGTCGTAGTACGCCGTGAGACCCTCATACACCCACAGCAGCTCGGTGCGCGCCGGGGCGGTGAAATCCCCCGTGATGAGCCCCTCGGGGGCGCGGAGCTTGCCGCACCACACATGGAAATACTCGTGCGGCAGCACCAGCAGCTTGCCGCCACCCCCGCGCAGATCATCCTTCTTCACCGACGAAATCTCATCCGCATCCACGCCCACAAACGTTGACTCGGCGTGCTCCAGCCCGAACCCCAGCCCCTCGTCGGCGAGCACCAGAAACCGGTACACCTGGCGGGGGTACTTGCCAAACAAGTCCACCGTCTCACGCACCAGATTCTCCATCTGCTCAACCAGCAGCGCCGGCACCTCGGCGTGCTTCTCTTCCGACGCCGCCACATGGAACGTGTGCGGGCGCACACCCTCGGGCACCTTCAGGTCCGCCGTCGAGACGAACTCGCCCATGATGATCGGCGAATCGATCAGCTCGGGCATGGCCGGGCGTGCCAGCAGCGCCACCGCGGTGCCGTCCTTCACGTCCTGCGTCTTGTGCGGCAGGGCCCAGGCGGTCTTCCACCCCTTGGGGATGAACATCAGCACGCCCACGGTGAGCTCCTGCGTGTTGACAAACGCGGGATAGACCAGCAGCGTGTTGAAGTTGATGGCGCCGAAGTTCCGCCTGCCGTAAGAGTCGCTCGAGCGCGAGTTCACCGAGGGCTGCGAAGCGATGTAGTCGGCGTAGACGTCGATTTTCTCGCACTTCTCGGGCACCGCCACGGTGACGCGGTCCACCTGCGTGGGGTCGCGGTCCCAGTGCAGGGTGTTGCCGTCGCAGTCTTTGATAACGAGGTTGACGACGTTCTCGATGGGCCCGCTGGGGTTGTGGTTGCCGGGGGTCCAGATGCAGTAGCGCAGTTCAAGCGGCCCCGCCGGGCGACCCTTCACATTCACCACCTGCACGGTCTTGATGAGGTTCCGCGGCAGATCGGTGGCGTTGACGGTCAGGTTGATCACCGGCTCGGGGCCCCAGCCCCCCAACGCACGGGGCACCGCGGCCAAACCTGCGCCGACGAACACGAGAAGGAGGATCAACAGTCGAGCGAAGGGGGCTCTCACGCAGGGACTCCGGTGGGCTTGGGGCTTGGGACTTGGGGCTTGGTCCTTTGACCGGTGCAAGGTAGGCTAGCAACGGCATCAGGCGGGTTCGCGCGGGCGGCCCGGTGATACCGGCATCGAGGGGGGTGGATTCGCCGAAAACGAGAATCGCCATGAACACCCTCACCCTCACCAAGCGCATCAACGCGGACCCGGCCCGGGTCTTCGTCGTTTCGACCAACGTCCCGGAGTTCTCAAAGGTGGTCCCGTCGATCAAGCGGATCGAGGTGCTCACCCCGGGCCCGGTGGGCAAGGGCACCCGGTTCAAAGAGACCCGCGTCATGTTCGGCAAGGAGGCCACCGAGACCCTCGAGTTCACCGACTTCAGCCCCCCCAGCGGCTACACCATCGGCTGCACGTCCTGCGGCGTGCGCTACGCCACACGCTTCGACATCCGCGCCGCCCCGCAAGGCACGGACCTGACGATGACAATGGACTGCCAACCGGTGTCGCTGTTCGCCAAGATCATGGGCCCGATCACCGGAGCCCTGATGAAGAGCGCGATGACCAAAGCGCTCGATGGGGACCTGGAGTGCATCAAGAAGGCGGCGGAGGGGGGCTAAGCGACTTCGGTTTCACAATGCACGCATCGCCGTGGCACAGATCGCCCGCGGTATCGGACGCCCCCACGGGAATCTGGGCGGGACCGGCGGGTTGTTGGGGCCGCACTCGGCGTGATAACCCACGCCTTCTGCCAACGGGCTGGGAAACCCGCGATCTGGAATCGATGTTCCATCGGTCCGCCCCCGCTCGACGCGGGGCATGCGGCTCTTTCCCCAGGGGGCCCGATGACCGTCCGCCAACTCATCCACAACCGAGCCCGCGGCTTCACGCTGCTCGAGGCCCTCGTGGCCTCGGTCATCCTCGGCGCCAGCGTCATGGCCGTCATCAGCGCCCTCTCCACATCGCAGCAGCTCGCCCATGAGGGCCAAAAGCGCGTGCTCGGTGCCATGGCGTGCAACGACCTACTCATCGAGGCCGCCACCCTGCCATACGCCAACCTCCGCACCCACGCCGGGCTCAACCAGAGCGTGGGCCTGATGCAAACGCTCGACGGCGGCACCTACCCCGCTTCGTTCTGGGCCCTGGGCCGCACCATGACCATCGCCGAAACCACCATCACCGACACCAAGAGCGGCGCCGTGGTCAAGGGCGTGAAGGTGATCGTCAGCGCGATCGACGAAGAAAACGCGCTGTGCTCGATCGAGGCCTTCTTCGCCGAGCCGCAGGGGGGTGGGTCTTGAACACCGAACTTCACCCGAGCCGTGCCACTGAAGGCGTCGTCCGCGACGACTTCAGTGCTCTTGCGCCTTGCACGCCGCCCCTGCGGAACCGAACTAATGTCGCCTCGGAAGGTGCCATCAGTGGCACGGCGAATCGTCGCTCGCGCCGCGGCATGACGCTCCTCGAGCTCCTCCTGGCCCTCTCCATCACCGTGCTCACCGGCGCCGCCGCCGCCGCTATCACCCTCGCCGTGGCCCGCAGCCTCACCTCGATGAACGACTCGCGCTCCGTCACCAACCGCGCCAACCTCGTGCAGGCCCGGCTCCGCGGCGTGACCGACACCGCCTCGTGCGTCCTCGAAACCAACCTCGACAAGGGCGTGGCCGTCTGGGCCGGTGACGACAACCCCAACGGGCGCGTCAACATCTCCGAGCTCCGCATCATCTGGTTCAACAAGGCCGAGGCCCGCGTCACCACCGAGCGCGTCCAGTGGCCCGCCGGGTTCACCCCAGAGGTGATCACCGCCAACGACCTCGTCCTCGCCGCGGCGGACGATCCCTTCGGCGCCATCGAGGCCCAGCGCGCCCTGGGCCGCACCGTCACCCAGATCATCGGCGACCGGCTCACGGTGAGCGCGATCGACGCGGACGACAAGACCACCATCGACGCCCATCGTTTCCGCGTGTTCTCCACCATCATCTCCGACGCCGGCGAGCCCGTCGAACTCCTCACCTGCCTCGCCCTGCCCGACTACGCCAAGCCGCAGTGACGGCCCTCGCTTCCACGCCTCAACCGTCTGAGCTTCCGCCCGACCCGAGTTCGTTCCGGAGGACCACCTCATGCTGACCCCGCGAGAACCTTCCACAGTCCCCGCCGCGAAGGCACGCAAGGCCCGGCGCGCGCGCCGCGGCATCGCTCTGCTGCTGGTGCTCGGGATGCTCGCCGCGGTGACGATCCTCACCGCCGGAGCTCTCACCTCGCAGCAGCAGGCCCCCACCACCGGGCAGAACGCCATCGCCGAGGTGCAGGCCAAGTGGAGCGCCGAATCGGCGGCGGAACTCGCCGTGGCGGTGCTCGAAACCACCTACGACTACACCGGCACCAACGCGGAGATGATGGTCGACCAGCTCATCGCTCAGGGGCTGACCAACGTCTGTGTCACAAACCTGCAAGGGCAGCCCCCGGCCCCCGGAGAGCGCGAGCTCCTCCTCATCGCGAAGGCGGAAGTCAACGGCGTGATGCGCGAGGTCAAGAAGCGCATCAGCATCACCCCGATGTTGCCCCCCGCCGCCGCCGCCGATCCGATGCTCAACGAGTTCGGCATCGTCGCCACCGATGGGCTGGTGCTCGAACCCGGCTCGGAAGTCAAGACCTGGGCGGCGAGCCCCGACGCCCTCTCGGCCAAGCCCGCCGCCATCGGCGCCTTCACCAGCGCCGGCGCGAAGGTCATCATCGACCCCGCGGCGTGCGTCGCCGGCGCCGCCCTGTTCGTCGGCCCCGACGCCGACGCCTCCCTCGTCGGCATGACCGGCTCGGACAACCTCACTCCGTTCGGCACCAAGCTGCCCTACGACTTGCCCCTCACGCCCGAGATCACACCCGCCGCATTCGCCGCGCTCCCGCTGGCTTCGCCCATCGACCTCGATCTGTGCATCCCGTTGCTTTCGGGCACCTCGCCGCTGGCGGGCCGGTTCGAGTCGTTGATCATCAAGAACGGCACAGTCCTGACCCTCGACGCCGCCGTCGGGACCCACTACTCGTTCAAGGATGTGACGATCAGCGACTCGGGCGTGCTGCGGATCAAGGGAGCCGTGGTGATCCAAGTCCGTGGAGCGTTGAAACTGGCGAACCTGGGCGCCATCGTGCTCGACGGTGCCGACGCCGCCGCCGCATTCTTCACCCACGGCGACGTCGAGTTCGACGACGCCGCCGCAGGCATCCCCCTGGACGTCGCCCGCGACACAAACCGTTCGTACAAGATGATCACCGCTGAGACCCGCCCGTCACGCCTGCGCTTCTACGGACAGAACACCGGCAGCACCTCCTCTTTCCGCATTCAGAAAAACGCCCTGGTCGCCGCTGTGGTCCACACCCCCACCAACGAAGTCATCCTCGACCAGGCGGTACTCATCGGCCGCGCCGCGGCCAGGGCCGTCGCTCTGTCCTCCGGCTCGTCGCTCCAGTACGACCCACGCCTCGACAACCGGCTCGGATTCACCAACATCGAAGGCCCGCTCTACGGCGAAAGCGCCGAGGCCCTGCCCGAGGTCACCGCGGCTCTGGCAGGCTTCAGCGAAGCCGAAGGGGCCCAGGCCCTCAAGACTCGTCTAACCGCCATCAACGTCGCGCCCACACTGTCGCTCGCCAACCCGATCGGCGGCAGCGGGCCGACCCCCACCGATCGCAAGAAGCGCGTCGTCCACACCTGCAAGGTCGAAGACGACGACGACGCCGACAACGACATGATCGCCGACGAAGACGAGGAGTCCAACCTGTGAACACCTCTCGCACCGAACGCAAACGTACCCGCGGCTTCTCGCTCATGGAAACCATGATGGTGACGCTGGTGGTCGCCATCGCCGCGGTGGTCGTCATCCCCGGCGCCGCCGCCGAGGACCCGATCACCATCCAGAGCGTGGGCGCAAACCTCTCGGCCGACCTCGAATACGCCCAGTCCGCCAGCGTCTCGAACCCCGCCGACCCCATCGTTGTCGTGTTCGACACGCCCAACAACCGCTACTACCTCGCCAAGGCCTCGAAACCCACCGACCCCATCGACCGCCCCGGCTCACCCGCGGGCACCAAGTACGAAGCGAAGCTCAACGACGCCTCCGGCACCACCGACCTCGACCTCACCACCCAGGGCGTCGGCTCGTACATCCGCTTCGACTCGATGGGACGCCTGCAGCAAGAGTCCGACGTCGTGCTCACCGTCTTCAACGGCGCGGGCACCATCCAGATCTTCATCAGCGCCCAGACCGGCTCGGTCAGCGCCATGAGCGACGCCTCGAAGGACGCCACCATCACCACCGCGGTCTTCGTCGACCCGACCTTCGACCCCACCAAGCCCGCCACGGCACCCACGCTCGGTGCCGCCGACCCCACCGATCCCACCCTGGATCGCTCCGCCTCGGGCTACACATCGCCCGCTGCGGATGCCGCCACCGACAATGGCATCGACAACAACGGGACCGACACCACCGCCAGCGCCCTCGACGCTGTGATCAACACAAGACCGCCGACCACGACCGCAGCAACAACGACCTCCGCCGCGGCGACCTCCACCACGACCGCACCCAGCACCGCCACAACGACCGCGGCGACCACGACGACCACAACGACCACGACGACCACAACGAAGAAGAACGCTACCAAGTAGCCCAGCAGAGCCGCCCCGTCGCCATCCGCTTCAAGCCGCAACGCATGGCCCCGCACACCCGAACCGTCTCCAAACGACAGTGCAAGCCGCGGGCCTGATTCCCCAATACCCTCCTGATGATCCAGGAGGACTTTGCGATGTCACGCCGTTCATGCTGCGCCCGCTCGCTCTTTCACGCCGCGCTCGCCGCTCTGTGCCTGGTCGCGCCGACCGCGGCGCCGGGCGCTGGTGAGCCCACACCATCCGACAGCGTGCCGCCCGCCGCACCCGCCGCGTCGCCCCCGCCCGCTCCTTCGCTTTACGAGCGAGCCCGCGCCCTGCTCAACCACCCCGATGAAGCCGGTGAACAAGCCGCCGCGTGGGTGCGCCGCCACCTCGATGCCGACAAAGCCCGTGCCCTGCTGGCTGAACTCCGCACCGACGCGAAGGGCACCCTCGACGAAGCCGTCGCCCAGGCACGCGAACGCCACACCAAAGAGATGGGCGTCCGCATCTTCAACGGAAAGAGCCTCTCCCTCGGCAACCAAGCCTGGACCCCGCTCGCCGCCGACCCCGCCAACGCGTCGCCCGAAGAAAAGGCCCTCGCCCCGCACGCCGTGGTGCTGATCCACGGCCTGCACGAACCCGGCGACATCTGGAACGACCTGGTGCCCTATCTCGCCGCCGCCGACATGAAGGTGGCCCGATTCGATTACCCCAACGACGGCCCCATCCGCGACGGCGCCGCACGCCTCATCGGCTGGTTGCGCCAGCTGAAATCTCGCGGCGTCACCAGCGTCGATCTCGTCTGCCACTCGATGGGCGGCCTTGTCGCCCGCGACGCACTCACGCGCCCCGGCCTCTACGCGGGCCGCGCCGACGCCCACCACCCCGATCTCCCAACCATCAAACGCTGCATCCTCATCGGCACACCCAACAAGGGCTCGCCGTGGGCCCACGTCGAAGTGCTCGCCGAGTGGCGCGATCAGTTCCAGCGCTTCCTCGACAGCGAAGCGGACGCCGACCTGGGACACCTCGCCGGCTGGTTTGTCGACGGGCGCGGCGAAGCGGGCGACGACCTGCTCCCAGACTCCGGCTTCCTCAACGAACTCAACGCCCGCCCCGCACCCATCGGCGTCGAGTTCACATCCATCGTCGGCAAAGCCGTCTCGCCCGAGGCCCTCGGCATGGAGGAGCTGCTCTCCTCCAAAGTTGTGACGGCGCTGCTCTCATCCGACGAGATCGCCGAACTCCGCGCCTCGATCCAGCAAGCCAGCGAAACCCTCGGCGACGGGCCGGTCTCCACCGAATCCGCCGAGCTGCCTCATGGCCGCACCGTCCGCATCGACGCCGCCCACAACTCGATGCTGCGCCGGCTCACCCTGCCCAACATGGCGCGGAACGCGATCGACCCAAAGCACGCCGACGAAGTCCCCGCGGCGATCCCGGCGGTGCTCGAAGCGCTGAAGAGGCCGTGAGCCCAGCCGTCACCGAATAAACCGCATCCGCCCGAAGTCCGGGATCGGCACCCGGTCCATCAACAGGTGCGGCGCCGGGAAATACACGAAAAACGCCTTCCCCAGCAGCAAATCCCGGTGCACCACCCCCGGCGTGTCGTCGATCTCCGCCGCGATCCACGGGTCCACCGACGGCCACATCCGCCCGTCCATCGAGTTCGTCGAGTTGTCGCCGCAGCAGAAAAACTGGTCCTTCCTCAGCGACGCGGCGAACTCCGCCGACGATCCGCGGCTCGGGCGGCTGTTGAAGTACCGCGGCTCGTAGTAGACGTCTTTGTCCAGCCCCACGCGGTACAGCGTCACGGGGGAGCCGCTGAAGGTCCACTCCACGCGCGGCCTCTCCGCCGCCGGGGTGCCGGTCTTGCCGTCCTCATACACCACCGGGCGCGTCAGCCGTGCGTCGCCGAACGTGTTGTTGGGATCATCCGGCCCGGTCACGAACATGGTCCGCTGCTCGGCGCTCCAGCCGTATTCGTGCGCGAGCACCACGCCGCCGTTGATCCGCAGTTCCAGACGCTGATCAAAGTGCCAGAACTCAACGTCGGTCACCGCGCCGGCGACCAACGCGCCGCCCGGCATGTCGCCCTGCGCAAGCACCGTCCAGCCGTCGGGGCCCGTGCCCGCCGACGCGCCTACCGAAATCCCCTCGCTGGTCGGCCGCATCTGCAGCATCGCCTTGCCGTCACGCACCGCCGCCTGGAACTCATGCCGGCGCGCCGTGATCGTCGCCGTCAGACCCAGCCCGGCCTTCTCGGGCTTCACGCCGGCGCGGAGCCGCAAGTCCGAGATCGGCCACTTGTCGTCGATCACGTTTCGGCCGCGGATGTCGTTGTAAACCTGGAACGTCCAGATGGGCCACGCGCCGGTATTCCACAGCAGCGATGATTCATCGGCACCGTTGCGATAGACCGGGCCCGTGAAATCCCAGATGCCACCGCCGGTCGATCCCGCTTTCCACGGCACCTCGAACACCTTGACGCCGCCAATCTCATGCCGCTCCTTCGGCGGCGTGTACTCAATCGAAAACACATCACGCCACAGCGAACTCTGCACGCGGTCGCTCTTGCGCTGGATCGTCCACGCGGCGCCGGGGTCGGGCTCGCCGTTCTTGTGGGGCCGCACAAACACGTCGCCGTCGCACAGCCACACGTCCTCGTGCGGCAGCCCGATCAGCCGCTTGATGTAGTTCTGCAGCGGCTCTTCGGGGTTCTTGAACACCACCACGTCAAACCGCTTCGGCTCGAACACCTCGTAAAGCCACTTGTGAACCAGGATGCGATCCCCCGCGCGGTTGCGCTTGGGCTGCTGCGGCGGCGCGAAACCGGCGCGCCGCATGTGCAGCATCGCGTTCTGCTCCCACCCGTTCACGCGGCTGGTCGACATCGGATCGGTCGACGTGGGGTAAGGCTGCGTCCCGCCGTTGCCCTGAATCTCAAACGGAAACTGCCCGGAGTTGTCGCGGAAATAAAACGGGTTGACGGACCACTCATACCCCGACTGCGGGCTGCGGAACTGCATGTGCTGCCCGAGCAGCGTCGGCGCCATCGAACCCGTGGGGATGACAAACGCCTCGACGACGTAGCTCTTGGCCACCAGCGCCAGAGCCAGCGAGATGATCATCGAGATCACCGTCTCTTTGGCGGGGCTGTCGTTGTACGGGTTGTGCGGCGTGGCCTTGTCGGGCATGCGGGTTCCGCGGGGAGAAAAGCCGGAGGTGCGTCACAGTTTGCGGGTCAGGGGCAAGGGTAGCCGATTCAGTGGGCCACCGAGGCGTCGACCATGCGAATGCCAGATCGGGCCCGTGCCACTGCTGGCTCCGTCTTCGGAGACAGCAGTGCTTGATTGCATTGACGATCGCGTCTCGACATTGATGTCGGCGACGACGACGCCATCAATGGCACGGAACCCCCATTGTCGATCCGTGGACCAACGCCGCCGCAGCCCCCCGACTACCCTTCGGCCCCGTGTTCGACGAGATCATCCAGCACGACGCCCCCATCCCGACCTGGTTCGGCATCGGCGGTCGCGCCGACCTGCTCGCCCGCCCGCGCAACGAAGAGGAACTCCGCGACCTGCTCGTCGCCTTCGCCGGTCAGCGCATCCGCGTGTTGGGCGACGGGGCCAACCTGCTCGTCGATGACGACGGGATCGACGGCGTGGTCCTCTCGCTGCAGCACCTCGACAAGGTCGACTGGGGCGCGGGCGAAAGGCCGACCGTCGCCGCCCAGGCCGGGGCCAAGCTGCCGCAGCTCATCACCGAGGCCGTCCGCCGCGGAATCGCGGGGCTTGAGGGGTTGGCGGGCATCCCCGCGAGCATCGGGGGCGCGGTGGTGATGAACGCCGGGGGCAAGTTCGGCGAGATCGGCGACGTCATCGACCGCGTCCGCGTCTTCACGCTCACTGGCCAGGAACTGAGCATCCCCCACGACGAGATCGGATTCTCGTATCGGCACTCGGGGCTGGAGCACAACATCGTGGTGAGCGCGTACTTCGCGCTCAAGCAACTGCCCGAATCGCAGCAGCCCGCCCTGCGCGAGCGGCTGAAGGAAGTCATGGCTTATAAGAAAGGGAGCCAGCCGATGGCGGAGAACTCCGCCGGCTGCTGCTTCAAGAACGCCTGGCTCGACGGCAAACTCACCTCCGCCGGCATGCTGATCGACCAGGCCGGCTGCAAGGGCATGGCCGTCGGCGCCGCGGAGGTGAGCCACGTCCACGGCAACTTCCTCGTGACACGCCCCGGGTGCAAGGCCCGCGACGTGATCGAACTCATGAACCGCGTGCGCGAGCGCGTGAAAGAAAAGTTCGGTGTGCACCTTCACGCCGAGGTCGCGGTGTGGAAGCGCGGGGGCTGACCGCAAAGCCGGATCACCGTGCCACGACTCTGCTGTCTTCAGCAGAGTCGTGCCGCGTCCGAGATCCAGCAAGCCGAGAGCACGACTTTGCCGCGGACGGCAAAGTCGTGGCACATCGTCCTCACCCATTCCACTTCATGAGCGCCGGCCCCTTGTAGTCCGCGATCGGCCGGATCAGCCGGTTGTTCGCGTGCTGTTCCATGATGTGGGCCGCCCAGCCCGTGATCCGCGCCGCCACGAAGATCGGGGTGTACTGCGGCACGGGAATCCCCATCGTGAAGTAGGTCAGCCCGCAGGGGAAGTCCACGTTGGGGTGGATGTTCTTCTTGTCGAGCATGATCTTCTGCACATGCTCGCCGAGGTCGAACCACCGCACCGCCTTGTGCCCTTCGAGCGTGGGGTTTTCCTTCTCCGCGACGGCCCGCCCGAGCGTGTGGAGAATCGGGGCCCGGTGGTCGCCGTTCTTGTACACGCGGTGCCCGAAGCCCATGAGTTTTCGCTTGGTGTCGAAGGCGTTCTGCATCCACGCATCCACCTTCGGCGTGCCGATGGCACCCTCGCCCACGTCTTTCATGATCTCGCGGAGCATGTCCATCGCCGCCTCGTTGGCCCCGCCGTGGAGCGGGCCCTTGAGGGCCGCGATCGCGCCCGTCACCGCGCCGTGCAGGTCGCTCAGCGTGCCGCTGATCACGCGACCGGAGAAAGTCGAAGCATTGAAATCATGCTCGGCGTACAGGATCAGCGACACATCCAGCACGCGGGCCCACTGCGGGCTGCACTTGGTCCCGGTCATCATCCAATAGAGATTCGCGGCGTGGTCGAGCGCCGGGTCGGGCTGCACCAGCGGCTTGCCGTCGATCACGTTCTGCATGTGCCCGATGATGGTCGGGATCTTCGCCAGCAGACGCTTGCTCTTGCGCAGGTTGGCATCGGCCTCGACGCTCTGGCACTCCGGATCAAGGTGCCCCAGCACGCTCACCGCCGTCCGCAGCGTGTCCATCGGCACCGTGTAGGGCAACTTGGCGGTCTGCTTGATGATCTCGACGACTTCCCGCGGCAGGGCCCGCTCGGCGACGATCTCCTGCTTGAACGCCTTCAACTCCGACGCCGTGGGCTTGTGGCCCACCAGCAGCAGGAACGCCACCTCTTCAAACGTGGCGTTCTGGGCCAGGTCGTGGATCTCGTACCCGCGATAGATCAACGCCCCCTGCTCGACCGAGCAGATCGTCGTCTCGCCGGCGATGATCCCTTCCAGGCCGCCCCCCTTGGGCTTGCTGGGGTTCGAGGAAACAACGGCGGGCTTGGCGGCGGCTGCGGCGGTGGTCATGGTGGTTTCTCGGGGGGGCTGGAGCCCGGCAAAGACGCCCAAAGCCGTGGGCGGGCGGAAAAAACGCCTCGCTCCGGAGCGAACACGCCGGGATCGACAGTGTAGGCCAAGCCGCGAACCGCGTCGGCATTCCCACAGAACTTCGGCACGCCCCGGTGTTCGGCTTCCGGTTGATCTGATACACTTGTTCCCCCCTTCCCGGTTTGGGCAAGACCGGGCTGCCGGGGACCGTCGCTCAGACACGCGGCGTCCCCCCACATCTCTTTGCCCGCAGGTTCCCGTCGCCATGGATCAGTCGTCGTCGTCCGTCCCCGAAACCGTCTCTTCCGATCCCGCTCCCGCGCCCACTCCGGAGGCACAGGCCGAAGGGATGGGTGCGGACGCGATGCGCCAGATGGACGACGCGATGCACGCGGCCCTCTCGGCACCGGCCAACCCGCCCAAGCACAAAAAGCCCGAGGTCCAGCACCTCCCCGGCGGCGGCCCCATCCGCGGGCCTCGAGTGGTCCAGTCCGGACGCGAGCACCGCACCGGACGCGTCGTCTCGGTCGGGCCCGATGACATCTTCATCGAGTTCGGCCCCAAAGAGCTCGGCGTCATCACCCGCATCCAGTTCAAGGACGAAGAGCTCCCCAAGGTCAGTGACAACCTCGAAGTCGTCGTTGATCGCTTCGAGAAGGACGAGAACCTCTTTATCTGCTCGCGCCCCGGCCAGGTCACCAAGGCCGATTGGGAACTCCTCGAACCCGGCCAGATCGTCGACGCCATGTGTACCGGCGTGAACAAAGGCGGACTCGAACTCGAAGTCGCCAAGCACCGCGCCTTCATGCCCAAGGGACAGGTCGACGTCCACTTCATCGAAGACCTCTCCGGCTTCGTCGGCCAGAAGCTCACCTGCAAGGTGACCAAGGTCGACCGCGCTGGCGGCGGGAACATCCTGCTCAGCCGCAAGGACGTCGTCGCCGCCGAACGGCGCGAGAAGGTCAAGAAACTCAAGGAAACCCTGCACGAGGGCGAGGTGCTCGAAGGCACCGTCAAGAAGGTCATGCCCTTCGGCGCGTTCATCGACGTCGGCGGCATGGACATGCTCTGCCATGTGTCCGACCTCTCGCACGACCGCATCGGCAAGCCCGAGGACGTCGTGAAGGAAGGCCAGACCGTCCGCGTCAAGGTGCTCAAGCTCGACTGGGAAAACGAGCGCCACGCCGTGGGCATGAAGCAGCTCATGGACAACCCCTTCACGGTGGCGTTGAAGGACATCGCCGAGGGCAGCGTGGTGCAGGGCACCGTGACGAAGCTGGCCGAGTTCGGCGCCTTCGTGAAGATCGCCGAGGGCGTCGAGGGCTTGGTCCACATCTCCGAGATGGCGTGGAAGCGCGTCGGCAAGGCGTCGGACGTGCTCCAGCCCAAGCAGGTTGTCAGCGTCAAGGTGCTGAAGCTCGACCCGGACTCACGGAAAATCAGCCTGAGCATCAAGCAGACCCAGGAACAGCCGCAGGTCGAGCGCCCGCAAGGCGGCGGTCCGGGCGGACCCGGTGGACCGGGCGGCCGCGGCGGACCGGGCCGAGGCGGCCGCGGCGGAAGAGACGCCGACACCCGCACCCCAGAGGAAATCCTGAAGGAAACCCCCGCCGAACGCCGCCAGCGCGAAGCCGCCGCGGCCAAGACCAAGCAGGCCGGCCTCAAGAGCGGCCTGGGCAAAAACCCCAGCCTTGGGATGAGTCTCGCAGACCTCAAGCTCTAAGTTGCATCACGTGCCACGACTCTCCGACTTCGGAGAGTCGTGCTTCAGCAATGCGAATCGCACGACCCTGCCGCGGACGGCATCGTCGTGACACGTCTGATGCGCATCCCGCGTGAACTCCGGGCTTGATGTGGGCATGGCCGAAGCCCGACACCCGAACCCCGACCATTCACCCCATCCCGGGATTCAGCAGGTCCATCTGCACCAGGTCATGCACCACACCGGCCCGCTCGCCGTGGCCGATGCGCAGCGCCGCCCGCGTGAAACCGCACTTCTCCAGCACACGCCCGGAACCGACGTTGGTCGCGTGAAAATCGGCGTGCAGCTTCCGCAGGCCCAGCCCGCCAAACGCGTGCCCGATCACCGCACGCAGCGCCTCGGTCGTATACCCCTTGCCCCAGCACTCCGGCAGCGTGCAATAGCCCGCTTCGGCGGTGCGGATCTCGCGGTCGATGCGGATGCCGACCGACCCCACGAGCCTGTCGGTGCCCGGCTCGCACATCGCCCACCCGCACGAATCGCCGGTCGCCGCCCCGTTGCCCACGCGCCGCAAGAACTTCGCGGCGTCCCCGGGCATGTACGGCACCGGCCAGCTCCGCGTGTTCCGCGCCACCTCGGGCAGCGACATCAGCCTCTCAATCTGCGGCAAGTCCTCGGGCCTGTAGGCCCGCAGCACCAGCCGCGTGGTGCGGATCGTCGGCACGCCCAGCGCCATCAGCGCGCACAAGTCCTCGATGGAATCTTCCCACTCGCCGTCGTAGGCGTGTTCCGCCGGACCGGTCATGACAACATGGCCGGTGCGCTCGGGCCAGGCGAGATCGAGTTCGCCGCCGAGCATCGAGACCGTGGCGAGGCGGTGGGCACGGTTGGTCAGCACCCCGGCGACGATGGCGGCGCACGCCCCGGTGCCGCAGGCGCGGGTGCGCCCCGCGCCGCGCTCCCATGAACGCAGCACCAGACGAGCGGGGGTCGGAGGCGAGTGATCTTGCACCCGGACGATCTGCACGTTCATCCGCTGCGGGAACGCGGGGTGGGCCTCGAGTGAAGGCCCGATTCGGTCGGCGAGCGCATCAGGGTCGTGCTGCGTGAACACCACAAAGTGCGGGTTGCCCATGTTGACGAACACGCCGGCGTGGCCGTCAACGAAGTGCTCGTGGGCGTGCAGCGGGTCGGTGCGCCGGCCGAGCCGCGAAGCGTCCACCGGGATTCGGTCGAGTTCGAGTTCGGGCGGGCCCATGTCGATCTCAACGCGCCCGACGACGCCGGGCCGGGCCGCATCAAAGTGAACGCGGGCCGCGAGATCATGGCTTCGCCCCGCCACCCTCAACGCCATCCGCCCCTCCGTGCCCGGCTTCACATACCCGCGCTCGACGGCGAGCTTGCACACGCACCGAGCCCCGTTGCCGCACATCCCGCCGTCCGACCCATCCGCGTTGAGCACACGCATCGCGATCGTCGTCGCCGCGGCGTTTTCCGGCTTCGACACGACAATCACGCCGTCGGCCCCGACACCCTCGTTGCGGTCGCACATGGCGCGCGTGATTTCCGGCAGATTCGCCCGCGAAAGGATCGACGGCTCACGCCACGCATCCAGAAACAGGTAGTCGTTCCCCAGCCCGTGCATCTTCGTGAATCGCATGGGCAGAGGATATGACCGAGACGCCATGAATCCCTCCCCCCGACTCCCGGCTGCCGACTCCCCACTCCCGCTCCCCTCACCTCTCCTCCAGCACCACGATGTCCGGAACGTTCCGATAGAACCCGTCGTAGTCGAGGCCGTAGCCCACCACAAACTCGTCGGGGATGTCGAAGCCGGAGTAGTCCGCCTTCACCTCGACCTTGCGCGGCACCACCTTCGTCAGCAGCACGGCGATCCGCAGGCTCGCCGGCTTCTGTTCGAGAATGAGATCACGCAGCAGCCCGAGCGTCTGGCCGGTGTCGAGGATGTCGTCGACGACCACCACGTGCCGACCCTTCAAATCGCTCGGCAGGGCCCCGCGCAGCATCGCCCCCTTGCTCGATGTGCTGGCCCCCGGATAGCTGCTCACCGTGACCACGCGCATCGACAGCCGCATCGGCATCTCGCGGATCAGGTCGGCCACGAACACCACCGCGCCCGTGAGCACCGGCAGCATCACGATGCGGTCGGCGTGATTCAGCGCGTCCTGCCCGCCGCCCTCCTTCACCAGTTCGTCCGTCAGGTCCGACGCCAGGGCGCGACCCAACTCGCCCACCCTCTGTCGGATGCGGGCACGGTCGATCAACGTCCGTCCAATCTGCAGCGGCATCGCGGTATGGTAACGGGTGAGGGAGAAGGTGCGGAGGTGCGGAGGTGCGAAGACTGGGTCTGGGTTTCGGGGTCCTGGGTTGGGTTCAGTCGCCGCGTGTGCATGGCCGAACCCCGATCCCCGAACCCCGCGCCAACCCCCACACCCAAACCCCGATTCGGTACCCTGATATCGAACCCTGCCGCACCCCTCGAGGACCACGCCCATGTCCAACTCGCTGCTCGCCACCACCCGCCCCGCCTGGTCCGCGCTCGAGGGCCACGCCCGTGCCCTCAAGCCGATCCACCTCCGATCGCTCTTCGCGCAAGACGCCGCACGAGGCGAGCGGCTCACCGCCGAGGCCTGCGGCGTGTTCCTCGATTACTCCAAGAACCGCGTCACCGATGAAACCCTGAAGCTCCTCTTCCAGCTCGCCCAGCAGTGCGACCTCAAAGGCCGCACCGACGCGATGTTCCGCGGCGACAAGATCAACGTCACCGAGAACCGTGCCGTGCTGCACACGGCCCTGCGCGCGCCGCGCGGCGCCACCGTTACCCTCGACGGCCGCAACGTCGTCCCCGATGTCTGGGAAGTGCTCGACAAAATGTCCGGTTTCGCCGAGCGCGTCCGCTCCGGCGGGTGGACCGGCCACGCCGGGCGACGCATGCGGAACATCGTCAATATCGGCATCGGCGGCTCGGACCTCGGCCCCGTCATGGCCTACGAGGCCCTCCGCGCCTCGACCGACCGAAACCTGCGGCTGTTTTTCATCTCGAACGTCGACGCCACCGATGCCGCGGAAGTTCTGCGCGAACTTGACCCCGCCGAGACGCTGTTCCTGGTGTGCAGCAAGACGTTCACGACCCTCGAAACGATGACCAACGCGCAGACGTGCCGCCAGTGGCTGCTCAAGGCCTTCGGCAACGACGCGAGCAGCGTCGCCAAGCACTTCGTCGCCGTCAGCACCAACGCCGAGAAAGTCCGCGAGTTCGGCATCGACACCGCCAACATGTTCGGATTCTGGGACTGGGTCGGCGGACGTTACTCAATGGACTCGGCCATCGGGCTCTCGACGATGATCGCCGTGGGCCCCCCGGCGTTCCTCGAAATGCTCGAAGGCTTCCGCGCCATGGATGATCACTTCCGCACCGCCCCCTTCGAAAAGAACCTCCCCGTCGTCATGGGCATGCTCAGCGTCTGGTACGCCAGCTTCTTCGGCGCCGAGACCGTCGCCGTGCTGCCCTACGACCAGTACCTCAAGCGCTTCCCGGCGTACCTGCAGCAGCTCACCATGGAGTCCAACGGCAAGCGCGTCACCCTCGCCGGCGAGCCCGTCAACTACCAGACCGGCCCCGTCTACTGGGGCGAGCCCGGCACCAACGGCCAGCACTCGTTCTACCAGCTCATCCACCAGGGCACCAAGCTCATCCCCTGCGACTTCATCGCGTTCGCGCGCTCGCTCAACCCGCTGGGGCGGCACCACGACATGCTCATGGCCAACGTCTTCGCCCAGACCGAAGCGCTCGCCTTCGGCAAGACCGAAGAGGAAGTCCGCAAGGAAGGCGTCCCCGCCGACCTCGTCAACCACAAAGTGTTCGAAGGCAACCGCCCTTCGAACCTGCTGCTGGCCGAGCGGCTCTCGCCGCGGATGCTGGGCACGCTGATCGCGCTGTACGAGCACGTCGTCTTCACGCAGGGCGTGGTGTGGGGCATTGGCAGCTTTGACCAGTGGGGCGTCGAACTCGGCAAGGTGCTGGCCAACCGCATCATCCCCGAACTCGAGAGCAAGGCCGAGCCCGCCCTGGCGCACGATTCCTCGACGAACAACGTCATCAAGCGTTACCGCCGCATGAAGATCGCGTAAACGCTTCAGGACACGTCCCGGATCAGGGAAAACGCGGACATTTCAGCGCCAAAGCGGGCTTGCCCCGTTTCACTTTCACACGATTCGCACGCCGTCTTCACGGCGAACGAACGCCTTTCTGTTCCTCTCTCGACCCCGCGCCGGAACGTCCGCGCCGGGTCATCTGTGCAAGAGGAAAGGAAGAGACCATGAACACGGCACGAATGCTCGGCGCGGTCATTGCCGCCGCCGCCGCAACATCCGCCAGCGCGGGAACGATCTACGGCGTATCCACCTACGCCCCGTTCGCCCCCGCCGGCCTCTACGCCATCGACACCGGCACCGGCGCCGCCACCCTGATCGGTTCGACCGGCGTCGACCGCATCAACGGCATCGCCTGGAACCCCGGCAACAACACCATGTACGCCTACTCGTTCGACGGCGAGCTCTACACCCTCAACCTCACCACCGGCGCCGCCACCTTCGTCGCCGACCAGCCCGTCATCGTGCCCGAGGGCGACATCGCCATCGCCCCCACAGGCGCGTTCCACATCACCGACGCCAACGAGCTCTCGATCCTCAACGGCGTCACCGCCGCCATCACCCCCATCGGCCTGATGGGCACCGCCGCGGACGACGTCTCGGGCCTGATCTTCGGCGGCAACGGCTCGCTCTACGGCTACGCCAAGAACGGCGCCGCCTCGGACACCCTCGTCAGCCTCAACCCCGGCACCGGTGCCGCGACCACCATCGGCAACCTCGGCTTCAACGCCAACCTCAACGTCGGCGGCCTCACCTTCGGGGCCGACGGCGTGATGTACCTCACCGACGGCGCCACCCTCTTCAGCGTCAACCCCAACACCGGCGCCTCCACGTTCATCGGTAGCCACGGAACCTCGCAGTTCAGCGGCCTCGCCGTCCCCGCTCCGGGCGTCGGCGCTCTCGCCGGTCTGGTCATGCTCGGCGCGGCCCGTCGTCGCCGCTGAATCGCCGCCATCCACACCATTCCTTTCCCCTGCCCGTTTCGGGCTGCACAGATTTTCCCCCTTCGCAAGAAGATCGAGGACCCCATGCGTCACACAAAGAACTTCCTGATCGGCGCCGCCGGCGCCGCCTTCACCGCCGTCGCCGCGACCGCCGGTGCCCCCGCCGTTGATCTTTACCTCACCGTCCTTCACAACGCCGACGGCGAGAGCCAGCTCATCAACGCCGGTGCCGGCTCGCTCGCCGACTTCGGCGGCGTCGCCCGCTTCAAGACCCTCGTCGACAACCTCAAGGCCCAGGCCAACGTCTTCCCCGCGGGCCCCGAGGCCAAGGGCTTCGTCATGCTCTCGGCGGGCGACAACTTCCTCGCCGGCCCCGAGCTCAACGCCAGCTTCCAGAACGGCATCCCCTACTACGACACCCTGGCAATGCAGGCCATCGGCTACGACGCCGCCTGCATCGGCAACCACGAGTTCGACTTCAACCCCGACGTCCTCGAAGACTTCCTCGTCGGTTTCACCGCCCCGCTGCCCTTCCTCTCGTCCAACCTTGACTTCACCGGCGAGCCCGGCCTGCAGGCCCTCGTCACCAGCGGCCGCATCGCCAAGAGCACCGTCGTCACCGTCGCGGGCCGCCAGATCGGCATCATCGGCGCCACCACCACCGACCTGCCCTTCATCTCGACCCCGCGCAACGTCATCGTCAACGCCGTCCTCCCCGCCGTCCAGGCCGAAGTCACCGCGCTGCAGGGCATGGGCGTCAACAAGATCATCCTCATCAGCCACCTCCAGGGCCTGACCACCGAAGCCGCGCTCGTCCCGCTGCTCAGCGGCGTTGACATCGTCGTCGGCGGCGGCGGCGGCGAACTGCTCGCCAACCCCGGCACCCTGCTCGTCCCGGGCGACACTGCCACCGGCGCCATCGCCGGCCTCACCGGCACCGGCTACCCACGCACCGCAACCGACGCTGACGGCAAGACCGTCCGCGTCGTCGCCACCCGCGGCGACTACCGCTACGTCGGCCGCCTGGTCGTCGGCTTCGACGCCGCCGGCGAGATCATCTCGGTCGATGCTTCCAGCAACCCCCTCCGCGTCTCGGGCATCGCCCCCGACGCCGTCGCCTCTGACCCGACCCTCCAGACCACCGTGGTGAACCCGGTCGCCGCCTCGGTCGCCGCCCTCGCCGCCACCGTCATCGGCACCACCCAGGAGCCCCTCGACGGGCGCACCGTCGAGATCCGCCGCCGCGAGACCAACCTCGGCAACCTCTGCGCCGACGCCATGCTCTACAACGGCACCATCCTCGCCCCGCTCTTCGGCGCACCCGTCCCCGATGTCGCCCTGCAGAACAGCGGCGGCATGCGCAACAACAGCATCCTGCCCGCCGGCAACTTCACCGAACTCAACACCTTCGAGGTCCTGCCCTTCGCCAACTTCGTCGCGATCGTCCGGAATGTGCCGGCCTTCCAGTTCAAGGAGATCCTCGAGAACTCCGTCTCACGCATCAACGGCAGCGGCAACGGCCGCTTCGCCCAGATCGCCGGCTTCCGCTTCTCCTACAGCCTCACCGGCGTCGCCCAGCAGGTCGATAACGCCGGCAACGTCCTCGTCGCCGGCACCCGCGTCCGCGACGTTGTCCTCGACGACGGCCGCGTCATCGTCCGCAACGGCGTCGTCGTCCCCAACGCCACACCCGTCAACATCGCCACCATCGACTTCCTCGCCCGCGGCGGCGACCAGTACCCCTACCGTGGCCTCCCCTTCACCAACATCGGCATCTCCTACCAGCAGTGCCTCGACGCCTTCATCTCCGGCCCCCTGAACGGGCAGATCACCACCCTCGAGTACCGCGCCGGCGGCGAAGGCCGCATCCGTGAAGTCGCCGCCAACCTCATGCACAACGTCATCCGAGCCTTCGGCCGAACCACCGACCACACCAACTTCCAGGCCGACATCAACCTCGACGGCGTCGTCGACGGCAACGACCTGGTCGAAGTGATCCGCGCCGCGCGCTCGAACACCCGCATCAGCGCCGAGTAATCCAGCCTGAACATCCTCATTCCGCGTCATCACAGCGGGCCCCATCACGGGGCCCGCTTTTTTCATTGGCGCGGCTTCTGTACATGCGTAGCGGTGCCGGACTCGTGCCACGACTTTGCGGCCGCCGCAAAGTCGTGCGGATGCCGCAACGATCGCATGGCCAGAGCACGACTCTGCCGAAGCCGGCAGAGTCATGGCACGCGAGACCGCTCCACCAGCACCGAAACCGCCGCAGCGAACCCCGAGCGTCAGCGAGTTGGCCCTTCGCGAACACCCCACTCATCCAGCCCCGCTACGGAAGCACCCTTCCCGCCCACTGGCACGCATCCAGCACCAACCGCCCCGAGCCGTCAGCCACGACACGCCCGACCCGGCTGAACACGATGAAAATCACGATCAGCCCCACCATCGCCGCACGCGGGTCCGAGATCAAATTCCGGAACGAAGGCACAAAGTCCGCCACGATCCGAGACCCGTCCAGCGGCGGCACCGGCAGCAGGTTCAGCACCAGCAGCACGCAGTTCAGCACCGCGCCCGCGAAGAAGAACGTCCGCACGTTCTGCTCAAAGTGATCGGGCGTGCTCGCCGGCGCGTACTTCATCCACAGCGCCAGCGCCGCCGTGCACACCACCGCCAGACCGAGGTTCATCGCCGGGCCCGCCGCCGCCACGATCGCGTCGGCGTACTTCCCGCGCATCCGCGACGGGTCCACCGGCATCGCCCCCCACGCATACCCCGTCAGCGCGAACACGATCAGGCTCGGGATCCCCATGTGCTTCACCGGGTTCCACGTCATGTGCCCGGTCAGAATCGGCGTGCGGTCGCCCAGCCGGATCGCCGACCACCCATGCCCCAGTTCGTGCAGGCAGATCGAGAAGATGACCCAGAAGACCTGCGAGACCAGCCAGGCTCGGTCGTTGTGCCAGAGTTCCGCGACCCACCATCCCATATCCGCGGCACTCCGTGAGACCCGCCGGAAATGCGGAGTTCGGCAGCGCGACGATTCGCTCCGAAGACTCCGCTCATCGTCGGCGTGAGGCAAGCCTAGCACGGCGAGATCGGTCGGCCGAGGTACGCTCCGGACATGCCACACGCCGACCCAGCTCCGCACAAACGCCCCGTCCGCTACACCGTGACGGCGGAGATCGATGACCCGCGCGTCGCCGAACGCTACATCACGTGGTTGCTGGGAGACGGGACGACACCGGGGCACGCCGCGGCGGTGCTGGCCTGGAGTGGGACCAGTGGCGGCGGCGCGCGGGCCGAGGTGTGCCTTCTCGACACGGACGGCGACGGAAATCCCGCCGCCAGCACGGTGACACGCGTGGAGTGCCGCTACGAGTTTGCCAGCCGCGCCGAGTTGGATCGATATCTGCGCGAGGGTGCGCCCGCGCTCCGCGAAGAAGGTCGCCGGCTGTTCCTCGACGCCGGCGGCGTGCGGCTGTCACGCCGCATCGGCGAGGTGCTGGGCCGCGCGGTCACCGCAGCGTCGTGAGCCTCAAAACGAAACGCGGGCCAGACACAAGGTCCGGCCCGCGGCGATACTTAATCTAAACGAGACTCATTGAATGAGGCTCAAACCGAAACGGGAAACGGGAAGAGGTATTACTCCGTCTGCCCGTCGTACCAGCTGGCGATATTGATGCTGTTGGTCACGCTATCACCACCCGCGGCGGTGCGCATCCCCTTCTTCCAAACGCGGAGGAAGGCGTTCTTGCGATCGCGGAAATCCGACAAGGGACCAAACCGGTCACGCTCGTTCTCGTCAACGAACAGGTTGTCCGGCCAGGCCTTGGTCGCGTGCTGCACGGTGATCTCGGAGGGCGTCGCGTTGTTCTCGAAGACGACGTGACCGTCGTTGTACGCCACGTTGCCTTCCCAGGTGGTCTTCCCCCCGTGGATCAGCATCGAGGTCGAGCCGCGGCCCGCGGTGAAGTTGGCGGGCTCGTCGAGCGCGGCATCCCAGGTGGTATCGACGCCGTCGCGGGGATCCATCGGGCTGGGGCCGTAGAACGGACCACGGTTGCCCCAAACGGGGCTGGTGGCGATCATGGAGATGCTGGTCCAGCCCTTCGAAAGGCGCTCGCCAACGATGGGCACGTGGGCGTACGAGTTGTTGCCGGCGCCCTGGGGAACGAACGTGCCGGTGGTGAAGTTGGCGCGCGTTTCCTGAGGATGCGGGCTGCCTCGGAACGCAGGGTCCCACACGGCGGAAGCTTGAAGAGCGGCGTTGGTCGCGACCGCGGCGTTGATGTTGTCGGGGTTCACGAAGTCATACTGATCTTCCGTGATCACCTTGATCCGAGGGTCCGCCTCGGAGGGGCTCACGCACTGCTCCGGGGGGATGACCTTGTTGAAGATCAGCACCGAGAGCACGGCACCCGTGCGGTTCTTGCCGGCCAGGCCAGCGATGCTCGCTTCGGCCGGTTCGGTGATGTTGGCCGCGTCCAGAAGATCGGGGCGGGGGTAGACCTCTTTGTTGTTCTGGGCCCAGGCGTGGCACGCGGTGATCAGGCCGCGGACCTGGCTGGAATCCTTGATCTGCTGGGCGTTCTTGCGGGCCCGGCCCAGGGCCGGCAGCAACAGGCCGATCAGCAGTGCGATGATGGAGATGACCACCAGCAGTTCGACGAGGGTGAAGCCCCCGTCGGAGTTGCGGCGGTGACGCTTGGCCTCGTTCCGCAGAGAGACATGGTTCATGGTTCGGGAGCTCCGGGTGGTCGCCTCGGCGACCGGGTGGAGAAGAAGACGAGAGATTCTTTCGACCAATCTCGGCGGCGCGGGTGGGCGCGCCGCCGAGAGGAATATGTGCATGCTTCAACCTTCGAAACCAGCCGTCCGATTACTGGCAGGTCCGGCCGTCGATCCAGACGATCGTAGCGGCGATGGGGTCGAGCGAGTTCGCGTAGGTGATCGCCCCGCTAGCGCCGGTGCGCCACTGGCGGAGGTAGGCGTTGCGGCGCGAGGTATCCGAAGCGTTGACGCCTTCGTCTTCCTCGTCGACAAACAGGTTGTCACGCTTGGAGACAACGTTGGTGCCGACGCGGGTCTGATACGTGACCGACTCGGGATCGGGGTCGGACTCAAAGGTGACGTGGTTGTCGGCGTAGCCGACGTTGCCCTGCCAACGGGCGCCCTGCCCGTAGGTCAGCAGCGCGTCGGAGCGCAGGCCGTACTGCTCGTTCGAGCTTCCGTCCTGGATCTGGCTGGCCCAGGTCTCGTTGTTGGCGTAGTTGATGCGACGGACCTTGTACGCCGGACCGCGATTCGAGATCAGCGGCAGCGAGGAGTTGACGGTGTTGGTCCAGAAAGCGGCTCGGGCCCCGAAGACGGCCATGTGGGCGTACGAGTTGTGCGCGACTTCGGAGTTCAGCGACGCGTCGATCGGCTCGCCGGGGGCGGCGGTGCCGAACGAGGGCTGCGAAGCGCCGGTGTGGTCGCAGGGGCTGCCCTTGTAGCGGGGGTCGTACAGGGCGAGGTCGGGCGTCTGGATGCCGCCGACGTTTACGTTCTCATACTTGTAGCCGGAGAAGGTCTGGGCGCGGCCAGTCTCGTTCGGCGAAACCATGCCCTCGGGGGTGAGCAGGTTGTTGAAGATCATGATCGAGAAGATCGAGCCGGTGCGATCCTTGCGGGTGACATCGGTGGTGATGCTCGGCTCGGTGATGTTGCCGCGGTCGATCGCCGACGGGAGCGGGAAGTTGCCGCGGTTGTTGGCGGCGAAGTTGTTGAGGGCCTGGACGACGGCGCGGACCTGGGTGCCGTCCTTGATCTGCTGGGCGTTCTTGCGGGCCCGGCTGAGGGCCGGGAGCAGGATGCCGATGAGCAGCGCGATGATCGCGATGACCACCAGCAGCTCGACGAGGGTGAAGCCGCGCTTCTTGTTCTGATTCATGGTTTGCGATGCCTCAGGGCGGTGCGGGAAACAAACTCGAAACCCGGCCGTTGTGCCCAGTCCAACGGACGCGAGCCCGGAACGCAGCCGCTTGCTCCCCGCCAGAGCGGGGCATCCGCCAAAGCACATGTGCTCGGGCAGCGGGCTGAGTCCCGACCATCACCGGCGCGACAAGCGCCGATGATTCGGCGAGCGACGAACAACCCGCGGCTTCGAAACGCCGCGGGCCTCATCGTTCACCATCCCACTCGCAAGGCATCAAGAGACCGTTCGGCGAGAATCATCCCGTATAAGAAAATCAGGGCGGGAAAGGCATTCGCCGGGGTGAGGGGCGGATTCCGCAGGCGTGCGGAGCCGAGCCTCCAGTCGAGGTCGATGCGTTGCGGGTGCGGATCGATACGATACGTTCACCGATTCGCCTGTCAAGGTTATCCGGTTCCGCGACAGGCCCCGAACTTGGACCGAAATTCCGCGCGACAGGTTTTCCCCTTCCAGCCTTGCCCCTCCCCCTCGTCACGAGGCCCCTCACCGGGACACCCAAAACGAGGGAACACCCCGAACCCGCTCGAACCCCGAACCCGAACTTTTACCAATCATGCTCACCCTCACCCCCACCCAACGCCTCCAGGAACTCGGCATCACCCTCCCCCCTGCCCCCAAGCCGGTGGCGTCGTATGTCCCGGTGGTGGTGGTCGAGAAGGCCGGGCTGGCCTTTGTCGCCGGTCAAATTCCCATGAAGGACGGTGCCCTCCTCGCCTCGGGCGTCGTGCCCAGCGCCGTCTCGCTCGAACAGGCCCAGCAGTGCGCCCGCCAATGTGTGCTCAACGGCCTCGCACAGCTGCAAGCAGCCCTCGGCAGCATCGACAAAGTGAAACGCATCGTCAAGGTCGGCGTCTTCGTCGCCTGCGACCACGGGTTCACCGAGCAGCCCAAAGTCGCCAACGGGGCGAGCGACCTGCTGGTCGAGATTTTCGGCGAAGCGGGCAAGCACGCGCGGGCAGCGGTGGGCGTGCCAGCGCTCCCGCTCGGTGCCGCGGTTGAGGTGGATTTCGTGGTCGAGGTGGGGACTTGAGGCTTGGGGCTTGGGGCTTGGCACGATCGACTCGTCAATCCGGCGGAACCGGTCGCTGCTTGAGTGATTTGATGAGGCCGTGAAGTGTTTTCGCGGCACTCTGGTACGCGTCCTCGGCTCCGGCGGCGGTCGCTTGGTCAACCATGCCGAGTCTCACCGCCAGCGAGAGGTGGTATCCCGCTTCGCGCAGCGAGCCCATCGCGATGTTCAGGAAATGGACATACTCGCGCTCAGATGAACGCGCCGCGCCCTCGACGATGTTTGCCGCCGCAGAGACAGCGGCACGACGGAGCTGAGAGGTGAGGCCGAAGATCTCGTCTCTTGGCATATGGCGAGAGAGCTCGTACACCTCCAAGACAAACTCGTCGGCGAGTCGAAACGCCTCCAGCTTGCGATGGTCTCTGCTCAAAAAACGGCCCCTTCATCAGGCCCATTGGCACAGCACGGGCGCGGCCGAAGTCGCCGCAACTCCTCGCCTCGGCTCAAGCCCCAAGCCTCAAGCCCCAAGCCTCATCCAAGCGCCTTCTGATAATCCTCAATGAACTTCTTCAGGCCGATGTCCGTCAGCGGGTGCTTGAGCAGCTGGCCGATCACGCTCAGCGGCATAGTGCCCACGTCGCAGCCGGCCAGGGCGCAGTCCACCACGTGCATCGGGTGGCGGATCGAAGCGGCCAGGATCATCGTCTTGTAGCCGTAGTTGTCGTAGATCTGGCGGATGTTCTGGATCAGGTCCATCCCGTCGTCGGCGACATCGTCAAGCCGCCCGATGAAGGGGCTGACCAGGAACGCACCGGCCTTGGCGACCATCATCGCCTGGAGCGGCTGGAAGACGAGCGTGAGGTTGGTCTTGACGCCGCGGTCGGAGAAGGCCTTGCACGCCTTGAGCCCGTCGACGGTCGTGGGGAGCTTCACGACGATGTTGGGGGCGATCTTGGCGAGGGTCTCGCCCTCTTTCATCATGCCTGCGTAGTCGGTGGCGATGACCTCGCCCGACACCGGGCCCGCGACCACCTTGCAGATCTCTTCGAGGCGCTTGTGGTACGGGACCTTCTCTTTGGCGATCAGTGAGGGGTTGGTGGTGACCCCGTCGAGCACGCCGAGGTCGTTGGCCTGCTTGATCTCGTCGAGGTTCGCGGTGTCGATGTAGATCTTCATGGGTGGGGGTGCCTTTCGGGGTTTTTGGGGCGGGAGTCGGGAGTGGGGAGTCGGCAGTCGGGATGTCGGCTTCCGGCGGACGAGGGTGATTTGGATGACCCGCAGTGTAACTCGGATGCGTCTTTCAATGATGGTGCATGGAAGGGGGCCGAAACGCCGACGATATCGGGACCATGAAGACGCTCATCGATGGTCGTGTGCTGGAGGTGGAACCCAAGCCGCTGACGCTGGGTCGGGCGTTGGAAGCGGTGCGCGGGGCCACCCCGGGCCGCCTGGTGATCGAAGTGGTGGCCGACGGCCGGGTGGTCACGGGGGAGGAACTATCGGAGCCGCCGACCCGGTCGCCCTTCGCCGGTGAGCTGCACGTAAAAACCGCCGACGCGGGGCTCTTGCTGCGTGAATCGCTGCTTTTCGCGGCCGACACGCTCCGCGACCTGGGCCCGCGCCAGGCCGAGACCGCCGATCTCATCCAATCTTCAAAGACCGCCGAGGCGATGGCCGGCCTGACCGACATCCTCGGGGCCTGGGACCAGGCCAAGCAGGTCATGTCGCTGGCCGGGACGCTGGGCGTTCGGGCCCCCGTCGGCGACGATCTCACATCCGCTCTCTCGACCGCCCTGCAGGAACTCCGCCGATCGTTGCAGCAGCAGGATTGGGCGTCGCTGGGCGACACCCTGGCCTACGACCTACCCGAGCTCAGCGGTCGTTGGGCGGATGTTCTGGGCGAGATGGCGGTCGGCTGCGGTTCAGGGCGCGGCGCTTCGGCCCGATGAATCTGATAACCAGTTTCGCGCGGGCGTCTCTGACCGGGCCTGTGGTCCGGCGCGCCGGCTCGTCGGCCCGCTCACCACGAGGCGTACCATGACCCCCGCCACCTCAACGAAGTTCCGTCCCGATGAGCCCCACGGCATCGCCGGATCGATCGCGGCCCACGCCGCTCTCCCGTCCCGACCCATCATGACCAAACCGTCCCAGGCCGCCGCCCGCATCGACAAGTTGATGGAGAACGCTTCGCGCGCCCTGGTCGAAACCAACTACTTCGACTGCGAGTCGGTGTGCCTGGAAGCCCTCGAACTGGCCCACAGCGTGGGCGACTACGAGCGCATGGCCCGCATCCTCATGCCGCTGCAAGAAGCCCGGCGTCAGATCCGCCTGCAGGCGGTGGACACGGGGAACTTGGTGATCCTGCGCGAGCCGATCCCCGAGGGGCAGGAGATCGATCCGGGGTGCTACCTGATCGAGCCGCCGCTGGTGGGTGCCGATGCACGCGACCTGCGTGACCGAGCGTCGCGACGGAAGACCCCGGTGATGGTGCTGGCCCGCGAGCCGGCGGTGAAGAGCGTGAAGCTCGACCGCCGCCCAGGCGATTGGCCGGTGGTGATGATCGGCCCGGTGACGCTCCGCGCCTACGTCACCCCTCCGGACGACGGCGAAGTGACCCACGAATGGTTCCAGGCGGCGAGCGAAGCGCTGGGCGACCGCGCGATCGCCGAAGTGGATTCAGGCATTGACGTGTTCGCACGGGTGGAAGACTTGTTCGAACGGCTGCACTCGGTGACGGACCACGAAAAGCTGCACCAGGCGCTGGAGCAGGCGTGCCGCGAAGCCGCCGCCGAGCCGGCGCGCCCGGTGGCGAAAGGGAAGAACGGCCCGCGGGGTGTGGAGGCCGAAGAGGCGCTCGAGGACGCTGCGTGAGGGCGGGAGTGGGGAGTGGGATTGGGGAGCGGGGAGCGGGGAGTCGGTGGGGGGAATGGGGAATCAGGGCAATCGCAAGCGCTCCGCCCGGAGGGCGCGCGACCTTTGCCATGGGCGCGGCTCGCGCAGCGAGCAAGCCCCTGGTAGGCTGGAATGGTACATTCCGCCCGGAGGGCGGACGAACGAACCACGGGACCCGCCGACCATGTCCAGCGCCTGGACTCAACTTCACTGCCACCTGGTCTGGTCGACCAAGCATCGGCAACCCTTCATCGACCCCGCACTCGAACCACGCCTCCACGCTTTCCTCGGCGGCATCATCCGCGATCTCGAATGCACCCCGATCGAGATCGGCGGCGTCGCCGATCATGTCCACCTGCTGGCGCGCGTTCGGGCCGACCTCACCATTTCGGACCTGGTGCGGCACGTCAAATCGCGCTCGTCAAAGTGGGTGCACGACACCTTCCCGGACCGGGCTCATTTCGCATGGCAAGCGGGGTACGGCGCGTTCAGCGTCAGCAACTCGATGACCGAAAAGGTCGTGAAGTACATCCAGCGCCAGAACAAGCACCACGAGAGCGTCTCGTTCGAGTCGGAGTTCTTGTCGCTCTTGGAGAAGCACGGAATGAACGCCGATCGCGCGTTGGTGTTTCAGGATGAGCGGTGACTTTGTCATCGCGAGAGCATCGGCTCGTCCGCCCTCCGGGCGGCCTGCAAAGACAGCATCTTCCAGGGGCTTGCTCGCTGCGCGAGCCGCGCCCCTGGCATAGTTCGATGCGCCCTCCGGGCGAATACTCAGAGCGCAACCGAGCAACGGCGGACGAGGCCCCGCTGAGGTTCCCAGCCGCCTGCTGCCAGTAGACTCACCGCATGCTCTTCGACAAATCCCGCCTCTCCCTCGCGCTGGCGGGGTGGCGTGCGCCGCTCCCCGCTTCGCTGCGCCCGCAGATCGAGTGGGCCACGAGCAGCGGGCTCCGGTGCCTCACGTTGAACGCCGCCGCCGCGGATTGCCGGCCCCGCGATCTCGGTCGTTCGGCGCGTCGTGACATCGCGGCGCTGGTGCGCCGTTCATCGATGTCGATCGCAGGCGTCGACCTGTGGCTGCCGCCGGAGCATCTGACCGACCCCGCCCACGCCGACCGCGCGCTCGCGGCGCTGCTCGACGCGGTCGACCTCGCGGCGGATTTCGAAGAACTCTCGGGCGGCGCGGAAGATTCCTCCGCCGTGCTCAGCACGGCGCTGCCGGACGACGCGCCGTCGTCGCTGCTGTCGGCCCTGCGCGAGCGGGCCCTGGCCCGGAGCGTGCGCCTCGCCGACCACCGCTGGCCCGCCCCGAAGGCGGAGTCGATCGAGCCGCCTCTGCTCATCGGCCTCGATCCGGCGCGGATGTTCATCAGCGAAGGCCCGAAGGCCGACCCGGCCGCGGCGGCGTCGCGGCTCGGCCCGCTCATCGCCTCGGCACGCCTCAGCGACGCCAACAGCGCCGGGTGCTGCGCCGTCGGCGCTCTGGGCACACGGCTTGATGTCATGGCCTATCTGGTCGCGCTTTCGACAGCGGGCTACCGCGGGCCGCTGGTCGTCGACGTCCGCGCCGTCGAGGGGCAGGAACGGGCAATCCGCGCCGCGGTGCGCGCGGCGTGCGTGGAAGACTGATCTGCCCGGGAACCCCCGACCGTGCCACTGATCCGTCCTCGGGTCAGTGCTCTGGAGTTTGAGGGTCGATCGTGGGACGTCGGCACTGACCCGCAGACGGGTCAGTGGCACAAGCCGTCGTCACGCTCGCCGCCCCGCCACCGTATCATCGCCCACGAATGAACATCGCCGGATTTTTCCAGCACTGGGGCATCGCCGAGAACCCCTTCCAGGCCGAAGAGGCCCGGCACGACCCGGTGTTCGCGCGCCTCGGCTCAGGGCCCACCGCCCACCCCGACTTCGAGAAGTTTGTCGGCGATCTGCGACGCCCCTCGTCCTCCATCGTTTTCGGCGAGAAAGGCAGCGGCAAGACCGCCATCCGCCTGCAGCTCGGCGACCGCGTCGAGGCTCACAACGCCGCCAACCCCAGCAGCCGCGTGCTGCTCGTGCCCTACGACGACTTGAACCCCGTGCTCGACCGCGTGCTCGAGCGCGTCCGGGCGCGTTCACCGCGGCTTCGCCGCGAAAAGACCGAGGCCGCCTCGCGCGACGCCACGCTCGATGCGCTCAGAAAGGTCCGCCTGGTCGACCACATGGACGCGCTGCTGCACGCGGCCGTGTCGGTGCTGCTCGACCGACTGCTCGCCGACGCGCCGGCGGACCCGGGCGGCGCGGAAGGACACAAGCAGCTCCGCCAGACCCTCAAGCGCCTTGATCTGCAGACCAAGATCGATCTCACGCTGCTGCAGGTGATCTACGACCGCGACGCCGGGAAAGACGCCGGGCGCACCGCGGCGCTGCGTCGGCGTTTGCGTGCGGCGTTTAACTGGCGCCCGCTGCTGTGGCGCACCCTGGCGGTGCTGGGGTGGATCCCGCTCGCCGCGGTCATCGCCGGCAGTTTTTTCGTGCCCGAGGACCGCGTCGATCCGCGCTGGTGGGTGTGGGCCGCGGGCGCGATGGGCGTGCTGTGGCTGCTGCTGCTGTTCAAGCACGTGGTGTTCGACCGCTGGCGGATGAGCCGTCTGGCGCGGCGGATCATCAAGCAGGTGCGGGCCGTGCCGCACGAGCAGGACATGCTGTCGTCGGCGTTGAACATGGTCCCGCCATCGATCCGCGTGCCCTCCGAACTGCCGCTGGACGATTCGGAGGAAACGCGCTTCGCGATGTTCGCGCGGCTGGTGCGCGCCCTCGACAAGCTCGGCTACGCCGGGCTCATCGTGGTCATCGACCGCGTTGACGAGCCCACCGCCGTCAGCGGCGACCCGGACCGCATGAAGGCCGTGGTATGGTCGATGCTCAACAACAAGTTCCTCCAGCAGAACCGCGTGGGCGTGAAGATGCTGCTGCCGGTGGAGCTGAAGCACGAACTATTCCGCGAGAGCCAGTCGTTCTTCCAAGAGGCCCGCCTCGACAAGCAGAACATGGTCGAGCGGCTCAGTTGGACGGGCTCGACGCTCTACGACCTGTGCGACGCGCGGCTGCGGGCCTGCCTCGCTCCGGCCACGGCACCCTTCCCGCTCGCGGAGCTTTTCGACGCGCCGGTGACGCGCCAGGACGTGATCGACGCGCTCGACCAGATGCACCAGCCGCGCGACGCGTTCAAGTTCCTTTACCAGTGCATCGCCGAGCACTGCGCCAACATCACCCACGAGCAGGCGGCCGCGCAGTCGTCGTGGAAGATCAGCCGGGACATGCTCGAGATGGTGCGAAAGGCGCAGGTGCAACGGATCCAAGGGGTCTACCGCGGCGTTCGCCCGGCGTGAGGGGGCGGGGGGGCAGAGTCGGGAGTCGGGAGTCGGGAGTCGGGAGTGGGGAGTCGGAAGTCGGGAGTGGGGAGTCGGCAGTCGGAGAAGGCCCGTGCGGCGTTTTCGGACGCTGGGTGCTGAACTCAGCCCGTTGTATGGGGAAACTGCCCCGAAACTCCGGCTGGTTTTCGGAGATTGGTGTTTGATTCGAACGCTGCTCGGCTATGCTGCCGCCCCAGTTCGGCACGGAACCGGACGATGACAGACTGTCTGGCGGGGCCCACCGTTTCGGCACAGCGCCGACGCAGCGGACCACGCCGCGAGGAGAGTGATTCCATGCACCACCGCGCCCACCGGTGTGTTCAGGCCGTGATCGCCTTTGGTTCGTTCGCCGCCCTTGTCGGCCCGCTGGCCGGTTCGGCGAGCGCGCTCATCCTCAACGGCGGTCCCTCCATCCGACCCAACATCAGCTTTGTCGGCTTGTTCAACGGCGGAACGGCGGTCGCCGTCGGACCGCGCGAAATCCTCACCGCCGCCCACGTCGGCGGCGGGCGGGGCAGCTCGTTCTGGCTGGGCGGCTCATCGTTCCGCGCCGTCAGCACGATCACGAGCGACACCGCCGACCTGATGCGCGTCACCCTCGACCGTGACCTGCCGGGCTACTACCCGATCGCCGACAGCTCGCTCAAGCGCGGGGCTCGGCTGACGGTTGCGGGGTTCGGCCTCACAGCCGAGAGCTCGACGCGCTCCGGCTTCACCTGGTCCGACGACCGCGCCGAGGTGTGGGGCACCAACCGTCTTGACGCGGCCCGCGACGGGCACCTGTTCTTCCGTTTCGACCGCCGCGGCGGCGCCAGCGAGGCCATCCTCACCCCGGGCGATTCCGGCGGCGCGGTGTTCATCACCGGCCCCGACGGCAACCTGGCCCTCGCCGGCATCAACCGCGGCGTCTATCAGCGTCTCGGCGGTCGCGCCAGCTTCGGCGATACCTCGGTGGCCGTCGATCTCACCTCGATCGGCGGATTCCTGGGCGGACTCGCCGTGGTACCAGCCCCGGGAGCAACTGGCGTCATGGTGCTGGCGGGACTGGTGGCACTGCGGCGGAGGCGCTGAAAACCACAACAGAACCCCGACCGTGAGGAAGGGTTTCTAACTTACGCCTTCGCCGCCCCCTCCTTCTCCGCCTGCTCCTTGCGTCGTCGCTTCAGCTCGGCATCAACGAATCCATCGAGATCACCCGCCAGCACGTTCACCGGCGATCCGCTCTCGTGCCCCGTCCGGTGGTCCTTCACGCGCGAGTCGTACAGCACATACGAGCGGATCTGCGTGCCCCAGCCGCGATCAATCGCGCCGCCGGCGGCGTCCTTGATCTGGGCGTCACGCCTTTCCTGCTCAAGCTGCTCGAGCTTCGCCTGCAGAATGCTCAACGCCTGCTTCTTGTTCTGCCCCTGGTCGCGGTAGGTGCTGCTCACCACCATGAAACCCGTCGGCTTGTGAACCACGCGGATGGCGCTGGCCACCTTGTTCACGTTCTGACCGCCGGGGCCGCTGGCGCGCACGAACGGCGTGATTTCCAGGTCCTTCTCAGGAATCTCGACCGTGGACTCTTCAAACTCCGGCGTGATGTCCACCGTCGCAAAGCTCGTCTGCCGCTTTCCCTGCGCGTTGAACGGCGACACCCGCGCCAGCCGGTGCGTCCCGCGCTCGCACTTGAGGTAGCCAAAGGCGTAAGGCCCGGCGACTCGGAGCGTGACCGAATCGAGACCCACTTCGGTGCCGTACGACTTCTCGATCTCCTCGACCTTCCACTCTGGATGTGACCTTTCGAGCCACAGCAGATACATGCGGAAGAGCATCTCGCACCAGTCGTTGGCCTCGGTGCCGCCGTCGCCCGCTGAGATGGTGAGGAAGCAGTTGCGGTGGTCGTGCTTGCCGCCCAGCAGGCTGAGCAGCTCGACCTTCTCCATCCCCTTGTTGATCTTGAACAGCGACTCGTCGGCCTCGGTGAGGAGGTCCTTGTCGCCGGCGTCCTTGGCCATCTCGTAGGCGAGCTTGGCATCCTCAAAGGTGGTGATGAGCCCGCCGAGCGCGTCGACCTGCGCCTTGATGCCCTTGAGCTCGTTGACGACTTGCCGGGCGGCCTCGGGCCTGTCCCAGAAACCGTCGCTGTTCATCTGGTCTTCGAGAGCCTTGACCTGCAGTCTCTTTTTGTCGTAGTTAAAGAGAGTCGCGGATCGTCAAGATCCGCGCCTCGAGGTCGGCGATAATGGCGTTGTGGGATTCGTAATACATGGGGGCGATGGTAGGCCAAACAGCGGACGCTGTCCGGCGTGCCACTGATGGCGATTCGCTCTCGGATCGACATCAGTGCCGAACCGCCGGCACGTCCGGCCCCTCGGGCACTGGTGTCGCCGAAGACGCCGCCATCCGTGGCACGTCGAAATCAGTCGCACGACCGAACCCGCCTCACTTGAGCCGCTCCCGCACCTGCCCCATCGTCACCCGCGGATCGTGCATCCGCCGATCCATCCTCGGCGTCTCGGTGCGGACGATCCGCCACGCAGCATTGAACCGGCGCGCGATCGCCGTCGCGAGATCGAAGAACGTCATCCCCGCCGCGTTTCCCTCAAGCTGGTACGGACCGGTCGCGCCCGTGTCCATCAGCCGCAGCATCGCGTCGGCGGTGTCGTCCAACCACGCCGTGCTGGGAATCCACGCGGCGCTCGCCTCGATCACTCCGTCCTTCTCTTTCGCCGTGCGGAACAGGAAGTCCGTCATCGTGTTCGACCCCGGCTGGCTGCCGATTTGCCAACCCAGCCGCGGCACCAGCGCGCCGGGGCACGCCTCGCGGACCAGTCGCTCGGTTTCAGCCTTGTACTTGCCGTAGTCGTCGCTGGCGAGCGCCGGAGCTTCCACGCCCAGCGGCGCGGGCGTCGCATCGGCGTAGATCGAAACGGTGCTCGTCCACAGCAGCTTGGGGCCACCGGCCGCACACGCCCGCGCGATCCACTGCGCCCACGCCGGGGCACCGGTGGCGATGTGGCACACCCAGTCCGGCCTGGTTTGCCCGATGAATCCCATCACCGCGGCCTCGGTATCAGTCGGATACGCCGCCCGATCCCACGCGATGACCTCATCGCCGCGGGCGCGGAGCATCCGCGCGAGCGCAGGGGCCACGGTGCCGTTCATGCCGGTGAGGAGGTAGCGCATGGCGGATGGTACAGACGACAGAACCCCGACCGTGAGGGAGGGGTTTCGAGGAAGTGGTCAAGTGGTCAAGTGGTCAAGTGGTCAAGTGGTCAAGTGCCTCCGACTGCATTTCATTGCACTTCGCCACTTCGCCACTCCGCCACTCGACAACTCGACCACTTCCTCACAGGCCCCTCCCTCACGATACATTGTTCACCCGCAACACCTCCCCGCCTCACCAGGGAACACCCATGAAACTCCGCCTCATCATTCCCCTGCTCCTCACGCTCGTCTCGGCCCCCATCGTCTTCGCCGACAAGCAGCCCGCACCAGCCGCCCCGGCCACCGCCACCGACCCCGCCGCCCGCCTCTCCGATATTGACGCCGTCATCACCAAAGCCCTCGCCGACCAGAAAGTCCCCGGCGTCAGCGTCGCCGTCGTCGTCGATGACAAGGTCGTCCTCCTCAAGGGCTACGGCCTGCGCAACATCGAAGAAAACCTCCCCATGACCCCCGACACGATGATGCCCATCGCGTCGATCACCAAGCAGTTCACGGTGGCGGGCCTGGCGACGCTGGTTCGGGCGGGCAAACTCGAATGGGACAAGCCGGTCCGCGACTACATGCCGGACTTCCGCCTCGGCAACGACGACGCCACGCTCCGCGCCACCCCGCGCGACCTCGTCACCCACCGCATCGGGATGCCGCGCCACGACGCCGTGTGGTTCGGCAGCACGCTCAACCGCGAAGCGATGCACAAGCGGCTGCAACACCTCGACTTCGCGTTCGATCTCCGCACGCGGTTCCTCTATAACAACTTCATGTACATGGAGGCCGGCTATCTCGCCGGTCGAGTCGCGGGCAAGCCGTGGGAGGAGTTCACGAAGGAAGCTCTCTTCACCCCGCTGGGCATGGCGAGCACGAACTTCACGCTGGCGGAGCTGAACGCCGCGGCGGACCGGGCTTCGGGCTATCAGCTCAACAACGAGCGGAAACTCGTGCCCGATCCCTTCGAGTCGTTCGACGCCGCGGGCCCGGCGGGCAGCATGAACTCGACGGCCCGCGACCTGGTGCCCTACATCCGGATGATGCTCGCCGGCGGCGTGCTCGACGGCAAGCGCGTGCTCGACGAGGCCGACGTCAAGTCCATGATGCAGCCGCACTTCCCCATCGGGCCCGACACCTTCGACGATGTCCGCGGTTTCCAGATGTACGGCATGGGCCTCATGGTCTACACCTACCGCGGCATCGAGATCGCCGAGCACGGCGGCAACATGCCAGGCGCCGCCGCACTCATCCTGTTCGCACCCAAGCACAAGATCGGCCTGGCTGTCCTCACCAACCGCGCCGGTGCCGTCCTGCGCGACGGCCTCCCCTTCGAGATCATCGACCGCCTCACAGGCATGCCCAGCGCCGGCATGATCGAGCGCGAAGCCGAACTCGAAACCAAGACCTTCGCCCAGGAAGACTCCGCCAAGTCCTCCGGCGCGACCGACCGACGCACCGGCACCAAGCCCTCGCACGACCTACCCGAGTATGTCGGTCGCTACAACCACCCCGGCTACGGCGACATCACCATCGGGTCCTCCGACGGGTCGCTCACGTTCACCTACAACGGCTTCTCGGCCAAGCTCGAACACTGGCACTTCGACGTCTTCCAGACACCCGAAGACCGCGCCAGCCGCCTTGACCGCCAGCGCCTCCAGTTCCAGACCGATTTCGCGGGCGATGTTTCGTCGCTCGTGGTGCCGTTTGAGCCGCGGCTGGCCCCAATCGTCTTCAAGCGCATGCCGCCGATAGAGATGATGGAGCGGTCGTTCCTGGAGCGATTCGTCGGCAAGTACGACGTGCGCGGGAACACCGCCGAGGTCCGCCTCCGCGAAAACGGCACGCTCGAAGTGGTGACGCTGGGACGCGGAGAGGAACTCATCCCCGTCCAGGGCACCACCTTCCGCTACAAGAACTTCACCGGTGTCTCCGTCGAGTTCTTGAACGGTTCCGACGGAGCCGTGGACCGCGTGGCGATCTACGCCAACGGCGAAAACAGCGTCGCCCCCCGCAAGAAATGAGTGCCCGCCATGGGTGATGCCGACCAGTCTCCGCACGCACCCCAGGGCGACGCCCCGACGCGTCGCTTCACCGGTCGCGTCGGCGACTACGCCAAGCACCGCCCTTCCTATCCGCCCGAAGCAATCGACGCGCTGCTCGAAGGCATCGCGCCCGGCGCATGGGCCGCCGACATCGGCGCCGGCACCGGCATCTCCACCCGCCTGCTGTTGGATCGCGGCATCAACGTCCACGCCGTCGAGCCCAACGCCGACATGCGCCGGCGCGGAAAGGCCGACACCGCGTCGTTCGGCACGCGCGTGCTCTGGCACGATTCCACCGGCGAGCGCACCGGCCTCGCCGATGCCGCCGTCTCACTCGTGCTGTGCGCCCAGAGCCTGCACTGGCTCGAAGGCGCCGCGGCCATGCACGAGTTCGCCCGCATCCTTTCGCCCGGCGGACGCGCCGCCGCCCTATGGAACGTCCACGATGTCCGCGACCCCGCCATGGCCGCTTACCGCGACGTGGTGATGCGTCACGCCCGCGATGTCCCGCGATCGCCCTGGTTCCGCAACGACGCGTGCGTGCTGGGCGCGCCGGCGGCTCGGGCAGCCGGCCTCACCGGCTATCGACTCCGCGAGTTCCCCAACCAGCACACGGTGACACTTGAAGGCCTCATCGGCCGCGCCATGAGCGCCTCGTACATGCCCGCCGAGGGCCCCCAACGCGCCGCGGCAGAGTCCGACCTCGCCGACCTTTTCGTCCGCTTCGCCTCGGGCGGCTCGCTGGTCATGCGCTATGTGTGCGAGCTCCATATCGCCGAGCGGGTGTGACGCCCGACCAACGAGCCCCGAGCGTGAGCGAGTGGGTTCTTCCGATCAACGCAAGCCGCCGAAACCTCGACACCCGCCGCTGACGATCCGGGCTCGTTGTTCTCCGTCCGCAAGCGTCCGGGCGGATTGGAACCGCCGCCCAACCCCCGCGTCCATAGGATTTGCTGTGAGACATCGCATGTTCATCTCGTGGGCGGTCGCGTTGGCGTCGTACATTTGGGCGTGCGCCCCCGGTGCGTCGGCCCAGACCGGCGCTGCCTCAACGGCCCCCCCCACCGCAACCCCGCCGCCAGCCTCCCCCGCCCCCGCCCTGCGCGGCGAGCGCCCCAACGAACCCCCCGTCCTCACCCGTCACCCCCTCAACCACCGCGACTGGACCGTCGTCATCAACCTCCGCCTGATCGGCTGCCAGCCCAAGCTCCCCGGTGCCGCCGTCGACCCATTGCAGACGCGACGCGTGTCGTTCGATTCCGCGACGATGTTCTTCCCGCTCACCGCCACCAGCGCCTCGCACGACAACTGGGACGACCGCGTCACCGGCAAGTGGGAGATCGACGGGCGGATGCTCGCACCCACGCCGCGCCTGCTCACCGGATACCAGAGCGGCACCCGCCTGGGCGCGTGGGACGCCGCCGCCGCCAACGGCAACGCGCTCCAACTCAGCCTCGAAATCCCCATGACCTCGTTCGAAACGCGCATCGACGAGACGCGCGCCGTCAGGATCGCCTGGCCCACCACCCCCTGGCCCGATGACATCGCCTCGGCGCTCATGCCGCAACTCATGGTCGAGAGCCAATCCCCGCAGGTGCGGCTGCTGCTCGAACGCTGGATGCGCCAGGCCCCCGGCGGGCCGGAGCCCCGCAACACGCCGCCCTACTCACTCGCGAAATACCTCGCGGGCCGCGCGGCGGCGCACTACCAGCCGCAGTCCAACGCCGTGGCAAGCACCGGTCGCGGGCAGAACTCGCTGCGCTACAGCGGGGCGCTGCTGAGCGGTTTCGCGGTCGACGGCGCCGCCGTCGCCGCCGAGCGCGGCCGCGGACCGGTGCTCGACATGGCCAACCTCCTCGTGGCGGTCTACCGCGCCGCCGGAATCCCCGCCCGCCTCGTCATCGGCCACGACAACCGCGTGCAGGACGACCGCGTCAACGAGAAGCAGCGCGCCACCCTCGTCGCCAACGTCCGCGCCTGGGCCGAGTTCTACCTCTATGACGAGCACCATAACCGCGGCGAGTGGATCCCCGTCGATGTGCAGCGCCAGCGCGAGTTCTCATCAAGGCCCCCGCCGCTGGCGCAGCGCTGGCAGTTCTTCGGCCACCACGAAGATCTTGACTACATGCAGCCGCTGGCGTTCCACTGGATCCCGCCGACGATCTGCATGAACATCGGCCCGCCCGCCCTGTGGGGCTGGCTGCCAAAGCCCGAGAGCGCCGTCGCCGACCCGGACCTGCGCGTCGTCGTCCGCGCGGCGTCACGCCGCGGCGACGACCCGAAACGCGCCACCCCCGGCCCGGGCGGCGCGGCCCGACCGGAATAGAGCGTTCAACGGGTGGCATGCTCAAACTTCCTGTTTGAGCATGCTCCGATTGAGTGAGCATGCACAACTTTGAAACATGCTCAAACAGGTAGTTTGAGCATGCCACCCGATGCCACGTCGTAGCATCCAGACCCTATGACGATGACACCCAATCCAAACACCGCCGACGAGCGCGAATACATCCTCGGCACCCACGACGAAGAAGCACGCCGCCTCGGCTTCCAGCACCGCCTGTGGTCCGACCTCGCCCACGCCACCTGGCGACGCGCCGGCATCCTGCCCGGACACAAAGCCCTCGACGCCGGCTGCGGCCCCGGCTTCGCCCTCATGGACCTCGCCGAAATCGTCACCGGGGATTCCAACCACCGCCCCGGCGGCTGCGTCGTCGGCATCGATGAATCGGCCCGCTACATCGAGCGCGTCAACGACGCCGCACGCGCCCGCGGCCTGCAGCGCGAGGCCGTCGGCCTCGTCGGCGACGTCCAGCAACTGCGCGAAACGCTGCGGGCCGCGTCCGATCGCCTCGCACCACTCGGCTGCGCCGGCGACGCCGTCTTCGACCTCGCCTTCATGCGCTGGGTGCTCTGCTTCGTCCCGCGCCCAGCCGACGTCATCGCCGACATCGCCAAGCTGCTCAAGCCCGGCGGCAAGCTCTGCGTCAACGACTACTTCAACTACGAATCACTGGCGCTCGCCCCACGCTGCCCGCCGTTCGAACGCGTCGTCGAGGCCGTGGGCATCTCCTGGCGCTCCCGCGGCGGCGACCCGGACATCGTCGCCCGCATCCCCGCCATGTGCCGCGACGCCGGCCTGCGCGTGACCCACCTCGCCTGCGAACAGCGCGTCGCCCGCCCCGGCGAAACAATGTGGATGTGGGCCGACACCTTCTTCCGCATCTATGTGCCCACACTCGTGCAGCACGGCTTCCTCAAGCAGAACGAGGCCGACGACTTCACCCGCGCGTGGGCCCAGTGGTCAGCCAATCCCGACGCCTTCTGGCACGCCCCGCCGGTGTACCACCTGGTGGCGGAGAAGTGGTGAAGAAGGCACGGAGGCACGCAGGCAAGGAGGCACCGAGGCACGCAGGCACGAAGTGCGAAGGCAACAGAACCCCGACCGTGAGGGAGGGGTCTCTTCGGCGAAGTGGCGAAGTGGCGAAGTGGCGAAGTGGCGAAGTGGCGAAGTGGCGAAGTGGCCTATTCTCCACGCCCGGTGGTTTGGCGACGCTGGCGATGTTCCGCGCCACACTTCCACAAGACGCACCGCTCAACACGAAGCCCCAAGCCCCAAGCCCCAAGCCCCAAGCCTCAAGCCCCAAGCCCCAAGCCCCCCATGCACCGCCCCGGCACCGACCCCGACAACATGACCATGGCCGATTTCCTCTGTGATTTCTGCCACAAAGCCTGGGAGGATCGCCGCCCGATGGTCGAGGGTCACCAGGGCAGCCTGATCTGCTCCGACTGCCTCAAGGTCGCCTACGCCGAGGTCCTGCTCGGCAAGTCAGGCGTCACCGGCGTCAAGTGCCTGCTCTGCCTCGAAGACCGCAAGGAGATCTTCTGGCAAAGCCCGCTCGCCGACAGCGCCGTCGCCTGCGCCCGCTGCATACGTCAAGCGTCCACCGCGCTGGCTCAAGACCCCGACAGCGGTTGGAACAGGCCGGATGGTTCCGCGCACCAACCCGAGCAAGACGACGAATGACGCGCCGCCAACGAACCCCGAGCGTCAGCGAGCGGGTTTGATTCTGTTGGACGTCAGCCATCCCGAGAACCCCGCCGCTCACGCGCCAGCCTCGACGCGCTCGCTCGCCGATCACAGATCGCGCCCCTTGATCCCCCCCACCGTCAGGAAGAACCACGTGTACCGACCCTCGACCGCCGCGCCGCTGGCCTCCTCGCCCTCCGGCGTGAAGTTCACCGCGCCATACGGGCCCGACGACTCGAAGCGCCGCACCGCGTCGGCCTCGAACGGCAGCGCCTCGCGCTGCGCGATCACCGCCCGCGCCGAACCGTCACCAAGCGCCACCGTGCTGGTCGCGCTCGGGTCGCACCACATCTCGGCGGACTTGTTGTGCGCCGCGTTCCACAGGAAGAACACGACCTTCTGCGAAGGGTAATCCACGCTCGCCACCGTGTTCCGACGAACGTACGACGCAAAACCCGTCGCGTTCGACGAACCGAGATTCACCGTCTGCGGCGTCACACCATTGCCCAGGGTCGGCGTGCCGCGGGTGTTGAGCCCGTACACGCGGTGATCGGTCATGGCGGCGTGGACATAGCGGTACGAGCCCAGTTTGGGGCGGTACGGCTCGACATCGGGGTCGCCGATGGTCTGGGTCCCCTCGGGGCCGCCGAGGGTCCAGAAGCCGTTGGTGTTGCCGCTGCCGGTGCTGGCGCGGTTGCTCACCCACTGGCGGGTGCGCTTCCACTCTTCGCGGATGTCGCCCTCGCTCGGCGAGATGAACATCTCCTGCATCACATCGGTCCCGGCACCATCAACCGCGAACTCAGAGAGAAACACCCAGTACGCATTCCACGCCTGCGCGTTCGAGAAATACTGGCTGTTCCGCAGCGTGTCGCTGTTGGCGATGCCCGTCATCGTCGGGATGCCCGGCTCCGCGAAAGTCACCCCGTTCGTGGGATTCAGCGCCGAGCCGAAGTACCGCCCGATCGAACCCACCGGCCCGGCCTGACCCTTCCCGTTGCTTAGCGGCACGTGCGGCAGGTTGTCCTTGTTCGAAGCGGCGTAGTTGCTCGCCGCCTGCCCGTGCTGCTTCATGTTCGCCGTACACAGACCGATCCGCGCCTGGCGGCGAACTTCGCCCACACTGGGCAGCAGGATGCCGATCAGCAGCGCGATGATGCTCACGACGACCAGCAGTTCGACCAGCGTGAAGCCCGCGCGAGCGGAGGCGCAGGCAGGGGCGCAGGTGGGGGCGGTTGAATGAGAATTGCGGTGATTCATGGGACTTTCCTTGTCCTTGTCACTCCGAGGCCGATCGCGCCGGGCCCCGCTTCGGCGGGGTCGCGTGACAGTCTCTCTCCGGCACGGGGAACACCTCGGAATGCCCCAGCAGTATGCGGAGCGACGTAAACGCATCACAAGCGCACCGCCAAGGCGCTGTAAAAACTCGCTCACGCCGCGCTCACGGGGGCCTCGCGCGATCGCAACGGTCTCGCCCCGAGCCCGATGGGCAATCGCGCGGAAGTTGCGCTGCAATCTCCGCCAACTCGGAGTTCGCGAAACACCATCACGTCGTCGCAAGTTATCAACCGCCTTCCCCGCCACGCCCCGAGAACCATGCAAACCTGGGAGGGCTGTAGGGGGTCGACACCCCGCCCATCGCGTGACGCCGCACACACGCTTGGGTGTCCAGCCCATCGATTCGATGCTCAGCAGATGCAACCACGCCGCCATGAACCCGCGTCGCGCGTCCGCTCGTTCGCCCTGTCGATGCTGACGTTGGCCGGCGTGCTGCTGCCCGCCGCCAACGTCCACGCCGATGTCACCAGCCCCACCATCCTCGTCGCCTCGAACCGCACCGACGTCACCCCGACCGTCGGCCCCAGCGGCATGCACTACCGCGTGTGGAACAGCACCACCAAGGCCTGGGGCGCCGCCACCACCATCGGCGGGTTCTCCGAGTCCGGCGCGTGGGTCGTCGCACGCAACTGCCCAACCCGCAACGAGACCGCCGTCATCGCCATCTCACGCACCAAGGCCCTCAGACTCGCCACCTTCGACGGCACCAACTGGAGCACCGTCGAAACCCTTTGCTCAAACGTCGGCGACCTGTGGAACCACCGCGGCGCCGACATGGTCTACACCAACACCGGCACCATGCTCGTCGCCTGGTGGGACTACGCCGCCGCACGCATCGGGTTCCGCAACGGCTCCACCACAGGAACGTTCAGTCTCCCGACCGCCGACCACGTGCGCTATCTGGAACTGGTGGCCCGCCCCGGGAGTCGGCAAGCGCTCATGCTGGTCATGGACTCACAGCGCCGCCTGTACGCGAGCATCTTCAACGGCACGACGTTCACCCCCGCCACGATGCTCGATGACTTCCTCGACGACCTCGGGCGAGAGGGATTCGCCGGGGCCTACTTTGGGATTCCCAGCCGTCCGGTGGTCGTGTACGCCCCGGACACCGAGCTCCTGCCGCGGTACCGCGCGTACACCAACGGCGCCTGGACCGCCGAGCAGTCTTTCAACCCCGGGCACAACGACCGCCCGCGTATCTTCCGGCTCATCACCGACCCTGTCAGCCGTAACTTGCTGCTCGCCTTCAGCACCAGCCCATACGAACCGACCACCTCGGCCATCAGCGCCAAGGGCCTCGCCGTCGCACGCTTCACCAGCGCAGGTTGGACCGGCGGCCAGCACCTCACCTTCAACGTGCAATACACCGACCGCCGCTGCTTCGACATCGCCTTCGAGCCCGGCGGCACCAAGGCCCTGCTCTGCTACGCCGCCTCGGACACCGGCGACACCCGCTACCGCACCTTCGACGGCTCCACCTGGTCCGCCGAGGCCAGCGGCTCCAACGTCGCCAGCACCATCTGTGTGTGGTCCCTCTTCACCGGCACCGACTCCGGCGAGGTCTTCGCCATGCCCTACAACACCTCCAACTTCCTCAACGCCGCACGCTTCAGCCGAAACAACAGCGGCGTCGGAACGCTCTCATCCCACACCCAACTCGCCAAGACCCTCGACGGCAGCCAGCAGGCCCGCGCCTTCATGATCGCCGGACCCGTCAGCGCCATCCCCAGCGAGGACGAAGAAGAGGCCCCACCGAGAATCGTGCGGTGGAAGGAGACGGCTTCGGAGTAGGCGGCGTTCTGGCTCTTCAAGAAAGAGATTCGCAACGCGGAGATCGCGGAGGAACGCAAAGAGAGAGAGAGAGAGAGAGAGAGAGAGAGGGAGGGCACGCTCTGCAGCGCGTGCTCTTTGCCTCAACCGAACCCTGTGCGCAAGCACAGGGCCATCGTGCACACGCCCGTTCGCATCGAAAAACACAGAGCACGCGAAAGGTTCGTCCAGCGTGCTCGGACTCGTGGACTCGCGGGGCTCATCGATACGCGCTTCGCAAACTTGGCCCTGTGCTTGCGCACAGGGCTCAGTCAAGGCAAAGATCACACGCAATCGCGCGCACTCCCTCTCTGCCTTGCTCCGCGCTCTCCGCGAGCTCCGCGTTGAAAATGCCTCTCAGACGAAGCTCACTGGCACGCCGAGCCGAACACCCCCAGCACCTCCACGAGGTCCGCCGTGGTGATCTGCCCGTCGACGTCAATATCGCCCGGCGCACCAGCCTCGACCGTGCTCCCGAAGTCGCCCAGGAACCGGGTCAGGTCGCCCAGGTCGGTCTTTCCCGATCCGTCAAGGTCCGTCGGGCACAGCACGTTCAGGAACGCCGTAGCCTGCTCCGTCGGCAGCGCCGGCGGATCGGTGAAGGCGAGGATGTCAAAGTCCCCGTCCTGGTCCGCGTCACCCGGCAGGATGAACAGCGGGCCCGCCGTCTGGCCGAACGACTCACCCGCGGCGAACACCAGCGGCGCATCCGGCACACCGATCGGCGTGTCGTTCCGCAGCACCCGAACCTCGCGCGTGAGGGGGTCCGGCGAAATCTCCACCACCACCGCGATGTCCTGGTCCGTATCGCCGTCGATGTCCAGCACCGCCAGCGGGCCGGCCGCGGCCCCGGCGGGCAGCGTCTGAACCCCGAAGTCCCACCCAGAGACGCCAGGCCCGATGTTCCGCACCACCGAGACCGACCCGCCGAGGTTGTTGCTGGTCACGATGTCAGAGTCGCCGTCGCCGTCGATGTCGTCGATCGACAGGTGCTGCGGCCCGTCGCCGACGTTGACCTGTTGCGGCGGGTTGAACAGAGGCACCATGGGATCGGGCACGGGCGGGTTGCCGTTGAAGAGCACCGTCATGTTGTTCCCCGTGCCGCCCGGAGGCAGCGCGATGGCTAGGTCGTCCAAATCTTTCGGATTATCGAGGCCGCCCGGCTGGATCGTGCCGGGGTCGCTGCCCGAGCCCAGCGGCACCGCCTGGAACAGCCGGAACCCGCCGAACGCGAGGGCCAGAAGCCTGTCGCTTTCGACGATCACGACCTGGCCATCGCCCATACTGTCGAGCGAAGTGACGGCGAAATCGAGCAGGCTTCCGACATCGGGCACGAAGTTGCCGATGGCCACGCCGCGCGGGTCGGTGCCGACGGACTGGAACACATCAGCCGGCGCGCCGAAGGGCGCGAAGCCGCCGACGCCGTCGTTCAGCAGCACCCGAAGCCCGGCAGGGAACGAAGAGTTCCCAGGGTTCACCACCGCAAGGTCCACGTCTTGGTCGCCGTCAAGGTCACCGGACGCGATGGACACCGGGCCCAGGCCGCTGAGGTACATAGCGGCGGGCCCGAATCCGAGCCAGTCGCCGTTGCCGTCAACACCCAGGTTCAGCACCACCACCACACCACCGCCCACCACGCCGGTGGTCGAGACGACCGCGGGGATCGCCCCGGCGAGATCGGGGAACCCGTCGCCGTTCAGGTCCGCCGTCACGGCGCTCACCGGACGACCGTTCACCGCCGTCGCGCCCTGGGTGCCGTCGCCAATGTCCGGCTGCGGCGGGAGTTCAACCACCTCAAGGTCAATCTCCGTGAACGCGCCGGCTTCTCCCTCGCCGCGCGCGAAGCTCGGGTACACGATGCGGAATCGCAGGTTCTCGGGGAATGCCGGAGTGAACAGCACGGCATCGAACTCGCCGGCCAGACCCACGGTGCGGATGATGCCATCGATCACCGTTCCGGCCGGGAAAACGGCCTTTTCATCCCAACGGACCACCAAAGTGCCGCCCAGAGTCGTCGTGCCCCCGGTCTGAAGTCGGTCATAGTTGCCGACGGAAAAGACGTCCATATTGAGCGTGCCGCCCGGCGTCGAAATCCCGCCCGCGGAACTCGGACCGAACTGCGTGATGCCCGCCGTCACGTTCACCGTCGCTGAGACCCCCGGCGACAGCGTCACCGTGCCGGCGTTCCGCAGACCTCCAGCAAAGCCTTTCCGCAAATCAGCAAAGCCCGAGGGCCGCACGCGAAGATCGCCCTGAATGACCAGCGTCGCCAGATCCTCGAAGATGAACCGAGACTGCGGCGCGCTGACGTCGTCGTTCCCGACCGTCAGGTTCCCGTTGATGCTCAGCGTCCCGCCCGGCAGCGTCAGCGAACTTGACTCGTTTGAAGCCCCCGGAAAGACCCTCAGGTTGTTGAGCACGCTGAGGCTCGAGCCGGTGCAATCGAGCACGAGGTCGTCGCCGACGTCAACGCTGTCAACCGTGGGCGCGGTCGTCACCGTGACGGTGTACGAAGTCTGCGCGGGGATGAGCGCGTCAAAGTCGAAGATCGCCGCCTCGAAAAAACTTGGAGGCGACGTGGGAACGGGACCCTGCTTTTCAACGAAAAACCACGGCCCCACGGCGAAGTCGCCGCCGTCGACCGCGCCCCAGTATTTCTCGAAGATCTTGCCCGCCTGCGCGGACTGACCCGCCGCGAGCGCGACAACCACCGCCGCGAGCGAACCCGGAACGCTTCTCAGTGAACGCATCTTCATCCTCCACATGAACAACAGACACGAAACGAGCCGGGGTACAGCGTCCCCAGTCGTGGGGGACAGCGTACCGGATGGGCGGCGGATTCCAACCCCTTTTTCACGGAATAGCCACGGAATCGCGCTCCCGCCCCACGAGACACGTCAGCCCCGCCCGCGATTGTTCAGTTCATGTGAAGGAAGCAATGCGCGCTTTGGCCGCGTCCCGCTCCGCGATCTTCTGAGACAACTGATCGCGCGTCTGCTGCACCAACTTGGCCGGCGCACGGTCCGCGTAGCCGGGGTTGGCCAGCCGACCCTCAAGCACCACGATCTCCTTCTCCAACTTCTCAACCTGCTCACCGAGCATCTTCTTCTCTGCCCCGGCGTCCATCACGTCCTTCAAGTTCGAGAGCCCGTGCTCGCGCCCGTCGCAGACAAACAAAGTGGTACCGCGGCTCTCCGAGCCGCGCTCCGACTCCACCACTTCCTCAAGCCCCGCCAACGTCGGCACAAATGCGCCCGCCAGCCGAAGCCGCGCCAAAGTCGCCGCTTCCGTGTGCAGCGTGATCCGCCGCTTGGGCTCGACACCCTGCGCCGCACGCACCTGGCGAATCGCCTCGGTCAACCCGCGAAGCCACTCAAACTCGCGCTCGGCGTCCTCATCAACCAGCGCCGCCTCGGCGGACGGCCACGCGCTGACGCACAGCGTCGCACCGTCAGCGCCGAACACCAGCCCCGCCACGCCGCCGACCCTGTACCCCGACAGCGCCTCGTGCAGCACCTCGGTGACGTAAGGGCAGATCGGGTGCAGCAGCCGCAGGGCCGCGTCCAGCACACTCTTCACCACCGCCCGCTGCGCCGCCGCCTGGGGAGAGTCGCCCTTGACCGTCGGCTTGATCGCCTCGAGGTACCAATCACAGAAATCCCACCACAGGAACTGGTACATCGCCTCGGCGTAGTCCGAATAGTCGTACGCCGCGATCGCGCCGTTCACGCGCTCGATCAGCCGCGCGAGCCGCGAGAGAATCCAGCGGTCGGGGAGAGGGGATGCCGATGGCAGGCTGGAAGCCTGCCCCACCGGCTTCTCACCGGCTTCCTCCAGATTCATCATCACAAACTTCGCCGCGTTGAACACCTTGGTGACGAAGTTCCGCCCCTCATCGAACTTCGGCGAGGTGTTGCACCCCTTCTCCTTGTCAAACACCACCGGCAACCGCACGTCCTGCGTGTTGGTGGTCATCTTGCACAGGGTGAAGCGCATCGCGTCCGACCCGTGCGACTGGATGATGTCGAGCGGGTTGACGCCGTTGCCCAAAGACTTGGACATCTTGCGGCCTTCGCCGTCCTGGATGACGGAGTGGATGAAGACGTCGTGGAAGGGGAGCGGGCCGTTGCCCTGGCCCTCGCCCAGGAAATACCGGTTGAACATCACCATGCGCGACACCCACAGCGTGATGATCTCGCGTGCGGTACACAGAACGCTCGAAGGGTTGAACGCTTCGAGAAGGCCTCGCATTTCCTGCGGCGGTTCGGGCCAGCCCAGTGTGGACATGGGCCACAGGGCACTGGAGAACCAGGTGTCGAGGACGTCGGGGTCTTGGATGAAGCCCTCGCGTTCGAGTTCACCTGTTAGCGCATCCATCTCACTGGCGACAAACGGCACCACGTGCTGCGACTCGAACTTCAGTTGCTTCCATGGGCCCAGCGGAGGTTGGGCGGAAGGGACCTTGGTCGGCGGACAGACCATTTCGCGCACTGAGCCGTCGGCGAGTTGCTCGTGGAGATGAACGCAACCAGACAGATCCCAATCCCCGCGAATCTGAATGGTCTCGCCTGCTTCGAGGCTGGGGTCCTGCTCCAACTTCCGTCGTGCACGTGTCCACACCGGAATCCGATGCCCCCACCAAAGCTGCCGTGAGATGCACCAGTCGCGGATGTTGTCGTGCCACGATTCGTACGTCGAGGCGTACCGAGCCGGATAAAACCGCAATCCCGCGTCACTTGATGCCTCGATGCCTTGCTGCCTCGATGCCTTCTGCTCCGCAACCAGCGCCCGGTTCGCCGCACCCGCCAACCGATCGTCCGTCACCTTCACATACCACTGGTCGCTCAGGTAAGGCTCGATCGCCGCGTGCGAGCGGTAGCTGTGACCCACGCTGTGCCGGTAGGGTTTGCGATCCGCCAGCAGCGGGTACCCGCCCACCGACCGCGCTTTGAACTCTTCAACCACCTTCTTCCGTGCCGCCTCGCGCGACAGGCCCACGAACAAGTGCGCATCGCCGACATCCGTCCATCCATGCTTGTCGGAGATCGATGCGTCCGGCGCCATCACGTTGATCGCCGCCAGGTTGTGACGCCGACCGATCTCGTAATCATTCGGATCGTGCGCCGGCGTCACCTTCAGGAACCCCGTGGCGAACTGCGCTTTCGGGTCACTCTTGGCGGCCTCGGGGTCTTCATGCATCGCCGCGGGCAGCACCACATAGTCGTCTTCGATGATCGGGATCACCCGCCCGACCAGCGGCAGTTCGCAGTGCAGCCCGCGCAGCGCATTGGCACGCGGGTCCTTGGGATTCAGCGCCACCGCGGTATCGCCGAGGTACGTCTCGGGCCGCGTGGTCGCCACCGTCACCCACGCCTGCTCGCTGTCGGGGTGCGCCTCGGCGCCCGGATAGCCACGCCGCTTGAGTTCATCCCACGTCACCGGAAGTCGATTCGACGTGACACCGGTCTCTGATCGGTGCTGGCCGGAGCCGTCGGAAGACACCGGTCGGAGACCGGTGCCACCTGAAGGCCCGTTGTGCCCGTGGCACAACGGATACCGCAGGTAATAGAAACTCCCGTCGATCTCCTCCATCTCCACTTCATCATCCGCCAGCGCCGTCTGCGTCACCGGGTCCCAGTTCACCAGCCGCTTGCCGCGATAGATCAGCCCGTCCTTGAACAGCCGGAAGAACGCCTCGCGCACCGCCTTCGCGCACACCGGGTCCATCGTGAACCGCTGCCGCTCCCAGTCGCACGAGCACCCCATCGCCTTGAGCTGCTCGGTGATGATCGCCTCGTACTCGTCCTTGAACGCCTGGATCTTCGTGACAAACTCTTCGCGCGGAAAATCCGTCCGCTTCCGACCCGTCTCCTTCAGCACCCGCTTCTCCACCACCGTCTGCGTGGCGATCCCCGCGTGGTCCGTCCCCGGCATCCACAGCGTCTCAAACCCCATCATCCGGTGCGCCCGCGCCTGCACGTCCTGCAGCGTGTTGTTCAACGCGTGCCCCAGGTGCAGCCTGTCCGTCACATTCGGCGGCGGAATGAAAATCGCATAAGGCTTCTTCTCCCCAGAAAGCACCTTCGCCGCATCGGCGTGAAACGCCCCCGTCGACAACCACTTCTCCCGCACACGCGACTCATGCTCAACCGGGATGTACTTGGCGGGCAACTGGGGCAAGGTCGGCTCCAAAGAACGGTTCATCGCGGCGACGTGGAAAAACGCAGGATCACCGCGGAGATCGCGGCGTTCGCGAAGGAACTCAAGACTTGACGCACACGCACACCGATCCGCGTCGAAGGGACAAGTTTACCCGCCGCGCGTAGCGTTCCCCACCCATGACCACGCCCGACGCCAACCAACTCGACAACCCCCACCCCGCCGCAACCCGAAAGCGAAAACTCCTCGCCCTCATCCCGCTGCTGCTCATCGTCGTCGGCTCGGCGTACGCCCTCTACCGCGCCACCTCGTCCCCCGCCGTCTCCAAGCTCGCCTCCTCGCCCACCGACCCCGCGCAGGGCCCGCCCCGCGACGAGCTCCTCGACACCGCACGCCAGGCCCTCCGCAACAACAAGTTCGACCTCGCCGCCCAAGAACTCGCCGCCGGCGTCGAACGATTCCCCAACGATCAACCCCTCCGCCTGGCTTTCGGCGAGGCCCTCATGGCCCTCGAGAAGTTCCCCGAGGCCTACGAGCAGTACGACCACGCCGTCGCCCTCGGCCCGGACCGCCCCGAATACCGCTTCGCCGCTGGCATGGCCGCCGCAAAGGCCGGGCTCGACGACCACGCCGAGGCCCAGTGGATCAAGGCCCGCGAGCTCGACAAGGCCAACCCGCAGTACCCGCTGTTTCTCGCCCAGCTGCAGCGCAAGAACAACCGCCCCGGCGACGCCCGCGCCAACCTCGTCATCGCCGCCACGCTCGACCCCAACCTCGCGGTCGCATGGGGCTCGCTCGCGGCTCTCGCCCTTGACGAAAACCACATCGGCCCCGCCCTCCAGCACATCGAAAAAGCCGTCAAGCTCGACCCCACCAATCCCGTGTGGCGTCTCTTGCAATCCAAAGTCCTCCGCCGCGACAACCGACCCCGCGAGGCCCTCGCCGTCATGTCGGCGCTCCCCAAAGGCGATCTGCTCACCAACCTCGCGGCGATCGACGAGCTCGCATCATGCCACGCGATGCTGGGCGACCCCCGCGCCGCCGCCGACGCCTACATCCGCGCCGCCGAGGGCTCACCCGAAAACGCCGAGTTCGCCTACCAGGCGGCGCTGTGGCTCGAAAAAGCCGGCGACACCGACCGCGCCCACGCCTACGCCAAACGCGCCGGAATGCTCGGCAAGGCCGAGGGCAAGAAGCTCGCCGAGTCCCTGGACGCGGCCCGATAGCGCCGCAAGTGCTGATCTCACGAGCCCCGGTCATTAAACTCTGATGATGACCACCGCAGGATGGCTCGTGTTGACATTGTGCCCTTTGGTGACCGCGGTGGTCACGGCGCTTGTGCTGACGAAGAAGCACCCTTTCGGGTTCCACCGCGTGTACGACAACGTCTGGCCCTTCGACGGGCTCTCGAGTGCCGGGGCCATCTCTTTTCTCGGGGCCGTGATGGCGCTCATGGGGGCCGCGTACGGGCTTCTCGGCCTGCCGATGTGGGTCGGGCTCGGCTGCATGGTGTGGATGATCGCCCTGGCCAATGTGCGATACTTCCAGATCAAGCGATATGTACGGTCGCGAGAGCGTCGGTAGGTCCGTTTCGAAACGGAACCTCTGGCAACAAAGCCGCCTACTCCTCCTCCGCCTCATCCACATCCTGAGACTCGACTTGCGCCTCGCCGAACAGCGCCGAGCCCACCCGCACCAGGTTCGCTCCGCACTCGACCGCCACCTCGAAGTCGTTGCTCATCCCCATCGAAAGAATGTTGAAGTGCCCGGCGTTCTTCCCGCCACCGCCCCCGGCGCCGCGCCGCTGCAAATCCTCGAAGATCTCGCGGCACCGCTGGAACACCGGGCGCGAGTCCTCGGGGTTGTCCGAGTACGGCGCCATGCACATCACCCCGCGAACCCGCAGGTGGATCATCGAATCGATCTGCTCGCACAGGTGCCACGCCGCGGGGATCGCGCACCCGAACTTCTGCCCTTCGCCCGAGCAGTTGATCTGCACCAGCACATCGACGACGCGGTCGCGCTTGTACGCCGCCGCCTGGATCTCTTCGATCAACCGCAGCGAGTCCACGCTGTGGATCAGCCGCACCACGTCGACCGACTTCTTCACCTTGTTCCGCTGCAGGTGCCCGATGAGGTGCCACCGCACCAGCCCGCTCAGCGGCCCCGGCGCATCCGCCGGCGTCGGCCCGCTCCCCGGCTGATGCCGCGTCGAACGCACCGCCGAAAAATCAAATACACCCTGGCCACGCTCGCCACCCACGCCCCCGGAGCCGCCCGCAAACCCCGACCGCGCCGCCGCGCTCACACCCGGCATCGTCCGCCGACGATCGAGCAACTCCTCCACCTGCGCCGCCCGCTGCACCAGCTGCTGCACGCGGCTCTCGCCCAGATCAGGGTGCCCCAGCTCGACCAGCTCACGCACCTGCTGCATGTCCGCGTACTTCGTCACCGCGACCAGCAAAATGTCCGACACCTTCCGCCCCGACTTCGTCGCGGCGTTCCCCAGGCGATCCTTCACCTGCGCGTATCGGCTCTCCAGCGTCTCGACGGTCGGCATCCCGCTCCTCTACACTGACTCGTCATCCAAACGCCCGCGCGGCCCCGACCTCCTGTCGGCGTCAAACCGGGCTTCGCACATACTACGCCACTGCAAACCCCTCGGCACCACGCACGAGGATTTCCAAACCTCACTTCCATTCATCCCATGAAAAACGACCACCTCACCGCCCGTTCCCAGCCCCTCAACGCCGGCGAGCCCGCCCCCGACTTCACCCTCCTCGACCAGGACCGCAAGGAGTGGAAGCTCTCCGACGCCGCCAAAACCTCCGACGTCGTCCTGTGCTTCTACCCGCTTGACTTCTCCCCAGTCTGCTCGACCGAGATGAAGTGCGTCACCGACGAGATGGACAAGTTCGCCGGCAAGGGTGCCAAGGTCGTCGGCATCTCGTGCGATTCGTTCTTCACCCACAAGGCCTGGGCCGACAGCCTCGGCCTCAAGCAGACCCTCCTCGCCGACATGCACCGACAGGTCTGCAAGGCCTACGGCCTGTTCTTCCCCGACCTCAACTGCGCCAGCCGAGGCACCGTCGTCATCGCCAAGTCCCCGAGCGGCAACCCCACCATCAAGTGGACCCAGGCCCGCGAAATCAAGGACGCCATGAAAAACGACGACGTCCTGGCGGCGATCAGTTGATGCCGAAGGCATCGCCCCACTCGATGCCTCGATGCCTCTTGCCTCGATGCCTTCCCCATGAACCTCCTCCGAACCGACCACGCCGTCTCCATCGTCCTGCCGGCGTCGTCGGGCGGCGGCCTCTTGCACATCCGCCAGATCATCGGCATCGGCCGCAACTACGCCGAGCACGCCAAAGAGCAGGGTGCCGCCGTCCCGGACCGCCCCATGGTCTTCACCAAGAGCCCCGCCTCACTCGCGCTATCGGGTGATCCCATCATCATTCCCAGGGTTTGCCAAGACCAGGAACAAGTCGACTACGAAGGCGAACTCGGCTTCGTCATCGCCAACCCAACCCGCGACGCCACCGAAGCCGACGCACGCAACCCCGCCAGCGGCATCATCCTCGGCTACTGCGTCGCCAACGACGTCTCCGCACGCTGGTGGCAAAAACAAGGCTCCGGCGGTCAGTTCTACCGCGGCAAGAGCTTCGACACCTTCTGCCCCATCGGCCCACGCATCGTCCCCGCCGCCGAAGTGCCCGACCCCATGAACCTCCGCCTCGTCACCACGCTCAACGCCGAACCGGTCCAGGACGCGCGCACCAGCGACATGATCTTTTCGATCGCCAACCTCATCGCCGATCTCTCCCGAGGCACCACGCTGCTGCCCGGAACCCTCATCCTCACCGGCACCCCCAGCGGCGTCGGCATGGGCCGCACCCCGCCCCGCTACCTCCGCGCGGGCGACAAAGTCCGCATCGAAATCGAACACCTCGGCACCATCGAGAACCCCGTCACAGCGGAGTAAGCCCGACGAAGCCGTCACTGAGCCGCCAACCGGGGGGTGGGCGAAGTGACGGAGGCGCACGCGGTCGCGTGGGCCTTGCCGACCTTTACCACGCGCGCTCTTCCGGGAAAACCCCCTTCCCCCGCCTGAAAGCAGGGGCCCCCACCACCCAGGTTCCGAAAACCACCCCAACATCTGGCCGCACTCCGCCAACTGTCCGTCAAACCTCTGTGAATCCGTCGGCGTACAAAGCTCCAAGCCTTGTCTTCCCACGACCCCGGACTATGGTGAATCCATCGTGGGATTGACGCCATGCGACGCCACAAAAATCCCCTCACCGGGGGTTGGCCGCGCGGGTCGGCGTCAACGAGTCTTCCGTTTCATCGAGTGAGTAAGAGGTCGAGTTCGTCGTGAAAAATGGTCTGTTCATCTTCGCCGCGGCGGCCCTTCCGCCGCTGACCGCTGTCTCCGCCGAGGCCGCGCGCCTGGACTGGCACACAGGACCCACCGGCACCCTCCCCACCCTCGCGGAGCTGTCGCCGGACCGGTCACGCGCGCTCACCGCCGCGAACCCCGCCGGGTTTGTGCTCTCCACGGACGCGTTCCTCACGGACGCCGCAATCGAACTCCCCTCGATCACGCCCGAGCCGGCCGCTTTCGCGCAGCTCGCAGACCTCACCAACCGCGCGCCCCGCTTCGAAGCCGCCACCGGCGCAACCCCCGCGCCCGCCCGAGCCGCGCTCACCACCCCACTCACGCCATCGCCCCGCGCCGCCACCACGCTCCCCGCACAGTCGTTCGAAGACGTCGGCGTCCTCTTCCCCAACGACCGAACCCTCGGCCTCACCGGCCTCGCCCGATACATCCCCACACCGGGCTCGGCAACCATGCTCGCGGCCTTCGGAACCCTCGCGCTGCGCCGCCGGCGCTGAGGCCGCAACACCCCGCAACCGAACCGCCGTGCCACCGATGTCGATCCGTCCGCGGATCGACATCGGTGCCGAACCGCGCGGATACCACACGACACCGAGCCCGCGCGCCAACGATCCCGCATGGCGCTCACCCTCCTCCCGCTGATCTCAATCCTTCTCGCAAATCCAGCCGCAACTCAACCGGAATCCCCCGCCCCTGCCCCTGCCCCTGCCCCCGCCCCCCCCGCGCCCCCCGCCGAAGGCCTGGTCGAAGTCTTCCCCTCGGTCCGAGTCGACCGCGCCGCCCGCGTCGTCGAGTTCGACAGCACCGTCATCGCCGGCCTCGCCGACCCCAACAAAAAGCTCTACCTCGAAGTCCTCGCCTGCCCGCGCGATTCCAAAGAGCATGAATCGCTGGTGATGACACTGGTGAAACCCTCGCAGGTCCACGCCGCGATGCTGCTGGCGGGCTTCAAGCCGGGCCGCCCGGTGACGTGGCCCGAACCCAAGCCCGGAGAGAAAGCCCCCGCCCCCACGCCCCCGGAAGGCGACGCGGTCGCCGTCACGTTCGCGTGGACCGACCCCGCCACAAAGCAAAATCGCACCGCTTCGCCGCTCGAGTGGGTCGTCAACGCCAAGACCAACGAGCGCGCCTCAGCACTCAACGCGGGCTTCGTCTTCGCCGGCTCGGTGATCATCAAGCGCGCCAACCCCGCGCCCGGACAACCGCCCGCCCTCCCCCCCGAGCGCTACGACGCCGACAGCGCCGGCACCCTCATCGGCCTCGCCAGCTTCGGCAGCGAAACCATCGCCTGGACCCAACCCTTCAGCCCCGAATCATCAATCGCCGAACCCGTCTGGATCGCCGACCGCGAGCGCGTGCCGCCGCTGGGCACAAAGGTCGTGGTGCGGCTGGCACCGGACGAAAACAGCAAGTGAAGGGCAGTGGGCAGTGGGGCTTGGGCAGTCGGCAATCGGGAGTCGGGAGTCGGGAGTCGGGTGTCGGCAGTCGGGTGTCGGGAGTCGGGAGTCGGGTGTCGGCAGTCGGGTGTCGGCAGTCGGGAGTCGGGAGTCGGGAGTCGGCAATCGGCAACGAAGGGTCGAGAATCACTCGCTACAGTTCAAGTTCACTCAACACCCGCCACTCCACCACTCCGCACCTCCGCACCTCCGCCCCACTCCGTGCCTTCGTGCCTCCGTCCCTCCGTGCCTTCCCCAAAATGCCCACCCTCCGCATCAACGAAGTCTTCTTCTCGATCCAGGGCGAATCCACCCGCGTCGGCAGGCCGTGCGTCTTCATCCGCCTCGCCGGCTGCCACCTGCGCTGCTCGTACTGCGACACCGAGTACGCCTTCCACGAAGGTGCCCCGCGCGAAATCGACGACCTCATCGCCGAAGCCCTCACCCACCCCACCGACCTCATCGAAGTCACCGGCGGCGAGCCCCTCCTCCAGCCCCGCGTCTTCGACCTCATGCACCAGCTCTGCGAGCGCGGCAAAACCGTCCTCGTCGAAACCAGCGGCGCCTGCAACATCAACGGCACCGACGCCCAACCATGCGACCCCCGCGTCGTCCGCATCATGGACCTCAAGACCCCCGCCAGCGGCGAATCGCACCGCAACGATTGGGCCAACCTCGACCGCCTCCGCCCCCACGACGAAGTGAAGTTCGTCATCTGTGACCGCCACGACTACGAGTGGGCCCGCGACATCGTGCGCCGGCACGACCTGCCCGTAAAGGTCAGCGCCGTCCTGTTCAGCGCCGTCTTCGAGCAGCCCAAAGGCCTGGAAATCCTCGGCCAACCCGCCCTGCCCCTGCGCGACCTCGCCCAGTGGATCCTCGCCGACGGCCTCAACGTCACCCTGCAAACCCAACTCCACAAATACATCTGGGAGCCGCACACCCGCGGTGTGTGAGGTCAGCAGAACCCCGACCGTCAGGGAGGGGCCGCGGAGCGAGAACAGCAAAGCAGCAAATCAACAAAGCAGCAAAGAAGTCAGAGAGCCGCCAACCGCTCGCTACGATGCCGCTTTTCCGACTCCCGACTCCCGACTCCCGACTCCCGACTCCCGACTCCCGACTCCCGACTCCCCACTCCCGACTCCCGACTCCCGACTGCCCAAGCCCCACTGCCCACTGCCCCCCGCCTTCCATGCACCTCCGCCTCGTCAAATCCTTCGACTTCGAGGCCGCCCACTGGCTCCCCTCGTTCCCCGAGGGCCACAAGTGCCGACGTCTCCACGGCCACTCCTTCCGCGTCGACGTCGTCGTCGAAGGTGACGTCGCCCCCGAAAAGGGCTACCTCATGGACTACGGCGAGATCAAGTCCGCCGTCGAACCCATCCGCCAACGCCTCGACCACTATTGCCTCAACGAAATCAATGGCCTCGAAAACCCGACGAGCGAGATGATCGCCGTCTACATCTGGAACGCGCTGAAGCCCAAGTTGCCGCAGCTCAGCGAGGTCGTCGTCCACGAAACGTGTACCAGCCGCTGCCATTTCGCGGGATAGCGCACGCACAACAAAACCCCGACCGTCAGGGAGGGGTTTCAAGGAAGTGGTCGAGTGGTCAAGTGGTCAAGTGTTCAAGTGGCAGAGTGCCTAGACCACGCAAGCCATCACACATGCAACTCGCTCGCCCCACGCCGACGATGAGCGCACCGAACCGTCACGCTCCGCGCCCGCACGCAACAAACCACTCACCAGCACGTTGCGCACCACTCGACCACTCGACCACTCGACCACTCGACCACTCGACCACTCGACCACTCGACCACTCGACCACTCGACCACTCGACCACTCGACCACTCGACCACTTCCCCTACCCCCGCCACACCCGCCCCGCCTCGTCCCAAGGCGCCGCCCCCACCGCCGCCGCCGCCCACGCCGGCAGCGCATCACTCGCGCGCTCGCGCCCCGCGCTGACGCGCTCGAGCACCATCTCCGCCAGCCGCGGCGCCAGCGCCAGCTTCGTCGGCCACGCCGAGATCACCCGACCTTCCACCAGCACCGTCGCGTCATCCGGCCTCACCAACCCGCCGCCCCGCCCCCCGGGTGAAAACTCCGCCCGATCCGCCCGATACCCGCACCACTCGCAACCCGAAAAGTCCACCCCAGGCAAGCACGCCGCCAGCTCGCGCTTCGCCGATTCCACCAGCGCCGCCTCATCCAGCGCAACCCCAGCCTCAGCGAGCCGCCCCCCCACCTGCCACACCACCCGCCCCGCTGCATCGCGCGCGGAAGTCACCGTCACCCGAGTCTCCGCCCCGTCCACGCAATGGCCGTTCAACTCACCCAGAGAACCACCCCGCACCATCGCCTGATGCAAAGGCCGAACCTGCGTCCGCCCCGGCTCGAGCCCAAGCGCCTCGCGCAGCCCCGCGTTTCCCCCCCCCGCCGAAAGAACCAGCCACCGAGCCTCCAGCACCGCCGACCCAGCACGCTCCCCATCCAACACCACACGCACACCGCCCGCCCCCCCCGGCAACACCCGCACCCGCGGCGTCAAAAGCACCCGCCCCACATTCCGCCCCGCCAAAACCCCCAGCACCGACCCGACATCGATCACCTGCTCCTCCAACCGCGCCACCACCCCCGGCACACCGCGCAGCGCCGCCGGCCGATCCCCCACCGCCACATCCGTCGGCGTCACCCGCAGCCCCACCTTCGCCCCGATCATCGCCGCCCGCGAAGCGATCGAGTCCGTCCGCCACAAGTGACAGAACGGCGCCCGCAGCCGAGCCCCACGCAGGTCCGGCTCGATCTCCCCCGCCAGACACCGCCGCCAAACCCCGGGCATCTCCCGCACCGCCTGCGCCGATGGGTTGAGCAGCCCGGAGAGCGTGTACTTCAGCCCGCCGTGGATGATCCCCTGCGACCACAAAGACTGCCCCGTCCCCAGCGCACTCTTCTCAAGCACAACCGCATTCAACCCCGCCCGCCGACACTCATCAAGAATCCAAAGCCCCGCGATCCCCCCGCCGAGGATCGCCACATCCACACGACTGACGGCACCATCGCTCACGCACCGAGGATAGACGACAGCGCCGTCCCCGGTGGCAGCGGTCTCCGACCGGGTGGTGTCTCACTTTGAATCGGTGGGGCAGGCTTCCAGCCTGCCTGCCTTGTAAATGGCAGCCCGGAAGCCTGCCCCACCGCTCCAGATTTCAAACTGCGACACCACCCTTGAACGAGTGTTTCGCTCCTGCTCTCTCGCACCGTTTACCATCTCCCCGTGCCCCCCCCGCCCACACCACCGCCCATCACCCTCCGCCGCCTCGCCCCCACCGACTCACTCGAAACCCTCACGAGCCTCCTCCACCGCGCTTACGCCCCGCAGGTCCAGATGGGCCTCAAGCCCCTCGCCGGCCGTCAATCCGTCGAGCAAACCCGCGAACGCGCCTACAGCGGCGAGTGCTTCGTCGCCACCATGCCCGCGCCCGCGCACAAAGACGCCGAAAGACTCGTCGGCACCATCCTCTTCCAGGAAGTCGAGACCGCCTCCTTCCCGCCCTTTTTCCTGCTCCCCGGCGTCGCCCACTTCTCGCTCCTCGCCGTCGACCCCGACATCCAGGGTGCCGGAATCGGCGGCAAGCTCATCGACGCCGTCGAGACCCGCGCCCGCGAACTCGGCATGCTCGAACTCGCCCTCAGCATGGCCGCGCCCGACGTCGGCCTCATGAAGTTCTACGAAAAGCGCGGCTTCCGCCACGTCGAACCGTGGCAGTGGCCCTACACCAACTACGTCAGCGCCATCATGTCGCGCCCCATCGAAGCGCCCGGAAAAAGAGTCAGCCGCCTCAGCGAGTGCCTCATCCGCCCCGCACGCGACGACGACGCCCAGGGCCTCATCAACCTCATCGGCGACATCTGGTCCGAATACCCCGGCTGCGTCCTCGATCTCGAAGTCGAAGAGCACGACCTACTCGCCATCGCCACCGCCTTCACCAAAAAAGACGGTGCCTTCTGGGTCGCCCAAGACCCAGCCGGGAAAATCGTCGGCAGCTCCGGCGTCGTCCCGCTCTCATCCCCCGGCCGCTTCGAGCTCAAAAAGCTCTACGTCGCACGGTCCCACCGCGCCACAGGACTGGGCACCAGACTCCTCGGCTGGGCCGAATGCGAAACCCGGCGCCGCGGCGGAAGCGTCCTCGAACTCTGGACCGATACCCGATTCCTCGACGGCCACCGCTTCTACGAAAAACACCGCTACATCAAGGGATCGCTCACCAGAGCCCTCAACGACCTCTCCCACACCATCGAGTACCACTATTCGAAGAGGCTGTGAGACGCGGCGGATCACGCAAGACGATCTTCATCAGGAGGCTTCTTGACTTGTGACGCATCTTGGCGCTCGGGGTCGAACTTCACATGTCGAACATCGCTGGACTTTTCTTCATCGGAGAGTTCAATGTACGAAATGTGGTTCAACTCGCGAAATCGCTGCATGTAGTCGATCCCGTACCCGCAGATCCAACGATCCGGAACACGGAAGCCGGAATACCGCAATCGGACTGCGTTTTGGCCAGTTCGCTTGACTTCCTTATCGAGAAGCACAGCTACCTGCAGATCGCGAGGTCCGAGTTGATCGACTTTGGCCACTACCTCGGCGAGCGTCGTGCCAGTGTCGAGCAGGTCTTCCACAATCAGCACGTGTTGACCCGGTACCGCTTGAGGCATTCGGATATCGTATTGCACTTTCGTCTCGTGCTGCATCATGCCGGTTCTTGAACTCACCATGATTGGACATAGCTCAGTGCACTGATGCAATCCCCGCATGATATCGGCGCAGAAGCGAATCGCGCCGTTGAGAACTGGAATCAAGACCAGCGAGTCACAATGCCGGTAGTCATCAAAGATGTGTTCACGCAGCGCTCGCACACGCGCCTGTAGTATTTCCTTGGTGATGATGTTCGTGAGTCGTGCCACGCGCCGGGCTCCTCTCGCCATAATTCCTAGGCTGTAGAACGAGAATGCACCGGACGGCGGGGGGCCGGCCGGTGCCGTCGTCAGCGACTCCGCATCAGACGGGAGGCGCCGATATGAACCGCGATCGACGCACCCGCGAGCAGAGAGTCATAGATAACCTCGTGGGTGGGCCGGTGCATCAGCGTGATACTGATGAACACGAAGATACCGGTCGGCACGACAACGGGCGGGCCGACCGCCAACAGCATCCGAAGCAACTTGTCCATGGGACTCTCCTTGAGGAGGTCTCCGACCTCGTGCGGAGAACCAGACACGCAACCGGCAACTGTCGGTCGTTGGCCTAGTGACTGCACGCCCCGTCGAGAGACTCTCGGAGGATAACCACCAATTGCAAAGGATTTGCTTCAGCACCGTGTGGATGGTGTCAGAGTTCTGCGACGAACTCGTCAGTCCTCCGCCCTCTCCCCCTCCGGCGCCATCTTCACCAGCTTCGGATCGAACCGCGCCAGCACCTCCACCAACTCACTCTGCTCGGCCATCACCCGGTGGATGTCCTTGTACACCCCCGGCACCTCATCGATCCCCGCCGACAGCACCGTGATCCCCAACGCCTCGATCTCGCGCCGCACGTTCCCCCACCGGAACGCCTCCTTCGCTTTCGTACGGCTCATCACCCGCCCGGCCCCATGACTCGCCGAGTTGAGCGACGCCGCGTGCCCCTTCCCACGCACCACAAACCCCGGCGTCGCCATCGACCCAGGAATAACCCCCAGCACCCCCACCCCCGCCGGCGTCGCCCCCTTGCGGTGCACGACCACTTCCTCTTCGCCTTCAGAAGTCGAGTGCCGCTCCTTCCACGCGAAGTTGTGATGGTTTTCGACGCTCGCCAGCACCTCGGCCCCCAGGTGCTTGGCGATGTGCCGATGGATCAACCCGTGGTTCGCCGACGCGTACTTCCCCATCAGCTCCATCGCCGCCCAATACTCCCGCCCTTCCTCCGAGTCGAGGTCCAGCCACGACAGGTGCTTCATCTTGGGGTCGATCTCCCCCATCCGCTTCTCGATCGCCAGCTTTGAATAATGATCGCACACCGCGGCCCCCGTCCCCCGCGACCCCGAGTGCGACAACAGCGCGACATACTGCCCCGGCGCCGGCAAGCCGGAGCCCGGCAGGCTGGAAGCCTGCCCCGCCGAATCCTCCGCCACCGTCAGCACCCCGAACTCGACAAAGTGGTTCCCGCTCCCGCTGGTCCCCAGCTGCGACCAACCCTTGTCTTTCAGCCGCTTGGTCACGCCGCAGACGCCCCAGTCTTCGTCCATCACCGGGTGCTCGCGCCGCGTGCGTCCTTCGAAGCTGCACCCGATCCCCCAGCGCGTCTCCTCCTCGATCGCCCGCGTGAGCCGCTTCATCTCATGCGAATGCCCGAACGCCGCCACCGGCACATCCAGCACGCTCAGCTTCATCCGGCACGCGATGTCCACCCCCACCGCGTACGGGATCACCGCCCCGCGCGTCGCCAGCACGCCCCCGATCGGCAGCCCATACCCCACGTGCGCGTCGGGCATCAGAGCCCCCGCCGCCGTCACCGGCAGCCGCATCGCCGAACGCATCTGCTCCAGCGCCCCCTCATCAATCTCCGATCCCCACCGAGCAAACAACTCCGATCCCATCACCCACACTCCTCGACAACCCAGCACCACCGAGACCACTCCGCCACTCGACCACTTCGCACCTCCGCACCTCCGCACCTCCGCACCTCTTCCCTCCCTCCCAGTGCCTAGTGCCCAGTGCCCAATGCCTTCCCCAGAAACCCCACCTGCACATTCTTCGCCTCGTTCGCCACTCGCCCGAACCCATAGTGCTCGTTCGGCGCCCCCGTTGATTCCCACGTCTTGAACTCGATCATCGAAGCATCCGCCCCCGCCTCGCGGTACCGCCCCGCCAGCGCCGTCAGAAACGACCGCATCGACGACACCGGCACCCACTCATCCGCCTCCGAGTGCAGCGCGAGCAGCGGCACCGGCCTCCACCCTATCAACCTCCGCAACGGCTCCAACCGCGCCGCCGCCGAGGCGTCGTACAACCCGCGCTCCACCATGAACCCGAACGCCCCGCTCGTCGCCTCCACCGCCGCGCACCTGAAAGAGTGCGACGAGCACAGCCGCACCAGCGTCACCATCCCGCCGGCGGACATCCCCCCGATCCCCATCCGCGTCACATCAAACGCCCCGTTCCAGCGCGATGAGCCCAGGTCCGCGACGATCGCGTCCACCTCCGCCGCCGCACGCTCGACCACCTCCAGCGTCCGCGTCGGCGCTTGCAGAGCCTCATCAAACCGCTCCCCATGCCCGGGCAAGTCGACCGCGCACACACCAAACCCGACCGACCCATCCGGCATCGCCGCCCGCAGCCACCGCAAGTACCGCCCCGGATCAAGTTCTTTGCTCACCGTCCGCCCGTGGAACCACACCATCACCGGCCGCGCCGCCACCGCCGACCGGCCGGTCTCCCACCCGACATCCGGGTGCGCCACCAGCGCCGGAATCTCGGCACGCGGCCCCAGCCGCGCCATCACCGCACGCTCCCTGAGCGCCTGAGGAAGTTGTGCGAATCGCGGATCGATCACCGGCCTCCGATTTTCCTGAAACTCACGCCACGCACGGTACGCGCTCCCCATCACCGTACGACAAGCGTCCCGCCTGTCTCGGTGCGAAGCACCGACCGGCCCCTGCGCCCCGGGCGGCGCCACGCCGTGCCGCCCGCCAATGTTGCCAAAACGCCACACCCCGCTCAACCCGCCCCCGATTCACGTCGATCAAACGCCACATGCCGCGCCCTCTCCGACACCGCAGCGCGTCGCCGCAAGGCATCACCCGCCCGCACCACACAACACCGGCACGCCACCCCTCGGCCGCAACACCGTTGACCCTCTTCAACGCGCAAACCGCCGCAGCGGACACGAGCACCAACATAGAGCCCAACGGCAACCGCAACCCATCCGCGAAGTCAACCTCCGCATCCCTTCATCGCAACTGGCCCCTCAACGAATGGGGCGAATAGCCGAGAGGTCTTCCTCCTTCACACCTTCACACCTCCACACCTCCGCACCTCGCCACTCCTCCCAATGCCCCGCCCCAAATCAGACCCCGGCCCCAAAGGACGAATCCTCATCGTCGACGACGACCCCATCGTCGCCGACAGTCTCGCCGAGTTCCTCCGCGCCGAGGGTCACGACGCCTCGGCGTGCCTCACCGCCGAAGAGGCACTGCTCGCCCTCGACAAGGCCGCCGCCGCATCCGGTGGCACAGGCGTCCCGCCTGCGGGCTCCGCCGCAACCCCAACCCCGCGCCCCTTCGACGTCGTCATCTCGGACGTCAACATGCCCGGGATCAACGGCCTCGAACTCCTCGCTCAAGTCCGCGAGAAACACCCGCAAACCGTCGTCCTCATGCTCACGGGCTACGGCACCATCGAGTCCGCCGTCGAAGCCATCCGCGCCGGCGCGATGGACTACCTCTCCAAGCCCGTCGTCGATTCCGAGCTGCGCCTGTCGCTCGAAAAAGCCCTCCGTCAGCAGGCCCTCCTCGCCGAGAACTCGCAACTCCGTGCCAACCTCGAAGGCCGCTTTGGGTTGGGCGCGCTCATCGGCGGCGACTACCGCATGGTCAAGGCCTTCGAGCTCGTCAACTCCGTCGCATCCTCAAAGATCACCGTCCTCATGACCGGCGAATCCGGCACCGGAAAAAGCGTCGTCGCACGCGCCATCCACCAGGGGTCTCCCCGTGCCAAACGCCCCTTCGTCGAAATCCACTGCGGCAGCGTTCCCGAAACCCTCCTCGAGTCCGAGCTCTTCGGCCACGTCAAGGGCGCCTTCACCGGCGCTCACACCGACAAGCAGGGCAAGTTCCTCGCCGCCGACACCGGCACCATCTTCATCGACGAGATCAACTCCGCGTCCCCCGGCATGCAGCTCAAGCTGCTCCGCGTGCTCCAAGAACGCCGCTTCGAGCCCGTCGGTTCGACCCACACCACCGAGGTCGATGTCCGCGTGGTGCTCGCCACCAATCAGCCGCTCGAAGAGCTTGTCGCCAAAGGACTCTTCCGCCAGGACCTGTACTACCGCATCAACGTGGTGAAGATCGAGCTGCCGCCGCTGCGCGACCGCCCCGCCGATGTGCCCGCGCTGGTCGAGCACTTCCTCCGCAAGCACTGCAACACCCACCAGCGCACCGTGCTGGGCGTCGCGCCCGACGCGATGGACCTCTTGAAGCGCTACCACTACCCCGGCAATGTGCGCGAGCTCGAGAACATCATGGAACGTGCCGTGGTCCTCTCGACGCGCCCGACGGTGATGCGTGAAGACCTGCCGCCCTACGTCACCGATGATCCGACCAGCGTCGCGGGACGATCGCTGGCCCCGCACCTCCGCGCCGGGCTGCAGGCCGACGACGCCGTTGACGCACCGGACACCCCTTGGGTCCCCACCGCCCTGGAGGACGCGCTGGCCCAACCCGAAAAGCGCATCATCCTCAAGGCCCTCCGCGCCAACGAGTGGAACCGCCAGGCCACCGCCGACCAACTCAACATCAACCGGACCACCCTCTACAAAAAGATGAAACAGCACGGCCTCGACCGCATGGCCGGCTGACCAACAGAACCCCGACCGTCAGGGAGGGGTTTCGCTGAAGTGGTCGAGTGGCCAAGTGGCCAAGTGGTCAAGTGGTCAAGTGCCAATCTCATGCCTCCACGCGTCAAACGCCACTTTGCCACTTCCCCCCACCCCCTCCTAGACTCTCGGCAAAGGACCATCCAATGCCGACCCCCTCGCCAACTCTCGCGTTCATCAGCCTCCCCGGCGGCTGGGAATGGATCATCATCCTCGTCATCGGCCTGCTGCTGTTCGGCCGCCGACTGCCGGAGATCGGCCGCTCCATCGGCAAGACCATCGTCGAGTTCAAGAAGGGGATGAACGACATCGAGGCCGAGTCCAACGCCGTCGCCCCCGGTACAACCGCCAACCGCGCCCGTGTTGCCTCGGGTGCCGCGACCAGCGGCGACCTGCCGCCCTCGGGCTCGAACTACCAACCCGCCGAGCGCCGCGTCAGCACCACGGATAACCCTGAATCTTAAGCCAGGCCTGAAGCCTGAGCGTGGCCGAGAGCCCGACCCGCCGCGACGGGGGAGAATGCTTGAGTTCGCGTCGATCACCACTCCATCTGACGTACCCCGGCCAATCGCTGCTCTCGGCGGGGTTCTATGCGTTGATCCGCGCGCTGGCGGGGTGGGCCTTTGTGGTGCTGTACCGGGCGCGGGGGTTTGGGGCAGAGCATGTGCCGGAGACGGGGGCATGCTTGATTGCGTCGAACCACCAAAGCCATCTTGATCCGCCGTTGGTCTCGTCGGGGGTGCGATTCCGGGCGATTCACTTCGTGGCCAAGGCGGAGCTGTTCGAATCGCGCTGGTTCGGTTGGGTGATCCGCACCCTGCGGGCGGTGCCGATCCGGCTGGACGGGGCGTCGGATGTGACGGCGGTGCGCGAGATCCTTGGGCGGCTGGAGATCGGGGCGGCGGTGCTGATTTTCCCGGAGGGCGCGCGGACGTTGACGGGTGAGATGAGCGAGTTTCAGCGCGGGGTGTGGCTGCTGATGAAGCGGGCGAAGTGCCCGGTGGTGCCGTGCGCGGTGGAGGGATGCTACGAGGCCTTTCCGCGCGGGACGGGCTTTCCGAAGCTGTGGGGCAAGCGTGTGGCGGTTGCTTATGGGAAGGCGATCACGCATGAAGAACTGCTGGCGCTGGGGCCGGACGAAGCGCTAAAGAGGCTGGCGGCGGAAATCGAGGCTTTGCGGATGGGCCTGCGGAAGAAGCTGGTTGCTTCTTCGTAGTTCCTTTCACCGCGGAGGCGCGGAGTCCGCGGAGAAGACGAAGACAGATTCAACGCGGAGAGCGCGGAGGACGCGGAGGAAGGCAGAGAGCGAGTGATGGGAAGCGGGGTTCTGGTTTCGGAGGTTGGGGGTTGGCAGAAACAACATCTTCACTTTGTGCCTCCGTGCCTTCGTGCCTCTCTCCTTGCCTTCCTCCGCGATCTCCGCGTTCTCCGCGTTGCAAAGTGTCTTTGCCTTCTCCACGTCTCCGCGTTGAACGGACTCTCACGCCACGGCGCGGACGAAGGTGAGGGCGGCGGCGAGGAGGTCTCTCAGGTTGGTTGCGGTGTTGACTCGGCGGGTGAGTTCGTCGCGGGCCGCTTTGGACTTCGTGTAGTCGAAGGCGGTGTCGGGGAGCGGGGCTGCCGCGGAGTTCGCGGCGTCGGCGACGGCCTCGCGCAGGTTGGTTTCGATGGCGCGCTGGTCGCTGTTGAAGGATTCGAGCAGCAGCGTTTGGCGTGCGATGAGGGATTGGGCGAGGGCGAGTTCGCGGAGTGCCGCGAGGATGGCGGCGCGGTCGGCTTGAGAGAGAGGTGTGGAGTCGTCGGCGGTGATGAGTTGGTCGATGAGGGGGAGCATGGGAGGTGCGGAGGTTCGGAGGTTGGGAGGTTCGGAGGTTCGGAGTGATGAGGCGAGGTGGGGTGAAGTTGTTGCCAATCCCACGCGTGGGGTGTTTGGGTGCCGGCCCTCGCTTGCGCTTCGGGTTCGTTGCGGGGGCCTTGAAAG
>JBJXFG010000106.1:0-74323 GCA_046154665.1 Phycisphaerales bacterium | reverse complement strand
GGTTCGTTGGCGGGCGTCGATCACGAACCCGAAGCGCAAGCGAGGGCCGGCGCACGGACGCCTGACGCGCCGAACTCGCCTGAGAATTGATCGGAAAGGCTTCGGGTGGTCAGAACCGGCTCGCTCTCGCTCGAAACCTGTTGGGCGAGATCCGTTCGAGCTGAGCTGAGCCTTCGCTACTCCTCAGGCTTGTGTACTACAACCTTTGGTGCCTGCTTGAGCTTTTTCGTGGCGCTCGCCGCGTCGTTGGTCGCGACCTTTCCGCCGCTGATGGACTTCGCCGGGTGCTGCTTCGCGGCCCGTTCGAGAGCCTTCTGAGCTTCCGCGTCGGTCAGATTCGCCCCGAAAATCCGCAGATTGCTCGCATCCGGCGACGTGCTCACGTCGTCCGTGGCGCTGATGTGGATCCCGAGCGCCGCGAGGTCGCCGTTGGGCATCGGCTGCTTGCCGATCGCCTGCAGCAGCCCCGAGACGGCACTGCCCGGAACCCCCCCGACCGGAACCCCCCCGCCCGGCTCGGCGTTCCCGCACGCCAGCCCTGCCTTCCCACCGCCCACGGCGTCCATGATCTGCGGCGCTCGATAGAGCAACGAGCAGACACTCGCCAAACCGATCGCCATCCCGATGAGTTGCTTCCCTTTCATGATCCTCAAGCATCCGATTCACGACACGCCGGTGCGAGTTTCATGCCCCTTGATTTGGTGAAGCGGTTCCGATTGTGACGCTTGCGCGGGTTGTTCCGACGCTGGCCGGTTGCCCGCTCGCCCACCAGATCACTCTTTGCACACGCGAAGCTTGTGCCCGATGGTTGCCGGCGGCGGAGCCGCTGGTAGTCGCTCTCATTTCCGATCTCGCCCGCGACGCGGGCGAGCGACCGCGCCGCGCGACCATTTCATGGTCGCAACTCCCTATGGCGACGCCTGACCAGATGCTCCGCATCTGGCAACCAGCGGTCACCCGCTTCGCGGGTGAACATCGCTGATCGGCGGGCGTGCTGAGACGTGCGCCACTCTTGCCGGTCGGTGCTTGAACACAACTTCGGCTTCCAGCGCCGCCCCTAAGAGCCAGGCCGATCCGCCGCCAGAATCACATGCAAGTCCCACGGCTGGAACGCCGCCAAGTCGAGTGTCTCGCCGCTCACCAGCGAAGAACCCTCGCGCCGCACCACCCGCACGATCGGCCGATCGATCATCTCCGGGTGGGCCCCAATCACCTCGGCGACATCGCCCGTCGACAGCTTCACAAAGCTCCCCACCGGGAACAGCCCCGTCGCCTCGACCAACGAGCGAACCACCTTGCGATCGAGCACCCGCTCGGCCCCGAGATTGATGAGATCCTCGAGCGCGTCGTAGGGCCGCTTGGCGGGTTTGTAGGGCCGCGACGCGACGCTCGCGGCGAACGTGTCCGCCGCGGCCACGGCCCGTGCCAGGTCGCCGATCTGCTTGGTCTTTAGCCCGCGCGGATAGCCCGACCCGTTCTCGCGCTCGTGGTGCTGGTATGCCGCCAGCGTCACCGCGTCGGGCAAACCCTCGACGGTGTCGAGCAGGATGACGCTGAAGGTCGGGTGTCGGCGGACCCGGTTGGAATCGATCTCGTCCAGCACGCGTTTGCTCGAACGCACCGCGCGCGGGATCAGCCCCATGCCGATGTCGCTCAGCATCCCCGCCAGCGCCGCGTGGCGCACTGCCTCATCGCCCCATCCCAGCCGCACGCCCATCGCCACGCACAGCGCCGCGACGGTGTACGCATGCTCCGGCAGGAAATCCCCGACCTCAGCGCCCCCGACGCCGGCGAGCGCCACCTGCCCGAACCGCGATGGCCGGGCCCGACACACTTCGATCAGCTCTGATGTCAGCGTTTCAAACTCCGCCACGTCCGTCGGCACCCCCGCCAACACCCGCGCCATCGCGCGCCGAAGCGCCGCGACACGCACTTTCCGCCAGCCCGGAAGTTCCGACGCCGGGATGATCTCGTCGCCCTCGTCCTGGTCGTTCGCGAGCACCCCGTCTTTCGCGATCGTCAGCGGCACCCGCGACCAACGCTCCTCGCGGTCGGCCGCCACATCGTCGGCGAGCTTCACCCGCTGCGCCCGCAGGCGTGCCGCGTCGCGCTGGTCCATGCCCACAAAGGCACCGAGTTCCAGCGCATCAAGATGGTGCGGCTCCACCGGTTCACCTGTCTCGACCGCCAGCACGCCCCCCAGCGTGACCAGATCGGCCTCGGCCAGGCCCCCGGCCTTGGGCAGCAGAGCCGCGGGCGCGGCACGCACGATCCCGGCACGGCGCAGTTCGTCGATGGAATGAGCGAGGAAGAGTTCGTCCTTGCCGAACTGCCCTAACGTGCGGCACATCGCCTCGGTCAGCGAGATCTCCGCCGTGAGGAGCTTCACCCCCTGTCGCGTGAACAGGGCGGCGGGCAAGCGCGCGCCAGGTCGGAATGTCCCGGGGTCGACGGGTTCCATAACTCCTCTCCGTATCGGGCTTTGGGAATGCTCGGTTCAGTCCCCGGAACGGGTAGGGAGCAAGACCGGAGAAGTCTTCATGTCTCGGTGCGGAGACAGTTCGGGTTCTCGGACGTGCCTATCATCTCGGATTCCCTCGCGTGCAGCGGGTGTTCGCAGGGCCCCCCGAGGGGGCTCCGGCGTCCGCCGCGAGGATTGTGAACCACCTGCCTTTTTTGAGGAGCATGCATCATGAATCGGATTCTGACTGTTGCCGCCGCGTCGCTCGCCCTGATCGCCGTCGGCTGCGAGGAGAAAAAAGACGGGAAGTCGATCGTTGACCAGGCGACCAGCAAGGTGTCCGACGCCGCGAAGGGCGCGGGCGATGCCGTGACCGACGCCGCCAACAAAGCCAAGGACGGCATGGCCGGCCAGCTCGACGAACTCATGAAGGGCGGCCAGGGTGCCATGACCGACAAGCTCAACGGCATGCTCACCGAGTGGAAGCCCACCGTCGAGAAGATCAAGGGCGCGATCGCGACCGCCGCCCCGGACATGAAGCCGCAGATCGAGGCCGCAGTGAAGGGCATCGAGGATCAGTGGAAGAATGTCGAGGGGCTGCTCGGCAAGCTCAAGGGTGCCTCGGCGACCGACCTGAAGTCCGTCGCCGGCGACGCCTTCGGCGGCGCGGAGAAGCTCGGCACCATGATCACCGAGGCCGCCGCGAAGTTCGTCAAGTAATCCCAAGGGGTTCGGCTCGCGCCGGATCACCATCGAGGCAACCAAGGCGGAGCGGGCTCTACCCGCTCCGCTTTTTCGTTGCGCGTCCCCTCACGGCTGACGCGTGAGCGACGCCCCAGCGCCGGCCCGTGGCACCACGTCAATGATCCCTCATGTCGCTCATCGTGACGTGGATTTCGTGGCTCGTTCCGAGTACGGCCGCGTTGTCTGGTCATCGTTCGCTGCGTGAAACGTCAAGCGATCGAAACGCCACAGTGAGCAGGCGGCTGTCACACGCGGCTTGCGCGGATTTGACGGATTCCGGATTGCGCAGCACGGTGCGTGATCACGGGCACGCATTCCCGAACCGCCCGAGGAAGAACGTCAGATCGATCGTGTTGACGGCGCTGTCGCCGTTGAAGTCGCCGGTGCTGCACGCCGTGGCGGGCTGGCCGAAACGCCCGAGGAAGGTGACGAGGTCTTGAGTGTTGCGCTGGCCGTCGCCGTTGAGATCGCCGGGGCAGCCGGGCGGGATGATCGTGTTGTTCCAGTAGCCGGGCTGGACGTTGAGGGTGCCGCCCGAGATGGGAGCGGCGGCGTCCCACTGGCCGATGGAGCCCTCAATAACAACGCAGCCGTTCTGCGAGCGTCCGCCGCCGCCGTCGATGGTGAACCAGTCGATGGCGACCTGGGCGCTCGCCCCGCCGACGATGGCCAGCGAAGCGAGCGAGGCAAAGATGGTGCGATTCGAGCGGCGGTTCATGGGTGGCTCCGGTGTGTGTTCGCGATGACAGAGTACGTCTCGATGGCCGCCGGTCAATGCAAAGAACTGGCCGGGAGCCCAAGAAATCGGCGCGGCGACCCGCTGACCGGCCGATATGGCGAACACTCGCACCAACAGACCCCCAACGAACGCGGCACCGTTGACGCTTCCGCCGCCCGTGCGTACCGTTGTCCCGAGGGCCGATCACCCGAACGTCCGGTAGGACGGGCGGCGTCTGGCCCTCGATCGATGGTGGCTATAGCTCAGTTGGTTAGAGCGCCGGGTTGTGATCTCGGAGGTCGCGGGTTCGAGTCCCGTTAGCCACCCTTTTCGTTCTGTCTTGGCGAGGGAACCAGCAGTCGATTTGCATCGACTCCGTATCCTGCTGCGCGGAGTTCTCGCAGAAGATCCATTCTCCAATCGGTACCTGATCGGAAAGGGATTAAGAGCACGCCAGCAAAATCGGAGGGGACTTCAAGATCGTTCGGGTTGCCGAGTGCAACGGTACGCTCACGTCCGAGCTTTCCCAAGAAAAATCCGAGTTCCATGACAACGTTCTGACGTGCTCGGGGGCGAAGCACCGGATGCTCGCCGTTTTGGTCGGGCGCTTTTCCTCCTACGTCATCCCCGGTCATCAGCACAACCGCAAAGCCAACGTCGGCATGACTCTCAAACTTCTCGATGATGGTGCGGCTTTGGTTTGGTTGCTCGTGCAGCACCACGGGTTCCAATCCGACCTTGAGTAGCAGGGCCGTCACCTCGTTCTTGGCGCTGTGATCGTGCCCGTGGACTACGAACACTTTGTTGGAGTGCGGCGCCTTACTCGCACCGGCATCAATGGACAAACTTGATCTTGCGGCAATCAATGGGAGTCGTTCGATGATTCCCTCAAGATTATGCACTCGGCTCTCGACGATATCGCGATAGACACGAACCTGGTCTTCAAACCGATCATTCCAGCCAGCCAGTTTTCCAGCGTACCCGCTCGAGAACTCATGCATGAACTCTGGGGTCGTGAACATCTGGTCTAAGACTTCTCGCGTGTAATCACTCCACTTTTCGAAGACACGATGGGCGCGATTCAGATCCTCGGGGGATCGAATGGTGATCGTGTGCAACTTCTCGCCTTTCTCGAGCTGAATCGCCAGTAGCATGCTGGATTCCGCGAGGGGCTCTCTCAGCCGCGCTCTTGGATCGTCATAACCCGGCATGGGTTCCTCCGGTCTGCCACAGTTCGCGGGCTGGCAAGTCCTCAACCGCCGACGCCGCCGCGAAAGCAATCGCGGCGTAGACGTCCTGAGGCGTCAGCGTCGGGAAGGATGCCACAACCTCTTCGACCTTCGCCCCCTCCGCCAGCGTGGCCAGGACCGTTCGAAGGGTGACGCGGGTGCCGGCGATGACCGCCTCGCCTCCCATGATCTGAGGGTCACGCGTGATGTGGGCGCGATAGTCCATGCAAGGGAATCATAGGAACCGCACGCCGGAACGAGCCGGATGCTTCGGTGCGCTTCACCCCCCGGCGCTCCCCTCACCCCCCGGCAGCGTCATCGACCACGGATCGAGCGCCGCATCAAGGTCCGCGCGAGAAATCACCTTGCCGTTCACGTCCTTCTGGCCCACCACCGTCTCGACGGCGAGTTGGCGCACCATCTTTCCCTGCTTGAACGCTTCCTTCGCGAGGGCCGCGCTCTTGTCGTAGCCGATCACCGGGACCAGGCTGGTACACATCGCCAGCGAGCCCTCGATGAGTTCGGCGCAGCGCTGCTCGTCGGCCTCCAGCTTCTCGAGCAGGTTCGACGTGAACACCACGCACGAGCGGCCCAGCAGGTGGATGCTCTCGATCAGGGCGTCGGCGATGACGGGCATTGCCACGTGGAGATCGAGCAGCCCGCCCACGCCGCCGAGGCCCGCGGTGGTCACCGTCGCGTCGTTGCCGATCACGCGGCAGCAGGCCATCACCACCGCCTCGCAGATCACCGGGTTCACTTTGCCGGGCATGATCGAGCTGCCCGGTTGCACCGCGGGGACTTTCAGTTCACCCAGGCCGCAGCGCGGGCCGCAGCCCAGCCAGCGGATGTCGTTGGCGATCTTGCTCAGGCTCACGGCGATGGTGCGGAGATGCCCGCTCACTTCGACGCAGGCGTCCTTGGCGTGCTGGGCCTCGAAGTGGTTGTCGCACTCGCGGAAGACGACGCCGAGGTGCTGCGACAGGTCGGCACTGACCCGCTTGCCGAACTCCTCGTGCGCGTTGATGCCGGTGCCCACGGCGGTGCCGCCGATGGGCAGTTCGCTCAGCACCGTGAGGCATCGCTCGGCACGGTCGAGCCCATGCTGCAGCTGCGAGGCGTAGCCGCTGAACTCCTGGCCTAGCCGGATCGGCGTGGCGTCCTGCAGGTGGGTGCGCCCGATCTTGACGATGCGGTCCCACGCGGTGGCCTGCGCCGCGAGCTTGGCATGCATCGTGCGCAGGGCGGGGATGAGGCGGCGTTTGATCTCGACGGCGCAGGCGATGTGGATCGCCGCCGGGAAGGTGTCGTTGGACGACTGCCCCATGTTGACGTGGTCGTTGGGGTGGACGCCCTTGCCGGCGACCGAATCGCCGATGTACGCGGGGTCTTTGGATGAGCCGATGGGCTTGCCGTTGAACTGGCAGCAGAGGTTGGCGATGACCTCGTTGGCGTTCATGTTGGTGCTGGTGCCGCTGCCGGTCTGGAAGACATCGACGGGGAAGTGGGCGTCGTGCTGCCCGTTGGCGACCTCGCCCGCCGCGCGAAGGATGAGTTCGAGTCGTGCGTCGTTGAGGCGGCCCAGCGAATGGTTGACGCGGGCGCACGCGCCCTTGAGGTGCCCATAGGCATGGATGACCGCGGCGGGCACGGGGCGGCCCGAGATGGGGAAGTTCTCGACGGCCCTTTGCGTGCTGGCGCCGTAAAGGGCCGCCGCGGGGACGGTCATTTCGCCCATGGTGTCTTTTTCGATGCGGGTGGCGGTTGAAGCGTTGGTGGTCATGCCGAGTAGCCTAGAACCGAGCGGCTTGGTGTGTCGATACCGGCCAACGGCTTACCGAGGTTCTTGGCAGAGGGATAAGGTGCCTGATGCGGCAGGTCCGACCCAAGATATGGAGACTGTTCAACGCGATGTGGCGCCAGGGAGCACGGACCGCTCGCTGCCCGGACACGCCGCGGCTTGACGGCAAGCTCGCGCTCGTGACAGGGGGAGCGTCGGGGATCGGGTTCGAGACCTCGCTGGGCCTCGCGCGGCGTGGGGCGAGTGTGATCGTGCTGGGACGCAATCGCGGCGCGGGTGAGGCCGTGTGTGCACGGATCGTCGACGAAGTCACCGGCGGTGGTGGCGGTGAGCGGGGCAAGCCACGCGGTCACGCCGAGTTTGTTCGTTGCGACCTATCGGACCTCGGCTCGATCAGGCAGGCTGGCGCGGAGTTGCTTGACGTCATCGAGGACCGTGAGCTGGACCTCGCGGTGTTCAACGCTGGCGTGTGGCCCAAGGCGTGGAGCGCCTCGGCCCAGGGCCACGAGATGGCCTTCGCCACCAACGTGCTCGGGCACCACGCGCTGTGGCGGTCGCTTGGATCACGGCTGCGCGTGGACGCCCGGCTCGTGTTCGTCACGGGCGACCTCTACATCACCGCGCGGGAATGCACGCCGGATTTCAGGTTTACGGGCGCGGGCGGCGGGCAGGCGGCGTACTGCCGGAGCAAGCTCGGCAACGTCTGGCAGGCGCTGGAAACGGCCCGGCGTCACCCGCGATATCAGGTGGCAATCGTGCATCCTGGGGTGGCGCTCACGGGCCTCGGGGGCGGGGCTAAAGGGATCGCCGCGTGGCTCGGGCGGCGCATCCTCGCCGATGTTGAGGCGGCGGCCCAGACGACGCTGCGCGCCGCGGTGCTGCCGCTGTCGCGCTCGCCCGTCTATCTGCACAACACGCTGGGGGAACTCGACCTTTTGCACCCGAGTGACCCGGCGTCGGACCGCGCCGGCGCGGCCCGCTTGTGGGCGTGTCTCGAAGGCGCGTGCGACTCGGCGGGGATTCCGCCTCAAGGCGAGTCGGCGGGGGAACCGGTCGATGAGGGATAGAATGTCTCGCTCGGTGCCACGCGCGTCCGCGGGGGCATCGTGACATTCTCGGACCCCAAAGCCCCACCATGCTGACCGCCCCTTCAACCCACGCCGCTGCGGCCTCGAAATCACCCTCCGCTTCGGGCTTGGGCGAGAACCCGAACGCCGTACGAACGGTCGGATCAGAAATCCGGGCAAGCCCCGCCATCCGCGCCGCCGTGGACGCGATGGTGAACGAGGTGCGGGCCAAGTCGGCGTCGATCAACGCCGTGCGCGGGCCGTTGTCGCCCGAACTCAAGGCCAGCGGCGACGAGTTCATGAAGCGGGCGGCGTCGATCCGCGGGCGTGACCTGCTGTTCCCGTTCATCGGCTCCGGTGCCGGCAACGGGCCGTTTGTCGAGCTGATTGATGGGTCGGTGAAGATCGATCTCATCACCGCCATCGGCGTCAACTTCTTCGGGCACGCTCACCCTGAACTGGTGCGTGCCGCCGCGGAGGCCTCGGTGGCCAACTCGGTGCAGCAGGGGCACCTGTTGATGAACGAGCAGCCTTGCCAGCTGAGCGAGATTCTTCTCGCCGAGGCGCGGAAGGCTTCGAGCATGGCCCATGTGTTCCTGTGCAACTCGGGGGTGATGGCCAACGAGAACGCGCTGAAGATCTGCTACCAGAAGCACGCTCCGGCGTCGCGCGTCCTCGCGTTCAAAGACTGCTTCATGGGGCGCACGATCACGATGAGCCAAATCGGCGACTCGGCGGCCAACCGCGTGGGCATCCCTCTCAGCACGCTCATCGACTACATGCCGTTCTACGACCCCGCCGCGGCGAAGCGGATGGGCGCGGGCGATATCAGCGGGCAGACGCGGTTCATTGACATGGCCGTGTCGCACCTGCGCCAGTACGTCGAGCGGTATCCGGGCCAGCACGCGTGCTTCATCTTCGAGCTCGTCCAGGGCGAGGGCGGGTTCAACACCGCGCCGCGCGAGTTTTTCCGAGAGCTGATGAACGTGTGCCGCGCGGCGAACATCGCCGTGTGGGATGATGAAGTGCAGAGTTTCGGGCGCACGCAGCGGATGTTCGCGTTTGACACGCTCGACCTGGGCGACCTGGTGGATGTGGTGTGCGTCGGCAAGATGACGCAGGTGTGTGCCGTGCTGTACAAGGCCGAGTACAACCCCAAGCCGGGGCTGCTGAGCCAGACTTTCCTTTCGTCGAACGATGCGCTGGCCGCGGGCACGCGCGTGGTCGAGATGCTGCGTGATTCGGACCTGTACGGTGAGAACGGGCGCATCGCGCGGCACCACAAGCTGTTCAGCGAGCAGGTGCGCGCGCTGGCGGCGAAGCGGCCCGAGTGGTTCCCCCGGACCAACCCGCACGTCGATGACATCGTCGGCGGCCACGGCGGGATGATGCGCTTCACGCCGTTCGCCGGGAAGAAAGAGTCGGTGATGAAGCTGGTGAAGTTGATGTTTGAGGAGGGCGTGATCGGGTTCTATGCGGGGCATGACCCGTACCACATCCGGCTGCTGCCGCCGATCCCCGCGCTGGATGAAAGCCTGTGGCCGACGATTTTCCAGATCATCGAGCGTGCGATGGCTCGGGTTTGACCCAGTTTCAACGCGGAGATCGCGGAGATCGCGGAGATCGCGGAGGAAGTCGGAAGAGAGAGAGAAAGGCACGGAGTCACTCAGCCACGCTCTCCCGTATGGGAGCCGATTCGAGCATCGTCATCCATCCTGGATACACCATCACCGACTCATCATTCTTGTCCTGTGTTTCTCCGCGATCTCCGCGATCTCCGCGTTGAACTCCGTCTTTTCTGACCAACCGACATGTACTTGATCCGCCCCGCCAAGCTGGACGACCTTCCGACGCTGCTGAAGCTGGCGCGGATGGTGTACTTCATCAATCTGCCGCCGGAGAAGGACATCATCGCCGAGAAGATTCGGCGCTCGCAGGCGGCGTTCAAGGCAGCCGGGGACGGAGCGCAAGCGGCGCACGGTTCGCAGCACCACTCGACCTCCGGCACCGGGGCGGCGTCGGCGAAGTCGCCGCTGTTCATGTTCTGCATCGAGGACACCGAGACCCGAAACTGCCTGGGCACCTCGTCGATCATCTCGCGCATGGGCGGGCCGGGGCACCCGAACCTCTCGCTGCAGCTGCGCCACCGCGAGCTCTTTTCGCGTGACTTGCAGCAGGGCGTCAAGCACACGACCGCGCAGCTGCACCTCGACGAATCCGGCCCCACCGAGATCGGCGGCTTGATCTTGCAGCCCTCGATGCGCGGGCACCCGCAGAGGATCGGGAAGCAGATCAGCCTGGCGCGGTTCCACTTCATGGGCCTGTTCCGGGCGTGGTTCGCCGACAAGGTGATCGCCGAGATGATGGGGCCGATCACGCCCGACGGGAACAACACGCTGTGGGAGTACTTCGGCAGGCGGTTCATCAACCTGACGTACGCCGAGGCGGACAAGTTCTGCCAGTATTCGCGGGAGTTCATGACGAGCCTGCTGCCGCGTGAGGAGATCTATCTCACGCTGCTGCCGCCGGAGGCGCGGGCGCTGATCGGCCAGGTCGGGCCCGACACGCTGCCAGCGCGCCGGATGCTCGAAGAACTCGGCTTCCGCAACCACGACAAGGTCGATCCGTTCGACGGCGGACCGCAACTCGAGTGCGACACCGACAAGGTCCCGCTGGCCCGGGGCGCGGTGCGCACCAGCTATGCCGGGACGTGCAACGCCTCCGCCGCCAAGAGCGAAGGGTTTGTGAGCGTGATGCACGACAACGGCGATTTCCGGTGCCTGTTCACGTCGTATCAGGCGGAGGCGGCGAACGGCGACGCCGCGGCGGTGGGGGAGTTGCGTTTGCCTCGCGACGCCGCGACGGTGCTGGGGCTCAAGGCGGGCATGGCGATCGGGGTGAGCCCGGCGTCGCTGAGTTCGTCGCCCAAGAGCGACGGCGCGGCACGGAAACGCCGGCGCCCTGCGGCGGTCTGAATGGTCTGAACAACGAGCCCCGAGCGTGAGCGAGTGGGTCTTGGGCAGCCCCGGTCTTCACCGAGCTTCGTATGTTCTCGGGAGACGAGGGGAGCAGTTAAAGACCCGCTCGCTGACGCTCGGGGCTCGTGTGTTTGGGCGAATCTGGTCGTTCGCCGCGTGCTATCCTCGCACCATGCACGACCTGGCGACGCTGGACATCGATGGGCGCATCGGGACGATCGCACTCAACCGGCCCGACAAGCGCAACGCGCTGTCGGTGGATGTGCTGGCGGCGCTGCAGGCCCGCGTTGATGAGCTGTCACGGCGAGAGGATGTGTCGGTGTGCGTGCTCACCGGTGCGGGGCCGACGTTTTGTGCCGGGATGGACCTCAAGGCGGTGTTGAAGGAGCCGGGCGCTCCGCTGCGGCTGCTTTCGGGGATCGCCGAGCTGACGATTTCGGTGCGGCGCATGCCGCAGGTCACGATCGCGCGGGTGAACGGGGCGGCGATCGGGGGCGGGTGCGGGTTGGCGTGCGTCTGCGACATCGGGATCACGCACCCGGACGCGAAGCTCGGGTTCCCCGAGGTTGATCTCGGGGTGTGCCCGGCGGTGGTGGCGCCGTGGCTGGTGCAGGCGGTGGGCCCGGGGCGGGCGCGGGTGATCCTGCTGGAGGGCGGGACGATGAGCGGGCTCAAGGCGTTCGAGATGGGGATGATGAGCGAGTGCGTGCCTTCGGAGGAACTCGATGGGGCGGTGCGGGCCCGGGCTGAGCGGCTGGCGAAGGCCGGCCCGAATGCGCTGCGGGCGACCAAGCGGCTACTGAATGATCTGGCGGGCGAGCAACTCGAGAACATGGTGCGGAAGGGGGCGCACGTTTCCGCCGAGGTGATTGGGGGGGAGGAGGCGCAGCGGATGCTGGGGAAGGTGTACGGGGGGTGAGCAATGGCGGGTTTTCAGAAGCGAAGATCGCGTGGAGTACTGGACGATCGTGGTGCGCACCGCGAAGTGATCAAGGCCCGCGACCTCCTCGCCGATGCGCGGATGGTTGATCCGGCCTTTGAAGCGCTGGTCGAGAAAACAGATCGCATGGCAAGCTGGATGTTGAATCCGTGGAGCATCCTGCGGGTTCTTGCAGTGACTATTGTCCTCTTGTTGGTCGGGTTCGAGTTGTGGCGTTTGATGGGCGGGGGGCGTCTTCCTTCAGGAGCGTTGGGCGGGTTGGCCGCAGCGACGACCGCCTTGGTCATGTGGTGGAACGAGCGCCGAATGCGGCTCAAACGGTCGCCCGAGATCGCCCAAGTGCTGCTTCGTGGAGGCCTGTGCCCATCGTGTGCGTACGAACTGTGCGGTTTGGCGGCTGAATCTGACGGTTGCGTCGTATGCCCTGAGTGTGGCGGGGCGTGGAGTGAAGGGCGTCTCTCTCCGAGGAGGTCCTACCGGGACACGCCGCACGCACCCAGACGCCGTTAACGGGCGTCCGTCCGAGCTTGTCGGGGCCCGCGCGCTCGCATCGAGCGTGAAGTCTCGGAGAGAACCTCACGCTCGCGAGTGCAGAGCGCAGCACCGGCCGCGCAGGGTTGCCACAGACTTCGCTCCGAAGGGACTGGCGGGGTATCCTCGGGAATCATGCCCACCCCCCTTCCCATCCACACCGACGCCCACGGCGTCGTCACCCTCACCCTCCGCCAGGAGGGCCGCCCCGTCGTTGTGCTCGATCATGCGCTCTTGCGTGAGATCGACGCGGCTCTGGACGAGATCGCCGCGAAGAAGCCAGCCGGGTTCGTGCTGGCGTCGGAGGGGCGGGTGTTCATCGCCGGGGCGAACCTTGAGGAGATCGTGCGGCTGTCGGACGCGGAGCTGCATGCGTACCTGCGGTTTGGTCAGGAGGTGTTTGGGAAGATCGCCAAGCTGGCGTGTACGTCGGTGGCGGCGGTGCACGGCGCGGTGCTGGGGGGCGGGCTTGAGATCGCCATGCACTGCGACCGGCTCATCGGCGTGGGGCCGACGTCGTCGAAGCCCGATCTGCCGCCCAAGGGGTATCCGGTGGGGCTGCCCGAGGCGGGGCTGAGCATCTGTCCGGGGTGGGGCGGGACGAACCTGCTAGCCGCCCGAATCGATCCGGCACAGGCGATCGAGATGACGGCGACCGGGAAGCCGTTCACCTGCGTCGAGGCGGGGGCGACGGGTTTGCTCGAGTGTCTGGTGCCGACGGCGGGGGAGTTGCTGGGCAAGGCCCGAGAACTGGCGCGGTCGGCGAAGCGGCCGACGGGCAAGGTCGGGGAGCCGGTGGCGATCTCGAATAGTTCCGACCTCGGCAAGGTGGGAGCGGCGCTCGAGGCGGTGCGGGCGCGGGTGCCGGGGACGCAGGCGGCGTCGGCGGTGTTTGAGTGTGTGCGTGCCGGGATCGATGGGGGGCGCGAGGGCGGCTGGCGGGCGTGTCTTGATGCCGAGCGGGAGCACCTTGTGCGGCTGCGGGGTTCCCCTGAGGGGAAAGCGGCGATCGCGGCGTTCTTCGAGAAATCGAAGGCGAAGTAGAACGCTTCACCGAGTGCCAGTGTGGTCGGGGTCTTGCTCCAGTCTTGAAGACCTTTGCGACCCCTTCCTCACGGTCGGGGTTCTGCTTGGCGCGGCTTGCTTCGGAGCGGCGACCCGCCGCGACGCCTCTCAAAGCGCTCGACGCGCTCCGGCTCGGGCTATGATTGAGTTCCGACGGCGGGGTGGCGTTCGTCTTGGGGATTCGTTCCCCGGCGCTGTCATTCCCATCCCTTTGTGGAGATTTCGACGATGTCTCAGCAGATCAAGGCGGACCTGAAGAGCATGAAGGGCATCTCGGCGCGGGACGCGCAGATGATCGCCGACGCCGAGGTGCTGCTGGGGCCTGATCCCTCTGAGATGGGTTTCGTGCAGAACCTGTTCTGGGGGCACTTCCGCGAAGAGCTGGTGTTCCCTTATCCGAAGGCGGACGCGGCGGAGACGCAGCGGTGCGACCAGCTGATTGCCGAGCTTGATGAGTATCTCCGCACCGAGCATCCGTCGGTATCGATCGACCAGGACCAGGAGATCCCCCGCTGGGTGATCGACCGCCTGTTCAAGATGGGGGTGATGGGGATGACCATCCCCAAGGAGTACGGCGGTCTGGGCATGGGCGTCGCGTCGTATGTGCGCGTGCTCGAAAAGATCGGGCAGTACTGCGGTTCGACGGCGGTGCTGGTTTCGGCGCACCAGTCGATCGGCTGCAAGGCCGTCATGCTGTTCGGGAACACGGAGCAGAAAGCCAAATGGCTGCCCCACCTCTGCAGCGACTGGGTGAGCGCATTCTGTCTGAGCGAGCCCAATGTCGGTTGCGATGCGGGCGGGCAGGAAACCCGCTGCGAAAAAACCGAGGACGGGGAGTTCTACATCCTCAACGGCGAGAAGAAATGGGCCACCTCGGGGGCGATCTCCGGGCTGTTCACCGTCATGGCCAAGCAGAAGATCAAGGGCAAGGACGGCAAAGAGGTCGAGCGCGTCAGCGCGCTGGTGTGCCACCCCGAGATGGAGGGGGTGGACATCTTCCAGAAGAACCGCAGCAAGTGCGGCATCCGCGGCACCTGGCAGGCCCGCATTCGCTTCCACAACGTGCGCGTGCCTAAGAGCAACCTGCTGCACGAAGAGGGCAAGGGGCTGAATGTCGCGCTGACGTGCCTGAACTACGGGCGTTGCACGCTGTCGGCGGGGATGCTGGGCGGGGCCACGGCGGCGATGAACCAGGCCATTAAGTGGGGCCGCACGCGGTACCAGTTCCAGCGGCCACTGGCAGACTTTGACCTGACGCAGCAGAAGATCGCCCGCATGAGCGCGTACTGCTACGCGATGGACGCGATGCTGTACATGACCACCGGGTTCCTTGATCGGCACGACCCGGACATCCGCATCGAGACCGCGGTGTGCAAGACGTTCTGCTCGGAGTTTGGGTGGCGGGCGGTCAACGACGCCGTGCAGATCATGGGCGGCGAGTCGTACATGACCGAGAACGAGGTCGAGCGGATCTTCCGCGACTCGCGGATCAACATCATCGTCGAGGGCGCGAACGAGGTGATGCAGTCGTTCATCTTCGCCTACGGCGGCAAGGCCCTTGCCGAGCAGATGATCGGCATCAAGGACATCTGTGGCCCCGACAAGAACAAGGGCCTGATCGGCAACGCGATCATGGGCCTGAAGGGCATCCTGAAGCCCGGCGTGGCGGGCAAGGCGATCCCGCTGGCGCTGGAGCTGTTCCTGGGCGTGAAGAAGGCCCCGCCGCGGATTACCAGGCTGCACCCGAGCCTGGACGCGTGGGCGCGGAAGCTGGAACTGCTGGTGCAGGAGCACGCCCACCAGTTCAAGCTCGCCAGCAAGGAGCACGAGGAAAAGATTCTGGATCGGCAGACGATCCAGGCGCGGATCGCCGACGCGGCGATGTACCTGCACGCCATGACCTGCACGCTGAGCAAGCTCGACCAGCAGGTCCGCGCGGGCGAGGAGGGCGTCGAGTTCGAGCGCGACCGCCAGTCGGCGCTGCATTTCCTTGATCTGGCTGAACTGGCGATCAAGGAATGCTGGCGCGGCCTGGCCGAGAACGCCGACACCTCGATGCGGAAGGCGGCGGCGGCGGCGATGGCGTACAACGACACGCTGCCGAACAACCAGTTCTCGATTCCCGAGAAGAGCCCGAGCGCCAAGGGCACCGGCAAGGTGCTGAGGCAGGATGGGATCAAGCAGTTCCCGGGCGAGAAGTATGCTGGCGTGCGGTAGTTCGGAGGATCGAACGCGGAGTTCGCGGAGAGCGCGGAGAAAGGCAGAAGAGTGGGCGGAGAAGAGGCGTGATTTCAGTGCGTGAAAGGAGTCTTCGGGCGTGCTGGAACATGAGGAGTTGACACGGCGTGTGCTCGGCGCCGCTGTTGAAGTCCATCGGCACCTCGGGCCCGGGCTGCTCGAATCCGCGTACGAGATGTGTTTGTTCGACGAACTGCAACGAGCCGAGCTCGCCGTCGGCCGCCAAGTCGCACTTCCGGTCGAGTACAAGGGGCGTGTGATCGATTGCGGGTATCGAATGGATATGGTTGTCGAGGGCTTGGTCCTCGTGGAGATCAAGGCTGTTGACGAACTTCACCCTGTCCACGAGGCTCAGTTGCTCTCGTATCTCAGACTCGCGAAACTTCCCGTCGGACTCCTGATCAACTTCCACGCCAAAGTCTTGATGGACGGCGTCAAGCGCCGCGCGTTCACAAGGTCGTCGACCTAGCCCAGTTCCCCCCCTCTCTCTCTCTCTCTCTCTCTCTCTCTGCATTCCTCCGCGCCCTCCGCGATCTCCGCGTTAAGAGCCCTCCCATGCCGAAGAAAACTGTCTATACCGGAAAAGTCGAGCACATCCAGATCCTCGATGAGCAGGGCAAGCTCGACACGGCGCTTGCCAAAGACACCCTCAAGGACGACGAGGTGGCGTTCCTCTATGAGCAGATGTCGATCTCGCGTCATTACGACGAGATCGCCTTCAAGTTGCAGCGCTCCGGGCGCATGGGCACCTACCCGCAGAACAAGGGGCAGGAGGCCGGGCCCGCCGGGGCTGGTTACGCCATCAAGAAGCGTGGCAGCATCGACTGGATCTGCCCCTGCTACCGCGAAAACCTGGCGCTGTTCCTCAACGGGCTGCCGATGGAGCACATCCTGCTGCACTGGATGGGCGACGAGCGCGGCAACAAGATCCCCGAGGGCGTGAACATCCTGCCGATTGCGATCCCGATCGGGACGCAGCCGCTGCACGCGGCGGGGATCGCGTGGGCGCAGAAGTACCAGAAGACCGGCGCCGCGGCGGTGACGTTCTTCGGCGACGGCGCGACCAGCGAGGGCGACGTTCACGAGGCGATGAACTTCGCGTCGGCATTGAAGCTGCCGGTGGTGTTCTTCTGCCAGAACAACTTCTGGGCGATCAGCGTGCCGCGGGAGATTCAGACGGGGTCGGAGACGATCGCGCAGAAGGGTCTGGCGTACGGGATGCCGAGCTACCAGATCGATGGGAACGATATCTTCGCGTCGTACAAGGTGACGCGCGACGCGCTCAAGACGGCGGTGGAAGAGAATCAGCCGGTGTTCATCGAAGCGATCACGTACCGGCTGGGCGACCACACCACGGCGGACGATGCGCGGCGGTACCGCGACCAGGCGTTGGTTGACAAGTGGGCCAAGAAAGACCCGCTGATCCGCACGCGGAAGTACCTCGAGTCCAAGAAACTGTGGAACGACAAGAAGCAGAGCGAGATGGAAGCGCGGGCGAAGGAGATCGTGGACGCGGTGGTGAAGCGTGCCGAGGGGATCGAGGCACCGGCGGTCGCGGACATCTTCGACTACTCGTACGCCGAACTGCCGGCGGAACTGGTGCGGCAGCGCGAGAGCATGCGGACGGCTTCGCTCAATGAGTATCCGGTGACGGAGACGCTGAGGAGGTGAGTGATTCTCGGCTTCAGTTCGAGTGGGACCCGTCGAAGGCGGAGCGGAATGCCAGAAAGCACGGCGTTCACTTCGCTGAGGCACTGACAGTGTTCCAGGACCGTCGTCACCAGTTGTCGTACGACCACAAGCACTTCGCGGAGGAGGACCGCTACAAGGTCATCGGAATCTCGGGCTTCGGCCGCGTCCTTGCGGTGTGCATTGCGGACGAGGAAGGCGTCGTGCGTATCATCTCGGCGAGGAAAGCCACGAGACACGAACGGAACGAGTATGAAGGCCACTAAGAAAAAGCCGAGTGTTCGCCGCAAGCCCAAGCCTGGCGGCAAGCCTGTGCGCGGCTACTACAACGAGCGTCTGGCCAACGGTGCCCGGATGTTCGAGGTCTATCCCGATGGACGGCGCGTCGAGGTGATGCAGGACCAGATCGATCATCAGTTGGTCGAAGCGGCGATGAATCTGCCGCGGGGCGACCGCCTCAGCCCCCAACTGGTCTATGCGGTTTCGCTCTTTCTGACCCGGTGGTTCGAGGATCATGGGATCGTCCGCCGCAAGGCGGGTTGACGCAGATCATCTGGCCCGCCCGATTGACCCAAGACCCAAGGCCCAGCCCAACCAATGCCCCAACTCACCCTCGTCCAAGCCATTAATCTCGCCCTCGCACAGGAAATGGAGGCCGACAAGCGCGTCATCATCCTCGGCGAGGATGTCGGCAAGAACGGCGGCGTGTTCCGCGTCACCGAAGGCCTCCAGGCCCGCTTTGGGGCCGATCGCGTCGTCGATTCGCCGCTCGCCGAGTCGGGCATCATGGGCACGGCCATCGGGCTGGCCATGGCAGGGTTGCGGCCGATCCCCGAGATTCAGTTCGAGGGTTTCCTCGGGCCGGCGTACGACCAACTGACGAATCACGCGGCCCGCTACCGCACGCGTTCGCGCGGGGCGGTGACCATCCCGCTGACGGTGCGGGTGCCGGTCGGGGGTGGCATCCACGCGCCCGAGCTGCACTCGGACTCGCCCGAGGCGATTTACGCGCACACGCCGGGGTTGAAGGTGGTGATGCCGGCGTCGCCGTATGACGCCAAGGGGCTGCTCATCTCCGCGATCCGCGACCCGGACCCGGTGGTGTTCTTCGAGCCCAAGCGGATCTATCGCGCGTTCCGCGAAGAGGTGCCGGAAGAGGAATACACGGTGCCCATCGGCAAGGCCAAGATGGTCGAGAGTGGCAGCGATCTCACGATTGTCTCGTGGGGCGCGAGCGTGCTGCAGTGCATCGAGGCGATGGACAAGCTGCCGGAGGACATTTCGGTTGAGCTGATCGATCTGCGGACGATCTACCCGTTTGATCAGGACATGATCATCGAGAGCGTGCAGAAGACCGGGCGCTGCGTGGTGGTGCAGGAGGCACCGAAGACGTGCGGCATGGCTTCGGAGATCGCAACGGTGGTGCAGGAGCACTGCTTCCTGAGCCTGAAATCGCCGGTGCAGCGGGTGTGCGGGTTCGACACGGTGATGCCGTACTACAAGCTTGAGCTGGAGTATCTGCCGAACGCGGACCGGATTGCGGAGGCGGTGATGGCGTGTGCGGCGTATTGAGTGCCGGCATCGGTCGTTTCGCAACGGTCACACTGGCTTGATGCGAATGGACGCCGGAGCATCGATGGCATCGCCTCGATGCTCCGGTGTCGACCCTCAGCAAGGCCGATAGAGTTCGTGGTCTGAAGGCGTGCCCATGCCCCTCACCACCCTCTTCATCGATTTCAACTCGTACTTCGCCTCGGTCGAGCAGCACCTTCGGCCCGAGTTGCGCGGCAGGCCCGTTGCCGTGGTGCCGCTTGAGAGCGATTTCACCAGTGTGATCGCGGCGAGCTACGAGGCCAAGGCCTTCGGCGTGCGCACGGGGACGCGTGTGGGCGAGGCTCGGGGGATGTGCCCGGGGCTGGTGCTGGTCCGCTCGCGCACGGGGGAGTATGTCCGCGTGCATCACCGGCTGATCGAGGCGATCGACGGCGTCATCCCCGTGGGCGCCGTGCATTCGATCGATGAGATGTCGTGCCGGCTGGCGCCGAGCGAGCGGTCGCCGGAGGCGGCCCGGGCGGTGGCGCTTCGGGTGAAGCGGTCGATCGCGTCGCATGTCGGCGAGACGATGCGGTGCTCGATCGGGATCGCGCCCAACCGGATGCTGGCCAAGACGGCGTCCGACATGATGAAACCCGACGGGCTGGTGGTGCTCGATGAGGCGGACCTGCCGCGCGCGCTGTACCGGTTGGAGCTCGACGATTTCGCGGGGATCGGGCCGCGGATGCTGGCGCGGCTGAACGCGGCGGGGGTGACGAGCGTCGAGCAGTTGTGCGCGAAGTCGCGCTCCGAGATGGTCGCACTGTGGAAGAGCGTTGTCGGTGCGGCTTGGTACGCGTGGCTCCGCGGTGAGGAGTCGCACGAAGAGTCCGAGACGCCGCGGCGAAGCATCGGGCATCAGCATGTGCTTGCGCCCGAGAAGCGCGGGCCTGAAGCCACCCGCGCCGTGGCGTTGCGGCTTCTTCAGAAGGCGGCGGCGCGGGCCCGTGCGCTGGGGTACGCCGCGGGCGAGATGACGGTGTGGACGCGGCACACGGACCGGACGCGGTGGCACCGCGTCGCGCGGCTTGGTGATCGTCGCGACACGCCGGGGCTCGTCGATGCGTTCGCCAGCATGTGGGCTGCACGCCCGCGGGAGCTGGCGCACGTCAGCACGCGAACCGTCGGTGTCACGCTGCACGGCCTTGTCGCCGAGCACAGCCGCACGCTGCCGCTGTTCGAGAATGAGCGGCGTGCGAGCGAGCTGTCGGACGTGATGGACAAGCTCAACAGCAAGTACGGCCCGAGCACGGTGTACCTGGGGGCGATGCAGCAGGCGAAGGACGCCGCGCCTTCGCGCATTGCGTTTCGCAGCATCCCGGGGCTGCACGAGATTGAGAAGCCCTCGGACTGACCGGTCGGAAAGCGAAGGCGGTCACTCGCCGACCACCATGTTGTCGCGGTGGACAACCTCTTCGTGGGCCTGTCGCCCGAGGACTTCTTCGAAGCGTGATGATTCGACACCGACGATCTTGAGCGCCTCGCGTGAAGAGAAGTTGCTCAGGCCGCGGGCGATGTCGCGCCCGGTTGAGGCTTGGCGGACGTGGACGGCGTCGCCGACCTCGAAATCGCCCTGCACGCCGGTGATACCCCGCGCCAGCAGCGAAGCACCCTTCTCGCGGACCGCTCTCGCGGCGCCGTCGTCGATGAGGATCGCGCCCGTCGGCGTCACGCCGAGGCCGATCCACACGCGCTTGCCGGCGATGCGAGCCTCGGCGCTGCCGCCGCAAGTGCTCGGCGCGGCGATCAGCGTGCCGACGTTCTCGCCGCGGCAGGCTCGAGCGAAGGAGTCGGCGGGGCGGCCCTGTGCGATGATGGTGGACACGCCGCTGAGGTTGGCGGCGCGTGCGGCGGCGAGTTTGCTGGTCATGCCGCCGCGGCCCTGGGCGGACTTCTCGGTGCGGACCAGCGGCAGCAGCGGCTCGACACCCGCCGATTCCGACACGACGTTGCCCGCAGAATCCAGCACGCCGCCGACGCCGGTGAGGATGACGAGCAGTTCGGCCTGGACCGCGGCGGCGATTTTGGCGCTGAGGAGGTCGTTGTCGCCGAGGGAGATCTCATCGGTGGCGACGGTGTCGTTCTCGTTGATGATGGGGACGGCACCGTGCTCGAGCAGGCGCGAGAGGCAGTTGCGGATGTTGAGGAAGCGCTCGCGTGAGTCGAAGTCGCCGCGGCCGAGCAGGACCTGGGCCACGCTGACGGAGCGCACGGCGAAGGCCTCGTTCCAGAGGCTCATTAGCAGCGGCTGGCCGGCGGCGGCGGCGGCCTGCTGGCCGGCGACGTCGCGCGGGCGCGAGGTCATCTTGAGCGGGGCCAGCCCGGTGGCCACCGCGCCGCTGCTGACCACGATGACGCGCCGGCCCTCGCGTGTGAGTCCGGCAATCTGGGCGGCGAGGTCGTGCAGGTAGGCGCGGTCGAGCGTTGGTGCGCCGCCGGTGAGCACCGCCGAGCCGACCTTCACGACGATGCGCTGGGCGCGGGCGGCGGCGAGTCTTGAGGATGTCGAGGGGATGGCGGTCAACCAAGTCTCCGGCGTCGGTGGTGAGGAGTGGTGGGCGCAGGGGCGGGGGCGGGGCAGGGGAATCGGGAGGGCATTATTGCTGCGTCCATGAAGCACATGAACGGCGAGTTTGGCGTGTCGGTGACGGCCGCCCGCGCCGGTGAAACATCTGCGGTCCTCAGCTCACTGGCTTACGCTCTAGGCTCGTTTTCTCGGAGCATCTTCAGCAGGAGATCGAGGTGCCTTCGCGTGGCCCCTTGATGGGCGAGCACACACGCGCGGGCCCGCTCGGCGAGTTCGGCGCGGCGTGGTGCGTCAACGCACAACGAAGCGAGCTCGGCGGCGAGGGCGTCGCGGGTGGTCTGGATGATTGCGCCGTCGCGCTTCATCGCGCCGACGGTCGCGGCGAAGTCCGCGACGCTGGGGCCGATGACCACCGGCTTGCCGAGGGCCGCGGGCTCCATGGGGTCCGAGCCGTAGAGCGTGCCGAAGGAGCGTCCGACGACGACGACGTCGGCGAGGGCGTAGGCCATTCGGAGTTCGCCGATGGTGTCGAGGACGAATCTGCGGCGTGCGGGGTCACCGATGCCGGGGCGCGAGCGGCGTACGCACGATGCGGCGGGCGGCGCTGCTGGGCTACCGGCGTTCGGCGTGCTCAGCGCTCCCGCGGCGGCGTCAAACCACTCGGGACGCCGGGGCGCGCACAGCAGTTGCACGCCGTCCGGGCACGCGCGGTGGAGGAGTTCGTGCTCGTCGGGCGCGGTCGATCCCGCCACGATGAGCGGGCGCGTGCGGTCGATGCCCATCTCGGCGGCCAGTTGGTCCGCGCCGGGCACCGTGTCGCCGACGTGGGCGGCGTCCCACTTCATCGTGCCCGCGACGGTGCAACGGTCATGCGGTACACCCATGGCGACGAAGCGGGCGCAGTAGGCCTCGTCTTGTGCCGCGGCGAAGCGAAGCTGCGCGAATGCTCCGCCGAGGTACCACCGTATCCAGCGGTAACGTTTGAACGATCGCTCGCTCAGCCGGCCGTTGATGACACTCATCGGAATGCCGCGATGATCGCACTGCGTGGCGAAGTTGGGCCACAGCTCGAGCTCGGTGAGCGCGACGGCGTCGGGGCGCACGGCGTCGAGAAACCGGCGCACACTCCACGATGCATCCAGCGGATATCGCGTGACGTGCGCCTTGGTGGCGTACAGCTCGCGGGCACGGGCGAGGCCCGTGTCGGTGGTAGCGCTGATGACGAGGTCGATGGTGGCGGCGTGGGGCGGCGATGTCAGCATCTCCACCAGCGGGCGCACGAGATTGGTCTCGCCCACCGAGACGGTGTGGAGCAGGAGCCGCTTCTTCCCTGTCGGCGTCTGCGGCAGCGATTCGACATGCCCGAAGCGTTCGCGCCATCCCCCGCGTGCTTTGCGCATCCACCACGGCGCTGTCGCGACCGCCACAACCCCATAAATCGCGTCAAGTGCCAGACTCATGCGGTGGTTGCTGGGCCCAGTTTCAAGCTTGATTCACTCCGACTTGATGCATCGATGCGATGCCGCCTCGATGCCTTCCCAACAAGTGGGCGCGCCCGGATTCGAACCGGGAACCCTTCGCGTGTAAGGCGAATGCTCTGGCCGTTGAGCTACGCGCCCGCCGACGCGGGGCTCTTCCCGCGGGGCGAACACCTATCCTACCGCCATGCACCCCGTCAGCCGAGCCGGAACCAGCCCGCACCGTGCCGTGGCACTCGAATCCACGCTGCTGCTCCACGGCATCCCCAAGGGCGAAGCGCCCGCCTTGGACCGCGAGCTGCGAAGCCTGTGCGCCGAGCGCGGTGTCACGCCACTGCTGGTGGCGCTGCTCGCTGGCGTGCCGATCGTCGGGTTGAACGAGGAGGAACTGGCGGACCTGCTCACGGCGTGGCATGTTCCGAAGGCGAATACGGCGAATCTGGGGCTGCTGCTGTACGCGCGGTCGCACGGGGCGACCACCGTGAGCACCACGATGGAACTCGCCTCCGCGGCTGGCGTGCGGGTGTTCGCCACGGGAGGTCTGGGCGGGGCCCACAAGAACTTCGGCAATGCGTGGGATGTTTCTTCGGACCTCGTCGCGCTGACGAGAATTCCGATGGCCGTGGTCGCCAGCGGTGTGAAGTCGCTGCTCGACATCGAGTCGACCCGCGAGATGCTCGAGACCGTCGGCGTGCCGTGTGTGGGGTTCCGCACCGACCAGTTCCCGGCGTTCTATATGCGCTCGAGCGGGGCGAAGCTCGACGCACGCTTCGACGACGAGCGTGAGCTGGCGGCGTTTCTCGCGTTCGAGACCAAGCGAACGGGCCGGGCCGTGCTGGTGTGCAACCCGATCCCCGAGGCCGATGAGATCGACGAGGGCCGCTGGGGCGCTTGGCTGCGCGAGGCTGAGCGTGCCGTGGCTGATGCGGAGGTCTCCGGGCGCGATGTTACGCCGGCCCTGCTGGCCGAACTTCACCGAGCATCGGGCGGTGCGACACTGCGTGCCAACTTGGCGCTGGTGCGGTCGAATGTGCGGCTGGCGGCGGGGATCGCGGCTCACTGGGGTGAGTGAGGCAGCGTGCCGCCGAGGAACTCCCACCCGGTTTCCCAAAGCAGCCGCTGGCGTGTCGCGTCGTCGAGGTCTTGCATCGAGGCGATGAGTTCGCCGGGGGTGATCTCGCCGAGAGGGAAGGGGTAGTCGGTGCCGAGGGCCACCCGTTCGGCCCCGAGCAGGCGCAGCAAGCCGCGCAGCGCCCACGCGTCATGCACCAATGAATCCACGTAGAAGGCGGCGGGGCGGTTCGTCTTTTCATCGCGCAGGAAGTCGCGGGGCGAGTGCTTGGTCTTCGTCTGGCACAGGTCCGGTCGTGCGTGGAAGCCGTGGTCGATGCGGCCGATGGTGCCGGGGAACGAGCCGCCGCCGTGAGCGAAGCACAGGCGGAGCCGAGGGAGTCGATCGAGCACGCCTCCCATCAGCACGCTGACGACCGCGCGGCATGTCTCCGCCGGCATCCCCACCAGCCAGGGCATCCAGTAGTCGGGCATCTCCGCTGAGCCGAGCATGTCCCACGGGTGCACGAACACCGCCGCGCCGAGTTTCTCGCAGCGCTGGAAGAACGGGAAGAGCTCGGGGGCGTCGAGGTTCCAGCGGTTGACGTGCGAGCCGATCTGGACGCCGCGCATGTTGAGTGTGCTCATGCACCGATCGAGTTCGTTGATGGCGAGCAGCGGGTCCTGGAGCGGGACGGTGCCGAGGCCGACAAAGCGCGTCGGGTACGCCGCCACCACCTCGGCGATGTGATCGTTCAGCCACCGCGCGACATCGAGTGTGTGGGCGGCCTTCGCGGCGTAGCCGAACATCACCGGCACGGTGCTGAGCGCCTGCACGCGCACGCGGCACGCGTCGCACTCTTTTATGCGCACCGTCGCGTCCCAGCAGTTTGACTGGATCTCGCGGAATACCTTGCCGTCGCGCCACATCCGAGCGCAGCACGGCTTGTGCTGCTCGAGTGAAACCCAACCCTGTTCATTGAACCGTTCGGCCCACTTCGGCCACCGATCTGGGGGGGGCAGGATGTGCGTGTGCAGATCGAGCATGCGTGCCTCACTCTTGCGGCGCCGCTCACGCTGCGCCATGTCAGCCATTGGCGGAACTCCGCCTGGTGTTTTCGGGAATTCTCGCGTTGGTCCGCGTGCGGGCCTGGAACATCGCGCCGCGATCCGTACGTTACTCCGCCGCGCGATATCCCGCACGGATGCGGAGCGATCGACGCGGGTCTTGGCAGAAAGGAACAACCCATGTCCACTGGTGACTTTCCCGCTCTCTCCGCAGCGACGCGGTTGGCCGCGCTCATCCCGGCTCTGGTCTGCCTCCCCGCCAACGCGGAGACCATCTACGGCATCACGGGTGCGTTCGCCGGCCTCTCGCTGGTGAAGTTCGAGTCGTCGAGCCCGAACGCGCTCACGGTGGTTGGGCCGCTGGTCGGGGTGCCGCTCCGCCACGGCGTGCGCGGCATCGACTTCAGGCCCTCGACCGGCGCGCTCTACGCGGTCAGCAACGACGACGCGCGGGCGCAGTTGTACCGGCTCGATCCGGGCACCGCTGCTCTGACGCCGGTCGGGCCCGGCTTCACGTTCCCAGACGATCCGTACGCACGGCTCTCGATGGATTTCAATCCCGTCACCGATGAAATCCGTCTGGTCACGGGCAGCGGCTACAACGTCCGCATCGACCCCGACACCGGCGCGGCGGCGTTCGATCAACCGCTCGCGTGGGCTCCCGGCGACACCAACTCGGGCTCGGTCCCTTTCGCCGCCGACGTCGCGCATACAAACAACGCACCGGGCGCGCTTAGTACCACGCTCTACGCGTACGACTTCACGCTGGACATCGTGGCGATCCAGGGAGGGCCGGGCGGTTCGCCGCCCCCCGAGACGGGCGTGTGGAACTCCGTCGGCAGTTCGGGTGTCGTCGTGATTGACGCGGGCGTCGGATTCGACATCTCGGCGGAGAGCGGCGCGGCGTATGCCTCGTATACCCGCCTGGGCGTCGAGGCGTTTGCGTCGGTCGATCTCGCCACGGGCCGCTTCACGGAGATTGGGGTGTTCACGGGCGTGCAGATGCTCGACATCGCGGTGGCGCTGCCGCCGCCGCCAGCGTGCCGGGCGGACTTCGACGTCGACGGCGCGGTGGCCACGCCGGACCTGACATACTTTCTTTCCCGGTTCGGTTCGGCACCACAGCCGGGCACGCCGCAGGCCCGTGCGGACTTTGACGGCGACGGTCAAGTCGATTCGCACGACCTGATTTTCTTCCTCGGTCGCTTCGGTCAGCTTTGTCCTTAATGTGACGCGGTCGTGGCGGTGCGAGTCGGGACGTGACAGACTTGGCGACGTCCGTTCTGTGCTCAACATCAGGCGCTCCGCTCGCACTGCTGCCTCACGCCCGCGCCGCGCGCACCTTCCCGCCCGACAGCTTGATCGCACCCGCCTGCTGGATCACATACCCGCAGCCCTTGCATGTTCTCCGCTTCTCCGGCCCGCCCCAGAACGCGTGCATGATGGTCTTGAGGTCTTCGTCGATCTTCTTGAGCCGCCACCGTGCTTCGTGAACAAGCGTGTCGCACTCGGGGCAGTACCAGCGGAGCCCGTCCTTCTGGCCGCGGGGGCGCGGGAACTCGACGATGAGCCCCACCGTCCCCGCCGGTCGCTGCGGGCGGTGCGGGACCCACCGGGGTAGCAGGAAGAGCTCGCCCTCCTTGATCACCACCTCGCGCGGCTTCGATCCGTCGAGCGGACGGATCCGCACCGCGATGTCGCCTTTCAGCTGGTAGAACAGTTCTTCGGTCGGGTTGACATGGAAGTCGTTGCGTGTGTTCGGCCCGCCGGAGACGAACACGATCACGTCGTCAGAGCCGGTGAAGAGCTGCTTGTTGCTCACCGGCGGCTTGAGGTGCTTCGCGTTGGCGCGGACCCACTTTTCCAGATTTAGCGGCGGCAGCACGGCGGCGGTTGAGGTGTCCATCCCGGTAGTAGAAGCCCGCTCGCGGGCTCGTGCAAGATGGCTGAGCGCCAGCCCCCAGCGTGCCTCCCCGCTACGCTGATCCTTCGCACCGCCACGCCACCCCACATGCACGAGATTCTCGACAGCCTGAACAGCCCGCCCGCCCGCGAGCTCTCGACCGACGTGGGCTCGGCGGATGTCTCGGCGGCGTTGCTCGCCGGCCTCACCGAGCAGCAGAAGAAGGCGGTGACGACGACCGAAGGGCCGGTGCTCGTGCTGGCGGCGGCGGGGAGCGGGAAGACGCGTGTCATTACGCGCCGTGTTGCCTGGTTGCTGTCGATGGGTGTGCCGCCGTGGCAGATTCTGGCGCTGACGTTCACGAACAAGGCCGCCGGCGAGATGCGTGAGCGGGTGAACCACCTGATCACCGAGGGCCCGCTCGCCGCTCGCGGCGGTGGGGCGGCCGGTGCCGAGAGGCTCCTCCGCGGTCTCACCGTCACCACCTTTCACGCGCTGTGCGCGCGGCTGCTCCGGAAGTATGCGGGTTTCATGGAAGGCCGCCCGGGCTGGGGCTTGAAGGGCGACTACACGATCTACGACAGCGACGACCAGGCATCGCTCGTGAAGCGTGTGATCACCGACTTGGGGATGAGCACCAGCAACTGGCCGCCGCGGACCGTGCTTTCGCACATCTCCGCCGCCAAGAACGACCTGATGGACGCCGCGGCATTCACGGCGTCGGCGTACGACTTCAACACCCGCGCCATCGCCAAGGTCTACGAGGCGTATGAGCGTGCCCTCCGTGCCGCCAACGCTGTCGACTTCGACGACTTGCTCGTCCTGACGGTCCGCATGCTCAAGGAGAGCGACGAGGCCCGCGAGGAGGTTCAGGGCCGGTGGCGCTACCTGATGATCGACGAGTACCAGGACACCAACAAGGTGCAGTTCGTTCTCTCGACGCTGCTCGTGGGGCGTGACCGCGCCGACCGACAACCCAATGTCTGCGTCGTCGGCGACCCCGATCAGTCCATCTACGGCTGGCGTGGTGCCGACATCTCGAACATTCTCGATTTCGAAGACACCTACGCGGGGGCCAAGGTGATCCCGCTGGGCGAGAACTTCCGTTCGCGCGCGCCGATTTTGCACGCCGCCGACACGCTGATCCGCAACAACAAGAAGCGCAAGCACAAGGACCTGTTCACGAAGAAGCCCGGCGGCGAGAAGCCGCGCATGCTGCTGTGCCGCGACGAGCGGCACGAGGCGCACGAGGTAATGCAGTGGCTGCGGGGCGTTGTCGCCGGCACCGGTGCGTCGCCTCTCCGAGCCGACTCTTCTCTTACTGGGTCTTCACCCGAGACGCCGGGTCTCTCCCCATCCTGGCGCGACACCGCCGTCTTCTACCGCAACAACTCGCTCTCGCGCGTGATGGAAGACGCCCTCCGCGCCGCGTCGATCCCCTATGTGATCGCCAGAGGCACCGCGTTCTACCAGCGTGAGGAGGTCAAGGACGCCATCGCCTACTTGCGCGTGGTTGCCAACCCCGCCGACGATGTGTCGCTGCGCCGCATCGTCAACAAACCCGCCCGCAAGATCGGCCCCGCCGCGATCGAACGCCTCGACGCCATCGCCGCCGCACACCAGATCACGCTGTTCGAGGCGATGCGCCAGTGCGCCCACGCGGGCCTTGGCGGTGTTGAGCTGGGCAGCGCCGCCGTCAACGCCGTGCGGAAGTTCGTCGGCATGGTCGACGGTTGGACCGGCGCCGGCAGCTTCATGGGGTCGCAGCTCGCGTCGACGCTCCACGATCTGGTCTCGCAGATCATCAAGGAATCCGGCCTCGAAGAGCACTACAAGAAGGCCGGCGAGAAGGACGAAGCCGATGCCGACAAGGTCGACAATCTGGACGAGGTTGTGACGTCGGCGCTCGAGTTCGAGCAGGAGTACGACGCCGCGAACGACCCGGTGTTTTCCGAGGAAGCACTGAAGGGCGGGTTCAACGCGGAGAACGCGGAGGCCGCGGAGAAGAGCGGGGAGCGCGTGGGTTCCGGTGGGGCAGGCTTCCAGCCTGCCTCGGGAGAGACGCAGGACGATGCCGAGGTCGATTTCCTGGCCGATCTCGCCAGCGACGGCGAGGAAGTCTCCGCCACGCCGACCGGTGCGGCACCAAAGGCGCCGTTCGTCCCGCCGCTGCTCGCCATGCTTCGTGCCTACCTCGAATCCGTCTCGCTCGTCGCCGACGCCGACAAGGTGGACCCCGAGCGCGGTGCGGTGACGCTGATGACGCTGCACGCGGCGAAAGGGCTCGAGTTCCACGCGGCGGCGATCATCGGGCTCGAAGAGGGTCTGCTCCCCAGCATGCGTGCCATGGACTCCGATCCCGCTGTGGAGGAAGAGCGCCGCCTGATGTTCGTCGGCATCACCCGCGCGATGGAGAAGCTGATCATCACCAGCGCCAAGTACCGCACCCAGCGCGGGCTGATGGAGCGCACCATCCCCAGCCGATTCCTCAGTGAACTGCCCAAGGACGGCGTCGCACTCACCGATCTCTCCGACGAGTCGTCGTCCTTCGGCGCGCGGCACGAAGACGAAGAAGACCAGCCCTTCGACCCTGACGCCGCGCCGTCGGATACCCCGACCTGGGGCAAGACCCGCGGCACGTTCACCACCGAATTCGCGGGACGCAACTCGCCGAGTTCGCCGTTCCCGGTTGGCTCGCTCGTGCGCCACCCGCAGTTCGGGGTGGGGCGCATCGAGGCTGTGACCGGGATCGGGGCGAACACGCGGGCCCGCATCTCGTTCCGCGATGTGGGGCCCAAGACGCTTGTCTTGCAGTACGCAAGGCTCGAGCCGGCGCGGTGAGCAACTGAAAGGCGACCGCGAGGGAGCGGCTCGGGGGAAGTGGTCCAGTGGCCAAGTGGTCGAGTGGCCAAGTGGTCGAGTGGTCGAGTGAGAGCGCGATTGCGATCCACTCGACGTCTCTGCCCCTCGACCACTTCCCTCAATCCCCCCGCACCAGCGTGAGTTCCACCACCTCCGCCGGCACACCCCAACGCAGCGGCGCCAGCGACATCCCCACGCCGGTTGTCACCAGCACCGGGAAGCCCGGCCCGCGCACCAGCCCCTGGGCGTACTTCTGGCCGTACCGCGACGGCACGATCGGGGCGCCGATGAGCGGGAGGCGCACCTGACCGCCGTGGGTGTGTCCGCTGAGCATGAGGTCGATGCGCCGCGACAGGGCGTCGCGAGATTCAGCGAGGTCCGGGTTGTGGCTGACGACGATGCGCGCGGTTTCTTCGGCGACGCCGTCGAGCGCCGCGCCGAAATCGGGGACGCCCTCGAGCAGGTCGTCGACCCCCGCGATGCACAGACACGGGCCGCCTGGGGAACTCATCGCGAGGGCGCGATCATCGGTGATGTAGACACGCTGGTTCACGAGCGTGGTCACGCCGACCGCGCGGAGGGCGTCCAGGCATCCGGGCGCGCCGGCGTAGTAGTCGTGGTTGCCCAGCACGGCGAGCACGGGCCGCCCGCTGTCGACAATCGGCCGGAACATTCGCGCCGCCGGCGCGAGGAAGCGAGGGTCGTCCTTGACATAGTCGCCCCCGAGGATAAACACGTCAGGCTTCAACTCCCCGAGCATTTCGATCGCCCGTGCGATGTGAGACGACGGCACGAAGCGCCCCAGGTGGGTGTCGGCGAGAAAGCCGATGCGCAAGCCGTCGAGCCCGTGCGGCAGGTCGGCGATGGCCACCCGTTGGCGCGTCAGGCGGAGTCCCCAGGGCTCTGTGGCGGTGGCCATCGCGCCCGGGACACCGACCACGCCCGCGCCCATCGCGCCCACGCCGCGGGCGAGGAACGTACGCCGGGAGACGGCTGTCGAATCGGCCTCGGGCTCGTGGCGCGTGCGCGACCCTCGCGTCACCCGGAATGCAAGCCACACCAGCGCCAGCCACACGGCCCAGGAAATCCCGTGCGCGACAGCGAGTGCTTTCAGGTCCCCGGCACCGACGCCCGCCGCGCGCATGGCGAGCCACCCCGGCGCGGCGGCGAGGTCCAACGTGTTCGATCCGATGCGGACCACGTATTCGAGAAGCGGCGCGAGCAACTGCGACTCGGAACCGACTCGCATGACGACTCCAAGTGCGACCAGCCCGCCCCACAATGCGACGAATGCGATCAGGGGGCGCGGGAATCGTTTGGTCGGTTCGGCCATGCGTGCGTCGGCGTTCCTACGGCACGCGCGAGCGGCGGGTTCGGTTGCTTTGATCTGATGGCGGCGGCTGTGAACGTGTCACTGGCGAATCGCATCCCACCCCGCATCGACTACCCCGGCGTCCGGGCGTTCGACCACCGACGCTTCGCCGAGTCGCTTGAGGAGGATCACCCGCAGCGCGCCCCCGGCGGTTTTCTTGTCGTGCATCATCCGCTGGCGGAGCAGTTCGTTCGTGGGCAGGCCGCGCAGCGCGATCGGCAGACCGGCCCGCGCCACGGCGTCGCGCACCAACTGGGCGTCTGCTGCGCTCAGCCATCCGAGCTGGGCCGAAGCGAATGCCGCGGCGATGAGGCCGAGGGCGACGGCTTCGCCGTGGTGCAGTGTGAAGGGTGCGGCCGGAGGTGAATCGGGGGGTAAGGCGTGCCGAGTGGATGGCGGGCTGGATGCCTGCCCCAGCGGCGTGAGTCCTTCGAGGGTTTCGATCGCGTGGGCGTAGGTGTGTCCGAGATTGAGCAGCGCGCGCCCGCCGGCGGCGCTGGGGGCTTCCTCACGTTCATCGCTGGCGACGACGGCGGCTTTGACCGCGATGTTGCGTGCGATCAGCTCGGACATCGCGGCGTGGTCGAGTGCCAGCGCCGCATCGAGGTGGTCGAGCGTCCACCGCCACAGCGCGGCGTCCTGACCGGCACCGGCGGGGAGCCCGGCGGCGAGCAATGCGTGCTTGAGGCACTCGGCCATCCCCGCGCGAAGGTGTCGCGCCGGGAGCGACGCCAGCGCGTCGGCGTCGCACAGCACGAGATGCGGCTGCCAGAACGCGCCGACCATGTTCTTCATGAGCGATAGCGGGCACGACTCGGAAGACGGACTCGTGCCCCCCGTGGTCGTGGCTCGGGAGAGCGGCAGATTGACACCGCTCTTTCCGCCCACGGCGGCGTCGACCATCGCGAGCAGCGTGGTGGGACAGTGGACGACCGGCACGCCGCGGCGGTAGGTGGCGGCGACGAAGCCGGCGAGGTCGGTGACGATCCCGCCGCCGAGCGTGACGACGGGGTCCGTGCGTTCGTGCCCGGCGGCGAGGAGTTCGGAGAGGAGGCGCTGGGCGGCGTCGAGCGATTTGTGGCGTTCTTCGGCGGGGGTTGTCGAGATGGTGACGGCGTAGCCAGCGAATTCCAGCGAAGCGCGGGCGGTGGCCAGGAGCGCGTTGGGGATCACGGCATCGGTGATGAGATGGGCTCGCTTTGCCGGAGTGACGCGCCTGAGATGCTCGCCGAGCGAGTGAAGCACCTTCGGCGCGACGAGTACGTCGTAGGTCCGCGACGCCGCGGCGACGCGGATGGTGTGGGCCTGGGGCGTGGGTTGCGGAGCGGGGGTCACCACTCGTAGCCCATGTCTTCGGCGATGCGGTAGAGCGTCAAAAAGAGACCCAAGTCGTTGGCATAGGTCTTCACTGCTCCCGAGTCATTCCTGTCATGTGCGCTTTGAATCGTCTTGGACCACTCGCGCAAGAACGGGAGCGCCTTGATCGCATCGTCCAAACTCGCATTGAACTCGTCATTGCTTCCTGCCATGAGTTCTTGTCGCTTGCGTAGAATCTCCTCAAAAGTGAGCGCGAAGAAAAAGGTCCGGAGCTCGAGCGAGCATCGTGGTCGAGCGACTCGTACGAGCCACGAGGCGACCGCCGGCTTGTCCATCTCGTCGGTCGCCACGCGCAGAACAACCTGGATCGCCTCTTGCTCATCCGCCAGCACGCTCCACCCGTTCACGCGCATGAAGAAAACCGCACTGACCCAAGCGATGCGCTTGTTCCCGTCGATGAATGCGTGGTTTTTGCACAGATGAAACAGATACGCCGCCGCCATCTCGTGCGGGAAGGCGTAGGCGTACTGGCCGCCGAAGCCCTGGCGCGGTGCGGCCAACGCGGACTCCAGCAGTCCTTGATCGCGGATTCCGTACGACCCGCCGTGCGCATCGATCGCCGACTCGTGAAGCGACAAGGCCTCTTCGAGGGTGATGAAGCGCGGCTCTTTGGCGATGGGCTGAACGGTCACTGGGCAAGGGTCCTGAGCGTGTTGGGATACTTCGAGAACACGAACTTGGCGGCGTCGACAAACGCCGCGTCGTGCTTCCGGGCTTCCACACGCATCAGGAACCGCAGGTACGCGACCACCGACATCCCCATGCCCTTGGCTTGATTCTCCAAGTCACGGGCGAGGTCCGGCGGCACAGTCAGGTTGGCGGGAGTGACCACGCTCATACCACTATTATCGAGCGCAAAGTGCCCGCAGGCAAGTGGTTTCGACAGGCGATCCGTGCGTCCAAACCGCGTTATTCCCACTCGATCGTCGCCGGCGGCTTGCTCGAGATGTCGTAGACCACCCGGTTCACGCCCTCGCCTTCGCGCGGCTTGACCTCGTTGATGATGCGCGAGGAGATATTCGCGAGCACGGCGTACGGGATCCGTGCCCAGTCCGCCGTCATGAAGTCTTGCGTCTCGACCGCGCGGATCGCCACCGTGTTGTGGTAGGTGCGCCCGTCGCCCATCACGCCGACGCTCTTGACCGGCAGCAGCACGGCGAACACCTGGCTGGTCTTGTCGTACAAGTCCGCCGCGATGATTTCTTCGAGCAGGATCTCGTCGCAGTCGCGCAGCACGTCGAGCTTCGTCCGCGTCACTTCGCCCAGCACGCGCACGCTCAGGCCCGGGCCGGGGAAGGGGTGACGCCACACGATCTTGGGCGGCAATCCCAGCACTTCTCCGAGCCTTCGCACCTCGTCCTTGAAAAGGTCGCGCAGCGGCTCCACCAGATCAAACCCGAGTTCGTGCTTCGGCGGCAGCCCGCCCACGTTGTGGTGCAGCTTGATGCCCGCGCTCGTGCCCGCCGCGTTGTGCCCGCTCTCGATCACGTCGGGGTACAGCGTTCCCTGTGCGAGGAACCTCGCGTCCTTGATGTCGCGCGTCGCCGACTTGAACACCTCGATGAAGCGCCGACCGATGCGCTTGCGTTTTTCCTGCGGATCGGTCACGCCGACGAGGTCGCCCAGAAACTCTTTCTCCGCATCGACCACGCGCAGATCCGTATCGAAGTGGTCTCGGAATGTCGTCTCGACGAGCTGCCGCTCGTTCTTGCGCAGGAGGCCGTTGTCGACAAAGACGCACGTCAGCTGCGATCCGACCGCCTTGGCCAGCAGCGCCGCACACACGCTCGAATCCACGCCGCCCGACAGCCCGCAGATCACCCGCGCGTTGCCCACCACGTCGCGCACCCGCGCGATCTCGTTCTCGAGGAACCCCGCCATCTTCCAGGTACCGCGGCAGCCGCAGACTTCGTACACGAAGTTCTGCAGAATTTCGACGCCGTGGGGTGTGTGCGTCACTTCCGGGTGGAACAGCACGCCCATGAACGGCAGCGTCTTGTGCCGCACCGCCGCGTTGGGGCACGTCGGCGTACTGGCCAGTGTCTCGAACTGATGCCCCGCGTCGTGGACCTGGTCGCCGTGGCTCATCCACACGCTGGTCGCCTGGGGCAGTGCTTTGAACAGCCCGGCTTGCGATGTGATCTCCAACGCCGCCCGTCCGAACTCGCGTGCGTGCCCGCTCTTGACTTCCGCGCCCATCAAGTGGCAGGCGAGTTGCATGCCGTAGCAGATGCCCAGCACCGGCACGCCCAGTTCGAACACCCGCTTGTCGATGGTCGGGGCACCCTTGTCATAGACGCTCGACGGGCCGCCCGACAGAATCAACCCCTTGGGCCGGTACGCCTTGATCTCGTCCATCGAAATCGTCGGCGGGACCATCAGACTGAACGCTCCGGCTTCACGCACACGCCGCGCGATCAGCTGCGCCGTCTGGCCGCCGAAGTCCACCACCAGAATCACTTCTTCATGTGTCGCCTGGCGCGGGCGGGGGTCGTCGGAAGTTCCGTGGTTGGCGGGAGTCTCGATGTGCGGGCTCATCGGCGAAGTTTACCCGCCGAGACACATCCCGACCATAACGCAAACAGAACCTGATTCTCTCCAAGAAATCGCCGACCGTTCGGGATTTCCCTTGCACCCGACCTGTCCCGGTTTACCTTTGGGGTAGGAAGGAAACCTCGGGGCCGTTGTGCCCCGACAAAAAGGAAGAGACACCCATGATCAACAAGACTTTGTTCGTCGCTGCGCTTGCGCTGTGCGCTGGCTCGGCCGTCGCCAACCCCACCCCCGGCACCATGTACGCCGTGGATAGCAACCGTTCGCTGTACACGATCGACTTCAGCACCGGAGCCAAGACGCTGATCGGCACGATCGGCACCAACTCCGGGACGCCCGGCGGGCTTGCCTACCGGCCGGACAACAACACCATCTACCTGACCTCCACCAGCACCGATTCGCTCTACACACTCGACGTCACGACCGCTACCAGCACCCTCGTTGGTGCCTACGGCGGCGCGGACGTCGTGATGCACGGCCTGGAGTGGGACAGCAGCACCGGCACCATGTACGGGGTTTCCGGCGGCGGCAGCCCGGCAAACTTCAACGCCTACACAATCAGCACCGCCAACGGTGCCGCCACGCTGCTGGGCAACACCGGCCTCACTTCGTTCACCAACCTCGGCTACAACTCGCTCACCAACACGATGTACGCCACGAACTCGGCCACCGACTCCTTCTTCACCTTCAACCGCGCCACCGGCGGCACCACGCTGATCGGCGCCCTCGGCGGCCCCACCAACCCGAACGGGCTGGCCTTCAACCGCGACAACGGGCTGATGTACATGGTCGATAACAACACCGACAGCCTCTATACCATCAACATGAACACCGGCGCTGCCACGCTCGTCGGCTCGACCGGCTCCGGGAACCTCCTGGGCTTGGTCTACGTCCCGATCCCGACCCCCGGCGCGGCCAGCCTGCTCGCGATCGCCGGCGCTGCGACCCTGCGTCGTCGTCGCGCCTAAGCGGACGCTGCATCACGAGCAATCACGTTCCGAACTGCAACGCCCCGGCGCACGACGCCGGGGCTTTTCTTTTGAAACCCAATGCGAGCACGACGCGTTTCATGCTTGCCCCTGATGAGACGAATCCCGGTTGATGCCCGCGCTCTTGGTGTCCGAGGGCCGGAGCACGATCACCTCACGCACCGGGCATGAAACGGAATGCCTCGCACTCTGCGTCTCCCAACCTCCCCCTCCGCACCTTTACACCTCCCCCCCTCCGCACCTCTCCCTTCCCCCTCACCCTCCCCGCACCATCGTCTGGCTCCGGTCCGGTCCCACCGAGATGATCCCCACCTGCGCCCCCACAAACCGCTCGATGAACTCGATGTAGGCCTGACACGCCTTGGGCAAGTCGTCGCGGTCGCGCGCGTGCACGATGTCTTCAAAGCCCGCCAGCGTCTCGTACACGGGTTTCACCATCGCCAGCGTCTCGGCGTCCGGCGTGAACCGCTCGCTTCGCTTGCCGTCGATGTCGTACCCCACGCACACCTTCAGTTCCGGGAACCCCGCGGGCACGTCGAGCAGCATCAGCGCCAGCCGCGACACGCCGTTGAGCATCACGGCGTAGCGCAACGCCACGAGGTCCAGCCATCCGACTCTTCGAGGGCGCCCGGTGGTGGTGCCGTACTCGCGTCCGCGTTCGCGGATGTAGTGCCCGGTTTCGTTGGCCTGTTCGGTGGGGAAGGGCCCGCCGCCCACGCGGGTGCAGTAGGCCTTGAAGACGCCGATGACATCGGTGACGTGCTTCCCCGGTACGCCCGTGCCCGAGGGGATGCCCAGCACCGAGCAGGACGACGAAGTGACGAACGGATAGGTGCCGTGGTCGACGTCGAGCAGGGTCGCGTTGGCACCCTCGAAGAGCAGCGATCGGCCCGAGCGGAGCAGGTCGTGCAGCTCGTACAGCGTGTCGGTGATCATCGGGCGCAGCCGCTCGCCCGCCGCGAGCGCTGTTTCGCACACCCGCTGCGGGTCCACCTGCGAGACGTCGTAACCCAGGGCCGCGAGGGTGGGCTTCTTGAAGCGCCAGGCTGTATCGATCTTGCGGCGGAGCACCTCGGGGCGCAAAAGGTCGCCCACGCGGATGCTGGTGGAGCGTGCGGCCTTGTCGGAGTACGCCGGGCCGATGCCGCGCTTGGTGGTGCCGATGGCTTCGCTCTCGGTGCGTGGGCTCTCTTCGGTACGTCGGCTCTCCGAGCCGACTGCTTGTTCCGGGGGAGTCGGCTCGGAGAGCCGACGTACCAGGAATGTCTCTCTCGTTTCGTCCTCGGCCTTGTGCCAGGGAAGCACCACATGGGCGCGATCGCTGAGCCGAATCCCGGAGACGTCGATTCCCTTCGCCGTCAGTCCGTCGATTTCCTTGAGCAGGGCTTCAGGATCGACCACCACGCCGTTGCCGATGATCGCCCTCTTGCCCGCGTGGAACACCCCCGAGGGAATCAGGTGAAGCGCGTGGCGCACGCCGTTGATCACCACCGAGTGCCCGGCGTTGGCCCCGCCGTTGTACCGGACCACGGCGTCAAACGCCGGTGTGATCAGGTCGATCACCTTGCCCTTGCCCTCGTCGCCCCATTGCAACCCCACCACGGCGGAGCATCGGGGCGTCGGCGTCTGAGCGTGGGCGGGCGTGGTCATGGGGAGGGGGAGCCAGTGGGGAGTTGGCCAGTGGCCAGTAGGGAGTGCGGGGGAGCCGGCGGCAGTGAAACAGAGAATCAGAAGCGAAGGCCTGCGTGCATGTGCTTCTCGGACGCGGTTGCGGCCGCACGAAGTTCACAAGGCCGGGATGCTAGGTGATTGCCATTGCCCCCGCGCGGGCAGCGATGGCTGCACGGATTCCCGGACGCCGGACCATCGGCTTTGCGACGGTCCGGGTCGAGAAATCCCAGACGCACGAGCTCCGTGCGTTCTGAAAGCACAATCGTTCGACGCCAAGCGCGTTCCGCATACCGCGAACCCTGGTCAAGCCACCCCCCTGAGGGGTCGATATCAAGGCGTGTCCCCGCGAGGAGTGACCATGGCCGACTCGGTGCGAATCATGTGCCCCAATCTCCGCTGTCGGGCCGTCTTGGCCGTGCCCAACGAGGCGCGAGGTCGGATGGTGCGCTGCAAGTCGTGCGCGACCAACATCCGAATCCCGGAGAAGAAGGCCGCCGTCGACGCCACCGCTGTTCCTGCTGACGCCAAGGGCGACGCCTCCAAAAAGGCAGCGTGACCGGTATCGTCCAGGGAAGTTTGCACTTCAAAACCGAGGCTCGCGCTCCTGGCTCGTTCATCTCAACCGATCGCACGCAGCACGCTGTCGATGCCCGCGTCGCACACCACCGGTGCATTCGCGTGCGCCGTCGTGAACCCCGGCAGCTTGCCCTGGTGGTACTTCGCCGTCGAGTCCGAGTCTTTCAGCACGTGGCCGGTGAGGATGCAGACGATCTTTTCGTCCGGGCCGATGACGCCCGCGGCGGTGAGTTTCCGCAGTCCGGCCACCGTAACGCACGACGCGGGCTCGGCTCCGATGCCCGCCGCGTCGATCATCGCCTTGGCGTCCATCGTTTCCTGGTCCGTCACCTGCTCGACGACGCCGCGGGTCTCCTTGATCGCGCGCATGCTCTTGGTGGCGCTGACGGGGTTGCCGATGCGGATGGCGGTGGCGATGGTGTCGGCGTTCTTGATGGGCTCGACACGCTCGGCCCCCGTGGAGAACGCGCGGTAGAGCGGGTTCGCGCCCGCCGCCTGGATGACGGCCAGCCGAGGCAGGTGGTGCAGCAGGCCGAGGCAGTGCAGTTCCGACACTCCCTTGTAGATCGCGCTGTTATTGCCGAGGTTTCCGCCGGGGACGACGATCCAGTCCGGCGGTTGCCAGTCGAGGTCTTGCAGCAGTTCGAGGGCGATGGCTTTCTGGCCTTCGAGGCGGAAGGGGTTGAGCGAGTTGAGCAGATAGATGCCCTCGCGGCGTGAGACCTCTTCGACCAGGCGCATGGCGTCGTCGAAATCGCCGCGGATCTGGACCGTGCGGGCCCCGTACGCCAGAGCCTGGCTGAGCTTGCCGAAGGAGATGTTGCCCTCGGGGATGAACACGACGGCCCGCATGCCCGCGATGGCGGCGTAACTCGCCATGCTTGCCGAGGTGTTGCCGGTCGAGGCACAGGCGACGCGGGTCATGCCCAGGCGTTTGGCCATGCTGACGCCGGTGGTCATCCCGCGGTCTTTGAACGAGCCGGTGGGGTTCTCGCCCTCGTGCTTGAATCGGAGCTCGCGCACGCCGGCGTACCGGCTGAGAGGGTTGCCCTCCGCGATGTGGTAAAGGGTGGTATTGCCCTCGCCACGGGTGACGATGTGCTGCTCTTCGAGGGGGAGGATGAGTTCGCGGAAGCGCCACACGCCAGAGCGGTCGGCGGGCACGCGCGAGGCGAGCCTGGCATCGAACATCGAGAAGCGGAGCTTGCCCCAGAGCCGGACCAGATCATGTCGGACTTCCAGGGTGCCGGAGCAGTCGCAGCGGTAGCGGACATCGAGGCCGGCGTACATGCGTCCGCATTCGACGCAGGCGAGCTGCCACTCGGGCGCACCGGGCGGCTTGGGGACCGGGCTGGGCAGGATCTGCAGCGGGGTGGATTCGTGCGGGTCCGTCATCCGAGAAAGAGTATCGGCCATCGGGGGAAGCGCCGCGAGTGGGGCCCTCGGCGGGCCCGCCCGAGTCGGGCCCCGTGGTAGTCTGGGGCCGTTCCGGCGTCCGCCGATGGGCGGCGCGGCGCTCGGGAAACCAAGGAGCCGATCATGCGTGTGGATGTGAGCAACCGGGTGCTTGTGGTGGCCGGAGTGGTGTGCGCGATGTGGGCGGGGTGGTCTTTAGCGCGGGCCCAGCCCGAGGGCGACAAGGGCGGCGGCGGTGCGGCCGAGACGGGCAAGACCGAGCTGATCGCGGTGGTCAAGCTCGGCGAGGTGATGGAGAAGATGCAGGAAACCGACCGCTTCAAGGGCCCGCGCGAGACGAAGCGCGCCGACTTTGACGCCGAGTACAAGAAGGCGTGGGAAGAAGTCGACGCGACGCGGAAGAAGCTCGAGGGCATCGAGCAAGAGAACCCCGAATACGACGGGTTGTACACGTCGTACCGCGAAGCGTACGACAAGTTCGAGGAGGTCCGGGAGCGCATCAGCAAGGAGTTCACGAAGTGGTCGCTCGAACAGAGCCGCGAGGTGTACAAGATCGTCACCGACGCGGCGGCCCAGGTCGCCGAGCAGCGCGGGTTCAAGTACCTCGTCGCCAGCGCTTCGCTTGACACAGACAAGCTCGACATGGAGGACCGCTGGCGTTTCGCCAACCAGCTGCTGGCCCGCCCGGTGTTGCACTCGCCCGAGGGGGCGGACATCACCGAGGATGTGCTGGATGATCTGAACTTGTAGCCGCCGTGACACTGACCCGTCCTCGGGTCAGTGCATCTCGCCGAAGAGCACCGACCCCAGGACGGGGTCGGTGGCACGAAGCGAGGCGCGGTATGGTGTCGCCATGCCGCCCATCCATCTCGCCGCCGGGAATCTGCGTTGCACGGTGCTGCCGGAAATCGGCGGCGGGATCTCCGACTTTTCGGTGATCGGACCGGGCAAGTTCGCCTACCCGCTGATGCGCCGGGCGATGCCGGGGGAGACGAACCCGTCGTCGCTCGGGTCGTTCTTCATGGCCCCGTGGGTGAACCGGATCGGTTCGGCGACGTTCGACTTCGGCGGTGTGACGCACCGCCTGCGCCCCAACGCGCCGACGCCCGGAGCCCCGGCGCAGCACGGCGACGTGCGGGCCCGCGCTTGGAAGGTCGTGTCGTCGGTGCCGGATCGGCTCGAACTCTCGTTCGACAGCGTCGAGTATCAGAACATGAACTGGCCGTGGCGCTTCGCGTGCCGCGCGGTGTACGCGTTGAGCGGTGGGGGGACGGCGTTGCGGGTCGAACTCAGCGTCGAGAACCAGGACTCGGCGCCCTTCCCGGCCGGCTGCGGGCATCACCCGTACTTCATGCGCCGGCTGTGGGACGACCGCGACGAGCTGCGCCTCTCCTGCCCGGTGACCGGGCGTTACCCGCTCGAGAACGGCGTGCCGACCGGCCCCGCGCGGCGCGAGGCTCTGACAGAACTGCTCGGCGCTCCTTCGGGCACGCCCGTTCCCAACGAGCACATCGATACCGTCTTTGCCGGGTTCGACGCGGCCCGCGGCGCGACCCTGCACTACCCCGCCAGCGGGGTGCGGCTCACCGTCCGCGCGTCGCCGAACATGGGGCACCTGGTGGTGTACTGCCCGCACGCCAACGGCCTGAAGGACACGCCCCTGGGATTCGTCGCCGTCGAGCCGCAGTCGCAGGTGAACGGGGCGCTGAACTGGGCGTCATGGGGCGACGGCGTGACGGGGACGCAGGTTCTCGGGCCTGGCGAGCGGCTGGAGACCTGGACGGAGTTTGGAGTTGTTGGAGGAGGCACGTAGGCACATAGGCACGAAGGCACGAAGGCACGGAGTGTGGAGGCGCTGCGGGGGCGGAGTGTTGGCGTCGGGCTTTGGCGTGCGACGGGTTGGGATGGGCCTCGAGTGGCGCCCGCTGGTTTTCTGGGCTGAGATCGGGGTTTCGGTTGTCTGAAGAGGGGGCTTGTATTCGCGCATCGCGCGGTTAGGCTGGTTGTGCATTGGCGGGCGCGGGGTGTGTCCGTGGTGCCGGGAGAACTGAGCGATGAAGACGACGTGGACGCGGGCGTGTGTGTTGCTGACGGCGTTGACCGGGCCGACGGGGCCGGCGCTCGCGGGGCCGTTGACGCCCCCGCCCGGGCCGGTGACGCCGACGAACAAGACACTGCAGCAGGTCGAGCCGCGGACGCCGATCGAGTCGCTGGCGGGCAACGCCACCAGCATGCACAAGATCACCCAGCCGGGGTCGTACTACCTCACCGGCAACATCGCGCTGGCACCGGGCAAGACAACCTGCATTGAGATCGGCGTCGACGGCGTGACGATCGATCTCAACGGCTTCACGCTCAACGGTCTGAACTCGGTGGGCACGGTCGCGATCCGGGTGGAGGACAAGTTCTTCTGCGACGGGATGCTCTTGATCAACGGGCACATCACCGACTGGGAGACCGGGGTTGCCGGGACCGGGTTCGTGGGGATGGTGGTGGACTCGGTGCGGTTCACGTTCTGCGACATCTACGGGCTGGACGCGGGGAACAACGCAACCGTGACGCGCTGCTCGGCGACGGTCGGCGGGACCGGCTTCTACCTGCGCGACGGGGGATCGATCTCGAACTCGACCGCGGCGTTCTTCGGACGCGGATTCGATCTTGGGAACGGCGGCGGCGCCGCGGACTGTCGCGCCTCCCTGTGCGCCGAAGGCTTCTACCTCAACTTCGGCTCGACCGCGCGAGCCTGCGGCGCCACCGAGTCGCAGATCGGCTTCCGCGGTGCCGACCGCAACACCCTGGTCGACTGCGACGCTTCGTTCTGCAACGACGGGATCGCCCTTGAGCAGGCGTCCCGCGTTTCGGGCTGCCACGTCGGCGGCGGCAGCGGCCCGGGCATCGTGGTCTCGCACGGCTCGACCGTCGAACGCTGCACCGTCAACGGGCAGGGCCTGCGCGGGATCAGCGCGGGGGACAAGTGTTCGATCCGCGACAACAACGTCGAGTTCTGCGGCGGCAACGGCATCCATGTCTTCGGGCACAACACGATGCTGGTCGGCAACAACGTCCAGCGCTGCCAGCTCGACATCGGCGTCTTCATCGAGGGCAACGACAACCAGCTTGAGATGAACCGCATCGAGGGAAGCGGGCTGGATGGGGTCAAGGTGATCGGGGAGCGCAACCTGGTCATCCGAAACCGCATCTGTAGCTCGAGCCGCGTGCTACCGGGGGCGCACAGCGACTACAACTTCGCGCCCGGCAACTACATCGGCACCATCCTGCTCCCCGGCCCGTTCGTCACCACCACGGAGGCGAACGCGAACTTCTCCTGCGGTGTCGTGCCCGCGGGAGCGCCGCTGGCCGTGCCCGGTGCGGGCCCTGAATCCCCGGCGCGCCCGACGGGTCCGGCGGGGTACCCAGGGACGGATCGCCGGCGCGGCTCCGACGGTCAGTGAAAATCGCGCGACAGCGCCAGCGCCCCGTGCGGATCGGCCAGCAGCGCGTCGAGGCTGCGGATGTGCTTCGCCATCACATGCACCACCGCGCCCTGGCGTTCGACCACCCCGCTGCACAGCACGGCGTGGCTGTGGCGTGCGGCACGCCGGAAGCGCTCGAAGACGTGCGGGCGGACGATGAGGTTCGCCACGCCGGTCTCGTCTTCGAGCGTCATGAACAGGATGCCCGAGGCGGTGCCGGGCCGCTGACGCACCAGCACGATGCCGGCGACCTTGACGCGCAGGCCCGCCGGGCAACGCGCCGGGTCGGCCAGCACGCCGTTCTCCGTCACGCCCAGCGCCGCCAGGTGCTCACGCACGAACGACAGCGGGTGGGCCTTCAGCGAGAGCCCCACGGCGTGGTAGTCGGTGTTCACCTGCCGCGGCCCGGGGATGGGCGGAAGTGGGGGGCGTGGGTCGTCGGCGCGTGAGTCGTCGGCGGGTGAGTCGTCGCCGTGGGCTGGGCCGGCGCGGTCGAGGCTGTCGAGGTGGTCAAACAGTGGTGCCTCGCCGTCGCGCAGGGCGTGCAGATTCCACAACGCTTGCTGGCGGGTGAGGTGCATGGATGTGAACGCGTCGGCGTGGGCCAGACGCCGCAGCGCGGGCACGCCCACACTGCTCGCACGCCATAGGGACTCGATATTGCGGAACGAGCCGCGGCGCTCGACGGCGTCGACGAGCTGTACGCCGTCGCGCTCCGACAATCCGCGCACCAGCCGCAGGCCCAATCGGATGGCGGGTCTCTCCGGCAGGTCGGTGGGTTCGAGCGTGCAGTCCCACCGGCTGTGGTTGATGTCGACGGGGCGGACCTCGACGCCGTGGGCCTGCGCATCGCGGACGATCTGCGCGGGCTGGTAGAAGCCCATCGGCTGGCTGTTGATGAGCGACGCGGCGAAGGCGGCGGGGTGGTGGCGCTTGAGCCACGCCGAGGCGTAGACGAGGTGCGCGAAGCTGGCGGCGTGCGACTCCGGGAAGCCGTAGCCGGAAAACCCCGTAATCTGCTGGAAGACCTGCTGCGCGAACTCGATGGTGTAGCCGCGTTCGAGCATCCCGTCGATGAGCTTGCGCTCGAACTTGAGGATGGCTTTGCCGGAGCGCTTCCACGCGGCCATGGCGCGCCGAAGCTGGTCGGCCTCGCCGGGCGTGAAGCCCGCGGCGACGACGGCGAGCGACATCGCTTGCTCTTGGAACAGCGGGACGCCCAGGGTCCGTCCGAGCACACGCTCGATCTCGGGCGAGGCGTAGGTGATCGGCCTGCCGGCGCTCCGGCGTGCCAGATAAGGATGGACCATCTTCCCCTGGATGGGCCCGGGCCTGACGATGGCGACCTCAATCACAAGATCGTAATAACAACGCGGACGCAGCCGCGGCAGCATCGACATCTGGGCGCGGGATTCGATCTGGAACACCCCGACGGTGTCGGCGGCTTGGATCATCGCGTAGGTCGCGGGGTCTTCGGGGGGGATGGAGTGGAGCTGAAGAGGGGGAGCGAGGTGCGGAGGTGCGGAGGTGCGGAGGTGCGGAGTGACGGCACGAGGAGAGGAACGAGGTGCGCAGGTGCCGGGGTGTGGAAGGGAAGAGAGTGAAGAGCCGTGCGTTGCAGCTACTTCGCCGGGAGAAGCTTGCGGATCAACGCGTTGATCATCCGGTCGAGTTCCTCCATCTCCTGGGTGATCTCGGGATGCGCCTTGACCATTCCGAGTTCCTCCGCGATCTGCATCTGTGTGCTGAGTTCGGCGAGCGACCCGCTGGCGATCCGCAGGGCACGGATGTACTCGGGGCGCGTCTTGCGGTTGTAACCCTCGGCGATGTTTGAGGGGATGGAAACCGCCGCTCTGCGGATATGGATCGTCAGGCCGTACGTCTCTGACGTTGGCATCTTCTGCGTCGTCCGATAGACGGACTTGCAAAGTTCCTTGCTCCGTTGCCATATCAACAGGTCTCGATAGGTGCGGATGGACGCCATGCGGTGACTCCTGGGCCGCGTAGGGCTCAGTCAGAGCATACATCGAGTCTCGATTGTGTCCACTGGGCGTTAAGCGCGGGGCCGGCTGCATGTGCTCGCCACTTCGCGAGCAACGGTTGCTGCGAGCATCCGCCTCGGCCTCTTCTCCCCCCTCCGCATCTCCGCACCTCCGCACCTCCGTCCCTTTCATGCCGTTCACAAGGCCCAGACACTTCCTGATGCACGTCAGCATCCCCAGCCCCAGACAATCCACCTTCAGCATCCCCATCGCGTCCACATCATCCTTGTCCCACTCGATCACGGTTCGATCCGGCATCGCGGCGTTCTCGATCGGCACCAGCTCGCACAGCGCCGTGCGGGTGATCACGAAGCCGCCCACGTGCTGCGAGAGATGCCGAGGGAAGCCGATGAGCTGCTGCGCCAGCGCCAGCGTGCGGGCGATGCGCGGCTCATCGGGGTTCAGCCCGACCTCACGCACGCGGGCCGCGTCGGCGGGGCCGGCGCTCCACCAATCCACCTCGCCGGCCAGAGCCCCCACGCAGTCCAGCGACAAACCCATCGCCTTGCCCACGTCCCGCACGGCGCTGCGACCGCGGTAGCTGATGACCTCGGCCACCAGCGCGGCGCGGTCACGCCCGTACTTCTTATAAATATACTGAATCACTTCTTCGCGCCTCTCGTGCTCGAAGTCGATGTCGATGTCCGGCGGCTCGTCGCGCTCCTTGCTCACGAAGCGCTCGAACAGCATCGACACCCGGTCGGGATCGACCGCCGTCACCCCCAGGCAATAGCACACGGCGGAGTTTGCCGCGGCCCCGCGCCCCTGGCACAGGATGCCCCGCGACCGTGCGAAGCGGACGATGTCTTCGACCGTCAGGAAGTACCGCGCGTAGTCGAGCTGCTCGATGAGCCGCAGCTCGTGCTCGATCAAGGCGCCGACCTTGCCCGGCACGCCGCCGGGGTAGCGCTGCGAGGCCCCGGCCTGCGTGAGTGCCGTGAGGTGCGAGATGGGCGTGTGTCCCGGCGGGACGACCTCGTCGGGGTACTCGTACCTGAGCTGGTCAAGCGAGAACCCCGCGGCACGGTCGGTGATCTCGAGCGTGCGCTCCACCGCGCCGGGAAACCCCGCGAACAGGCGGTGCATCTCTTCGGGCGACTTGAGATGGCGCTCGGCGTTGGCGTGCAGGCGCAGCCCGGCGCGGTCAATCGTCACGCCGTGACGGATGCACGTCAGCACGTCCTGCAGCGGTCGGCGCTCGGGCGCGTGGTAGTGCGCATCGTTGACGGCGACAAGGGGCACGCCGGTGAGGCGTGACAGCTCGGCGAGCTGTTCGATGCGGGAGCGTGCGTTGTGCGTGTACAGGTGCGAGGCGGCAAGCGAAAGACGGTCGTCGGTGAAGACTCGGCGCAGGCCGTGGAGCGTTTCGATGAAGGTGTCGCCCAGTGCGGTGGGCGGGACGACGGCGGCGAGCAGCCCCTGCCCGAGCGCGCCGGGTGCCGCGGCTTCGAGCAAGTCATGCAATGCAAGATCGCACTCACCTTTCGGCGCACGCCGCTTGCCGAGTGTGAGCAGGCGGCACAACACGGCGTACGCGGGCCGGTCCGAGCAATAGACCAGGATCGAGAGTGGAAACGGGCGTACGAACTCGAGCCGACACCCGACCACCAGCGGGACCCCCGCCGCCTTGGCGGCGACATGCGCGCGCACCACGCCCGCGAGCGTGTTGCGGTCGCTGATCGCCGCGGCCCGGTGCCCGAGGCCGGCGGCGTGCTCGGCGAACTCATCCGGGTGGCTGGCACCGGTGAGAAACGTGAAGTTGGTGGTAACCTGAAGCTCGGCGTATGCGGGGCGATCACGCGAACGCGGCCTTGACGATGCGGAATCCGTGGCCGCGTGCGAAGCCGGGTGAGCGCGGGGTTTGGCGGGCGGGTCTTGCGGCATGGTCAAGCCCACTCGCCGTGGATGAACCAGCGAGCGCCGTGCGATGGAGCGTGACGTGATTGGCGGAAGAGCCACAGCCAGCGACCGGTGTCGGTCTGCACTTTGAAGTAGTCGCGAGGATTGGAGTGTGTTGGCGCGGAAATCCCGGCGGGGACCGGCGGGGTATCCGAAGAGGCCCCGGCATCTTGCTCGCGCCACCACTCAGGCTCGATGCGCTCGGGCCCGATGCAGGTGATGACGCGGTGGTGCTCATGCGCGTGGTTGTGGGTGAAGCGCAACGCGGCGATGGGCCCATCGGGCAGCAGCAGCGTGGGCTGCGCGGCAATGGGCCTGGCGAACAGACACGAGGGCCGGTCGGCGTCGGTGGGAGAGGCGGTGTCCGTGATCAGGGCGGCGTCGGTGGCGGGGAGATGGCACTCGGCACACTCAGGCAGGTGTGACTCGATGGTGTGCGACATCGTCACACGTTCAGGGCCAAGGCGAGCCGAGAGCGTGTCGACCAGCGCGGCGATGCTCGCGAGCGAGTCGGCGTCATCGCTCAGGGCCATAGGCCACGCCGAGCGCTGCACATGCGCCACACGGGCAAGCTGCAGAGCGCGGGCGTGGAGCGCCTCGACCCCGAATCCGAGGTTGGCCCGCTCGAGCGCGGGACGCAGCAGGGCCCACAGGTGGGCGGGGTCGCGCGTCGGACGCGATGCGGCAACATGCAGGCCCAGCGGCGGCAGATCGGAGCGGTGCAAGGTCAGTTCGAGGCGTCGGCACCCGCGGTCGTTCTCGTGGAGCTGCTTCGTGATCTCGTTGATGAGTTCGCGAGCGAGAAGGTGGACGGCATCGACGCGCGTGGTGGGGCCATCGAGCGTGCGCGAGGCTTCGAGAGCACGTCGTGGCCGAACAGGCGTGATGGTCTCGATGGCCAGTCCCAGCGCCTGATCGAGCCGGAGCAGCAGATCAGCAGGGAAGCGATCGCCGAGGCGGCGACGCGGCAAGGCGCGGAGCTGCGCGATCGTCTCGACGCCGATGACCGCCAGCGCATCGACGGTGCCGTGATCGACGCGCAGCGCGGCGATGGGCAGCGGGTCGAGTTTCCGCGCCAGCGAGGCGTGGTCGGCGGCGCGGATGGGCTGCCCGCCGAAGCGGGCCAGGGCCCACGCCGCGCCCCAGGTTGGAGCCATGCCGATCGAAGTGTGAACGCCCAGGCGTGCCACCGCGGCGAGGATGCGCTTCGCCAGAGCGCGAGGCGAGGCGTAAAGACGCCCGCAGCCCGTGGCGTCAAGGAACAGCGCGTCGGGCGGTTGCGGGGCGGCGATGGGGACGAAGCGGAGCATGGCGTGGGCGAGTTGTTCGAGAGCGCGAGCGTCGGCACGGGCGTCGTGCGGCTCGATGTAGGCCGTGCCGCCGCGCAGCAGCGCGCGGGCGTGGGCCAGGGCCATCCCAGCGTGGACCCCGGCGGCCGCGGCGCGGTGACAGCACGCCGACACCACCTCGCGCTGGTGGTCCTCGCGAGTGAGGAGGATCGGGCGTGCAAGGGCAAAGCGAGCGTCAGCCGGCGTGGCGCAGGCACGGAGCAGACGCCGACGCGCCAGGTCGGTCGGCCAGGTGTTCAGAGACAGGCACAATCGCACCGTCATGAGTTCGTTCCAATCGGAGCGGCGCTTGCAAGGCGTCGGTTCGGATGTTCTTGCACCGGATGAGGCGGATGTTCCAGGCGGGGCGGTCTGAGGCGGAGGGTGCGTGCGCGATGCTCCATCGCGTCAGCGCGACGGAGACCACGCCACGCTCGTGCGCTGGCCTGGCCAGAAGCCCGACCGAAGCCCCCGCCTCGGCGGCAAGTTGCAGCCGACGCGTCGAAGCGGTGTCGAACCCCGAAGCATCAACAACGACGACCAGCGGTGCCGCACCCAGAGGGGCTACTGAGCCCGATCCCGAGTGGCTCTCCAACTCATGCACGCTGGGACTTTGGACGCCGGAACTTCGGCTCGGCGAAGGTCCGGACCGATCAACCGCGAGCGCCGGGCACGCACGAGATGCAGAGGAGGCCACTCCAGAGTCCGCCCCACAGCCCACGCCGGCACGCAGCGCCGCATCCGCCGCCCACAGCCGATCGGCGACGGAAAGCGGATCAACAAACAGCGCGCGGGCGAGCAACCGCGGCCGCAGAGCATGGGCGGCGGGCCACACACGCCGGCCCACCCACACGCTCCACGCGGGGCTACCCACAGACGAACCCGGCACCGACGGGCCCGGCACCCCATCCGGCACCCCTTCCGGCCCCCCCGCCGCACAAGCCACGAGATGCACCAGCAGGAATAGCGGCGGTATCCAGTCTCGCGGCGGCGCTCGGCGCTGCGGCGATGCATCAATATAATATGATGCTGTGTCAACGCCCAGCCATTCATGCACGGCTCCACGGCGCAGGCCACCGAGATGGCGATCGACATCGGGCCACCCGGTGAGGATGCCCCCGAGGTCGTGCGGGGTCGCGGACTGAACCGAATCGATGCGCTCACGCAGCCAAGCACGCAGCAGATGCGGGTCGGCGGCGACCTCGGCGGGCGGCAGGGGGGGATCTCGCGGACCTCGCGGTGACATCCCTATCACCTTACACCAACACCGAACAAAATCAAGACATCTTAAAGAAAAACAGCGTTTACAGGCTGGAAAACAACCCGGGCTCAGCCTCGGCACGCGGCACGATCAGGTCCGGCCCTTCGTTCTTCGGGCTGTTCACCCGCGTCGAAACCGGGTGCATCGCCAGCACGTCTTCAGGCGCGGGGCGGAGCAACACCGACAGATCGGACGGCGCGGCGGCGGGATCAAGCCAGCGCTCGGCGTCGTCAGCGGAGAGGATCGACGGCATGCGGTCGTGCAGTTTCGCCATGAACGCGTTGGGCGCACATGTAATAATAGTGAAAGAATCGACCGCAACTGGAGCGGACGCCACGGCGCGGTCGGTCCACCGCTCCCACAGCCCGGCGAGCAACAGCGGCGTGTCGTCGGCGCGCCGGACATAGAACGGCTGCTTCGGCGACACCCCGCCGGTGCGAGAGCGAGGGTTGGCACGCCACTCATAGAACCCGGAGATCGGCACGACGCACCGGCGCGCGGCAAAGGCGTCGCGGAACGCCGGCTTGTCCGCCAACGTCTCGGCCCGCGCGTTCACCATCATGTTCCCTACTGCGAGCGAATCCGCCCACGACGGCACCAGCCCCCATCGCGCCAGCACGGCGACGCGCCTCGAACCCGTCGCCAAATCAACGCCGCCACCGGTTGATTCGCACCGAACAATGGCGGCGCTCTGCGAAGGCGCGACGTTGTAACGCGGCGCGATCGCATCGGCTGGAAACATATCGAGCGAGAGCAACTCGTGGAGCTGCTTCCAGGTGAAGAGGAAGGTGAAACGGCCGCACATGAAGGGTGGTGGGAAAGGATGTTCTTGGAGCGATCCACCTTAGACACGGCATGGCCCCACATGGGAGCACGAACTTGGCACCGAGTTCTGACCGAAAGGCCGCACTGAAGTCGCCGCCGCGGCGACTTCAGTGGCACGGCGAGGACACGGCTCGCCCCATCGCCCACTCACATCGGCGGCGTCTTCCCCGCCCGCAGCGCCTTGGTGATCTCCGCCAGCCGCGTCAGCCCGGGCTTGGGCCGTCCGTCGGCGGTGATGAGGCCGCCGTGGGGCATATCGGGGCCGTCGGGCGTGTCGAACAACGCCTGCCAGCACACCGATTTCACCTGCGATTTACTGAGACACACCGCGGCGGCGTGAGACATCCAGGCGGCCTGACTCTCGGGGGTCCAGGGGCCGCGCCAGTGGCCGGAGTCCTGATGGGTCGTCGTGGCACCATTCGGGGCTGCGGTGCCGGGCGGCCGCGAGGCTGAGTTCCCGTCGCTGGGGCAGCCCAGCGATGTGATGATGAGTGGTCGATCGAACTCGGCGTAGGTATCGAGCATTGCGCTCAGTTCGAGAAGGTCGCGCGTGGGCCGCGCGGCGCTGTCGGCGTGGCGCGGGCCGCCCATCTGCACCGCCAGCGCGAAACCGTCGATCTGCACCCCCGAGCCCAGCAGCAGCTCGGCGTACAGCAGCGGTGCCACCGACTGCGTGTTGGCCGAGGCGTGCTCCCCGAACGGCTCGGAAATCTCGGCGTACACCGGTGCGCTCGGGTGGAGCTTCCGCACCGTCATCACCGCCACGCGGGTGAGGTCGATCATCTGCTCCATGCTCAGCGTGAACCCGGTGTTGAGGTTCATGCCCGCCGAGACGACCCAACGGCTGACGGTGCGCCGGTAGCGCGTCACCACGCGCTTGGCGTGCTCGTACGCGAACTCGCGCAGCGTCTCGTAGTCGTGGTTCCACACGTGCAGCCAGCGCGGGCAGCCGCGCGGCGAAAGATCAATCACCGGTCCGGCAACGACCGGCACCTTGCCGTTGCGCACCGCCCACTCCACCCAGCGGTCCATCTTCGTGAAATCGAACCGCCCCTCATCGGCCTCGATGCGGTTCCAGCGCAGCGGCACCCGGATGAAATCGACGTTGCCCGCGATGGTCTTCTGGAGCTGCTCGGAAAACTGGTCGGCGTGCGTGGCAACACCGAAGAGCGGCTTGTCGTTTGTGGCCAGACGCTTGGTGAGGGCGCGATCGGCTTCGCGTATGGCGAGCGTCTCGCCCGCTTCGAGCGCGGTGAGCAGGCTCTCGCGGGCCAGCCGGCACTGCTCCGCGGCGTCGGCGGCAACCAGCGCCGCGGTGAACAGCTCGCGCGAACGATCAAGCCCAGCCATCACGGGGTCGGATGCGGGCAGGTCGCTCCAACCCCACTCCTCAATCTTGTTGATCAGGAGCATGATCCGGCGGCGGGCGAGCTCGAGATTCAAGATGTACGGCTTGTCGCGGTCGGGCAGCAGGCAGGTGCGGAGGTTGAGCACGCCGTGCTTGCCGCAATCCACCTGCACGGCCATGGCGGCGGCACCAGGGATCGACTTCCGGCACACCACCTGAGTCCCGGCAGAGTCGGGCGTGATGACCCCGGGCACCGGCAGGTCTTCCTTGCCGATGACATACGCCTGACGCCACAGCTTCCCCGGAGAAGCAGGTGAGGTGGAGGAAGATTGGGCGGCGTCGGCGACCGCGAACGCAAGCATGATGCCGGGGGGAGGCGAGGCGTGTGGGGTCAGGGGGCTGGTTGGACGTGGGACGGTGGGCGGGAGGCGGGGGGAGGGCGGAGGGGAGGGGGTCAGATCATAGTGGGCGGGAATGAGTTCATGGGAAGAGAGAGTCCAGCCTTCCGAATGGGCGCTCGGTCATCGGGCCGATCAAGCGAACGGCATCGGCTGGGTGCCGTAGAATCAGCCGATGAACGCTGTGTTTCAGTCCGAACTCGCGCTCCCCAGCCGCCGCCAGGGAAAGGTACGGGATATGTACGAGGTCCCGCCCGATCGCTGCCCGGCGGGGTGGGGGCTCGAGGGGGGAGGCCTCCTGATGGTCGCCTCCGACCGGATTTCGGCGTTCGATGTGGTCATGCCCACGCCGGTGGCGGGCAAGGGGCGGCTGCTCACCGAGATCTCTCTGAGGTGGTTCGAACTCATCCGCCAGCGCGGGCTGGCGCGGACCCATCTCACGCCCATGAGCATCACGGGCATCGCTGGCATCCGCGGGCTCTCGCCGTCGGACATCGCCATGCTCGAAGGTCGCTCGATGCTGGTCCGCCGATGCCGGGTGATTCCGATCGAGTGCGTCGTGCGCGGCTATCTCGATGGCTCGGGCTGGGGCGAATACCAGCAGAGCGGGTCCGTCTGCGGCGTGCATCTCCCCTCGGGCCTGCGCCGCGGCGACCGCCTGCCCGAGCCGATCTTCACCCCCGCGACCAAAGAAGAGGGCGGGCGGCACGACGAGAACATCTCGTTCGACCGCGCGAGCCAGCTCGTCGGCGCGGCGGTGATGGAGCCGCTGCGTGCGATCAGCTTGCGGGTATACACGATGGCCCACGCGTACGCCGCGGAGCGCGGGGTGATCTTGGCCGATACGAAGTTCGAGTTTGGCTTCGCGGACGGCGAGCGGGAGGGGGCGGACCAGGCCGAACCGTTGCTGGTGGACGAAGTGCTGACGCCGGACTCGTCTCGGTATTGGGACGCCGCCAAGTGGAAACCCGGCGGCGAGCAGCCGAGCTTCGACAAGCAGTTCCTCCGCGAATACCTCAACGGCCTGGTCGCGGCGGGCCGGTGGAACAAGCAAGCCCCCGGGCCATCGCTTCCTCCTGAAGTGGTGGCGGGAACGCTGGCACGCTACGAACTGGCCCGCGAACGCCTTTTCGGCGCTTCGACAGGGAGGGCGTAGAGACATGGCGGCGGTGAGCGCGGCGGCGATCGAGCAGATGATCCGGCAGGCCCAGGGCCTCGCCGCGCGCGGCGGCATGCGCGAAGCATCACGGACTCTCCAAGACGCGGTCACGCTGGCCCCACGCTCCGCCGAGGCACACGCCGCCCTGGGCTGGGTGCTGCACCAACTCGGCGAGCCGCTCCGCGCCGCCGACGCCCTGAAAAAGTCCGCCGCGCTCAACGGCACCCGCGCCGAAACCCACTATCTCCTGGGCACCGTGCAGCAGGTCACCGGCGACATCGACGGTGCCATCAAGAGCTTCGAACGCGCCATGGCACTCAAGCCCAGCATGCCGGACCCCTACGGCGGCGCGAGCTCCCTCTACGAACGATCCAGCCAGCCCGCCAAAGCCCGCCAGGTCATCGAACGCGGGCTCAAGCACGTGCCGAAAGACGCCCAGCTGCGGGCCATCCACGCGGGCATGCGCCTGCGCGACGGCGAAGCGGAGGGCGCGAAGGCCGATCTCCAGAAGCTGATCGCGCAGACGAATCCGGAGGATGTGCCCGCGCTCGTCCGTGCGTGGCACAACATGGGCCAGACCCTCGACAAACTGGGCGAGTTCGACGCGTCCTTCGCGGCGTTCGCGAGGTGCAATCAGTTGCGTGAGACCATGCCGCAGGCCGTGTGGGCCCTGCAGAACGACAACGTGACGGGCTTCATCCGCGCGCAACGCTCGATCACCAAAGAGCAGTGCGAGCGCTGGGCGAAGGAAGAGCCTCAGGACGGCCTGCCTTCGCCGGCTTTTCTGGTGGGCTTCCCGCGCTCGGGCACGACGCTCATCGAACAAGTTCTCGGGGCGCACCCGAAGGTGGTGGCGACGCCGGAGCGCCACATGCTTCTGTTCCCGCAGGCGATGCTGGAGCAGCTGGCTCGGGCCGGTGGCGGCGCGGCGGCGGACGACGCCGCCGTCGTCGCGTGCCTCGACGCCCTTACGCCGGATCACCTGCGGGCCCTCCGCGCCGAGTACTGGAAGCACGCCGAGCGTGAGATCGGGGGGGCGGGGGCCGGGGCGGGGGGGGCCGAGGCGGGGGGGGCCGGGGCGGGGGCAGGCGGGGCAGGAAAGCAAGAGCCGATCGGCGATCGCCTGCTTGTCGACAAATACCCCGTCCACGTCGGGCGGCTGGGCCTCATCAACCGCCTATTCCCGCGCGCCAAAGTGATGGTCGCACTGCGCGATCCGCGCGACTGCTGCCTCTCGGCGTTCATGCAGTATTTCCAGCACAACCCCGCGATGGTCAAGTTCCTCCGCCTCGACACCACGGCGCGGTTCTATGCCGAGCTGATCGGTCTGTATCTGGAACTTCGCGACCGCCTGACAACGCCGCTGTTGGCGTTTCGCTACGAAGACGTCGTCGCCGACGCCGAGGGCCAGGCGCGTTCGCTGTTGAACTTCCTTGAGCTCGAGTGGGACGAGAAGGTGCTGAGCCCCGAGGAGCGTGCCAAGTCGCGGTACGTCAACACACCGTCGTGGAACGCCACGAGTTCCAAGATCAACGCCGGCGCCAAAGGCCGCTGGACCAAGTACCGAAAGCACCTGGAGCCGATCCTCGGTGAGTTGGAAGGATTCGTGAAAGAGTTCGGGTATGTTCCGAGCTTCGAGCCGGGCTCGGCGGAGGTGCCCTCGTGAGCGGCGTCGGGTTCGGCAAGGCCGGATTCGGCGCGCCCGGTCCCGCCGGGCGGGGCGGGCGGGCCGGGGGGGGAGGCGCGGCGCGGGGCGCGCTCGACATGGTCAACGAGGCCATCCGCCTCGAACACGCGGCGGAGTACGGCCGCGCCGAGATCGTGCTCAGCGCCGCGGCCCAGCTCTACCCGCGCCACCCCGAGGTTCTCTATCAGCACGGCTGGGTGCTCGCCAACATGGGCCGCGAGCGCGACGCCGTGGTCGTGCTGAAGAAGGCGGCGTCCATCGACCCGCGCCGGGCCGAGACCTGGCACGAGCTCGGCGGTGCCTACCAGGCGCTCGGCATGCCCAAGGAATCGGTCGACTGCTTCGAGCGTGCGATGTTCCTCAACCCCAAACGCGTCGAAACCTACTGCGCCTGCGCGGTGATGCTGGAACGCGACCGCAAGGCCGACCGTGCCCGTTCGGTGCTGCAAAAGGGCCTGCAAAAGAACCCCGGCGACCCGCAGCTCCGCATGCTCCTCGCCGCGGCGGACACGCGCGAGGGCAAAGCCCCCGAGGCCGAGACGGTCTTGCGCGAGATCGCGGCCAGTGCTCCAAACGACGAGGTCCGTTGCCGAGCCCTGCACAACCTCGCGAACGCGCTGGAAGAGCAGAAGCGCCACGTCGAAGCGTGGTCGAGTTTCCGCGAGAGCAACGCCCTCCGCCGCACGTTTGTGAGCGTGAAGAACGCGCTGAAGCTCTCCGATGATGTCGTCTTCGGCACCGCCAGGAGCTACGAAGGCATCACACAGGAGCGATTCGCCGCGTGGAAAGCGGCCTCCGGGCGCGGCGCGTTCACGGACGATCTGCCCGATCCGGCGTTCCTCGTCGGCTTCCCGCGCTCCGGCACCACGATGACCGAGAACGCGCTCGGTGCACACCCGAACGTCGTCTCGCTCGACGAGCCGCCGACGGTGACCCTGCTCGAACACGAAGCGAGAAGAGTGCTCGACCCCACACGCCCGCCCGCGACGCCGCACGCCCCGGAGAGATGGGCCGAAATCCTCGATGCGATGTCCGTTGACCAGTGGCGGTGGCTCCGCGCGTTTTACTGGTCGCAGGTGAAAGAGGAAGCCGGTCCCGACGGCGACGCCGCCCGTGTGAAACGTGATGGCATCACCGTGCTCGACAAAAACCCGTTCAACATCTACCGCGTTGGCCTGCTTAACCGGCTCTTCCCGATGGCGCGGGTGGTCTGCGTGATCCGCGACCCGCGCGACGTGTGCATCTCGTGCTTCACGCAGTTCTTCCGGGCCAACCCGGCGATGGTGCTCTTCACCGAGATCAGCGATACGGCACGAGCCTACGCCGCGGTCATGTCGCAGTGGATCACGCTTCGGGACCGCTTTTCAATGGGCGTGCTCGAAGTGCGCTACGAAGACACGGTGAACGACTTCGACAACTACGCGCGCCGGCTCGTCGAGTTCATGGGCCTCGAATGGAACGACGCGGTGCTCGAGTTCCAGAAGAAAGCCGCCGCGAAGTTCGTCAGCACCCCCAGCTTCCGCGCCGTGACACAGTCCGTGAACACCAGAGCCGTCGGTCGCTGGTCCCGCTACGAGGGCGCACTCGACGCCGTGATGCCGGTGCTCGCGCCCTTCATCAAGCAGTTCGGCTACGACTGAACAGAACCCCGACCTTCAGGGCGGGGCCGGTGGAAGAAGTGGTCTAGTGGACGAGTGGTCAAGTGCAACCGAGCCCCGGGCAACCCGCGAAGCAGGGTTCAGTGGTCAGGGTCCGAGGCTCTGCCTGAGTCCCGATCCCCGATCGCCGAACCCTGGTCCGCACTCGACCACTCGACCACTTGACCACTTCCCTCCGCCGTTCCCTACCCCCGACCCACCTAACCTCCCCCGCATGTTCGAATCCTTGTTCAACATCGTCCTGGTGCTGCTGGGCTTCGGCCTGGTGATCGTCATCCATGAACTCGGGCACTTTCTCGCCGCACGCTGGGCGGGCGTGCGCGTCTTCGCGTTCGCCGTCGGCTTCGGGCCCGCGGTGTGCTCGTGGCGCAAGGGGCTCGGTTTCCGCATGGGATCGAGCGAAGACGACTACCGCCGTGCGATCACGGGCGAAGAAAGCGGGGCACCCGCGGCGGGGCGGCACGCGATGTCCCCCACCGAATACCGCCTCAACTACATCCCCTTCGGCGGTTACGTCCGCATGCTCGGCCAGGAAGACGCCAACCCCGGCGCGACTTCCGCCGCCCCCGACAGCTACACCAGCGTCCCCGTCTGGAAGCGCATGGTGATCATCAGCGCCGGCGTGGTGATGAACATCATCCTCGCCGCGGTGCTGTTCGTCATCGTCTTCATGGCCGGCATGCGCGAGGTCGCGCCGATCATCGGTGCCGTCGGCGCGGGCACGCCGGCGGCCGCCGCCGGGCTCCGCGAGGGCGACGTCATCCGCTCGATCGACGGCCATCCCGCCGTCAGTTTCTCTGATCTTCAGATCGCCACCGCCATGGCGGGCCGCGGCGAGTCGGTGCGGCTTGAAGTGGACCGCGAGGGCGAGCGCGTCGAACTCGCCGTCTCCCCGGTCGAAGGCGGCACGATGCGGATCATGCAGATCGGCGTCGCGCCGGCACGCTCACGCACGCTCTTCACACGCCCCGCGCGCCCCAGCGAGCGCAGATTCGCCGAAGAGGAAATGGCCAAGATCGGCTTCGCGGGCGTCCCCTACGGCGCCGTGCTCGAATCGATCGAGGGCACGGCGATCCACGAAACCGACCGTTCCGACGGCGTTGCCACACTGACGCCGCTGCACGATGCGGCGAAGCACTCGCTGGGGCGCGAGATCACACTCGGATTCCGCGGGCCGAGCGGCCAACTCGTCACCGTGCCTTTCAAGCCGGAGCCCGAGTATGCCCGCGCGATCGCGCAGATCGACGGGCGCGAACCCGTCCAGGCCACGCACGTCGTGGGCCTGATGCCGCTCATGAAGGCCGACGCCGTGCAGGACGCGGGCAAGGCATCGGGGCTGGTCGCGGGCGACGTGTTCGCGAAGGTGGGCGATCACGAATACCCCGACATCGCCACGGCGATCACCGCCATCCGCGCCAAAGCCGGCTCGACCATCCCGATGACGGTGCTGCGCGCGGGTGGCGAAGGGGGCGAGACGCGCGTCAACATCATCGCCAACGTCTCGAAAGAAGGCACCATCGGCTTTACGATCCGCGAAGCGACTGAAACCCCGCGCGTCGCGAACGTCACGGCGGCGTGGCGCGACGGCGCGGGTTCCGCGGGCGATGCGATCAAACCGCTCAGCGTCCCGGGTGGCGCGACGATCACAAGGGTCGGCGAAACGCCGATCACGAGTTTCGCTGAGCTGCGAACCGCGATGAAGGCCGCCGCGGGCCCGAAGGAATCGGCCGCCGTCCGCTCGCCGACAAGCGTGGCGTTCATCGCCGCGGGCGAGAGCGCCGAGCGTTCCGTGCCGGTGGAGTTTTCGGCTGAGCAGGTCGAGAGCCTCGCGAGCGCGTCGTGGGTGGTCCCCGATCAGATCGACGCCGTCTTCCAACCGGCGTCCCTCATCGTGAAGGCCTCCGGCCCGGTCGACGCGCTGATGATGGGCGTCGCCAAGACCAAGCGTGTCCTGGTGATGACCTACCTCACGTTTCTCCGACTCTTCCAGGGCACGGTCAAGGTCGAGCACCTCAAGGGCCCGGTGGGGATCATCGACCTCGGCTCACGCTTCGCCGAAGAGGGTCTGGTGTACGTGCTGTTCTTCTTGGGCCTGATCAGCGCCAACTTGGCGGTGGTGAACTTCCTGCCTCTGCCGATCGTTGACGGCGGGCTGTTCCTCATGCTGTGCTACGAGGGGATCGCGCGCAAGCCGGTGCCGATGCGCGTCCAGAACGCGGTGACGCTGGCGGGCCTGGCCCTCATCGGCACGATGTTCGTCATCGTGACGTTCAACGACATCATGAACGTGACGTGGTGACGCGAATCTTCATCGCGTGACTCGGGCCTCTCGCCGACGATGTGCGCTGTCTCCGCCGCGAATCGCCGCGATCCGCGCCAGCGCGAATCTCCGTTCGCCGCGCGGTCGCTTCACCGCGGCACCGTGATCGTCCCGACGTTCTGCGCCTCCCACGTCCCGGTGGCGGGGTCGAACCGCACGCCGTCGGCGTTGGTTGTCGCGCCGGTCTGAAGGTCTTCGATGGTGACGGGCCGCTCGGGCGAGCCGGCGACCAGCACCTGGTTCGCGGTGGAATCGAACGAAAGCGCCGAGCCCACCAGCCGGGCGCGGGTGTGCTTGACGAACACGCCGCCGTCGGCGCTGAGGCGCGACAGGCGGGGCTGCTGGTTGGTGTCGCCGTCGCCGGGCCAAACCAGGTCAAGCGCGAGGGTTGCGGCCTCGAGCAGCATCGCCTCGCTCGCTCCCGGCGGCAGGTGTCGCACCCGCACGCCTTGCTCGACTCGCAGCGTGCCCGAGGGTTGCAACGTGTCGAGCGAGCCGGTCCATTCAACGACGCTCTTGCCGCGCAGGTCTTCGAAGGCGGCGCTCTGGTTCGGGTCCGGGGTCGCGCCCTCGCGCCGGTCGTCAAGAATGATGCGGCCCGCGCCGGGAATCTTCATCGCCTTCGCTTGCGGCAGCACGGTCAGCGCGGGGGCGCGGAGATTGACGAGCCCCTCGAGTTCCGGCGCGGCGCGAGTCCCCGGCTTGATGCGCCGGGCCTCGACCTCGACAAAGTTGGCGCCGCCCGCGTCGACGCCGGTGCGTTCGAGCGTGATCTCGTCCAGCGTCGACTTGCCCGCGGCGTTGGAGAGCCTCAGCGTGGCGCGGTCGGCGGTGGCTTTGTAGAAATCGTGCTCGTCGCGCTCGCCCAGCGCAACGACCCGGCCCTCGATGGTGGCGACCCCGGTGCCTTCGTTGTACGTCATTCCCCTCAACCACTCGACGCCCAGCGACTGGCGCGAAGTGCCGGTGTCGGCGCGGTACCGCGCCACACCAGGGCCCGGCACGATCACCGTGCGGGCAGCGCCGTCGAGGTTGATGCGCTCGGCGGTCAGGCTCTGTGGGGTTTCCGTGGGCTTGCCGGGATCGGGCGCAACGCCGCTGGAGATCACCGCGGGGTTCTCGCGCGTGCCGACGAGTGCGACGGCGCGACTGGGCACATCGGCGTCGAGACGCTCGGCACCCGCGCGGAGGTTGTTCTTGCCGGTGAAGACGACGGAGCTCTCGGCGTTGATCGTCGTCACCTGCAGGCGGCCTTGGCCAGCGGCGCCGGGCTTCGCGCTCCCGTCGCCGATGTTGGCTTCGGCGCCCTCGGCCACGAACCCAAGCACCGCGTCGATGGAGCGTGCCTCGATGCGTTCGAGGCCGTCGTCGGTCTGCCGCTCGGCGACGGCGCTGCCACGGGCCGACGCGACTCGGGGCACGGCCCGGCCCCGTGCATCGGGCTTCTCATGGAACGACAGCGTGAGCCGCTGAGCGCGGACAGCGCCCTCGGGTGTCTTCGCCTCAGCGGCACCGTCGAGAACGATCTGCGCGGGAATCGCCGTGGGTTTCCCGGGCGCAGTTTCGAGGCGTCGGAAGCGCAGGTCGGCGAGGTCGGCCGAGGCCGCGCCCTCAGTGGCCGCGACACGGACGTGGTCCGACAGGGTCACGCGCGTCGGCAGGAACACGCCGCCCGCGCCGGCGGGGCCGTTGGTCGTATCGAGCTCGAAGTCGGCGCGACCCTTCCATGTGACCGTGGTGGGGGTCGCAGCGCCTTCGCCGCCGACGCCGGCGGGCACGGAGGAGAGCGATCCAGAGCCCGGCATGGCGCCGACGCCGGTGGTAAGGTCGAGGCTCAGCGCCCGAGCGCGGACCTCAATCGGCGGCTGAGCGGCATCGGGTGAACCAGCCCGCGCCAGAAACGTGAGTCCATCGCCCGCCGGCGCGGCGACGGCGAGCGTGCGAGTCGTCGCCCGGTAGTCGATCGAGCCGGCGTCGAGCTCGAACGCTTGCCGCGTGTCAGCGAGACGCACGCGCTCGGCGTTCTCAGGCCGATCGGGCAGCACGCCGTCGAGTCGCATCCTCAGCAGATCGGCGGCGAGTTCGTCGGGGCGCTCGGCGAGCGAGCGAATTTCGAGCGGGCCTGTCCAGGCGATCTCGATGGGGAGCTCATCAGGCCCGGCGGCACCAGAGCCGGATGACGCAGGCTCGCCGGAGCTCGACGCGGCCGCAGCGCCCGGCGAAGGCTGGGCGAACGGCGCGATCGCCCCCTCCGCCACCCGCCCGTCGCGGAGCATCGCCCACACACGCAGCGAACCCGCTTCGAGCGTGCGCGGGCCCTGCGACGCCTTCAGCGCCCCCGCGAGCAGGAGCTCGTAGGGTTGCAGCGGGGCGGCGGTTTCGCCCGCCGTCGAACCGGGCGCACGCTCTCTTTCTTTCTCGTCGCTCTTGCGGCTGAGCGCATCGAGGCCCCGCCGAAACGCGGCGGGTTCGATGCGGGCTCGCTTGCCCAGCGTCCGCGCGTACTCCAGCTTTGACGTCGCGGGGCTGAAGCGGAGCATCAGTCCCGTGGCGTCGGCGCTGAGCCCGGGGCCTCGGATGGTCAACGGGTCGGCGCTCTCGAGCTGCGAGAGCGCCCCCTCGAAGTGAACCGAGTCGATCGCCAGTGTGTACAGGGCCGATTCGAGCGGCGGCGTCGTGCCGGTTGACGCCGCTCCGCCAGCCGGTGCCGTCTTCGGAAAGACGCGGACCGTGACGCCCCCCAGCAGGTCGCCGGCCTCGGGCGGTTCGTCGCGCACAGTCCACACCACGGTGGCGCGCGGGGCCCCGATGTGGACCTGCGGCACGCCGGAATCGAACAGCCAAACGCCGGGGCTTTCGAGTTCGTAGCGGCCGTTCTCGAGCGGCGTGAGGCGGTTGTAGTCGAGGCGGGACTCGATCACGCCGGTGACGGGGCTGGCCCGCGTCCAGGTGCCCTTCTCACTTCCGGCGATGAGGCCCGAGCCGGGGCGCACAGCGGCAGACGGCGGCGTGGCCGGGCCCGCAGCACCCGGCGCGGCTGCGGGCACCGCGGCCCTGCGCCGCTGGTTCACCACCGACCACACGATCACGCCCGCGACGATCGTGAAAGCGACTGCGGCGATGATGCGACCGGTGGCACGGAGGTCCGAGGGCATGGTCGGATGGTACCGGGTGATTTCGTCGTGGAGCGCAAGAAAGCGGGCGCGGCGTTCGTTGCGCCACGCCCGTGCATTTTCGAAGAGTGCCCCCGTGCTCGCGCACGGGGTTCGGATGGATCAACCGCGTGCTTTACCGATCGGCGTCGGGCAACCCCATGCCCTTGCGGTCCGGTGCCTTGGGCCGCTTGGGCGCGGTGTACGGACGCTCCTTCATTTCCTTCTCCATCTGGGCGATCGCGGCGTCGAGCTGTGGATCGCCGCCGTCCTGCATGAGGGCGGGGTCGTCTTCGACGACGATGTCGGGGTCGATGCCGTGACCTTCGACGCCCCAGGTGCCGTCCTTCTCATAGAAGCCGAAGGTGGGGACGGTGACCGAGCCGCCGTCGACCAGGCCTGGGTTGCCGGAGATGCCGACAAGGCCTCCCCACGTGCGCTTGCCGATGACCTTTCCCAAGCCGAGCTTCTGGAAGTACCACGGGAAGCAGTCGCCGCCCGAGCCAGCCAGTCCGTTGACGAGCATGCACTTGGGGCCCTGGTGGGCGTCGTAGGGCCACGGCCAGTCGAGCCCGTCGCGCCGTGCCCAGTAGTTGAGTCGCGGGCGGTTGAGCAGTTCGATGAACCGGTTGGGGATCTGCCCGCCGCCATTCCAGCGTTCATCGATGATCATGGCCTCTTTATCGCGCTGGCCGTAGAACTGGCGGAACAGATCGGTCTGCCCATCGACGCCGGTGTTGGGGACATAGCAGTAACCGACCTTGCCGCCGGTCTTGTAGTCGACATAGGCGCGGTTGCGCTCGATCCACGCGCGGTAACGCAGGCCGACTTCCTCGCCTGAGCCGATGGCCTTGACGTAGATGTCGCGCGGCGCGTTGTCGCTTTCGGGGGTGCCCTTCATGTTCGGCACCGCGGCGACCGTGAGCGCCACGGTCGAACCCGGGCTGATGCCCACGAAAGCCGCCCACGGGTCCTTTGAGGTATCGACCGGCACGCCGTTCACGGCGAGCAGGAAGTCGCCTTCCTTCACCTTGACGCCCGGCTGCGAGAGCGGGCCCTTGGCGTCGGTGTCCCACACCGCACCGGTGTAGATCTTCTTGAAGCGGTAGGCGGTGCCTTCCGTGCCCGAGACCAGTTCGTAGTCCGCCCCGAGCAGCGCGGTGGGCGTGCTCGGCTGCGGGTCGATATCGCCCGGGTTCCCGAGATACGCGTGGCCCACGTTGAGTTCGGAGATGAGCTCGCGGATGACGAAGTTCACATCGTCCCGCGTGACGGCGTCGGCGAGCATGCCGCGGTAGCGGGCCACCTGCGCCGGCCAGTCGACGCCGTGCATGTTCTCGACATAGAAGAAGTCGCGGAAGAGTCGCTCCACGTCGGTGATGATCTGGTTCCACTCGACGCGCGGCTCGACCTGCCCCTTCATTTGGCCGGTGGGAACCTTCTTCTCAAACTTCTGTTCGGGCGCGGGGTCGATGACGGCCATCTCCTTGCCGCGCCGGACGAGCAGCTTCTTGCCGTCGCCGCTGAGCGCGAACCCCTCGACGCCTTCAAGGATGGTCTTGGCGGTGCGCTTGCCGTCCTTGCCCTCGTCGCTGACATCGAACATGCGGAGCGTGCCGCCGCGGAGGGGTTCGTCGGCGTCGGGGTCGATCGGGTTCTGGGCGATGAAGAGGAGCTTGCCGCCGTCGGCAACCATGAGGCTGCCGTAGCTGCCGCCGGGGAGGGGGAGCTCGATCGCTCGGGCCTGGAAGCCGTCGACATCGATTTTCACAGGGTCGGGCTTTTTCGGCTCGTCCTTCTTGTCGTCCTTCTTCTCGCCGTCCTTCTTGTCGGCCTCGGCGTCATTCTTCTTGTCGCCTTCGGCCGCGTCGCCTTCGGGTTTGGCCTCGTCCTTCTTTTCAGCGTCGTCGGACTTGCCTTCGTCCTTCTTCTCGCCGTCCTTCTTGTCGTCCTTTTTCTTTTCCCCTTCCGCATCATTCTTGGGCGCGAAGGGCGAATCGATGTCGTTTCGCAGCGGCACACACACGATCGCCGTCGAATCCTTGTAGATGAAGGTCGAATCGATCGTGGCGTAGGTGGCCTGGAACTTGTTGTCGACGGTGTAGTAGAGGTACTTGCCCTCGCGGTCGAACGCGGGACTCAGGCAGTTGAAGAACGACTCGGTGACGCGCGTCAGCTTCTTCTCGGGGATGTTGTACAGCCAGATCGCGCTCTGCTGGTTCTCGTCGGCGAGCGTCAGCGCGATCCACTGTGAATCCGACGAGAACGAGTGCGAAGGCGTGTTGGCCCACTGGTCGGTGGCGACCTTCACCGTCTCGCCGGATTCGATCGTGGTGAGATAGAGCGTGCCGTCCTTGCCCGTCCAGGTCACGGACTTCGAGTCGGGCGCGAACACGCCGGTGTAGCGCCACGCCGCGGCGGGAACGCCTCCCTGCCCGGATGTGGTGAGCTGCTTCGGCTCGCCCTTGCCGTCGAGCGGCATGACGTACAGCTCATACTCGCCCGAAGCATCCGACATGTACGCGACGCTCTTGCCGTCGGGGCTCAGCGTCGGGTACCGCTCGGCGAGGTGGTCGGTGCGGGTCAGCGGCGTGGCGGCACCTTCTTTCGCAGGAAGCGACCACAGATCGCCGCGGGCCTCAACCACCACCCGCTTGCCGGTTCCGGAGATGTCCAGGGCACCCATGAAGTTGGCGTAATCAACGGCACGCGCCCGCAGGCTGGGCCGGTCGCCGGGGATCACCACGTCGATCGGCGTCGCGGCCCCGGTTTTCAGGCTCACGATGTGCAAGCCCGACCCGTTCTGCAGCACCACTTCGCCCTGCCCCGGCCCGCCCATGCTGGGCCACTTGCAATCGAACTTGTCAAACGTCGTCACCTGGTTCCGCTTGCCGGTGCCGGGGTCGAACGACCAGATGTTCAGCAGGTGGTTCTGGCCCGCATCACTCAGGTAATACAGCGTATTACCGCCCGATAGATCAAACATCGGCGCGGTATCGGTGCCGTCAAAGTCGGTCGCCTTCTTTGAGGTCTTGTCCTTCAGATTGAGCAGCCAGATGTCGGTGGCCATGCCGCCGCGGTAACGCTTCCACGTGCGAAAGTCAGTCGTGTGCGGCGTGTACGCCAGCCAGTTGCCATCGGGCGAAATCGACGCGAACGTGCCGTAGGGCACCGGCAACTGCACGGGCAGCCCGCCCGTCGCATCGACGGTAAAGAGCTGCTGCTGACGGGTGAGCCCGCCGAGGCCGACGGTATAGAAGATCAGCCGCTTGCCGTCGGGCGTCCAGTCGCTGAGCGTCTCGTTGCCGGGGTGATGGGTGACGCGCGTGGCCAAGCCCGCGCCGTCGGCGGGGATGGTGTAGAGATCGCGGTTGCCCTCATAGTTGCCGACGAAGGCGATGGTCTTCCCGTCAGGGCTGAAGCGCGGGAAGGTCTCGGGCCCGGGCGGCGACGCGAGCCGCGTGGCGACCCCGCCGGACTTGGGGGCCAGCCAAAGGTCATTCGCGTACGAAAACACAATCCGATCCCCGTGGACATCCGGGAACTGCAGCATCGTCGCGTCGGGGCGCACGGCCGCGGGCACAAGGCCGCCGCCACCGGCGGGCGAGCCCGCACCGGAAGTGACCGATGCGGCGGGGGCATCGGCGGCACTCGCCGAGGGTGCCAGCGCGAAGGCGGCTCCGGCGGCGAGGGCGAGCCAGGCAGGGTTCGTCGGCAGTTTCTTGGTGGGCATGGCAGCTCCAGATGTGGGACTCCGGCTCATCGCCTGCTTCGTGAAGGCGGAAAAGCCGGGCTGGCACCGGGCGACCGGCGCTTGGGAAAGACAGTGTACCCGCGAGTTGTCGCGGGCTGAAGTTGTTGGGACATGCGGGGCCGGGATTCCGGGTAAGCGTGAGCAGACCCCTTGCCACAAGTAGGAAATGCGTCGCCCTCGGATCACCGATGTCGGCCAGCGCCGCTGAACTCGGCTCCTCAACGATTTCAGTGCTTCTCCGATGCCGCTCTGAGAACATGCACTTCCGGCGCCCAAGACCGAGACCGAAGCAGCGGGGCGCTGCGGGAGGGGAGCGTCAACCCGCCATGCCAAGAAGCGGTGCCAGATACCGCCCGGTAAAACTCCCCTTGCACTTCGCCACCTGCTCCGGCGTCCCGGTCGCCACGATCGTCCCGCCGCCCTGCCCGCCCTCGGGGCCCAGGTCGATCAGCCAGTCCGCCGTTTTGATCACATCGAGATTGTGCTCGATGACAATCAGCGTATTGCCCGCGTCGGCGAGCCGGTTCAGCACGCCCACAAGTTTCCGCACGTCCTCGAAGTGCAGCCCCGTCGTCGGTTCGTCGAGGATGTAGAGCGTCCGCCCGCCGCTGCCTATGCCATCGATCGCGGCGACCTGGCCCAGTTCGGTGGCCAGCTTGATCCGCTGCGCCTCGCCCCCCGAAAGCTGCGTGCTCGGTTGCCCCAGCGTGATGTAATCCAGCCCCACATCGTGCAGACACTTCACAAACTTGGCGATCTTCGGGTGGTTCTCGAAAAAACCCACCGCGTCTTCGACCGTCAGGTTCAGCACATCCGCGACGCTCTTGCCCCGATACGTCACCTCGAGCGTCTCGCGGTTGTAACGCGTCCCCTTGCACACCTCGCACTCGACGAACACATCCGGCAGGAAGTGCATCTCGATCTTCTTCACCCCCTGCCCCTGGCACGCCTCGCACCGGCCGCCCTTCACATTGAACGAGAAGCGCCCCGGCTCGTACCCGCGGATCTTCGCCTCCTTCGTCTGCGCAAACACGCGCCGAACGTCATCGAACAACCCCGTGTACGTCGCCGGGTTGCTCCGCGGCGTCCTCCCAATCGGCGTCTGGTCCACCTCGATGATCCGGTCGATGTCCTTGAACCCCGTCACCTTCGCGTGCTCGCCCGGCTTGACCCGCGACCCCAGCAACTGCTTCTTCGCCGACAGCAGCAGGATGTCGTTCACCAGCGTCGACTTCCCCGATCCCGACACGCCCGTCACGCACACGATGCCGCCCAACGGGAACGCCGCGTCGATCGATTTGAGGTTGTTCGCCACCGCCCCCTTGACGACGATCGCCCGCTTCTCGCTCACCGCGCGCCGCTTCACCGGCACATCGATCTTCATCCGCCCGCTGAGGTACTTCCCCGTCAACGAATCCGCGTGCCGCTCGATCTCCCCCGGCGTCCCTTCCGCGACCACCCTCCCGCCGTGGACCCCCGGGCCCGGCCCGATGTCCAGCACGTGATCCGCGTGCCGGATCATGTCCTCGTCGTGCTCCACCACGATCACCGTGTTCCCGATATCCGTCAGGTGCCGCAGCGTGCGGATGAGCCGGTCGTTGTCGCGCTGGTGCAGCCCGATGGTCGGCTCGTCGAGCACGTAGCACGCGCCCACCAGCCCGCTGCCCACCTGCGTCGCCAGCCGGATCCGCTGCGCCTCGCCGCCGCTGAGCGTCGCCGTTTTGCGGTCCAGCGAGAGGTAGTCGAGCCCCACGCTGGCGAGGAACCCCAGCCGCGACTTCACCTCGCGCAGAATCGGCTCGGCGATGTGCCGCTGCTCGGCGCTCAGCGTCAGCGCGTCGATGATCCGCCGCGCGTCCCCGATGTTCAGCTTCGTGAAGTCCGCAAGATTCAACCGCCTCGCGCCGCCCCTGTCGCCGGCCAGCGTCCACAGCCCCTGACGCCCGCGCTCCTCGATCACCTCGCGCGGCAGCGCCTCGGTCCCCTCCAACGCCACGCTCAACGCCTCGATCCGCAGCCGATCGCCGAAGCACGTCTTGCAAGGCGTCGTGCTCATGAACCCGCTCAGCCACTCCTTCACGCTCTCGTTCTCGGTTGTCCCCCACCAGTGCGTGATGTTCGGGATCACCCCCTCGAACTTGGCCTTGGTCTTCGCCTTGTCGTCGCCGTTCGTCCCACGCAGCAGGATCCGCAGCGCCTCGGGCGAAAACGTCTTGACCGGCTGCGAAAACGAGACGTTGAACTCCTTGCAGAACTTCCGCAACTGCCGGTTGAACCACGCCCGCACCGGCCCGTTCTTCGCCCACGCGACCACCGCGCCCTCTTCAAGACTCAGCGAGTCGTTCGGGATCACCAGCGATTCATCAAACTCCATCAGCGTCCCCAGCCCGTCGCACCCCTTGCACGCGCCGAACGGCGAGTTGAACGAGAACAACCGCGGCTCCAACTCCTCCAGCGCGCACTCAGGATGCTCGGCGCACGAAAACTTCTCGCTGTATGTGGTGTCGGTCCAGGTGGCACGGCTCTCCGAGCCGTGTTCTTTCCGGCCCGATGGCGACAAGGCTTCCACCGAAATAATCACCACCCCCTCGGCCATCTTCAGCGCCGTCTCGACGCTCTCCGCCAGACGCTGCCGCGCCTCCGGCTTGACCACGATCCGGTCGATCACCGCCTCGACGGTGTGCTTCTCATACCGCCCCAGCCCAAGAGGGTTCTCGCCGCCCTTGGTCAAGACCTCGCGCACGTCGATAATCGCCCCGTTCACCCGCGCCCGCACCAGCCCCTGCTTCAGAAACCCCTCGAGCACATCCTTGTGAAAGCCCTTCTTTGCGCGCACCACAGGCGCGATCACCATCAGCTTTGTCCCCTCGGGCAAGCCGCTCACCACCTCGGTGATCTGCGACGGGCTGCTCGCGGCGATCGGCTTGCCGCACCGCTCCTTCACCGTGCCGTCCTTGCCCGTCTTCACCGGCGCCCAGCACGTCGGACGACCGCACCGCGCGAACAGCAGCCGCAGATAGTCATAAATCTCCGTGCTCGTCGCCACCGTCGAACGCGGGTTATGACCGCTGGTCCGCTGCTCGATCGCGATCGTCGGCGGCAGCCCCTCGATGTCGTCGATGTCGGGCTTCTTCAACTGATCCAGAAACTGCCGCGCGTACGCCGACAGCGACTCCATGTACTTCCGCTGCCCCTCGGCGAAAATCGTGTCAAACGCCAACGAAGACTTCCCGCTGCCCGACAGCCCGGTGATGACGACCAGCCGGTCGCGCGGGATATCGCAGTGCAGGTTCTTGAGGTTGTGCTCACGGGCCCCGCGGACACGGATGAAGCGTTTGTATTCGGACCGATCCGGGATCGCGGCGCGACCGGCGGTCAGCCCAAGTGCGCCGTCTCGTGCGGGTGCCTCGTCACCCGGCGCGGCGGCACCGTTCGCCGCAGACTTGCCCCGGCGCTTCCCGCTGGGTTTGGGCTCAATGGCGGCGTCAGCGCGTCCTTGCGTAGGGGGGGTCATCGTGGGCACATCAACTCTCCAACACGGCCATCCCGGCGACGTGTGAGGGGGATGTTAGCGTTCGGTGGGGCAGGCTTCCAGCGGCGCGCTTGACATCCCTCCCAAACGAGCCCCGAGCGTGAGCGAGCGGGTTCTAAGCCACCGATTCCAAGAGGCCAGCGAGGCAAGACCCACGAGCTCACGCCCGGGGCTCGTGTTCCTCCTCTCTACCCCTGCACCGGCAACGTCGCCACCAAATTCTCAACAATCCCATCCGTCGTCAGCCCCTCGGCATCACCCTCAAAGTTCAGCAGCACCCGGTGCCGCAGCGCTGGCAGCGCCGCCGCTCGGACGTCATCGATGCTCGCCGCCGCGCGCCCTTCGACCAGCGCCCGGCACTTTGCCGCCAGCACCAACGCCTGCGCCGCACGCGGGCTCGCACCAACCCGCACGAACTTCTTCACCTGCGGCGACGCAAAAGGGCTGTCCTGCCTCGGGTGCGTCGCCAGCACCAACCGCACGGCGTAGTCCTGCACATGGTCCACCGCCGCCACGCGACGCACCAGCGCCTGGTGCTGCAAAATCCGCGCGGCGTTCAGCACCGGCTCGACCTCTTGCGTAGCCCCCTGCGTCGTCCGCCGCAGCACCTCGTTCAGGTCCTCGCGCGAGACATACCCCACGTTCAGCTTGAAGAAGAACCGGTCCAGCTGCGCCTCGGGCAGCGGGTAAACGCCCTCCTGCTCGATCGGGTTCTGCGTCGCCATGACGAAGAACGGCTCGGGCAGCTTCCGCGTCTGCCCGCCCGCCGTCACGCTCCGTTCTTGCATCGCCTCCAGCAGCGCCGACTGCGTCTTGGGCGTCGCCCGATTGATCTCGTCCGCCAGCAACAACTGCGTGAACACCGGCCCCGGCTCGAACACAAACTGCTTCTGCCCCTCCACGTCACGCACCACCGTCGTCCCGGTGATGTCCGCCGGCATCAGGTCCGGCGTGAACTGAATCCGCCGGAAATCCAGCGCCAGCGCCCGCGCCAACGTCCGCACCAGCAAAGTCTTCCCCAGTCCTGGCACCCCTTCCAGCAGCGCGTTGCCGGCACAGAACAGGCACGTCAGCACCCCGTCGATGATCGCCTGGTTCCCCACGATCACCCGCGCGATCTGCTCGCGCGCCCCCGCGAAGTCCCTTTGGAACGCCTCAATCTGCGCACGCGCTTGGTCAATCGTGTCGGGCATGCAACCTCAACCAGAAGAGAAACATCATCAACCCGTGCCACTGACCCGTCCTCGGGTCAGTGCCGCCTCATCTCAACTCTCACCGCCACAACCGCCGAGCACAAGACAAGCACGGACCTGAACACCGCCACCACCACGCCGGTCCAACCGTGCCACCGGCGTGCCTCATGGTAGCGTTCGCCGCAATGACCGACGCGCCGCCACCGCCCAGCCCCGAAAGGCCCTTCGTCTCCCGCGCCGGCGAGAAACTCGCCCACGCTCTCCGCGACTTCCAACTCAACGTGCAAGGCCTCGCCTGCGCCGACTTCGGCTGCAACGTCGGGGGCTTCACCGACTGCCTCCTCCGCGCCGGCGCCGCACACGTCCACGCTCTCGACACCGGCTACGGCATCCTCGACTGGCGACTCCGCAACGATCCGCGCGTCACCGTCATGGAACGCACCAACGCGCTCCACGCCCACCCCCCCGAAGCAACCGACGGGGTGGACCTGGTCGTCATCGATCTCGCATGGACACGCCAGAAACTCGCCGTCCCCGCGGCCCTGCGGTGGCTGCGCCCTGACGAAGCCGCACGCATCGTCACGCTGGTCAAGCCGCACTACGAGGCCGAAGGTGTGGGCGTCGAGCTGCCACGCGGCCGCGGCGGTGTCCTGGAAGAAGCAGACTCGCAGCGAGTCCTCGGCTTGGTCGAGGACGCTCTGCCAGAACTCGGCGTGAAGGTCCTCGCGCGGACACGCTCGCCGATCGTCGGGGGTTCCAAGACGAAGGGAAACGTGGAGTACCTGCTGCTGCTGGCCCGCTCGTGAGCCCTCTAGAATCACGGCGCAGAGACGACCCGGGGCCAGGAAGGCCGGACCCAAACCCCTTTTAGAAGAGAGAGACCATGCGTACGACGACTCTGTGTGCCACTGCGATCGCGGCGATGGCGACGTTCTCCGGCGGGGCCTTCGCGGGCAGCGTCCTGCCCCCGACGATCGTGAACCTCACCTCCGTGCTCGACAACACGCTCTACGAAGAATCCGGCGGCGGCCTGAGCAACGCGCTGGGCCCAAACATCTTCGCCGGCCAAACCCGCTTCGCCGGACCGCGCCGCGCCGTCATCGAGTTCGACGTCTCCTCGATCCCCTCCAACGCCACCATCGTCAGCGCCACCATGACGCTGAACCTCACCCGCGCCATCTCCGACGGCAACATACAGACCGCCCACCGCGTGCTCGCTGGTTGGGGCGAGGGCACCTCGTCCTCCGGCCCCGACGAGTTCGCCAACCCAGGCGGCAGCGGCGAACTCTCAACCACCGGTGACGCTACCTGGGTCCACCGCTTCTTCAGCGGCACCAACTGGACCACCCCCGGCGGCGATTTCGCGCCCACCGCCTCAGCCTCCGCCGTCGTTGACTCGTTCACCGGCCCCTACAACTGGACCGGCCCCGGCATGGCCGCCGACGTGCAGGGATGGATCGCCGACGCATCCACCAACCACGGCTGGCTCATTCTCGGCACCGAGGGCGCCGGCCAGAACGCCAAGCGCTACGCCAGCCGCGAGAACACCAACCCCGCCCTCCGACCCGTGCTCACCGTTACCTACACCGTCCCGCCCCCGCCTTGCGTCGGCGATCTCAACAACGACGGACAGCGCAACACCATCGACCTCACCCTGTTCCTCAGCGCCTTCGGCAGCGTCGTCCCACCCGGCACCGGCGCCGACTTCGACGCCAGCGGGACCGTCACCACCGCCGACCTGGTGATCTTCCTGAGCGTCTTCGGCGTGCCTTGCTAAAGCCCCCAATCCCCCACGCGGAGCGTGAAATCAGCCAGAATCGAAGTGCCGACGCTGACGTCGGCACTTTTTCTTTTGCGTTCGCGCCGCCGGCGCGTCACGCTCTCTCTCTGCGTGGCCCCGAGTGACGGGCGTCAGTGTTCAACCGAGAGGAGTATCAAGATGGCTCACCAATCGTCGAGTGGTTGCCGGGGTGGTCGTGTGTGCGTCGCGCTGCTGATGACGCTGCTGGCAGGAACCGCGGCGGACGCCGCCGTGGTCGTCTACAACAACCAAGCCGCCTTCCAAGCCGACACCGGCGCTGGACCAGCTACCGGCCCCTTGCCGAACATCGGCCTCATTATCGACCCCGGCGTGGTCGGCGGCACCGGCACCGTCGGCTCCATCACCTTCGGCGTTGCGCCCGGCGGCGACTACGTCGCCATCGGGGGCAACGGCGTCGCCGGACTCCCTCCGCCGCCCGATGACGACTGGTACGGCCCCCTCGCCGGAAACGACATCGCCCTGGGCTTCGAGAACATGCTCGTCATCATGAACGCCCCCGTCCACTCCATGGGATTCATCGTCTGGGAGCCGGACGTCACCATGCCCCCCTTCGGCGGCACCCCCGTCGACTCCACCTTCAAAGTCACCCTGTTCAACGGCATCAACCCCGTCGGGCAGTTCACCTACAACAACCCCGAGGACGTCGAAGCCTTCGTCGGCGTCTGGTCCACCGAGGCATTCGACTCCGCCACCATCGTCGACGTCACCAGTTCATCCTTCGTCGACGACGACGAGTTTTTCGGCGAGTTCTTCACCGGCACCATCCAGCCGCCACCGGGCGCGTGCATCTACCGCGGGCCGTTCTCCTATGTCAGCGCCGCCGACAACCCCTTCAACGGCATCACCTGGAACTACTCGTACCTCCTCACCTTCGAGAACGCCGCCGAACCGCAGCCCGGCCTCACCTACTCCAACGGCTTCTACAACTCGCCCAACGTGACCACCGACTCCGTCGACGCCGACGACGGCGTCATCGACGGCTCGGGCCAGAACGGCGGCTCGTTCTACGTGGCCTCGCAGGCAGTGCAGTTTACCTTCGACGCCGCCACCCTCGGCACACTGCCCACACACTTCTCGTTCGTCTGGACCGACGTCGGGCTGCACCTCGACGGCATCAGCGTTGGCGGCCCGCTCCCCGTCAAGGTCACCGCACTCGACGAGTTCGGTAACGACCTCGGCGTCTTCACCTTCGACGCGGGCGACGCGTCGGTCTTGGGCGAGACCGGCGAAGACCGCTGGGTCGGCGTCGTCTTCCCGCTGGGGGTCTCCGCCGTCACCATCGAGATGCCCGACACCGTGGATTGGGAGATCGATCACGTCTTTTACGCCGCCCAAGCCGCGCCACCCTGCACCGCCGACATCAACACCGACGGTGCCGTCAACACCTCCGACCTGGTCACCCTGCTGGGCTGCTTCGGACAGACCGCGCCCCCGGCCAATCAAGCCTGCGACCTCAACTGCGACGGCGTGGTGAACACCAGAGACCTCACGCTGTTCCTGGGCAAGTTCGGGACCGCGTGCTGAAAAGGGATGGAAAAGGCGATCGCGCCGCGCGGCACGCCCACCTGATGTGGGCGTG
>JBJXFG010000093.1:0-9029 GCA_046154665.1 Phycisphaerales bacterium | reverse complement strand
GCTTCGGGTTCGTAGGCGGGCGTCGATCACGAACCCGAAGCGCAAGCGAGGGCCGGCGCACGGACACCGAACCCGCGGATATCACCTGGGAGTCGTATGAGCGATCGCGGTGACCCGGGCACGGGTCAGTGGCACGATGATCGTCGCTTCGCTTGGGCGGTCCTCACGGCCGCGCTGCCTCGTGCCAGCGGACGATGCGCGGCTTGGCGGCGGTCGAGGTGAGGAAGGCCGAGCTGGGGACGATGTCGAACGCGGTGTCGGTGGGGCTCTTCCATGAGAGGACGCAGCCGGCGCTCCCGTGGTTCTCGAAGAACCGGAGTTCGATGGGGTGGACGCCGGCGGTGAGCGAGACGGTGCCTGTGCGGTTTGTGAAAACGTGAAGGCCGTCGTTGTTGATGACGGTGGTGGTGCCGATGACGAGCTTCGAGCCGTCGTCGCTGCCGAGTTGGAAGGTCCAGAGTCCGGTGGCGGGGACTCGGATGGTGCCGGTGAGTTTCATCCCGAAGCGGTCGGACTGGGCGCCGACGTAGAAGGGACGGCTGGTGTCGATCCAGTTGATCTGCGCTTCGCGGGTGGTGCGCGTCGGCGCGGCCCACATGGCGGGGGTGATGTCGCTGAGGCGGGCGATTCCGGCGGGGCGCATGACCCAGGCGCAGGTCAGCCCGTCGGTCAGCGTCGAGAGATAGGGGGCGTCGGTGGTGATGTTGTCGAACAGCAGTTCCTGATCGACGGCGCGCGAGCCGACGAAGGCGAAGACCAGGTGCCGGTACGCCGCGGCGTCGGCGGCGCTGACGGTGAACCCGTTGGTGTGGCTGCGCCATGTGCCGTCGGCGGTGGCGCCGGAGACCGTGCCGAGCACGAGGCTCTTGACGCCGGACTGGGTGATGGTGCGGGGGATGCCGTTGTGACCGAGGTCGAGTGTGACGGCGTCGCGCACGGCGAGCACGTGCCAGTAGGTTTCCTGGGTCCGGAAGTCGGTCTTGCGGACGTCGACATTGAGGCGGTAGGTGGACGCCGCGGGCATGGGGATGGACATCACCAGGGCGCGGGTCTGTGTGGCACCGGCGGTGGATGCGAGGGTTGCTGAGGCGGCGCCGGTGGCGAAGTCGAGGGCGAACCAGGTGCCGCTGGGGCTGCTGGAGGTGGTGAAGGTGGTGGCGCTGGTGATGGAGCGTTCGCCAAAGGTGCCGAAGGGCAGCATCGCGGCTGCTCTCGGCACGTCTCCCCACGTCAACGCGAGCGCGAAGAGCGTCGAGAGGGTCCACCACGACCGGCGATTCGGGAGAAGTACCACGTTTGGGGGATCGTCCGTTGGCGGGTGTCCTTCAAGCGATTTGGCGATTCGGACGGCGCGGTCGTGGCTCGGCTGCTGATGGCGCGGGTGGTACCTGTCGCGTTCCCACGATCGTGTGGTCCGCATCTCCATAGAATCAACAATGCCCGAGACGCTGGCCCATCTGCAGTTGAAGCGGCTGGCGGTGGCCACGCTGCTGCGGTGGGGCTGCCAGGCGGCGGCGAACGAGGTGCTGTGTCCGATATCCCGGTTCCGGGTGGACGCGGCGGGGTGGCTGGACGCCGAGCCGGTGGCGGGGGGGTTCAATCATCTCGCGGCGTGGGCGGGGCGGTGGATGGGGGATGTCGGAGTCGAGGCGGCGAGCGCCGGGGACGGAGAGGGAACGCATTCGGATCGCGAGAAGAAGTCGGCTCGGAGAGCCGACGTAACCGGGGGCGCGCGGGTTCGGTGTGAGCCTCGCACGGTGATCGTCGAGTGCAAGCAGTCGCGGGCGGACTTTTTGCGCGACCGGGACAACCTCGAGGCGCTGCTGAAGGCGCGCGATGAGCTCGAGGAGCGCCGGCGGCGCTTCGCGGGGCGCGTGCAGGAGGCCGAGCCGCACCTGCAGTCCACCCGCGGCGTGCTGTTCTCCGAGCTCGGCGACTGGGACCTCGCGTCGTCGAGCAATCCGACGTACCGGCGCATCCTCCGCGAGCTCGAGAAAGTCGACGAGCGGCTCCACGGCGGGACCAAGTTCCACCGTCTGGCGCGCTACCGGCTGGCGGACCGGTTGTATCTGCTGGCGCCGGCGGGTGTGGTGAAGCGGCGCGAGGTGCCGCCGGGGTGGGGGCTGCTGGAGTGCTCGAAGCGGTGGGGGGTGTATCGGAAGGCTTCGCTGGCGGAGTTGTCGCTCGTGGAGGTGCGGATTTCGGTGGAAGCGCCGCGGCACGCGAGCCCGCTGCGGCGGCGGGAGAGGTTGCTGCGCAATATCGCGGTGGCGCTCACGCGCGGTGCGGTGGTTGAATCAGCACGGACGGCGGCGGGGGTGGGCGAAAGGGTGATCATCCGAGCCCCGAGGGCGAGCTCGGGGCCACGCGACGATCTCGCGAAGGCTCCAGGGCTTTTCGAGAGCGCCCACGAAACGGACCGTGGCCCCGAGCTTGCGCTCGGGGTTCGGATGGAAGGAACTGGTGGCCCTGAGGCTGCGGCGGTGCCGTGAAACTGGTGATCCGGTTCCACGATGAACCGTGGTAGGATTTCTGGACTGGACCGAAGTCGAGCGGACTCGGCTCGGAGCGCCGAGCCAACACGGAGTCGGCTCGGAGAGCCGACGTACCACAGAGAGGAGTCTTCCATGAGCATCTGGGACCGCCTGAAGCAAGAGTTGATCGACATCGTCCAGTATCTGGACGACCGGCCCAACGTGCTGGCGCACCGCTTCGAGCGGTACAACAACGAGATCAAGAACGGCGCGAAGCTGGTGGTGCGGGAGGGCCAGGTGGCGGTGTTCATCGATGAGGGCCGCCTCGCCGACGTGTTCGCGCCGGGGACGTACACGCTGAGCACGCAGAACGTGCCGATCCTGGCGACGCTCAAGGGGTGGAAGTACGGGTTCGAGTCGCCGTTCAAGTGCGAGGTGTACTTTGTCGCGTCGCGGACGTTCACGGACCTGAAGTGGGGGACGATGAACCCGGTGATGCTGCGGGACGCCGAGTTCGGGCCGGTGCGGCTGCGGGCGTTCGGTTCGTACACGCTGCGGGTGAAGGACGCCGGGGCGTTTGTGAAGCAGCTGGTGGGCACGGGCGTGGGCGGCGAGTTCACGGTCGAGGACGTGGCGAACCAGCTGCGGAACACGATCGTGTCGCGGTTCGGCGATGTGCTGGGTGAATCGAAGATCCCCGCGCTCGACTTGGCGTCGAAGTACGACGAGCTCGCCGGACTGCTCAACGCGCGGATGGCGCCGGAGCTGCTGAACTGGGGGCTGGAGCTGAGCCAGCTGCTGGTGGAGAACATCTCGCTGCCGCCCGAGGTCGAGCAGGCGATGGACAAGCGCTCGAGCATGGGCGTGATCGGCAACCTCAACGCGTACTCGCAGTACCAGGCGGCCAACGCGATGGAAGAGGCGGCCAAGAACCCCGGCGCGGCGGGCAGCGTCGTCGGCATGGGGATGGGGATGATGATGAACAACCAGATGGGTGCGGCGATGGCCGGCGCTCAGGCCGCGGGCGGGGCCCCGCCGCCGATCCCCGGCGGTGCCGCGGCGACAGTGTTCCTGGTGATCGATGGTGCGCAGGCCGGGCCGTTCACGGCGGAACAGCTGCGCGAGCACGCCCGCGCCGGGCGGCTCACGGCGCGGACGTATGCGTGGAAGCAGGGGATGCCGGAGTGGAAGCCGGCTTCGGAGATCGCGGAGGCCGCGGCGATCCTCGGGAGCACGCCGCCGCCGATTCCGAAGGGGTGAGGGTTGCGGCGCGTCGAACCGAACCCCGAGCGCGAGCTCGGGGCCACGCGACGACGATTCTCTCGTTTCGTTCTTGGAATGATCGTGCGCTCGTTGAAGACGCCTTGGCCCTGTGCTTGCGCACAGGGCTCGGATGATCCATCGGAGGATTTGCCGCCCGCATGACTGACGCCGTGACCAACACGACTGACGCCGTTCCCGCCGCGGCGGACTTCGACGGCGCGCCGCTGCCCGAGCAGCGCCGGTTCCCGTGCGCGCAGTGCGGCGGGCGTCTCACCTTCGCGCCGGGCACCGATGAGCTGGTGTGCCCGTACTGTTCGCACCGCAACCGCATCACCGCCGCCGAGACGTTCGCCGCCGAGCAGGACTTCGGCGAGGCGATGAAGCGGCTGGAGGCGGGGCATGCGACGGTCGAGCATCTGACGGTGAAGTGCGACGCGTGCGGGGCGCAGCCGGAAGTCTCGGCGAAAGCGACGGCGACCTCGTGCCCGTTCTGCGGCAGCAACATCGTCTCGCAGGCGCGTGCCTCGACCGCGATCAAGCCGGATTCGGTGCTGCCGTTCGCGATCGACGAGCGCCGGGCCCGCGAGGAGTTCCGCAAGTGGATCGCCTCGCTGTGGTTCGCGCCGAGCGAACTGAAGAACTTCGTGCGCCAGGAGTCACGCCTCAGCGGCGTTTACATACCCAGTTGGACGTACGACACGAAGGTGACGACGTGGTACAAGGGGCAGCGCGGGGATGCGTATTACGTCACCGTGCCGTACAGCGTGATGGTGAACGGTCGTCCGCAGATTCGCATGCGGCGCGAGCGGCGGATCCGGTGGAGCCCGGCGAGCGGGGTGGTGAACAACGCGTTTGATGACCTGCTGGTGGTGGCGACCAAGTCGCTGCCGGAGAAGCGGCTGAGCGAGCTGGAGCCGTGGGACACGAAGGCGGCGGTGCCGTACGCCGACGAGTTCTTGAGCGGGTTTACGTCGGAGTCGTACTGCATTGATCTGAAGCAAGGGCTGGAAGTCGCGCGCTCGATGATGCAGCCGACGATCCACTCGACGATCTGTGCCGACATCGGCGGCGACGAACAGCAGGTGCTCGATACTCGGATGAAGTTCGATTCGATCACGTTCAAGCACCTCTTGCTGCCGGTGTGGATCAGCGCGTACCGGTACCGCGGCAAGGTGTTCCGGCTGCTGATCAACGCGCGGACGGGCGAGGTGCAGGGCGAACGGCCTTACAGCGCGTGGAAGATCGCCGGGGCGGTGATCGCGGGGTTGGTGGTGCTGGGGATCATCGCGGCGGTGGTGATGGCGGCGCAGCGGTGAGATTGGCGCGGATGCGTGCTGCATCCGAGCCCTGTGCGCGAGCACAGGGCCAAGCAATGATCCTGGCGCGGTCCCGTGCTTGCGCACGGGGTTCGGATGGAGCGTGCGCGTCGTGGGGGCACGACTCTCCGAGGACGGAGAGTCGTGGCACGTCCGGTCGGAACCGCGTGGCGGTGGGGGCGTACCGTTGGTGATGCGACGACTTTCGCGTTCGATCGTGCCGTGGGCCGCCGTCGTGGGTGTGGTGGCGGGTTGTCTGGCGCGTGCGGGGGCGCAGGGCGGCGCGCCGGAGCGGGCGCCGCTGGACCCCGCGTCGGCGGTGGGGGAGCTGCGCAAGGCGTACCACAAGCGGCCGTTTGTCGAGGCGCTCGAGATCACCATCGAAGCGCCGGGCTCGCGGCGGCGCGAGAGCGTGACGGTGCGCGGCAACGTGAAGGGCGAACTGCGGCTGGACCTGGGCGAGCTGCACGTCTGGACCGACGGGCCGGTGCTGCGGGCGGTGCATCGGTTGAACGCCGGGACGTACTTTGAGGCGGCGCTGGATGGGGCGGACCGTGCGGCGGCGTTTCTGGCGGCGCTGCCGCCCTTGCCGGTGCCGCAGGTGGGACTGGTGCTGCAGCCGCGCGATGCGAAGGCGGCGTCGTGGATGCCTTCGCCGACGTGCGTGGGGCTGGCGTGGGAATCGGCGATCGCGGCGTCGCACGGTCGCAAGCCGGCGGTGGTGTTGTCGGGGAGCGCCGAGGCATGTTCGGCGCGCGTCGCCGCGGTGGGCAGCCCGCCGGTGCTCACGTTTGTCGAGACCAAGAGCGAGCGCGACGGCGTGACGACGACGGTGACGGCGCGGATCGAGCGGCTTGAGGAACTGGTGGGCAAGCTGGACGCGGACCTGCGCGGGCGCGAGCGCGTGGCGGCGCTGAGCGAGCTCCGCGCCGTGACGCCCGATGTGCGAGCCGGGCTGGCGATGCCGGAGCTCATTGTGGAACCCGTGAGGCGGGGCGAGGGGCGATCGCGCCCGCCGCTGACGGCGGGGAGACCGTGCGTGTTGCTGCTGTTTGTGCCGGGTGATGAAGCGGGCGAGACGTTTGTGCGCGGGGCGCACGCCGCCGCGACGGCCGGCGGGGTTGACGTTCGACTGATCGTGGCGTGCTCGCTGACGGAGCCCAAGCTGCGTCAGCGCGGCGTAGGGCTCATGAACGACCTCGAAGCGGGCGCGGGGTTCGTCTCGTACTCGCCGGGCACAACGCTGGGGCGATTTGTTGGCGCGGGCGTGACGGCGGCGGGGGTGGTGGTCGATGGTCAAGGGCTGGTGCGGGCCGTGGTGAGTGGGGGTGATGGAGCGGGCGCGGTGGAGGAGATTCGGCGCGGGGTGGAGGGACTGAAATGAAGGAAGTGCCGGGCGGCGTGGGTGTTTCTGGCGATGGTCCGCCGGGCGAGTTGATCGGCGAGAGCCTGCCGTGCGTCAAGTGCTGGTATGACCTGAAATCGTTGAAGCGGACGGCGCGGTGCCCGGAGTGCGGGACGCCGGTGAGCCGGACGTTGCGGAGTTTGTTTGCGTCGGATTTGGGGTTTCTGGGACTGCTGCGTCGGCGCTTGCGCTGGCTCCTGGCGATTCCGATTCTCGTAGTCTTGCTCTGTGTTGTCGGTCTTCTTTTCGCGCCGGACCGTGTGTTGTATAGGAGTGGCGCGATCCGCCTTGATGCCTCGCACTCGATGCTTCTGGCACTGCCGCTGTTGATTCGCTTGGCGGTGTTGATGTCTCAGGTGATCCGGCCCGAAGGGCGAGTGCCCCGTGTCGAGCGCATCAAGCAGAGTGTGCATCCAACACTGGCGAACTGGCTCTTCGGATACTCGGCAGGCGTGTTCGTCGGCGGCCTCGCATTGATGCTCTCGCATCGTGCCCCCGGCTTTGACGTCACGGTGATCGTCGCGGCGTGCGCGGCGTCATGCCTTTGGGTGCCGCGGAACATACTGCTTGCCCCGCATCTTCGGAGAATGTGTCGGCGTCTTGGGATGAAGCCTGCTGGACGCGCTCCGTGGCTGGCGGCGGTCGCTGTCGCTGGCTGCGTGATTGCCTCTGTCGGTGCTTTCGAAGGGGTCGATGTTCCAGCGGTCGCGGTGGGGCAGTTCTTTGTTGCGAGCGCCGTTGTCTCGGTGGGTTTTGCGTGCGGCAGCCTGCGGATCATCCTTTGGCGATGCGAGAGGCGTGTTGGTCATGTAATTCGAGGTCGCAAGAGCTAAAGGGAATCCCACAAACGAAATGTACGCTAGCTCAGGCACCGGAGCCGCTCCCTCACGGTCGCGGTGCTGTCGCGCCCCGCGGCGTCGACTGCGTCACGATGAGCCCCAGTGTGGCGAGCCCCGCGCAGCCAGCCCCGAACCACATCATCGAGGCGGCACCCGCGCCCTCCCACAACAGGCCGGCGACGATGCTGGCCAGCAGCACGCCCACGCCCGCGAGCATGTCGAGCAGGCCCAGGGCGGTGGCCTTGGCGTCCTTCGGGCACAGGTCGGCGACGAGGGCTTTGGCCACGCCGTCGGTCAGCGCGCGCTGCACGCCGTAGATGGCGAAGAGCGCGAAGAGCGCGGCGACCGCGCGGTCCGGTTCGAGGCCGTGGCACAGAGCGAAGCCGGCGTAGACGAGCGCGTACATGGCGCAGCCCGAGGCGAGGACGGCACGCCGACCGACACGGTCCGAGAGCCGCCCGGCGGGCTCGCTGGTCAGCGCGTTCACGATGTTGAAGGCCAGGTACATCAGCACGACCTGCGGGATGGTCGCGCCGAGCTGGTGGGCCCAGAGGAACAGGAACATGTCGCTCGAAGCGCCGAGGTTGAAGACGAACCAGATGATGTAGAAGGCCCGCAGGCGCGGCGTGAGGGCGCGCCAGGCTTTGAGGGGGTGGAGGGAGAGTGCGCGGGGGGGGCGGGGCGGATCAGCGGTGTCGGCTTTGGTCGGTCCGCCCATTTCATGCGCGGATGAACTGGCGAGAGGCTCACCAGACGCTTCGCGTCTGGCAACCATCGATTGGCCCGCTTCGCGGGCCGACTCAGCGCCGGTGTTTGGTGGCGGCGCAACGCGCTTTTCGCGCACGAGCATGAGCACGCCGATGGCGAGGATCGACGGGACCAGCGAGACGACCATGAGTTGGCGGACGGTCTGTTCGCTGCCGCCGAGCCACATGAGGGCGGCGTAGGCGATGAGCACGCCCAACACCGCACCGGTGGTGTCCATCGCTTTGTGGAAGCCGAAAGCGCGGCCGCGGTGCTGCGGGTCTGCCTCTTCGGCGATCAGCGCGTCACGCGGGGCCGTGCGGACGCCCTTGCCGACTTTGTCGAGCGAGCGCCCGGCCAGCACCATGCCCCACGCCGGTGCGAATGCGTTGAGCGCTTTGCCGATCACGCTGATGGCGTAGCCCGCGACGGCGAACCACTTGCGATGCCGCACGCGGTCGGACCACCAGCCCGCGCCGACCTTGAGGAAGCACGCGAGGCTCTCGGCGACGCCCTCGATGATCCCGACGACCACCGCCGACGCGCCGAGCGAGCCGGTGAGGAAGAAGCCGATGAGCGGATAGACCATGTCGCTGCTGATGTCGTTCAGCAGGCTGGTCCATGAGACGAGCCAGAGGTTGCGGCTGTAGGGCATGGGGGGGCACGAGGCATTGGGCACGAGGCATTGGGCACTGGGCATCAGGCACGAGGCAATCGGAGCAGGGCGCTCGGCCGGATGGGCTTTCCCGATGCCCAATGCCTGATGCCCAGTGCCTTCCTCCTCACAGCTTCAGGTCTTCGCGTACTTCTTCGGTGAGATCAACGGCCTTGGGGAACGCCAGCACCGGACGCGACAGCACGTCGCGGATGGTTGCCTGCACCGGGCCGGTCTGGAACTCGTCTTCGGGGCGCATCGACGAGAGCACGTAGGTGTAGCCCTGTTTTTCGGCGATCGCCGCGGCGGACTCGCGCACGAGTTGGAAGCACT
>JBJXFG010000039.1:0-43928 GCA_046154665.1 Phycisphaerales bacterium | reverse complement strand
CCTGGCATTCAAAGCCCGCCGAGATGGACTGTGTGCCGGTGTTCTGGCTGGCGACGCAGGCGGTGAAGGTGCAGGCGGTGGTGACATCGAAGCCGTACTGGGCGTCGTTGGTGGTGGCGGTGCAGTTTTCGAAGGTGCAACCGATGTTGGCGGCGAACCCGTCGCCGGTGTTGGACCGTGCGCTGCAGCCCCTGAAGATCGAGCCGCTGCCGGTGACGAAGCCGCCGGCGCTGTTGGCCGAGGCGGTGCAGGCGTCGAAGGTGACGCCGTTCGAGGTGCTGAAGCCCGCGAGGGTGTTCCTGCTGGCGGTGCAGCGGGAAAGAACGCTGTCGGCTGGCGCGGTGATGCCGTTCCCGGAGTTGAGCGTGGCGTGGACGCCGTCGATGACGCAGCCGGTGATCAATGGGGTGTTGAGGTTGATCCCGGATCGCCCCCATCCGGTGACCGCGCCGTTTCGGATGGTGACGCCGCTGGAGAGGGTGCTGAAGGCGTGGGTGATGCCGTCGAAGTTGCCGCTGCCGCTGCCGTTGCCGGTGATCGAGAAGCCGTTGAGATCGAGGATGATGCCGCCCGAGGCGAGTTCGATGCCGTGCTTGTTGGCGACGCCGGAGATGTTGCCGGTGAGGTAGTACGAACCGGGTGCGGCGATGCGAAAGAGGCTGTCGGCGTCGCCGGGGGTGGTGGTGAGGCTGACGGGGGTGCGCGGCTCGGGGCCGGGAGTCGACACGACCGGGCCTGCGGGGGGGGTGATTGGGCCGGCGGTTGCGGCAACTGTGCAGGCGGCAAGGATCAGGCCTGCGAGTGGGATCATGGGTTTCACAGTGGTCTCCTTCTTTGAGGACGCGGGGCCTCAAGGTTTGGTTGGGAGTTGGGGCAGTCTTGTTGGCGCGGTGGGTCAGTAGGTGAAGTTGGCATTGGGGTCCACAGAGCCCGGTGCGGTGCCCCCGGCGCTGCCCGCGAACGCACCCGCGGTGGTGGCGTTCACGACCAGGATCGTGTTGCCCGCGGCGATGTTCCAGTTGTTGGTTGCGCCGGAACAGGTGTTGCGTGTCACGAAGTTACCGCTCTGGTCGATCAGGACCCCGAAGTCGCCGCCGGTGCAGACGTTGCCCTCGATGCGGTTGTCGTTGCTGAGGGCGTGGATGCCCGCGCCGGTGCCCGCGCCCACCCCGTTGTTGCTGCACGAGTTGCTCAGCACGAGGCACGAGCCAAACACGTTGATCCCATCGCCCGTGTTGCTGCGGACCGTGCAGCGGCTGATGGTGCAGCCCGACCCGGTCGTGATGCCGTGCGAACCGTTGGTGTTTGCGGCGCACTCGGTGATGACGGTGCCTGCGGCGCCGGCGATGCCCGAGCCGGTGTTGTTGTAGGCGGTGCACCGCGTCAGGGTGCCGCCGAAGCCCATGCGGATGCCAACGATGCCGTTCTGGCTGGCGACGATGTCCGCGACGTTGGTGGCACTGGTGCCGGCGTCGGTGAGGTTGATGCCCGAACCGCCCCACGCACGCACCGAACCGTTTCGGACCGAGACGTTCACGGCACTGAGCAGCGAGACGTTGACGCCGTCAAGCGAGCCCGGGACGCCCGCGAGGTCGAAGCCGTTGAGGTCGAGGGTGACGCCGGAGGCGGCGATCTCGATGCCGTGCTTTCCGGTGACGCCGGTGATGTTGTCGGCGAGGTAGTACGAGCCTGGCTGGGTGATCTTGAAGAGGCTGTCGGGGTCGCCTTGGGTGGTGGTGGCGTTGATGGCGGTGCGGGGCTCGGGGCCGGGAGTTGAGGCGACGGGGCCGGGGGGCGGGTTCAGCGGCCCGGCGTACAGCCACGCCGAGGCGATGAGAAATGCCGGGACGGCGAGGAGGACGGCGTTTTTGGTGCGAGCGTTCATGGTCGTGCCTTTCTTGTGTGTTTGCGAGTGCCTAATGCCCAGTGCCCAGTGTCTTCTTCAGTACGAGAAATTCGCGTTGGGCTCGGTCGAGCCGAGGCTGCCGGGCGCGGAGAACCCGTTGATGACAGCGCTGGCCGGGGCGCGGCGATCAAGAATCGGACCCACAACGTTGTCCGCAGTGATGTCCCAGTCGGTGGTGTTCCCCGCGCAGGTGTTGTTCACGATGATGTTGCCCGCGGCATCGACATCAACCCCGCGGTCGTTGCCGGTGCAGTTGTTGCCATCGACGCGGTTGTCGCTGCCGGTGATGTGGATGCCAGCACCCTCGCTGACGCCGGCACCGTTGCCGCTGCACGTGGTGCTCTGGACGGTGCAAGTCCCGATGCACCTGATCCCGTCCAGAAGGTTGAGACTGGCCGAGCAGGCCTGGACGAGGTTCGCGCCGCCTGGCTCGATGCCGTGTCCGGAGTTGGCGGTCGCCGCGCAGTGGGCGACGGTACACCCGGAACCGGTGCGGATTCCGCTAAGGATGTTGTTGGCGGCGGCGCAGTTGACCACCGTGCATGAGTTGTTGACGATGAACCCGTTGCCGCCGTTGCTCTTGGCCGCGCAGTCGGTGACCGTGCAGCCGACGCGTGTTGCGATCCCGTCGCCGGTGTTGTGGACCGCAGTGCAGTTGGTAATCGAATAGCCGTCGCCGGCGCGGATGCCGGCCTGCCCGTTGCCGCTGGAATGGACCCCGACGATGCGCCCGCCCACACCGTTGAGGGTTCCCGTGTCGATGCCGTCGCCGGTCCAGTTGCGGATCGAGCCGTTGACGACCGAGATGTTCCGGTGGGGAAAAGTCATGCCAACCCCATCAAAGGCCGCCCCTGAGCCGGGGCCGATTAGTTCGAAGCCGTTGAGGTCGATTGTGACGCCTGAAGCATCGATCTCGATCCCGCGCCTGCCTGCCATGCCGGTGATGTTGCCGGTGAGGTAGTACGATCCGGGTGCGGCGATGCGGAACAGGCTGTCGGCGTCGCCGGGGGTGGTGGTGAGGCTGATGGGGGTGCGGGGCTCGGGGCCGGGGGTGGGCGCGACGGGGCCGGCGGGGGGATTGATGGGGCCAGCGTGCAGCGGACCGGCGTCGAACAGGCCAAGGCAGGTGAGCACGACGAGCGGAATTGCGGTTCTGAACACGGTGGACTCCGGTGTTGGTGGTTAGCGGGTCACAGGGATCAGTACGAAAAGTTCGCGTGCGGGTCGGTGGTGTTGAGGTTTGTGGGTGCGGAGAACCCGTTCACGGCGGCCCCCCCTTGGCCCCGGCGGTCAAGGATGGGTCCGAAGTGATTTCCGGCGGCGATACTCCAACTCAGGACGTTGTCCGCGCAGGTATTCCTGATGATGATGTTGCGAGGCGACTCCACGTAGATACCGTAGTCGGTGCCGGTGCAGTTATTGCCCTCAATACGGTTGTTGGGGCCGAGGACGTGGATGCCCGCTCCGTTGTCCACTATGGTGCCATTGTTTGTGCATGAATTGTTAAGTATGGTGCATGAAAAAATACAGCGGATGCCGTCCCGATTGTTTGCGTAAACCGTGCAGTTCATGATCGTTCCGGAAAAACCGGCCTCTATGCCGTTGTCATCGTTGTCATTAGCCGAGCAGGCCGTGACCGTGCAGCCTAGGTATGCGAAGATGCCGGTGAGTGTATTGAGGGACGCCGAGCAGTTCGTGATCGTGCTGCCAATGCCGACGACGATGCCGTGAAACGTGCTGCTGCGTGCCGAACAGTTCGTGACGGTGGAGCCGTCTCCCACGGTGAAGCCGTTGCTGCGACTGGCGGTCGAAGTGCAGTTGACGATTGTGGACGCGATGCCGCCGGTGATGCCGGTGGCCCCGCTGCGGTCCGTGTTGCAGTTGGAGACCGTGCAGTGCTCGGCGGCGAGGATACCCGCGGCCACGCTGCTTTGGACCGTGCATCCAGAGACGGAACTTCCCTCACCGACCTGGATGCCGTCGCTTTGATTGTTGTACGCCGACACATCGGTGATTCGACAAGCGATGCCCGTGTTGATGCCGTCGAGCGAGCTGAGGTAGACGGTGCAGGTCGAGATGGTGCATACGTTGTTGACCTGGATGCCGTGGCCGGCGTTGAGGTAGAGCGAGCACCGTGAGATGGTGGAGCCGCTGCTGGCTCGGATGCCCGCTTGGCCGTTGAACGACGAGGTGCAGTCTGTGATGACGCAGGTGATGCCGCAGTAGATTCCCTCTGTACCGTTGCCCGAGGCCTGGACGTTTTCGACGCGGCAGCCAAAGGCGAGGAAGCCGAGGTCGACGCCTCCGTCGCCCCAGTTGCGGACGGTGCCGTTGCGGACGGTGATGCCTCGGAGTTGATCGACGGAGACGGTGACGGCGTCGAAGTCTCCCATGGCGGGGACGCCGACGAGGTCGAAGCCGTTGAGGTCGAGGGTGACGCCGTTGGCGGCGATCTCGATGCCGTGCTTGCCGGTGACGCCGGTGATGTTGCCGGTGAGGTAATACGAGCCGGGCTGGGTGATCTTGTAGAGGCTGGGTGTGGCGTCGTTGTCGCCGGGGGTGGTGGCGAGGCTAATGGGGGTGCGTGGCTCGGGACCGGGGGTGGGCGCGACGGGTCCGGCGGGCGGGCTGATCGGGCCGGCAAGCACATTGCCATAGCAGAGGGTGATGAAGAGTGCGGCCAGGCGGGGGGCGGATGCGGTCATGATGTTCCTTGTTTGGGTGGGGTGCGTGCTGAGAAATGTCGAGCGACGGCGGGGCCCTTGCCGCCGGCGTTGCCGCAGCCGTTAGTAGATCAGGTTGGCGTTCGGATCGGTGCTGACGAACCCGGCGGCCGGCGCGAGGGTCTGGGCGACGGCGTTGCTCGCGACAGCGGTGATGGTCGCGCCGCTGTTGGCGAGGTAGTTCCGCAGCACGATGTTCCCCGCGCTGTTGAGCTTGATGCCGCCCTGCACATTGGCGAAGAGGCGATTGGCGTCGATGGTGTTGTCGGGGCCCTGAACAAGGATGCCGGCCGTCGTGGCGACCGAGACGGCGTTGGACGAGAGCGTGTTGTTCTGCACCACGTTGGCGTTGCCGGTGAGTTCGATGCCCGAGAGCGTGTTGGAGTTGATGGTGCAGCCGCGGATGAGGCCGGAACCGGTGATGCGGATGCCCACACCCGTGTTGCCCGAGACGTGGGAATCGAGCACCTGGGTGCTGGCCTCGGAACTGATGCCGCCGGTGCCGTTGCCGCGGATGGTGCAGTTGACGACGGCGAGTTCGGCGATGTTGGAGGCGGTGTTGACGGAGACGCCCAGGCCGCTGTTGTTGCTGATCGAGCAGCCCTCGAGACGCAGGCCCTCTCCGGTGGAGGAAACGCCCGGACCGGCGGTGGTCCCGGTGATGGTCGAGTTGATGATGTTGCTTCGTGCTCCGGTTGAGACTCCGCCGCCAACGTTTGCGGAGGCTGTGCAGGCGTCGATCGTGCCATCTGATTGTGCCGTGATGCCGAAGCTCGTATTGGCCCTTGCCGAGCAGTTCGAGATCGAGGACCCGGAGCCGGTGGCGATGCCGATGCCGCCATTCTCATTCACCGTGCAGAAAGAGATCGTGCACGCGATGGACGTGGCGATGCCGCGGGTCGTGTTGCCGGACGCCGAGCAGTTTGTGACCGTGCAGTCGGAGCCGGTGTTGATACCGCCGCCGGTATTTGAGCGCGTTGTGCAGTTGGTGACCGTGCAGCGGCCAACGATCACCATGCCGCCGTCCTGGTTCTGATCGAAGGAACAGTCTGAAACAGTCGATCCTTCGCCGAGCAGGAGGCCGGCCGCCGCGTTGTTGAGTGCGGCGCACTGGGTGACCACGCATGCTGTTTGGGCATCGATGCCGAAGCCGCCGTTCTGAGATGTCTGGCAGTTCGTGACGATGGACGAACTGCCGACCCGAATGCCGCTGCCGCTGTTGAATGTGGCGAACACCCTTTCCACACGGCAGGTGTTCGAGAGCGAAAAATTGAGCGCGACGCCGCTGCCGCCCCAGTTCCGGACCGCGCCGTTCAACACGGCGATGTTGCGCTGGCTGGTCACTGTCAACTGCACTCCGCCAAGTGATCCTGCCACACCGTTCAATTCGAAGCCGTTGAGGTCGAGCGTGACACCGCTGGCGGCGATCTCGATCCCGTGCTTGCCGACGACGCCGGTGATGTTGCCGGTGAGGTAGTACGAGCCGGGCTGGATGATCTTGAAGAGGCTGTCGGCGTCGCCGGGGGTGGCGGTATCGGAGATGGGGATGCGGGGCTCGGGGCCTGGGGTGGATGCGACGGGGCCGACGGGGGGGTTGATCGGGCCGGCAAAGGTCGGGGCGGCGACGGCAAGACAGGCCACGGCGTTCAAGAGCATCGCGGCGAATCGGTGGGGGGTACAGAGCATGGCGGTCCTTGTGTGGGTGTGGAGCATGGGCTGGATGTCGTGCGGGGGGAGAGGGATTGCGGTGGGTGCGGCGGGGGTGCTAGTAGGTGAAGTTCGCGTTCGGATCGGTGCTGATGAAGCCTGACGCCGGGTTGGAGATGATCTGGGCGAGGCGGTTGCCCGCGACGGCGGTGATGGTGGCGCCCGTGCGAGAGAGGGTGTTGCGGATCACGAGGTTCCCCGCGGCGTCGAGGCGGATGCCGTTCTGGGCGTTTGACACCAGGGTGTTGCCCTCGATGCGGTTGTCGTCGCCGGTGACGAGGATGCCGGCGGTGCCGGCCAACGCTTCGGCGTTCGAAGAGACCATGTTGTTCTGCACAAGGTTGGCGCTGCCGACGCGGATGCCGGAGTTGGTGTTGGAGTTGACCGTGCAGCCGCGGATGGTGCAGGAGGTGGTGAGGACCAGGCCTTCGAGATTGGCCGAGACGGTGGAATCGATGACGGAGGTGGAGGCGTTGGCGGTGATGCCGGAGATGTTGTTGGCGCGGATGGTGCAACTCTCGACGGCGAGTTCGGCGATGCCGCCGGAGACGTTGGCGAGGATGCCGTGGTCGTTGCCCTCGAAGACGCAGTCGCGGATGCGGAGGCCTTCCTGTTCGACCAGGACGCCGGCGCCGACGCCGCTAGAGCCGTTGTTGGAGGCGATGCAACCGCGCATGGTGCTGGCGCTGCGTGAGACGACATTGAGGAACACAAAGCCGTGGAGCAGGTTGCCCGAGGCGGTGCATCCTTCGAGTGTGGCGGGGCCTTCGGCTGTGAAGCCGACCTGGTTGGGATTGCTCGACGAGACGCCTCGGGCTGTGCAGTTTCGCAGCGTGACCGAGTCGACAGTGTTGAAGCCGACGTTCCCACACCGTAAAGCGGTGCAGTTATTGGCCACGCCGCCGGATTGGATGAGAAACCCGGTCGTGGGGCCGGTGGCCGTGCATAGGTCGAGCGAAGACGAAGCGCCCACCGAGAAGGCGATGGCTGGACTTCCGGGGGAGAATGAGACGCTGCAGGACCGAACAACTGAAAACTGACCGGTGGAGATTTCACAACCAATCGCGGTACAACCGGACAGTGTGGCGTTATCGCCGCAACTGATGCCGATATCGATGTTGCTTCGCACGGCGCAGTTGGTGATGGAAACTCCGCGAAGAGCTTTGATACCGCTGGCGTTGGATTCCGACGTACACCCCGCGATGACGCCGCCGTCGCCGACGTTGATCCCTGTGCCGGCGTTGTCGAAGGCAACGCACTCGCGGACCAGACAGGAGGATCCGGTGCAGGTGATGCCGTCACCCAAGTTGTCGCTTGAGCGCACGTCGAAGATGCTGCCGGCTTGCTGGAGGTGGACGCCGTGGCGCGACCAGTTGCGGACGGTGCCGTTGCGGACGGTGACGCGACGAGTAGTGATGTTACCCGTAGACACGACGCCGTCGAACGGCGTGACGCCGCCGGTGCCGATGACACCGAAGCCGTTGAGGTCGAGGGTGACATCGCTGGCGGTGATCTCGATGCCGTGCTTGTTCGGCACGCCGGTGATGTTACCGGTGAGGTAGTACGAGCCGGGGGTGATGATCCGGTAGAGGGTGGTGGCGTCGCCGGGGGTGGTGGCGTCGCTGATGGGGGTGCGTGGTTCCGAGCCAGGGGTGGGCGCGACTGGGCCCGGGGGCGGGTTGATGGGGCCGGCGAGGGCCGTTGATCCGACCAGCGAGAGAGCGAGCATGATGTGACTCGCAGCGATGAACTTGGGCATGGTGGCGGGACCTCTTGGAGTGGAGTGCGTGGTGGTTGGGGCGAGAGCACCAATGGGTCGTCGGGAGGAAAGAGGGCGGGGGATATCGCTCAGTTCGAGTAGTTCGCGTGCGGGTTGCTGCTCGCCGCCGCGCCGCCCGAGCCCACCGTCGGTCCGATGATGTTCGACGCAGGGAAGTTGGCCTGCACATCGGTGGCGGAAGCGCGGAAGTGGTTGCGGACGATCAGGCAGGCTGAAGCGCTTCCGATGCTGACGCCGGTGTCGAGGCCGGAAAAGACGTTGTCCTGGATGGTGGACGCTCCGCCGCACGAGATGCCCGTGCTGGTGCCCGCGGTGACGTTGGTGAGCGTGTTGCCGCGGGCCGTGAGGCTTCCGCTCGAGAGGATGCCGGTGAAGGCCAGGGCACTGTCGTCGTTGCGGATGAGGTTGCGCTCGACCACCGACCCCGAGCCGACGTCGATGCCGATCTCGCACGGCGCGGTGCCGACGATCTGGCACTCCCGCACCACCGAGAAGGCGCCCACGCGGATGTGCGCCGTGGTCCCGTTGGTGTTCACCTCACGCACCCGGCAGTGCTCGACGGTGGAATACAGCCCCGTCTGGATGCCCGCGGCGTCGTCGAAGTTGCTCTGAATCTGGGAGACGTCGCAGCGCCGCACGGTCGAATGATCGGGCACGACAATCCCCCGACCGACGCCTTGCACGCGCACGTCCTCGATGACGGTGTTCGCACCGCCCTCGATCAGGATTCCGGTCGTGCCGGTCGCCACCTGATTGCGGATCACCCCGTTGCGGATCGTGACCGTCCGAGTCGCCAACGCCGGGGCGTAGACCCCGGTGGTGGGGTTGACCTGCGGCCCCATGATCAGCGTGATGGTGTAGCCCATGAGATCGATGGTGACATCGCCGGCGAAACTGGCGATCTCGATCGCGTACCGGCCGCCGACCGTGACGTTCCCGGTGAGGTAGTAACTGCCCGTGAAGGGGATGATGAAGGCTGCCCCGGAGTCGCCCGGGGTGTTCTCGAATGTCAACGCCGTGCGCGGCTCGATCTCCCGCAGCGTCTTGCCCGTCGGTTCGACGGCACCGGCGGGCGGGTTCAGATCGCCGGCACCACAAATGTTGGCGACAACAGCCCACGACAGCACCGCGGCGGCCGAGGCTCGATTCCAAAACGACTTGTTCTTCATGGCCGGCTTCCTTTCGTATGGTTCGTTTCTGAACGACGTTTAGTGCGTGAAGTTCGCCGTCTCATCAGCCGTCCCAGTGGAGCTCGGCGCGGAGTTTCCATTGATGGCCGCGCTCACCACGGCGGTGCGGTCGATGATGGGTGCCACGACGTTGTCGGCGGCAATCAGCCAGTTGATGATGGTGTTCCCGCTGGCCGTGTTCTTCATGATGACGTTGCCGGGGCCGATCACGTGCAGCCCGCGCCCGTTGCCGGCCATGTGGTTGCCCTCGATACGGTTTTCCCCGGAAGACGACACGAAGATCCCGTCGCTGGTGTTGCCGGTGCAGGTGTTGCCCCGGACCAGCGATTGGCTCAGAACGATGATCCCGTCCGACCCGTTTTCGCTGGCGATGCAGTCGATGATGGTGGTCCCCTGTTGGCCGTTGATCCCGTACCCGGTGTTGGAGACCGTCGAGCAGTCCTTGATGAGCGAATCGCCGAAGGCGATGATGCCGTCTCCGTTGTCCCGCGAGGTGCAGTTGGTGACGTTGCACCCGTTGCCGGCGTAGATGCCGTGGCCGGTGTTGTCGAACGCGGAGGAGTCGGTGACCGATCCGCCATTGAGGATCAAGATGCCATTACCGGTGTTGTTTCGGGCGACGCAGCCGATGACCGTCAGGGACGAGGTGATTCCATCGTCTCCGTTGTAACTGGCGTTACAGTTCACCACGAGGCCCCCGTCGCCCGGCCTGATGCCGTCGCCCACGTTCCCGCTGGAGTGAACCCCCTCGACGCGCGACAGATTCGTCGTCGTGAACAGGTCGATCCCGTCACCGCCCCAGTTGCGGACCGAGCCGTTGCGGATCGTGATGTTCCGCTGGTTGCCCCCGGTGGCCGCGATGCCGTCCAGCGATCCCGCGACCCCGAGCAGATCAAAGCCGTTCAGATCAATCGTCACGCCCGAGGCGGCGATCTCGATCCCGTACTTCGCCGCCTCACCGGTCACGTTGCCGGTGAGGTAATACGAGCCGGGCTGCGCGATCCTGAACAGGCTGTTGGTGTCCCCGGCGGTGTTGGCGGCGTTGATGGCGATGCGCGGCTCAGGGCCAGGCGTCGGCGCGACCGGCCCGGCGGGCGGGTTGATCGGCCCGGCTTCAACCACCGCCCCGGCGACACAAAGAGCAACTGCGGCGAACACGAGCACGGCGGATGTGCGGACTGGGCTGTGGGTCATTGAGGTTTCCTTGTGAAATGGGTGACGGACTCGAAGGGGAGCGATTCAGTACGAAAAATTGGCGTGGGGATCGGTCGAGCCGAGGGTGCTCGCCGCGGCGCTCCCGCTCACCGCCGCCGTCCCCCCGGCGGTGATGTTGATGATCAGCCCGTAGCGGTTGCCCGCGTCGATCTCGTAGTTGACCGTGTTCCCGGCGCACGAGTTGCCGATGATGAGGTTGCTGGCGGCGTCGATGTCGATGCCGCGGTCGTTGTCGACGCAGTTGTTGCCCTCGACGCGGTTGTCGGTGCTGGCCACATAGATGCCCGCGCCGTCGTTGGCGTTGATGCCGTTGTTGACGCACGAGTTGCCGCGGATGATGCTGCCCGAACCGCTGCACGAAATGCCGTCGCGGTTGTTGAAACTCGCGCTGCAATCGGTGACGGTGCTGGCCGAGCCGACGAAGATGCCGAAGGTGTCGTTGGAGCGTGCGTTGCAGTTCGTGATCGTGCCGCCGGCGCCGAGGCTGAAACCGCTGTTGGCGTTGTTGTAGGCCGAACAGTGCGCGACTGTCGCGCCGGACCCTGGGGTGATGCCGTAGTTGCCGTTCTCGTCCGCCGTGCAGTTGGTGATGACGCAGCCGGAGCCGGTGTCGATGCCGTTGGTGGCGTTCTTGTACGCCGAGCAGTTCGTGACCGTGGTGTTTTCGCTTACGAAGATGCCTGCGTTGCCGTTCCCGCTTGAGAGGATAGAGTCCACCCGGCAGTTCGCGCTGGTGGAGCCCAGACTCACGCCCGAGCCCCCCCAGTTCCGGACCGAGCCGTTGACCACGGCGATGTTGGTCTGGTTGCTGCCGGTGGTGAACACCCCGCCGAGCGAGCCGGGAGCCCCCTGGAGGTCGAACCCGTTCAGGTCGAGCGTGACCCCGCTGGCCGTGATCTCGATCCCGTGCTTGCCGGTCACGCCGGTGATGTTGCCGGTGAGGTAGTACGAGCCTGGGGCGCTGATCTTGAACAGGCTCGGCTGCCCGTCGTTGTCCCCGGGCGTGTTTGTCGCGTTGATCGCGATGCGCGGCTCGGGGCCGGGGGTTGGGGCAACCGGCCCGGCGGGCGGGTCGAGCGGACCGGCGTACAGCACAGCCCCGGTGACACAAAGGGCAACGGCGGCGAGCATGAGGGCGGCGGACGTGCGGACGGGGTTGCGGGTCATTGAGGTCTCCTTGTGAAATGGGCGGCGGATTCGAGGGGAAGCGATTCAGTGCGTGCCGGCCATGCCGGGCGGTATGAGCGATGAGCCGGGTGACAGTGCCGGGGAAAACAGTGTCAGTGCGAGAAGTTCGCGTGCGGGTCGGACGACCCCATCGTGCTGATGGCGGCACCGCTGCCGTTCACCGCCGCGGTGACCGCGCCGACGCGGTTGACGATCGCGCCGTAGATGTTGTTGGCGGCGATGTCGTAGTTGACATTGTTGTCGGCGCAGGTGTTGCCGATGATGACGTTGCTCACGCCATCGACCTGGATGCCCTTGACGGCGTCGATGCAGTGGTTGCCCTCGATTCGGTTGTTGTCGTTGCTGACGTAGATGCCAGCGCCCGTGGTCTGCGTGTTGATCGCGGAGCACAGGTTGCCTCGGACGAGGGAATGGTGCGTCACCGAAATGTTGTGGTCGTCGTTGCCGCGCGAAGAGCAGTCCGTGATGGAGACGCCATAGTCGGTGCCGGCGATGCCGACTCCCTCATTGACGTAGGACGAGCAGGCGGTGATCTTGCTGGCGAATCCTGCCTTGATCCCGTCGCCGTTGTTGGTGCCGGCCGTGCAGCCGGTGATCGTGCAGTTGTTCGATCCCTCGATGCCGTCGGTGCCGTTGTTGTAGGCACTGCAGGCGGTGATGGTGCTTCCGCTGCTCACGCGGAATCCGTCGCCCAGGTTGTCCGAGGCGGTGCATTCGGTGACCACACTCCCGTTCCCCACGACGATGCCGTCGCCGCCGTTCTCGCTGGCGGTGACGCCCCTGACAATCGACCCCTTCATGAGGTTTGCACCGATCTCAAGCCCGTTCCCGCTCCACCCGCGCACCGAACCATTCAGCACGGTGATGTTGGTCTCCCCAACGCCGGCCGTACGGATCCCATCGTACCCGAACCCCGGCGTCGCGACCCCGCGCAGTTCAAAGCCGTTGAGGTCGATCGTGACCCCGCCGGACGTGATGACGATCCCGCGTTTGCCCACGACGCCGGTGATGTTCCCGCTGAGGTAGTAACTCCCCGGCTGCGTGATCCGGAACAAACTGTCGGCATCGCCGGGCGTGTTCACCGCGTTGATCGCGATCCGCGGTTCCGGCCCGGGCGTGGGGGCCACGGGCCCGGCGGGAGGGTTGATCGGCCCCGCCTCAAGCGCCCCTCCCGTGGCACACAGAACAACGGCGGCGAGCATGACGACGGCGGATGTGCGGACGGGACTGCGGGTCATTGAGGTTTCCTTGTGAACTGGGTGACGGACTCGAAGGGAAGGGGTCCAGTGATTGCCGGTGATGCCGGGCGGCAGGAGCGATGAGCCGGGCGGCGGCTCGGCGGAAAACTGCGTCAGTACGAGTAGTTCGCATTCGGGTTGGTGCTCCCGGGCGACACGCCCCCGCTGTTCCCGGCGACGATCCCCGCCGTGGCGGCCTCGACCACGAACAGCACGTTGCCCGTGACCACCGCCCAGTTGGTGTTGTTACTCCGCGCCGTGTTGCGGGAAAAGAAGTTGCCCGCGCCGTTGATGGAATAGCCGATGCCGTTGTTGGCGCACGAGTTGGCCTCGACGCGGTTCCCGTCCCCGTCGACGTCGAGGCCCAGGTCGTTGCTCCGGCACAGGTTGCTCTCGATAATGTTGTCGTCCCCCGTCACTTGGATGCCCGCGCCGTCGCCGAAAAGGCCGTTCGCGCTGCTGCGATTGCCACGGATGATGCACTGACCGTTGGCGAGCACGCCGTCGAACTTGTTCTCAGACGCCGAACTGTCGGTGAGCGTGCTGCTGCTGCCGATCTGGAATCCGTTGGTCTCGTTGCGCGAAGCGGTGCATGAGATGATGATCCCCCTGAAATCGATGCGGATGCCCGGGCCTTGGTTGAACGACGCGTTGCAGTCTCGGACCGTACCGCCCGTGCCGGCGACGATGCCAGCACCCCCGTTCTCCCTGGCAATGCACCCGGTCACGGTGGAGTCGTCGTCGACAATGATCCCGGACGCCGTGCACTCCGAGACGGTGCAGTTGGTCACCGTTGAAGCGATACCGGCATCGATGCCGTTGCCTCCGTTTTCGATGAGGACGCACGACTCGATGATCGCGGTGCCTCGGGCACGGATCGCGTGCGAACCGCCGCAGTCCCTGACCAAGCAATGCCGGACGATGGACCCGTCCCCGACCGCTACGCCCCCGCCCGCGTTCCCAACCAGGTTCACGCGCTCCAGCCGGTGCTGCTCGCCGTTCCCGGAAATCGGGTCGATCAGCGACACGCCGATCCCACCCCAGCCTGTGACGGCCCCATCGCTGACGGCGATGCCCGACCGGGAACCCTCGACCCTGATCCCGTTCAAAGACCCCGCGACGCCGCGCAGCTCGAAGCCGCGCAGGTCGATGGTGACGTTGGAGGCCACGATCTCGATGCCGTGCTTGCCGATGACGCCGGTGATGTTGCCGGCGAGGTAGTACGAGCCGGGTTGGGCGATCTTGAAGAGGCTGTCGGCGTCCCCCGGCGTGTTGGCGGCGCTGATGGGGATGCGCGGCTCGGGGCCGGGCGTCGGCGCCACCGGACCCGCCGGCGGATTCAGCGGCCCGGCGGTGACCAGTGCTGTGGCGATGACAATCAATAATCCAGCGGCCGCGCCGCTGATGGTGTGTCGGTTCATCGTGTGCGTCTCCGTGGCGTGTGGTAAGGCGGATCAGTCCTCATTGAAGTTTGCATAAGGGTCGGATGTGCCCATGGCTCCCGTGGATCCCTGCCCGGGTGGGGTGCCCGGCCCGACAGCAGGGCCCCCGTTCAAGAAATCCGAGCGGTAGACAATGGGCCCGTAGAAGTTTCTCTCGACAAAATCGAAGTTGGGCAGGTTGTCGCCGCATGTGTTGCGTGTGATGAAGTTGGAGTGAGATTCGACCCAGATCCCCGCGTCGTTGTTGGTGCAGAAGTTGCCGTCGATGCGGTTGAGCGAGCCGGTCACATGGATGCCCGCGTGGTCGCCCGCGGCCGAACCATTGCCGGAGCAGGTGTTGTCCGAGACGCTGCACCTGGCAGTGACTTCGATACCGTCGCCGTCATTGTCCCTGACCGTGCACCCGCTGATGCTCGTGCCGTCGCCGATCGAGTAGATGCCGTCGCCTGCGTTGCTGCTGGCGACGCACCGGCTGATCACGCACGCGAGTCCGACGTAGAAGCCACGCCCCGAGTTCGAGATCGAGGTGCAGTTCATCGCTGCGGCGTTGGCGACGAGGAAGATCCCGTCGGTCGTGTTGTTTGAAGCGGTGCAAGCGGTAAGCGTGGAGGAGGAGCCCACGGTGAAACCACGGGCACCGTTGAGAGACGCGACGCAGTCTGAGAGTGCCGCGTTCGAGTTGAGATTGAACCCATCGTCCCCGTTGGAGGTCGCGATCGATGAACGCACGACCGCCCGGTTTCCGACGCGTACTCCGTAGCCCAGGTTGTCCGATGCCGTGACCCCTTCGATGCGGTACCCGTCTCCGATGCCGCCAGCGGTGAGGTTGATCCCGTCGCTGCCCCAGTTCGTGATGGAGCCATTGAGGATCGTAATGTTGTCGCGCACGCCGTCGGTGGTGATCCCGTCGAGGGCCAGCGGGATGCCCGTGACGGAGAAGCCCATGAGGTCAATCGTGACATTGCTCGCGGCGATCTCAATGCCGTGGTCGCCTTGCACGCCGAAGAGGTTGCCCGTGACATAGTACGAACCCGGGGCGGTGATCCGGAAGCGCGAGTTGGCGTCGCCGGGCGTGTTCGCGGCGTTGATCGCCGTCCGAGGCTCCGGCCCGGGCGTCGGGGCGACCGGCCCCGCCGGGGGCGTCAGCGGCCCGGCCACAGCGCCCGAAACCACCGCCACCACCGCCACGGCACACACGCACTGCATCACACCAAGCCAACGAGTTTTCATCGCTCAATCTCCCTTAGGCCCACGCGCCAGAACCACCGCCGCCGCGCCAGCGCGGTTCGGCAAGTTGCTCTGTGATTGCAAACCCAGACTACCAACGCCTCCCCGAAACCCGAAGCAGAATCCCGCCCGAATCCCGGTGATTCCAACGTCCCGAAACCTTTGCCGCTGCACATGTCCCGGACGCTTTGCCGCCCTCAGCCACGCTGATCCCCGTACACTTGCGCTGGTCAAACCCCCGCCCCTCCCGAGGCAAACGCATCATGCCGTACTACACCAAACTCGGCCTGCTCCCCCAAAAACGCCACGTCCAGTTCCGTCGACCCGACGGATGCCTCTACTCCGAGGAACTCTTCGGCACCGAAGGCTTCACCGGACCCTCCGGCACCATGTACCACATCCACCCGCCGACACAGGTCTACGGCTGGAAACCTCTCTACTCCACCAAGCAGGAGTACGTCGAAACCGAAATAATGCGCAGGCGCCACGTCATGACCGGCGGCCAGCGCATGAACCCAAAGGGCGACGCCGTCACAGGCCGAGTCGTCCTCTTCGGCAACTCCGACTGCGAGATGGCCGTCTGCAATCCCGCCGAGCAGATGCCCTACCACTACAAAAACGCCCAGGGCGACGAGTGCCTCTTCATCCACTACGGCTCCGGCGTGTGCCACACCATGCTCGGCACCATCAAGTTCGGCCCAAAGGACTACCTCATCATCCCCAAGGGAATCACTTACACCATCATCTGGGACCCACGCAAGAACGGACAAGACGGCAAGCCCCTCGACGGCGGCCCCTCCGTCGAGAACACGCCGTTCTCCCGATTCCTCCTCATCGAAACCACCAACGGCTCCCACTACGGCCCCCCCAAGCGCTACGTCAGCAAAGACCACGGCCAATACCTCGAACACGCGCCCTACTGCGAGCGCGACTTCCGCCTCCCCGAAACCCCCCTCACCTGGGACGTCAAGGGCGACTTCCCCGTCCGCATCAAGGCCCGCGACCTCATCCACGAATACATCTACCACTACCACCCGCTCGACGTCGTCGGCTGGGACGGCTGCTACTACCCCTACGCCTTCAACATCGACGACTTCAGCCCCATCACCGGCAAGCTCCACATGCCGCCGCCCATCCACCAGACCTTCGAAGCCCACAACTTCGTCATCTGCTCGTTCTGCCCGCGCATGCTCGACTACCACCCCCAGTCCATCAAAGTTCCTTACAACCACAGCAACCTCGACAGCGACGAAGTCCTCTATTACGTCGAAGGCAACTTCGGCAGCCGCAAGGGCATCGAGATCGGCAGCCTCACCGCCCACCCCCAGGGCATCCCCCACGGCCCGCACCCCGGCACCATCGAAGCCAGCCTCACCGCCACTCACACCGCCGAACTCGCCGTCATGTGCGACACCTTCCGCCCCCTATTCCCCACCAAAGCCGCCCTCGACCTCGACGACGCCAAGTACCCCGCCAGCTGGCAAGGCGAACACTTCCCCGGCCTGGCCAGCGGCAAAATGCACCTCAACGGCGTCACCGTCCCCCAAGCCAGCGCTATCGCCTTCCCACGCGAAGTGAACCCCGTCCCGGTCCTGCACGCCGAAGTCTCAACCAGACTCATCCCCGCCCCAGGCGCCAACGGCAACGGTGCCGCGAAAGGTGCCACCCCAAGCCGAGCCGGTGACACCGCCAACGTCTGGGCACCCTGAACCCACGCCGACGATGAGCGAAGCGAATCGTCGCGCTCCGCGCAGTCGAAATCGCATGCCTGCGATCGCGCGCAGCCTGTTCGAAGATCGCGGGCCTTGGAAGACCATTTCCCGATCTGACCAGACGTCGCAGGTTCTTCAAGCGGACAACGCCGATGCGCACACGCGGCAACGCAACTCGGCGCAAGTGGGCCGGGGCAGTCATCGCCCTGCTGGGTGTGATTCTGATCGGCGCGTTCGTGTTCGGCAGGCACGCTGCAATGCCGCCGATGGTTCGGACCATGACCGTCGGCTGCAGCAGCACAGCACCACTCCTTGGAGTTCTGTTCCCACCCGGTCGCGAGGGTCGTCAAGTCACGCTGCGTCAGGAGATGAAACAGGGCGATTGGTGGGGCGGCAGACAATCACTTCCGGCGGTCGCCACCGCGATATGGACGCTCTCAGCGGAGATCCATTTTCCAGACGACCACGGAGTGCGCACACTCTCGGAACCTGAACTGCAACAGCTTATGCTCCTTCACGATGCCCAACTGCGAGAGTGGAGCCGGAGTTACAGCATCACAAGTCCAGGCAACCCACCGCGCTGGGCGTCTTACGAGGTCGGCATGGCGATTCTCCTGGCCGCCGGGAAGCCACAAGCCACGCAGTGGGAGTTCATCCCCGACGGTGCCCGTCTCGCCGCGTGGAACACCGCCCGCAGCAACTGGACCCTCGCCACCTCCATCGCCCTCATCCTCCTCGGCACCCCTATGTGGTGGCTCGGCACCCGCAAAGACCCACACGCCTGCCCCAACTGCAACTACGACCTCACCGCCACCCCGCCGACCAGCCCGTGCCCCGAGTGCGGAACCAAGCGCCCTGCGCCCGCCGCGACGCATGCGGGTTCCGAATGAGCCGTTCCGACGCCCAAGCACGCTGTGAGCGCATCCGCTTCGAACTCTTCCGACCCGCATCGAGGTAGCATCCCTGAGTGAAGACGAGCGTCATTCATGCGAGAAGAAGAGCCCAGCGCCGATGGGGCGTCGCGATCTTTCTCGCGGGACTTGTTCTGCTCGCGATCATCGTCTTGGCATCGCGTATCAAGAACGCCGGCGCGGCGGTGATGATCTCCCCGATTCCGCAACGCTACTTCATGACGATCTTCGCCGACGAACTCGGGTTTCCACGGTCCTTTCCTCGCGACAGCATCGGCGTGACGGTCGAACTCGGGGCGCCAAAGGGCGCAGCCTGGTTGACGCAGGCTGGCTGGGCGACCCGAGATGGTCATCTGGTTTTCGGGCACACGCCGTGGTATGCCGAGCGGACCGTGACCGTCAAACTAACGCACAACGGCTTCGGCGGCGAGGTCCGGCCCTGGACGGCGCTCTCGCCCGAGCTGCAAACCCGTGTTCTGCGAGAGCACGCTGAGACCTTTGCCGCGAAGTTTGGCGGGCGTCGCCGCCTTGGCAGGTCAGACGATGAAGCGCAGCTCTTGCGAAAGGTGTTCTCGACCGGGCAGGCCGAACTCACGGATCGCCGCGTGCTGTGGCCGAACGTGCCCGGCTATCTGATCGATTGGATTCCCCCGAGAATCCGGCTGCCCCTGGCCGTTTCTCTGATGGTGACCGGCGTCGGAGGTTGGCTCTTGGGCAAGCGTCGCCTCGGTGCCGGGGCTTGCGTGCAGTGCGGATACGACCTCAGCGGCACGCCGAACATCGACCGCTGCCCGGAGTGCGGGACGTCCATCCAGACACAGCGCGGCCTCGTCAAGCCGAATCCGTGAACATCGCTGCGCCCGCGGCCAGCGCATGCAAAACCCCGCACGAAGCGGCGTTGTGATGGTCTTAGAATGCTCGCTGCTCGATGCGTGGCCCCGAGCTACAGCCCAAGGCTCGGATGATCAGGAGAGGTCTGGTACATCGGGCCTCGCGCACAGCGCAAAGCGCACCGCGCGCAGCACCGCTCACCCCTTCATCTTCTCATCCTTCTTCCGAGCATCATCCAGATTGCCCACATGCATGAACGCCGGGCGCCAAGATGCGCGGCTTCCGAGCCGAGCGTCGCGCCGAATGCAACGGTGCCACCAGTTGCCTGGCGACACGACGGCCTGCGGACGGCCCCGTCGTTGTACCCGGCACCGCGTTACACAATCGAATCGCATTTCTGAACAAACACTGGTTTCCGCTTTACACAGCTTTCATCTGTCCTCGGGATACTCCTGCCCTCATCATCCCGTTGAGGGGTGGTGAAAGGCTGGCGGTACACCGCGCGTGCCACGACACGGCGCAGGTCGAAGCCGATGCCGGGGTCAGACAGGGAGCGACTCGACATCTCGCGGCGTGTTCGGAGCAGCGCGGCACAGCGCCCGCTGGACCTTCCTTCTTGATTCGGACCCGGCTCGGACGGCGAAGGCTGTCCCTGCGCGATTGATCGTGACGTGAACTGGGGTGTGGGCGGCGGCCCGCGCGCCCGGAGTTCTGGCCTCCGGCGTTTCGGGGCCGAGGGTGTAAACGCTCGAGCGCCGCCGCTCGAACACCGCACCCATTTCACATGTGTTTGCCTTGCAGAGGAGAGAGAGAATCATGCGCAGCAGCATCACCGTCGTCGCCGTCCTGGCGCTGGCAGGCGTCTCGTCCGCCATCCCCTTCACCGGCACGTTCAGCGAGAACTTCAACTCGATGGGCACCTCGGGCACCACCCCGCCCGCCGGCTTCTCCATGAAGACCGGGCCTTCCGGCACCAACAACTCCACGTGGACCACTTCCATCCCGGGCTCGGGCGTCGCCGCCCTGATCAACACCGCCAGCCCACTGACCGCAACCGGCACCTACCCCAGCGCCACCAATAACAACGGCTTCAACGCTCCCGCCTACAACGGCGTGACGCCCGTCGCCAGTGACCGCGCCCTCGCCACCTCGCCCACCACCACCTCGGGCGCCGCGATCGAACTCGTCCTCACCAACAACACCGGCGGCTCACTCGCCTCGATCAACCTCTCCTACGACACCGAGCGATACCGCGTCGCCTCCACCGCCAACGAACTCCCCGGCTACTGGCTCTTCGTCAGCCTCAACGGCACCACCTGGACCGAGGTCGTCAACTTCCGCCCCACCATCACCACCGTGCCGAACACCCTGGGCGTCTCCTCGTTCACGGGCACGCTGACCTTCCCCGCCGCCGTCGCCGCCGGCAGCGACTTCCGCCTCCGCTGGGTCGACGACAACGCCGACCAGACCTCGCCCGACGCGATCATCGGCCTGGACAACGTCGTGATCACCCCCACCCCCGGCGCCGCCGCCCTGCTGGGCCTGAGCGCCGTTGCCAGCATCCGCCGCCGTCGGAACTGATTCACGTTCAGTTCCACACACCGCCGCGAAACCGGCGACACCATCACGATTCTCGTACGACAACCACCCCGCTGGAAGGCGGGGTGTTTTCGTTGCAGGAGTGCTCCGCAGGTTGCATGAAAAAACCCGCGAGGCGCGGGTTTGATGGCCAAGTGGCGAGATGATCGGGATTACCCCTTCATCTTCTCAGCCTTCTTCCGAGCATCATCCAGATTGCCCACATACATGAACGCCGACTCCGGCAGATCGTCGCCCTCGCCGTTGCACAGCCGCTCGAACGAATCAATCGTCTCTTCCAGCGAACTCGTCACGCCGGGGAAGCCCGTGAACACCTCGGCGACATAGAACGGCTGGCTCAGGAACCGCTCGATCTTGCGGGCCCGGCCGACCGTCCGCTTGTCCTCTTCCGACAGCTCGTCGAGGCCCAGAATCGCGATGATGTCCTGCAGTTCCTTGTAGCGCTGCAGAATCTGCTGCACGCGCCGCGACACCTTGTAGTGACGCTCGCCGATGATCTGCGGGTCGAGGATGCGGCTGTTCGAAGCCAGCGGGTCCACCGCCGGATAAATGCCCTTGTCGGCGATGCCGCGGGCAAGCACCACGAACGCGTCGAGATGGCTGAACGCCGTGGCGGGCGCGGGGTCGGTCATGTCGTCCGCAGGCACATAGATCGCCTGCACTGACGTGATCGCACCCTTCGCCGTCGAGGTGATCCGCTCCTGCAGCTCGCCCATCTCGGTGCTCAGCGTCGGCTGGTAACCCACCGCGCTCGGCATGCGCCCCAGCAGCGCCGACACTTCCGAACCCGCCTGTGTGAAGCGGAACACGTTGTCGACGAACATCAGCGTTTCCTTGCCCGACTCGTCGCGAAAATCCTCGGCCATCGTCAGCGCCGAAAGTGCGACACGCAGACGCGCGCCCGGCGGCTCGTTCATCTGGCCGAACACCATCGCCACCTTGTCGAGCACGTGCATCTTCTTGCCCGACGCGTCAATGTACTCCGCCTCCGACATTTCACGCCAAAGGTCGTTGCCCTCGCGCGTCCGCTCGCCCACCCCGGCAAACACCGAATAGCCGCCGAAGTTGCGGGCCACGCGGGCGATCATCTCCTGGATGATGACCGTCTTGCCGACGCCGGCACCGCCGAACAAACCGATCTTGCCGCCGCGGACGAACGGGCACAACAGGTCAATCACCTTGATGCCCGTCGGCAGGATCTCGGTCTTGGGGTTCAAACTCGCAAACTCCGGCGGCGCCTGGTGAATGGCACGCGAACGCGGCGCGTTGACCGGCCCCTTCTCATCGATGGGCTGCCCCAGCAGGTTGAACACGCGCCCCAGCACCGGCTCGCCCACGGGCACCGAGACAGGCCCGCCCAGGTCGTCGCACTTCACGCCACGGGCCAGCCCGTCGGTCGTGCCCAGCGCGACGCACCGAACGCGCCCGCCACCCAGGTGCTTCTGCACCTCGCCCGTCAGCCGGATGTGCCCGGCCCGGTTGTGCGTGTCCACGCGGATCGCGTTGTAAATGTCCGGAAGCTGGTCCTCAGGAAACTGAGCATCAAACGTGGAGCCGATGACCTGGGTGATGACACCTGTGGCGGGCATGAATGGACCCTTGCAAAAGTGAGAAAAAGTGAACCGTAAGGCACCGCCGGCGTCGCAAAAGGCCGGTCGTCCTCATCGGACGCCCCGGCACGCTCGAGCCCTTCAAAGAGAGCCCGACCGCTCTTCCGGTGGGGGCGGAGAGGATAGCGACAACCGCCCTCAAAGGCGAGCCGCGAACGACCCGACGACATCAAAACGATCGGATTCCGTTCGGGCCACGCCGACGATGAGCCAAGCGAATCGTCGCGCTTCGCCCGACCGACGCCGGCGCGTCACGTCCCCCGCGTCTCACACCGCATCACAAACGCCGGCGGCACATTCAGCCACACCAACTCACTCCGGTCCACACGCGCAAACAAACGCCGAGCCTTGGCATAGAACCGCTTCCCCGCCGGCAGAAACGTCCCGATGTGATACCCGAACGTCACAAACACCCCGCCGGGCTTCAGCACCCGCAACATCGGCATCAAAATCTCATCCTGCAGCTCATCCGAAAAGCTCGCCCACGGCAGCCCGCTCAGCACGACATCGACGCCGCCACGCTCGGGGATCCCCTCCGCCCGGCAGATCGCTTCGATGTTCGCCACGCTGTCGTTCACGATCCGCGCCGCCGGAAAACGCTTCGCCAGAATCTCGGAGTAACTCGGGCTCAGCTCCACCGCGACAAACTTCGCGCCCGGACGCAGCCGCTCCAGAATCGCCCCCGTAAACGCCCCCGTCCCCGGCCCATACTCAAGCACAACCCCGGCCTTCGAGAAATCCACCGCCGCCATCATCCGCGCCGCCAGCCGAGGCGAACTGGGTGCGACCGCCCCCACCGTCCCCGGCGACTTCAGAAACTGCCGCAGAAACGACGCGTGGTGCGCCGGATCATCGACCACGTTCGGACGGACGGCGACGTGCTGTTCGGCGACGGTCATAGGCAGGCCTCGGTGAACAATTCTCACTCGGCACGCGCAGGGGAAGAACAACCTCCGCCGAGCACACCAAGCGTACCCAGAGTCATCGGCCTCCGGCGTCCCGCGCGCCGAACGTACCATCCCCTTCCGGCAACCCTTCACAGAAAACTCGCGCCCCCCAAACCCAACACTTGACGACGTTGATTGTTCGGAGCCCAACCCGCGGAGTTCCATCCCATGGCCGCCACCTCACCCCCCACCACCACCGCCCCCAACACCCCGGACCAGGGTGCCGCCGTCAACAACCTCATCCTCATGGCCCACGTGGCAGACGTCGAACGTTCCCTCGCCTTCTACACACTCATGGGTTTCCAGCCCCGAGACATCCTCCGCGACGAGCACGCCCGCGCCTTCTGGGCCGCCGCCGCCAGCGCCAAAGCCGAAATCATGTTCACCCGCGCCAGCGGCCCCGTTGACCCGACCGTCCAGGCCGTCATCTTCTACATGTATGCTCCCGACGTCGACGCCCTCCGCCAGCACCTCCTGACCCACGGCGTCTCCGACGGCGGCCCGTTCTGCGGCCAGCCCGGACCCAACCACGGCCGCGCCGTCGTCTTCGAAGTCGCCCGGCCCTTCTACATGCCCGCAGGCGAACTCCGCGTGGCCGATCCCGACGGCTACTGCATCCTCGTCGGGCAGCTCGAGACCTGAAACTCCCCAGCCAAGCCGCAAATCCTACATCCCACGAAGGATTGCCCCGAACCAGCCGGGAGTTTCAGCGTCGAATACAGTTCCGGGCAACTGCGGGAAGCGGGCGCACCCTTACGGTGCCCCCACTCCGTGCCTTCGTGCCCCCGTGCCTGCGTGCCTTCCCTCCACACATGCCCAACTTTCGACTCCTCCCCAACAACCGCAAGCTCGCACCCGCCGACCTGGGAGCCAAGGCCGTCGCCATCGGGCGCCACCCTGAGAACGACGTCGTCATCGACGAAGACCTCGCCTCGCGCTTCCACTGCGTCATCGAGCCCGCAGGCGAAGCCGGATACCGACTCAAAGACCTCGGCTCACGCAACGGCACCAAACTCAACGGCCACAAAGTCACCGAAGTCCTCATCTCCGGCGGCGACATCATCGCCATCGGCAAGCACCAGTGGCACGTCGAAGTCGTTGAAACCAAGCAGGAACGCCGCCAGGTCGCACGCTCGAAAACCAAAGAAGCCGACCCCGTCTGGGTCGTCGACCTCCGCGAGGTCATCGAGAACCTCCCCCCCAAGAGCAGCGCCGACGAAGCCATCGTCCTCATCGACGCCGACGGTCGACCCTCCGACGCGCTCGCCAGCGACGACGCCGAAGGCGCCCGCGCCGTCCGCCTGCTGCTGCTCGCCGCCAGCAAGGCCCGCGCCACCGACATCCACATGGAACCCAAGGGTGACGCCGTCCTGGTCCGCATGCGCGTCGACGGCCAGATGATCACCGTCGTCGAAGTCCCCAACAGCGTCGGCGAACTCGCCATGGGCGTCCTCCGCATCGCCTGCCAGCTCAAAATGCAGGGCCGCGACGCGACCTACGACGGCCACTGCTCCGCCCGCTACCAGGACCGCCGCGTCGACTTCCGCGCCTCGTTCACGCCCACCGTCCAGGGCCAGAAGCTCGTGCTGCGACTCCTCGACTCAAAGACCGCGCCGCAGAGCCTCACCGACCTCATGTTCCCCGCCTACATGCACCAGCGCATCCGCAGACTCTGCGAGCAGGACGCCGGCATGTTGCTCTGCTGCGGGCCCACCGGCAGCGGCAAGACCACCACCCTCTACAACTGCCTCCGAGAAATCGACCGCGAAAAACGCAACGTCCTCACCATCGAAGACCCCGTCGAGTACCACGTCGAGGGCGTCACCCAGATCCCCGTCGGGCACAACTCCTCCTTCGGCCAGCTCCTCCGCTCGGTCCTGCGCCAAGACCCCGACGTCATCCTCGTCGGCGAAATCCGCGACGAAGAAACCGCCCGCACCGGCATGCAGGCCGCCATGACCGGCCACATCGTCTTCTCCACCGTCCACGCCAAAGACTCGATCGGCGCCGTCTTCCGCCTGCTTGACCTCGGCATCGAGGCCTACCTCATCGCCAACTCGATGGACGTCATCATCGCCCAGCGCCTCGTCCGCCACCTCTGCGAGCACTGCAAGCGCCCCGTGCGCGTCACCCCCGGCGTCGCCACCCGCATGGGCCGATTCCTCGAAGGAAAAGACCACACCTACGCCGCCACCGGATGCCCCAGATGCCTCCGCACCGGCTTCCACGGCCGCCGCGGCATCTTCGAGATGCTCGACTTCAACGACGAACTCCGCGACGTCGTCCTGAAGAGCCCGACCATCCAATCCATGAAAAAGATCATCGAGCAGGGCGTCTTCACCACCCTCCAGCAAAGCGGCTGGCAACTCGCCGCCCGCGGCGTCACGCCCATCGAAGAGGCCGAAAAAGTCGCAAGCTGGAGTTGATCCGCCCCGTGGTATGTCGGTACTCCGTGCCGACTTCTTTGCGTTCATCTCAAACGCTCGCCGCGTAGGTCGGCGGCAATGCTCTGCGTCGACGGCTCCAACGCCACAGCGAAACGGCTTCGGAAACGATGATCAACAGCGGAGCACCGGCAAAGCCAGCCCTGATCCAAGAAACAAACTCAACAATCTCATGGATCGCGCGATCGGACTTTGCGAGAGACTCCTCAACCCGAGGTCGATCCGCAGGGAGCCTCGGCGCAATGTGGGCACTTCGACTGGAGTCGAATGCCGCCATGACGCGGGTGAAGAGAAACCAGCAGCCAAAGCTCAGCGCCAAGCAGCAGACTGTCGCCAGCACGAACCGACGCGGCCCTGGTGTCGTGGAGATGGCCCATAGCTTTCGCATGTCTCGCAGTTCCCTTCAGTGAGGCATCGGCGGAAGGGTCACGTTCTCTGGAGGACACTCTAGACCCTCGCACTGCCTGACGCAGCAGGCCGCAATCTTGGCATTGGCCGCGAGGGCATTGTCTCGATTCGTCCTTGCCTGCTGCATTTGAGCTTGAAAGAGATCATCGGCAGCTAGGATATCGGCAGTAAACGTATCCAAAATGCTAGACACTTGCTGTGCGATGGCAAGAATTGCCGCGGCAGCCGCAATCGCACCAACAGCAATGCACCCGGCCTGACAAAGCCAAAAGGCTGGCCCAAAGCCGAAGCAGCCAAGCATGCACGCGCCTGTCGTCAATGCAATCGCTGCCGTTGCGAGCTTTAGTGCCTGTCTCGCCGCCGCGGTGGCGGCGTCTTTTCTCGCGATCGCCGCGTCCTCCGCGGCGTCTCTGGTCGTCTCCGCCGCGGTCTTTGCGGCTTGATACTCGGCTTCCGCCAGCGCATCGTTCACGGCTTGCGTGTATCTGCACCCAGAGGTGCAACCCACCGGAATCGGCTGAGCCTGCCGCTGCTGTTCTACGAACTCCTCGACGCTATCAACGCCAGGCCCTGCTCCGGCCAAACCCAGAGTCGAAATCGCAAAGAGGGGGCTGTCATCCGGCAAATCGTCAATGACCATGATTGCGGAGCCAAGTTGACCTGTTGCAGGCCACACTTTCGTCGCGACAACAGCCATGACAGGACGATCAGCAAGATTGGTCGTGAGGACACCCGCACACACGGCTATTCGGTCGCCCTCACCTCCGACCGGTGCCGACGCGTGAGCAATAGAGATCGCGAAGCCAAAGGTCCTCTGAGATGAGGTGGTACCCGTCACATAGGTGTCCGCGTCGTCCAGCACCGCATCCAGCCAGTAGTACGACGTGGTGTCATTGAACGGCTCGTTGAACAAGGACTGCCAAACCGAGAGGTTCACATCTCGAATGCTGTCCGGACTCACTGGGTCGGCAGGCGGCTCACTCGCCCGAGCATCCTTCACTGCTTGTATGCCCGCCCAGCCGCGAAAAATCGGCGGAAGCGGGAACGCCACAAGCCACACGGCAAGCATCAGGGTCAGTTGATGGCGGAGCGACTTCATCGAGCGGCCTCCAAATGAGAGAGGGGGGAGTGCGACGATGTCACAGCACTCTCGGCTGCGTTGAGGTGTGACGATACGCACTTCGGCAAGGGAGTGTTCCGAGTATCCTGCCAAGTTCTCTGAGTTTAGACGTGTTTCACATTACGACCCGGATCGGTGGCGTAGATGCGTCGCCCGCACACGGAAACAAGGTCCTTCGATACCGGTGGTTCGCCTCTGCCACACTTTTGTGGACGACCTGAAAGCACTCCGCTTTCAATACGCCTTCTCCACCCCCGCCCCCGGATAATAGAACTTCAATACATCCAGAAACCCAGCCCCCTTCCGCGCCATCCCCTCAGCCCCAAACTGACACATCCCCACCCCATGCCCAAACCCGCGACCATCGATCCTCACCTGATCACCTGAAAACGTAAACGCAAGATCGCCGCTGAACACTCGCGTCTTCGCGTCCACATTCGCCCGCCCCGCCGCCGGCGTATTGCACGCCAACCTCAGTTGCTCCGCGCTCAGTTCATACCACTTCCCAGCCGCGTCAAACAACCGATACCGCGCCGGCCGACCCGCCTCGTTCTGCTGCGTCACCGTCACCCGTGACAGCGACGAGATATCCCGCACCGCCAGGCCCTGGTCACGCCCGTACGCCCGCAGCCGATCCACCACATCCTGCCGCGCGCGGTTCACCGTCCAGCGATGCCTCGGCGAAAACTCGCACGGGCACGCGGCCGCTCCGCCCCCCCCGCCGCTCGCCAGCCGCGGCTTCCCCTGAATCGGCTCCGCCAGGTTGTACTCAAATCCGCGCCGCGTCGGCCAGGTGTCCTTCGCCGAGCCCGGACGACCGCCGCACGTGCTCGAATAATAACTCCGCAGCACCACCCCGTTCCACTTCAGCACCAGCCCGCGCGTCTGCTCCACCCCCCGCAGCGCCGTCGGGTTCAGCGTCGTCCCGCTGTACGCCTGGTCCTGCTCCGAGGCCTCAAGATCAAAGAACCCGCCCTCGGAGACCGATCGATCGCGCTCCTGTATCGCATAAGAACGCGCCGCCACCGCCTGCGCCTTGAACGCCTCCAAACTCCAGTTTGCGATCAGCTCTTTCGAAACAACACCCGGCAGATAACGCTCGAGCGCCACATGCTCGATCACATCAAAGCTCGGCGTAGACACCGACCCCGCCTGCCCATCACCGCCCCCGCTCTCCGCCCGCCGCGGCACCAGCCGCAACTCGCCCGGATACGCCGCCCCGTTCAGCGTGAGGTCCAGTGGCCCCACCGGCAGCACCAGCAGCGCATCCTCGCGCCGCGAACCCGTCCGCGCCAGCACCGAACGCTTGCCCCGCCCGTCACTCACCTCCCACGCCGAATCCGTCAGTTCCACCCGCACCGGCGTCGACAGCACCCGGATCGCCGTCCGCTCCCCCACCGGCTGCAAACTCAACTCCGAAGGCCCGCCCAGCACCGCCTCACGACGCCGAGACGCCAACCGCACCCGAACCTCAGGCTCCCCGACCGACCGCTCCGGCACCCGAGGCCCCACATCCGGCCGAGGCGTCACGATCGGCGGTCGCGGCGCGCGCGACGCCGTGCCGCCCGTCGGCCCGTCCGATGTCGTGAAGGTCCCGCACCCAGCCAGCCCGACCGAAACCGCCAATCCGAGCAGCATCGACCGCGCCGAACCCCCCGCGCGGAACCGCCCGGTTGGAGTCGGTTGGGGTGTCCAGGTCACGTCGGCCTCGTCAAGAAGTGGAATGATGTGCGTCACGGGCCCTCTTTTTTCGGACGCATCCGCCCCGCGAACGTCGAATTCGATCCTCAACCGCCACATGTCCTGAAAACCGCAGGTATTGGCCGGAAACTCACCATTCCGCAGTTGAAATCGAGACACTTCCGCGTCATGCTAGAACTGTTCCAACCGATGTCGCCCGAGAGAGCGGGCGGCCCCCGACGCGCCGGATTCCCACGCCAGCACACCCGTGAGCCTCCCACCCAGGCCGGGCCAGTCGCTTCGCGCGGAACTGTCCCAACCGACGCGCGGAAACAAACCGTCACGAAGAGAGAGAGCGCAAACCCATGATCAAACGTGCATGTGCAGTGTTGGCCGCGGCCCTGGGCCTCGGTTTCGTCGCCCCCGCCTTCGGTGCTTTCCACCTCTGGCGCGTCAGCGAGATCTACTCCGATTCCACCGGGAACGTCCAGTTCATCGAGATGTTCACCACCTTCAGCGGCCAGCAGTTCATGTCCACGCACACCATCGCGTGTACGAACCTCGCCGGCACGCAGACGAACACCTACCTCTTCCAAGCCAACACCTGCGCCCCGACCAACAACAAGCGCATTGTCTTGGGCACCGCGGGATACGGCGCCGCCGCCGGTTCCGTCACCGCCGACTACGTCATCCCCGCCAACTTCCTCTTCAAGGAAGGCGGCACCATCAACTTTGGCCCCAACCAGCAGACCTTCGCCTACCCCGCCCTCCCCAACAACGGCACCGACAGCCTCCGCGACGACACCTTCACCACCTCCCCGCCCTACGTCTTTACCCCAGGCGTCAACAACCCCACCAACTGCGCCGGCCAGGTCGGCTCGCTCAACATCACCCCGCCCGCCTGCAAGGGCGACCTCAACAACGACGGCGAACGCAACACCGCCGACCTCACCGGCTTCCTCGGTGCCTTTGGCCTGACCGCACCCCCCGCCCCCGCCAACGCCGACTTCAACGACGACGGGAACATCAACACCGCCGACCTCACCGCCTTCCTCGGCGTCTTCGGCATCCCCTGCCCGTAACCGCCGCTTCGAATCCCAAACCAACTCAAGCCCCGCGCGGCCTCCGCGCGGGGTTTTCGTTTCAACACTCACCTCCGAGCCGCCGCGAAGAGAAAGGCATTTTCACCACGGAGTTCGCGGCGATCGCGGAGGAAGGCAGTGAGAGCGGGAGAAAGGCACAGAGGCACGAAGGCACAAAGGCACGAAGTGAAGTCATCGTGCCTGCCGAACCCTGAACCCCGAAACCCGCACCCCAACCCAGTCTCAATCCGATTTGCGATTTGCGATTTGCGATTTGCCATCTGCCATTTGAGCGTTGAGCTGCGAGCTTTGAGCGGGTGCACACCCCCCTCGTGCCTTCGTGCCTGCGCCTTCGTGCCTGCGTGCCTCCGTGCCTCCGTGCCCCCCCTCAACCCTTCAACCTCCCCACCAGCTTCCCTTGCTTCACTTCCACACCCTTCAGGCGGCTCTTCAGCGCCTCGCGGTTGGATGAGAACTCGAGTGCCGTGTTCAGCGTGACCATCTCGGCTTCGACCAGTTCCGCCAGCGAGTGCGTGAACGAGCGCATCCCGTCCTGCAGCGATGAGTTGATCACCGCCGGAATGTCCGAGTCCGCCCCTTCACGGATCCGCTCGCGCACCACGGGGTTGTTGATCAGCACCTCCGTCGCCGGCACCACGCCCACCCCCGCCACGTCCTGGTTCGCCGGCAGCAGCCGCTGGGCGCACACCGCCTTGAGCGACGTCGACAACGCCGCCCGGATGAACCCGTGCTCGTGCTGCGGGAAGAACTCGACGATGCGGCTGAAGCACTGCATCGTGTCCGCCGTGTGCAAGCTCCCGAACACCAGGTGCCCCGTCTCGGCGGCCTGCACCGCCGCCAGCACCGTGTCGTGGTCGCGCAGCTCGCCGATGAAGATCACATCAGGGTCCTGACGCACCGCATACTTCAACGCCGTTCCGTAGTTCGGCACGTCGGTTCCGATCTCGCGCTGGCTCACGATGCTCATCCGCGGGTGGATGTGGTACTCCACCGGGTCCTCAATCGTGATGATGTTCATCGCCTGCGTCTGGTTGATCCGTTCGAGCATGCACGCCAACGTCGTGCTCTTGCCGCAGCCCGTGACGCCCACCACCAAAATCAAGCCCTCCGGCGTCTCGTCCGCCAGCTTCTGATACACCATCGGCAAGCGCAGGCTCTCGAAGCTCGGGATGTCCGGCCGCACCCGACGGATCGCCCCGTGCATCGACCCGCCCGCGCGGAACACGTTGCAACGGAACCGGTCCTTCTTCTTCGGCGTCGCCGGCACCGCAGCGACGGCCGGCGCGCCACCCGCCGCACCGCCCCCCGGCTGCTCCGTCGGCGTCAACGTCTGGTGCGGATCGTCCGTATCCACAAACGTCGAAAAATCCAGGTCCCCACGCTCATCAAACCGCGCCACCAACGCCGGAGGGATGATCTCCTTCAGCAATCGCTCCGTGTCCTCCGCGCTCAACGGCGGCACCTGCGGCGGCATCCGCAGCTCCCCCGCCACACGGAACACCGGCGGCAACCCCACCTTCAAGTGCAGGTCCGACGCGTTGGTCTTCCGCATGTTGTACAGCAACTGATGCATCGTCACGCGAACGGCCATGGCACGGCTCCTGTTTGAAGTGAACGAAATCCCAACCCATCATATTCGACGCGGGCCCACCCTCACCGTTCCCCCGCCCACACCCGCCACGCCATCACCCGCGCATCCCCCGGCGGACGCCGATGCACCGCCCCAACCTTCACCTCGCGCCACCGCAACCCCGCCCGCTCCAACCGCTCCGCCGGGTCGCCCTCTTCGTTCCGGTTCGCCGAGTTTTCCTCCACCACCAGCAGCGTGTACGCCCCGCCGCTCTCGCTCAACCGCGCCGCCAGTTCCTCCAACGGCCGGGCCGCACGATGCCGCCCCCAAGCCTCCACCTTCATGTCCGCATAGAAGTCCACCGCGTCAAACACAAAGTCCAACGTCCCAACGCCCCCAGACACGCCCCCTTCCAGCGCCACAACCTCCCGCACAAACTCCCGCGGCGACCTCTCCGCCCAAGCCCGCGTCCGCGCGTGCGCGTGCCACCACGTCAGCACACCCCCCTGCACCACCACACACCCCACCAGCACCGCGACCAACCGACCCACATACCGCTCGCGCGAGGCCAGCGTCCACACCCCCACCCCCGCCAGCATCGCCATCCCCGGCCAGATCGGCGTCAGATACCGCCCCACCCCTTTCGTCGTCAACACAAACGCCAGCAGCCCCAGCCCGAACCAGCACGCCACCACCCACATCCCAGGCGTCAACACCCGCCGATCCCTCCACACCCGCCACCCCCCCACCGCCGCGAACACCAGAAAAACCCCCAGCGCAATCAGCACCGATTCCACATACCGGTCCGTCCCCGAAAAATCGAACCACCGCAGATTGTCCTGAACCTCAAGGTTCACCAGTGCCTCAAACCGCTCGGCCCCAACCCGCGCCCGCGCCTCCCGCAACCACAACCACATCAGCACCAGCGGCAAGCCCAGCACCAGCACCGGGTGCGTCGCCTCAAACTGCTTGAACACCCACACCCCGCGCGACACCGGCTTGCCTCCCAACACCACCGCCGACCGCGACAGCCACCCATGCAAGAGCGTCGGCACCGAGCCTCCCAGCGCGATCACAATCAGCCCCGCCGGCCCTTTCACCGCCGCCGCCACGCACGCCGCCAGCATCGCAAGCCCGATCCACCCCCAGTGCGCCTTCCCGCGCGCCAGCATGTTCATCCACGAGGCGTGCATCGCCATGATCGCCGTCGCCACCGGCGCCATGAGCATCACATCGATCTCACCCACCCGCGCCGACTGCGAAGACAGCACACCCACCGCCAGAGCAGCCCCGCTCCAAAACGCCGGGTCCAGCGCCGCGTGCTTCGTGGGCAAATCCCGCAGCAGCCGCCGCGCCGCGAAGAACGTCGCCATCACCCCCGCCCACCCCCACAGCGCCGCGCTCAGCCGCAGCTCAAACTCACCCACCTCACCATCTCCACCCACCGCCCCCCGCGCTCCCGCCAGCACCATCTGACTCCAATACACCATCGGCGGCTTGGCGATGTACCCCTCCCCACGCCGCAGCGGCACCACCCACTCCCCCGCCCGCTGCATCTCCCGGGCCACGTTCACCCGGATCGACTCCTGCGTGTTGAACAGCCCCAAATCCGTCAGATTCCAAAAGAAAACCGGCACGGTGATCAGCGACAGCAAGATGACAGCGGTCAATGGCCTCACCACCCCAGCGTACCGGCATCGGTCGCACCGGGCTCCAGGTGGCACCGGTCTCCGACCGGTGCGAAGGGTTGCACAAGATCGACCAAGCCACCCTCGCGCCGCAGCGCTCCGCGACAGCCAAGAACAAAACCTTCCCATCCTCACAAGCACCGCAAAACGAAAAACCCCGCGGAGCCATCTCCGCGGGGCAAGAAAATCTCACTCCGTCAATCCACTTACCGCGGGCAGGGCACGCCGAACACGCCCAGGAACTGGGTCAGGTCGGCGGTGTTCACAAACCCGTCGTTGTTGAAGTCAGCGTTGGGGTTCGAAGGCGGAACCGTCGTGCCGAACGCGCCGAGGAACTGCGTCAGGTCAGCGGTATTCCGCAGACCATCGTTGGTCAGGTCGCCCTTGCAGGGGACCGCCGGCGGGGTGTACGCACCCAGCGAAACCAGCACCGTCGCGCGGACCGCGGTCTCGTTGACCGTGCCGGCGTTCAGCGTGCCGCCGTCCTGGTTGAACCCGTCCATGTTCGAATCGATATTGCCTTCGTCGCTGCCGTTGCGGGCCGTGAACGCGAACACGTTGCCCGTGTCGCTGCCGCCCTCGGCACCGAACGAGTCGGAGTCGTTGGTGGTGGGCGAGCGCCCGATCTTGTAGGTCACGCCCGTGCCGCTGGTCAGCGTGTCACCGTTCTGGCCGCCGTTGGCCACGCGGTACAGCGACTGCGTCGCCGCGTCATAGAAGCACAGAGCAACAGTGGACGAGCGGACGTCGGGGGCCGTGCCCAGGGGGAGGTTGTTGCAGTCCACCCAGTTCACCACCACTTCGTTCGACTCGGTGGTGCCGAAGAACGACACGTTGCCGGCGTCATCGATCGAAACGCCCGAGAACGGAGCGCCCAGCGAAGTGCCGAGGGTCTGCGTCGGGCACAGGCCGGTGATGAACGAGTCGTTCTGGGTGACGAAGGTCGTCCCACCGTAGTTCACACCATTCTCGGCGATCACGATCGGCTGCTGGTAGCCCATGATCCGGCACGAGTTGTTGGTGTCGAAGATGGGGTTGTAGAGGTGGACGCGGTAGACGGGGTTGAGGGTGTCGTCAAAGTCGGCCCACAGGGCGACGACCTGGCCCTTGCTGTTGATGTCGTGCTGCGCGAAGCCGTTGCTGCCGGTGCCCTGGATCTCGATGAAGCGGTAGCGCTGGTTGATCGGGCCGATCTGCCCGCGACCGCCAACGGTGCCGGGGGTGAAGGTCGCCGCCGGGTCGGCGGAGATGAAGGCGAAGCCGTTGGTGAACCCGTTGAAGTTCGTGGCCACGCTGGTGTCGACGGTGTCAACAAAGATCACCTTGGGGCCGAAGCCGGCGCCCGAGAAGGTGTGGTTGTTGGGGGGCGGCGTGCCCATCGGAGCCGTAACCGAGCCCTGACCGAAGGTGATGTAGGTCGTTTCGGTCGAGCACTCGGTGCGGACGAGCTTCGACAGGCGGTGGTTGCTGGTGCGGAGGTCGACGTCCGTGGGGTACGCGCCAGCGGGATCGGTGATCAGCGGGTAGTTGCCGACGGGCCAGCGGTAGGGCGGGGTGGTCCAGGAGACACGGACGCCCGAGTAGACTGTGGCGAAGACGCCTGACTTGGCAGCACCCGAGCCGAACGCCGCCTGACCAACAACCAGGTTCCCGTTGTTCAAACGAGCGCCCGAGGGCGGCGAGAGGAACGACGAGCCAGCGCCCAGGGCGTCGATGCCGTTGCCGCCCACCGCCGCGGTCGAGAAGATCTTGTTGCCGCCCGAAACCGCCGCGCCGATCGCGCCGGTCACGTTCAGCGTCTCGATGTTGTTCTGCGAGGGGCTAGCGGCGGAGCTGAAGTTCGAGCGCCACAGGGCCGTGCCGTCACCCAGGAGCGAGCCCATGCCGTTCGACCAGTCACGGAAGTTGGTCGAGTAGGTGACAGTGGGGTTCTGGGCGACCTCGACGGGGGTGATGCTCTCGTCGAGCAGCACGTCGTTGCCGGTCGCGGTGCCCACGCCGACGATGTTGAACGCGTTCAAACCCCAGTGATTGGCCAGCTTCTCCTGGTCATAGGTCGTGTTCGGGGGGTTGATGAACACGTCGGTGAAGGTCGAGGTCATCGCCTTCGGGGTGCCGCTGAGCATCTCAGCGACGGCGTTGTTCTGGAACCCGTCGAGACGGTCAAAGATAAACGGAGCGGTGATGCTCACGCTGTTGTACGAGCCGCCCGTGCCGTAAAGCTTGACCGCAGGCTTGGTCAGGCTCACCGTGCCCGCCGCAGCCGCGGCAGAGGTCACGCGGGCTGGCGCGCCGGCAGCCGTCGGGTCATACTTCGCGGCCACAGCCAGGCCGGCGCACGAGGCGATCAAAGCAGCGGCGGCGATGTGCCGCACGACAACACAAGTCTTCATGGCGATCTCTCCAGTTCCTCGGTGGGAAGGGGGGGGGGTCTGGAAGTCCGGTGGTCCGGATGGTTCCAAACGGGCGGAAACAGTCTGCCCGGGCACTCCAGCCTCAGGGCGGAAGAACCATATCGCACCCCGTCGAAAATGGAAGGGTTCTTCGACGCTTGTAAGGAAAAAAACACACTACACCGCATTCCGTGTGGATAAAGGCTCGGGTTTCTCCGGATTCGTCGGATTTTGGCCGCTTTCAGACACCCAAACAAAAACCCGGCACAGGCCGGGTTTGCGGGTTTCAAGATGTCCAGCCAAGCGGTTCGCGTCAGTTGATGCGCCGCGGGAAGCTCGCTCCGCCGCCAAACGACGCCGTCGAAGTCGGGTGGGCGTTCGAGTTCTTGAAGGTCGACCCAGTGGGGTACCACAGGCCGGGGTTGCGTGACGAGTCGTTATCCAGCGTGTCGCCGTGACCGTCCCAGAACACCGCGTTCATGCGGTTGTTGTGCCGGAACGAAAGACGCTGATTGATGGCGTTCTCGCCGTAGGCCTTCGAGTCGCGCCGAACCGCGCCTTCCGAGCAGAACGCCCCGAAGTTCCGGTCCGTCGGCGTGGTGAAAATCCCCACATCGATCTTGACCGGCGCCGACGTTTCGAGCACGTCCAGGTACCCATCGGCGATCGCCACCTTGCTCGAGCCCTGGCCGACCTTGTCAATCCGCGGGCGATACCCAATTGGCAGCTCAACGCAAGCCTTCGCCGGATCGGCCTGCCCGATCGGCGACTGCGGCGTCGCCGGGTTCTCGGTCGAACCGCCCAGCAACTGCCAATGCGCCGGCATCAAAAAACTCGGTGCCGGGATCGAACCCTTCGCCGACACCAACTGGTCCATCGACTGGAAATCCGTGCCCTGCGCGCCCTCGCCGCCGTTGTCGATCTGACCCGCTGTGAACACCTCGCGCATCGAAGGGTCGGCGTACTCGCGGAAGTTGTGCACCATGCGCTCCGCGCGACCCAGTGGGAAGTTCACCTCACCCGCCAACGCCGGCGTCATCCAATCCCAACCCTGCGTCGGCAAGCTCTCCGACTTGTTCAGTCGGGTCTCGTCCGAAGAGGCAAAGCCCTGCAGCGGACGACCGGTGGTGTTGATCCCGGGGATGGCAAAGTCATTCGAGTTGCCGTGGCTGATCAGCCCCAGCACCAACTGCTTCTGCATCGACAGCCCCTGCGCCTGGTACGCCCCCGCCCGCGCCTTCGACAGCGCCGGCAGCAGCAAGCCGATCAGCAGCGCGATCACCGCCACCACGACAAGGAGCTCAACGAGCGTAAACCCGCGAGAAACGGACTCCGGACCGGGACGAGAAGAGGACTGGCGCATCGCTGGTGTTTCCTTTCAGTTCGGCGGAAGGGGCAAGGCAGGCGAGTCAAGACGGGACAGCCAAGAGCGAGCAGGACGTCGGAATCAAGGTCCGAGAATGTCGCGTCACAAACCAATGAGGTTCACAAAAGACATGCCAAATCTGAACATTTCACATCGCCAGATCGCGCCAGCGTCGGCCTTTCCACACCTCTTGAGGGGGAGCACCGAGAAGGGCAACGAATCCGGACACGCGCAAGTCCAGACAGGACAACGATTCGAACTGAGCAACACCGATTCGTCCCGACAGGGGGACCGGTTCCAGAGACCTCTCAGGGTGAACACGGTGTTTTGCAAAACGTTTACCTGATCTTTACAAAGTAAAGCCAAACCCACGGCGCGCCAAGCGAAACCCCACCCCAACACCCAAATCCTCACAAGAGAACCCCCTGCGGACCTCCTACCCGACTACCGATTTCCCACTCCCGACCTCCGCCTCCACCGAAGACACGTCGGCCCAGAACCCCCCGCGCCTTCCAGGAGTTGGCCGGAAACCGCCGCCGGCCCCAAGAACCCGCGCGAAGGTGGGCAATTTCCCGAATTCGGCTTGACCCCACTGAAAACTGGTGGCATCCTCCAAAATGCTGCGAAATCGCCGCAACCGTGCTTTTTCGCAGGTCGTATAGCCTCGTGCCGGAAATCGGCCCCAGTCCACCAGAACTGGCCCGACCAAACCGGTTGACAAGTCACGCACTCGACCCCGCGCCGGGCTTCGCTGCCTCGTGAAACCCGGGCGTATCCAGGGTCCGCATCCTGACCGGAAAGAGAGAGCCGGTGCCGAACGCGAAGCCCCGCTTCATGCAAGCTTCGTGGGATGCGAAGGACGGCTCCGCTGGAGGAGGCCGTCCAAGCCCGACCGACCGGCGCCGGAACACGCCCCGGACGGGCAGGCCAACCCCCGGGGTCCCGCATGGGACTCCGAAACCCGGCGCAAGAGCGAGTGCGAGCATTACCGAGTCAGTCGAGTTCAGGAAGTCAGTCGAGTCGGAGAGAGATCGAGTCGCCGCTGGAGGAGCGAGCAGCAGGGTTGAGGAAGAGTGTCGTGGGGCCCCCGAAATGGGAGTTTCGAGGGGCCCGCCCCAGAGGGAGTTGTGGAGTGTTCCGGTGGTTTTCCGGGGGGTGGGTAGGTCGGGAGAAGGAATGGATCGAACCGCTGGGCCCGTTGAATCGGCCCCCGCGGGTTGAAACCGAGCGGAGCGACGTCGCCGGGCTTTCCGACGAGCACTCCGACCGAACCACCTCATCAATGAGGCGTGACCGCCCTCTTCCCCCTCACGCGGGAACGGCCTCACGAATACAGCGGAGAGACAGAGACATGGAAAACGCCAAAGTCGTCCAGGCGATTTACCGGTTGGGCCAGGTCTCGAGCAACCCCCCGGCCTGCGGCGGCAACCTGCTCCGCTCCCTCATCGACATCGCCGCCGAAGCCCTCGGCATGGACTATGTCTCCGCCGCCGTCTTCGAGCGCGGCGTCGAAGGCCCCGCCACCGCGGTGCAGGTCAGCGGCGCCTGGCCCGCCGAGGCCTGCCAGCGCATCAACGACGTCACCCGCTGGGATATCAAGGAGCGCCCGCTGGCCCTCAAACTCGCCGCGCTCGACCGCAACATGGTCTTCCGCCGCAGCGACCTCATCGAAGAGCGCGCGTTCAAATCCTCGCGCCTGTTCATCGAAGTCCTCACCCCCATGCGGCTCACCGGCGACTGCCTCGTCGCCCTCTTCCACCGCGCCGACGGCACCGAGCTCATGCTCACCTTCCAGCGCCTCGATGAGAAAGCCGCCGTGCCCGAAGACGTGGTCCGCAAGGCCCAGGCCGTGGCGGCGTTCATCGCGCAGTGCTGGGCCTCGAGCTGGCGTGCCGAGCCGGGTTGGATGAAGGCCCTCAAGCCCCAAAGCCGGCGCGTGCTGGATGATGTGCTGGCGGGCTTTGATGACGACCAGATCGCCGAGCGCACCGGGCTGACCTATCACAGCGTGCGGGCCCACCTCAAGCGCTTGTTCCGCGACGCCGACGTGCGCAGCCGCCTGCACCTGATGCAGCAGTTCCGCTCCGAACGCGGCACCGCGCCGATCGAAGCCCTGCGCGTGGCCGGCCCGGTCATCGCCACCACCGGCAAGTCCGGCGCGATGCTCGCCCACCACACCGCATCACCGAACACCGCCGCCCGCAAGCCTGCGCTCTCGATCGCCGGCTGACCGGGACGCGATGCGCAGTGCGCAATGCGCAGAGCGCGATGCGCGATTCGTCGTCCGCGAAGCGCCGAGATCACCCCGCCATCTCAGGCCCGCGACGCGGGCCCACGATGGTTGCCAGCGGCGCAGCCGCTGGTTCATGCCTCAGACTCTTCGTGCGCCCGTGAAACGGGCGCGCGGGTCAACCGCGACACCATTCGCTGCCCTTTCCTCAGCCGAGAATCCCAAGCACGACCGCGACGCGCTATCGAGTACGCCGCAGGCGGTATCATCCGTTGAGCCCCCGCAATGCCCACCCCGCGCCCCAACCCCCCCTCGGCCCCCACCCCCAACCTCACCCCGGGCCCGCCCATCGCCGAACTCTCCTACGAGCACGCCATCGCCGAGCTCGAAGCCATCATCGACCGCATCGAATCCGGCGACATCGGCCTCGAAGACTCCGTCAAAGCCTACGAACGCGGCGTCCAACTCCAGGCCCACTGCAAAGCCATCCTCGCCAAAGCCGAGCAGCGCGTCACCGAACTCAGCGGGCAGTAGCCCAAACGCGCCACCGCGCCCATCACAAGCCACGCCGACGATGAGCGAGTCTTCGCAGCGAATCGTCGCGCTCCGCAAGCAACGAGTCCCGAGCGTCAGCGAACCCGCAGGCAAACGAGCCCCGAGCGTGAGCGTGCGGGTCGAAGAACCCAACGATTCCGAGTGGCCCGAAGACCCGTCGCTCACGCTCCGGGCTCGTGGATCGAGCGCGTCAAAGCGCGCGGTGCTCATACGCATTCCGGGTGAAATCCGGGCTCGGGGTTGTCGTGCGCCGGCCCTCGCTTGCGCTTCGGGTTCGTGGAACGCTGCCTCAAACGAACCCGAAGCGCAAGCGAGGGCCGGCGCACGGAAACCCGAGACGCGGTGAACAACTGGGTGCCGCGTCACACGGATCACCGTTGACTCTCGGGCGTGCAAGTGGGTCGGTCGTGCGAGTGCTTCGTGTCTCACGCCCGGAGGGCGCATCGACCTTCGCCGCGGGCGCGGCGAGCCACGCGAGCAAGCCACTGGAATCCGAGCCGAAGAGAGGTTCGCCCGGAGGGCGAACGAAGTCACCTTCGCCGCGTGCTCATCGCCGCTTCATGGCCGCATCTTGACAGGTCGTCCGCCCTCCGGGCGGCACTCAACAAGAACCGTTCTCCAGGGGCTTACTCGAAGACCCGCCGCGCCCCAGGCAAAGATCGATGCGCCCTCCGGGCGATGAGCGCCAGCGCCTCACGCATCGTGCGCTGCGTGTTGTGCGACGAGTGCTTCGCCGTCACGCCTCACGGTACGAGCCCGGAAGTCATTTGGGATCCGTATCAGTTCGCCACGCCCGCGCCGCCGTCGTTGCCACCATCACCACGCCGCCGGGCTGCGTCGATGGAGGCTTTGGTCTTCTCCATCGCGCCGATCGACCGCGCATCCTGCGGCAGGTTGGCGCGGTACCAGGCCAGCGCGGCATCGATGTCCCGCGTTGCTTCGTCGCACCGCCGCAGGTCACGCCGAATCTCCGCACGCGTCGCGTACCAGATCGCCAAGTCCCGCCCGTCGCGCGCCGACTGCCGCTCGCCCCACTCGATGCTCCGACCGATGTCCAACAGCGCACCGGGCGCATCGCCCAGAACACGCCGAATCTCCGCACGCGTGGCGTAGTCGATCGCCAGACTCCGCTCGTCTGGCCGCGACTGCCACTCGCCCCACTCGATGCTCCGACCGATGTCCAACAGCGCCCCGTCCGCGTCGCCCAGGTCGAGCAGAATCGCCGCACGCGTCGCATACCGAAGCGCCACACTCCCATGTTTCCACGGCGAATGCTGCTCGAACCACTCGATGCTTCGGCGGATGTCCAGCAGCGCCTCTTCCGCTTTGCCCAGGTTCGCCAGACTCCTCGCACGCGCATCGAGCCAGACCGCCGTGAAACTCTCCGCCGCCTGACCCTGGTGCAGTCCCCAGTTAACGCACGCGTTGAGGTGGCGCACCGCCGCACCGTGCTCGCCATGGGTATCGTAGTGCATGCCCAGCCATCGACACAGTGTCACCACATTGAGCTGATCGAACCCCGCCAATTGCGCCGGTAGTGGCAGATCGCGCAGCCTCCCCTCCATCGCCTCTAGCAGTGCCTCGGCGTGCGGTGCCACGCGAACTCTTGCCGCGAATGTCCGATGGTGTGCAACTCCGTGCAGCACGCCCTCCAACCCTTCGCACACTCCCTCCACCACTCTCACCGCCCTCGCCCGGCGCTCCTCTTTCCACACCCAGCGCCGCACCACCTTCTGCATCACCCGGTGCAGCGACACGCCGCCGCGGAACATCGCTTCGGTCTCGCCCTCTCCCGGCGGCGAGAGCGTGACCACGCAGCGGTCGTGCAGTGTCTTCAGACCCTCGTCCGTCGCCTGTTCATCCAGCCCCGCCGCCTGTCCCAGCAGTGAAACCGGGATGCGGTCGGCATCACAGAACGCCGCGGCGATCAGCAGGTCCATCGCACCGGTGTCCACAAGGTCTTCGACCTGCACCCACAGCGCGGTCCGCGCCGACTTGCCGTACTTCGACGCCTGCGCCCCGAGCTTCTCGTCTTCGAGCGGGTCGGGCCCCTCGGTCTCGGCGCGGCGGAGCGCCTCGAGCAGTTGAGCGGGCGTGCGCATGGGCCACTCGCGCAGCCACGCCGCGCACATCGAGAGGGCCACGCCGAAGCGGCCGACCTCGTCGGCGAGGCGGCGGAGCTGCTCGTCCATCGAGCCGTTCATGAACGAAGCGCGGGCGGCGCGGAGAAGCGTGAGCGCATCGGGCATCGAGAGCACGTCGATCTGGTAGACCTCGGCGAAGCCGTCGAGCCCCGCCCGGTCGCGCGTGGTGATGAGCACCCGCGAGGGCGAAGCCAGCGCCAGCTGCTCGTACGCCGACCAGTCAGGAACCGCGCCGCCGTGCGACTCGCCCACCCCCCCACTCGCCCCCCCACCCGCCCCCCCGCCCGCCTCGGCGTTATCGATCACCACCACGTGCGGCCCGCCGTGCTGCAGCCGATCGACCAGCTTGGCCCGAACCACCTCGCTCGGCGTGTTCTCGGGCAGCCCCAGCCCGAGCGTGTCGGCGAGCTCGCGGCACGACTGATCCAGTCGCACACGCGACCCGTCGATCCACCACCGACCCTTCCACGGGTACGCACCATCGAACATCTTCGGGCCTTCGATGAGATACGCCAGAGCGACGCGCGTCTTGCCGATGCCGCCCTCACCCGGCACGGCGTGAACAATCGCCTCGGCCCGAACATCGTCGGCCTCGCGCGCAGCGGTGAGGCGGCGATGGAGTTCCTTGAGTTCGACGGCACGGCCGACAAAGCCGTGGTGACGCACGGTGTGCTCGGAGGTGAGGTTGTGGGTGGGGGCGGCGACCCGCGGCGCGGCGCTCGAATCAGCAAGACGATCTTCAAGTCGCTTGACGCCCGCGAGCGTCTGTTCGCCGACGCGAATGCCGTGGTCCGTCTTCGCTCCGAGCTGTTCGACCTCGCCGGCAACGTGATCGACCTTGCCTTCGATGCGGCCAAGCGTTGCGAGAATCACACCCTGATTGGCGCGAATCTCCACGAGCAGCTCGCGCTGCTCGGCTGGCGCGTGGGGCGCGGCCCGCTCGGCGAGCTGCACGATCAGCCGCGTGGCGTGTTCGAGGTCGATCCGCAACTGGGCCACGTCGTCGCGCGTGCCCTTCACATCGCCGGCGATGCCCGAGAGCAGCCGCATCATCAGCGCCGGCCAGGCCAGGTCGTTGTCGCGCCAGGCCCGCTTGCTGAGTTCCCACAAGATGCCGGTGTAGTGGGCGGTGAGGTGGGCCGCGGCACGCTCGCGGGCTTGGTCGTGCTCGCGGATTTTGGTCGCGCCCATGACGGCGTCAAGGGTGAGACGCCACAACTGCGGATCGAGCACGGGCTGCGACTTGAGCCCCTCGGCGTCGCCGACGAAGCGCGTCTCGAGCAGCGCGTCCTTCACGCGCGCCGGCATTTCGCGCTCGCCGGGCTTGCCCCACTCGTCGCGGAAGAGTCGCGACTGTGCCTCGGCGAACGCGCGGTCGGTCGCCGGGCGTTCGCGTGAGCTCTCTTCGAACGCGGCGGCGATGGCCGCGCCCACCAGGCGATGAAGATCGGCGTTGCCGAAGCCACGCCGCCGGTCGTCGTCCGTCAGCCGCAGACGGTCGGCCAAGCGCTCCAGCCGCTCGTTGGCCCAGTTGGGGAGCACGCCCGCGACTGCCTCGAGGGCCGCTCGGAGCACCTTGCCGGATTGTTCCGCGTCGGGCGCGTCACCCAGGGCGAGCTTGAGCGCCGCCGCCGTCCCGCCGAGGATCAGCGGAAGGAACTTCGCAAGGATGGCGAGTTCGATCCCCACGGGGACGATGATAGATCGCCGCGGCGGGCCCGCGGTTTGATCATGAGCACGGCGTGATTTCGCGACTGCGCGGAAAGGCCGCGCCGGGCCTCGGCGCAACGGATGCCGGACCACGAATGCCGGCGGCGATCTGACCGAGCCCCGGCGGCGTGACGCCGGAGTCGCAAAAAAGAAAAACCCCTCAACAGGTTTACCTGGCGAGGGGTGTAACTCGGCGATGACCTACTTTCCCGCAGGGCAGTATCATCGGCGGCTTGGGCTTAACTGCTGTGTTCGGGATGGGAACAGGTGTGACCCCAAGCCTTTGGTCAC
>JBJXFG010000033.1:0-11056 GCA_046154665.1 Phycisphaerales bacterium | reverse complement strand
CGGCCCGCCTTGAAGAGGGCTGGCTGGAAGCCGGCCCCACCGCTCCAGATTTCAAACTGCGACGGCGCGGCGCGTTCCGCATCAGTTCCCCGAGCCCACCTGCGTCTCGACGTTGTACTCCCAGAACTGGCCCGAGACGGCGTCGGTGTAGCGGACCAGTCGAGAGTTGATCGCGATCCTCTCGGTCATCACGGTCGAGCCGTCGCAGCGGTACACCATGCCGACGTCGCGGCCGATGATGCGGCAGTTCTTCAGCGCGATCGTCATCGTGGGGGTGCTGGCGGCGTCGAGCAGCGTGACGGTGGCGGCGGAGAACACCGTGCCCTGGGACATCCCGCGGTAGAGGCCCACGCTGGTGCGGTCGAGCGGTTTGGTGAGGACGAAGTCGCCGATGATGGTGGGCCCGCTGACGCCGCCACCACCGCCGCCGCCGGGGGGTGGCGGGGATTTGGACATGGCTTGCGTGAAGTTGATGACCTCGAAGGTGGGGTTGGGCATGTTCGCCGGCAGACCGGCGATCGCGCAGGTGCCGAAGAGCCCGAGGGTGCCGTGCATGCCCGGGATGCAGTTGGCGTTGCTCCCGCCACCGGTGGCGGACGCGGCGGTGAAGACTTCATCGAGCGTCTTCATGGTTGGTGCGACCGGGCCCGCGGGGGGATTGAGATCGCCCGCCAATGCCCAAGCGCCGACGGCGGCACCCGCCGCGACCACCAACACCAGCAACACCTTCCGATCGAGCACGACTTGCATGGACAACTCCTCTTCGAGATGCGAGGGACAATGAACGGCACCAGAGCACGAGGCCTGTGGGTGAGCGAGCGAGTCTGAAGAGTCGGTGCGGCGCGCCAGGCACGCGCGACACGCCTTCGGGCTCAAGGGAGATTGTCGGCCGCGGCGCGGTGATCGCAAGAGCCGAGTGGCGAGAACGCGGGAAAGTCCGATAGAAACCCCGCACTCGCCGCGCATCCTCAGCCACACCCGTACAATCCGCCCCATGCCCATCCCTGCCCCCGGAAGCCCGTTCTACATCACGACCCCGATTTACTACGTGAACGACAAGCCGCACGTCGGGCACTGCTATACGACGATCGTGGCCGACGCGATCGCGCGGTTTCAGCGGATGGCGGGCAAGGATGTGTTCTTTCTGACCGGGACCGACGAGCACGGGCAGAAGGTGGAGAAGTCGGCGCAGGCGCGGGGGATCACGGCGCAGCAGCTGGCCGACGAGAACGCCGAGCACTTCAAGGCGGCGCTGGGGTTTGTCGGTTCGTCGAACGACGACTTCATCCGCACCACCGAGCCGCGGCACGAAAAGCAGGTGGTCGAGGCGATCTCGCGGCTGCTGAAGTCCGGCGACATCTACCTCGGCGAGTTCGAAGGGTGGTACGACGAGGGGCAGGAGGAATATGTCCCCGAGAACACGGCGCGGGAGAAGGGCTACAAGGCGTTTAACGGGTCGCCGCTGGTGAAGGCCAAGGAAGAGAATTATTACTTCCGACTCAGCAAGTATCAGGGCTGGTTGAAGGACTACATCGCGGCGAACCCCGAGTTCATCAGCCCCGAGGCGCGCAAGAACGAGGTGCTGGGAAGGCTGAACCTACCCGAGGGGTTGCAGGACGTGCCGGTGAGCCGGACGAACTTTTCGTGGGGCATCCCGCTGCCGGTGCCGGCGGCGAAGGACGGCGCGAAGCATGTGACGTATGTGTGGATCGACGCTTTGCTGAACTACGCGAGCGCGGTGGGGCTGATCGATGAGAACGCACTGCCCGCCGAGCAGCGCGGCAGGAAGAAGTACTGGCCCGCGAGCGTTCACCTGATCGGCAAGGAAATCCTGTGGTTCCACGCGGTGATCTGGCCGGCGATGCTCAAGGCGCTGGGGCTGGAACTGCCGGGGCGCATCTACGCGCACTCGTTCTGGATCCGCGATGGCAAGAAGATGTCGAAGACGCTGGGGAACTTCATTGATCTTGAGACGATCAAGGCGTACTGCGGGGCGTACGGCGTCGACGCTTGGCGCTGGTTCATGCTGACGCAGGGGCCGCTGGAGGCGACGGACGCTGATTTCTCGCACGCGAAGTTTGTGGAGGTCTACAACGCGGATTTGGCGAACGGGATCGGAAACGCGTTTAGCCGGGTGTCCAACATGATTGAGAAGTACTTTGGGGGGAAGTGTCCGGAGTCCAAAGGTGACATTGAAGGGTGCTTGAATCCGGACTCCAAGCTGCGGCAGATGCTGAAGGAGTTGCTGCAAGTCGATGACGTCGTCAGCGACGTGACGCGAGGTGTTTCAGAACTTGATGTCGAGGGGGCGCTTCAGTCTGCCCTCGGCCAGTCTCGATTTGTGGACGCGATGATCCATGAGACGGAGCCCTTTAAGCGCGCGAAAGAGACGGCCAAAATGGGTGAGGTCGCCACCATCCTGTACGAAGCCGCAGAACGTCTCCGCATCGCCGCCATCCTGCTCTCCCCCGCGATGCCCACGAAAATGGCCGAGATTCTTCGGCGATTCGGGCAAGAAGTCCCCGACGCTCAGGGCCGTTTCTCGAAGCCGCTGAGCGAACTGTGCCAGTGGGGCGGCCTCAAGCCCGGCACGCCGATCGTCAAAGGCGAAGGACTGTTCCCCCGCATCGACCCGGCGGCACCGGCGCCCACGTCAGCCGCATCGTAAGCTTGCTGTCCATCCGAGCCCCGAGCGCAAGCTCGGGGCCACGCCCCGCGCGAGCAAACGCCCACGAACCACGAGCCCGGAGCGTGAGCGACGGGTCTTGGGAAGTCTGCGAGATTCAGGAAAGGCAACCCACTCGCTGACGCTCGGGGCTCGTTGCTCGGGGCCTTGTGGCAATCGTGGCCTGTTGCTCTTGGGTCAATACAGATACACGGCGCATGAAAAACCCCGCGATTGCTCGCGGGGCTGGATGATCGTCTGGGTTGTCGTGGCGTGGCCCCGAGCTTGCGCACGGGGCTCGGATCAATCACAGGCTGGAAGCCTGCCCCACCGGGTCACGCCGTCTCGCCGACCTGCCAGCGGACGAACTTGGTGATGTTGGTGCCGGCGGGCAGCATCTCTTTCACCTTCTTTGATTCGTCCATGACGAAGGGCTGTTCGAGCAGGGCGATTTCTTCGAAGAACTTGCGCATGCCGCCCTCGACCATCTTCTCGGCGATTTCCTTGGGCTTGCCGCTCTCCATCGCCTGCTCGATGCGGAACTTGCGTTCCTTGTCGACGATGTCGGTGGGGATGTCGTTGGCGGTCACGCCCTTGGGGGCCGGGTCTTTGGCGATGATGTGCATGCAGACGCTGCGGGCGAGGTCGTCGGGCAGGTCGCCCTCGCCGACGAGGATGGCGCCCTTCTTGCCGTCGTGGTGGACGTAGGTGCCGAACTTGATGTTGCCGCCGCCTTCGAGCTTGTGGACGCGGGCGATGGAGGCGTTCTCGCCGGTTTTGATGCGGATGTCGTCGATCAGCTTGGTCATGTCGCTGGTCGGGTTGATCGCGCCGGCGCCCATCTTGAGGGCCATCTGGGCGATGGAGTTGGCGGCGGCGGAGAACATCTCGTTCTTGGCGGTGAAATCCGTTTCGGCGCGGAGCTCGACGATGACCGCCGCCTTGCCCGAGGGGTCGATGGCGGTGACCACGCGGCCTTCGCCGGCGGCGCGGTCGGTGCGGGTGTCCATCTTGCCCTTGAGCTTCTTGCGGAGGAAGTCGGTGGCCTTGGCGGCGTCGCCGGCGCACTCTTCGAGGGCTTTCTTGCATTCCATCATCGAGAGGCCGGTCTCGTTGCGGAGGGCCATCACGTCTTTGGCGTTGATCTCGGGCATGTTCGGGCTCCGGTCTTGGGGAAGTCTTGTGGCTTGAGGCTTGGGGCTTGAGCGTGGGCTCTGGGTATCACGCCCGTCCCCAAGGCTCTGGGGGTTCAACAGGATTCTTGCATCACGCGATCCGATGGGGCAATCGCCCCAGATCGGACGGGAGTTTTCGCACCAGCGCCCCGAGGCTGAGCCTCGGGGCTTGTGTCACGTCGATCAGGCGTTTCCAGCCGCGACCTGCTCGGTCGCGGTCGGATCATCGGCGCGGAACTGGGCCCGGCGTGGTGCGCGACGGGCGGGTCCGGCGTCCGACCGCTCCGAGCCGCGGTCCGCGGCGGAGACCGCGCCGGTCGCGCCGTCGCGATCGCCGGTGGTCGTGGCCCGCTGCTGGCGGCCTTCGGCGACGGCGGCGCAGAGTTCGCGGATGATGACGTCGATGGCGCGCATCGAGTCGTCGTTGCCGGGGATCGGGATGTCGGCCTTTTCGGGGTCGCCGTCGGTATCGATGAGGCAGATGGTGGGCACGCCGAGCTTGCGGGCTTCGGCGAGGGCGTTGTGCTCGCGCTTGGTATCGATGACGACCATCGCGCCCGGGAGCTTGTCCATGGTGCGGATGCCGTCGAGGTTGCGCTTGATCTTGCGCATCTCGCGCTTGAGCTGGCTCTCCATCTTCTTGGAGTAGTTCTGGAAGCCGGTGGCGGTCTCGATGCCTTCGAGCTCTTCGAGGCGCTTGAGGCGGAGGCGGATGGTGCGGAAGTTGGTCAGCGTGCCGCCCAGCCAGCGCTCGGTGACGTGGGGCATCTTGACGTCGGCGACGCGCTGCAGGAGCACATCGCGGGCCTGACGCTTGGTGCCGACGAAGACGACGTCCTTGCCCTCGGCGACGCACTTGGCGATGAACTTCTTGGCGAGCAGGAGGCCCTTGACGGTCTCTTTAATGTCGATGATGTGGATGCTGTTGCGCTTGCCGTAGATGTACGGCTGCATCCGCGGGTTCCAGTTGGCGGAACGCTGTCCGAAGTGGATGCCGGCTTCGATGAGGTCTTTGACGAGCGAGGAGGCGCCGGCGGGGGCCGCGGGGGCCGAAGAGGAAGACATGGTCGACATGAAACACGGTCCTTTCGAGACGTCAGCGGGTCCGGCGAGAGAGGGGGCATCCGCGAGTTCGGCGTTCGCCGAAACCGCGGCCCCGTCGCACATGGTCGCTTGGGGGGACACCAACCGCCCCGAGACTGATGGGGTCGAAAGGTGCGGATGATCAGAAGGTCCGAGCCCGCCGCGATGCCCTCGCGGGGGGTCGAGGACTGGCCCGCTCGATGGAGGGGTGTCCGTGGGGGAGTATAGCAGGTTGCTGTACGAGGCGAAGGCCCCAGCAAGGCCCAAACTGGGCCCGATGAGCGACGAGCCCCGAACAACGAGCTCAGAGCATGGTCGACGTGTCTTGGACGACTTGCTTTCACCGAACCCGCTGCGAATCCCGGGCCTGGCCTGATGATCACGGTGTCCCGACACCAAGCGAGAGCCGAACTGAGCCGGCGGCCGACTGGCTGAGCCGCAGAGCATCGGGCCGGCGCGGAGCGGTTGATCGCTCCTCCTCCGAGGTGGCTGGCCGTGCGGAGGGGTCCTCAGAGTAGCCCGTGATGCAAGCAGGAAAGTTGATAAGTTGCCCGGCGATGCGGTGGATCAGCACGCCAGAATCGATCAGACAGCGGAATCCCTCCGTGCTCGCGATAGTCGAGACGGTTGTGGCGATGGGCATCTCTGTGTGGATCGGGGTTGCCGCGGGGACTTGGTGGCATGTGTGGATCGCGGCGATGATTGCGCCGCTGTGGCTGTTGCGGACGGATTTTTCGTGTGAAGCTGGGTGGCGGGTTGCGAGGCGCTTTGACGATTGGTTTCGAGATTCAACATTGGAGTATGCGGTGTTTTTTGTTGTTATCGGTATACCTATCTTATTGGCTGCGTACTCTACTATCATATTGATCCGCACTGGATCAGATGCGTTTCGGGTACCCATGCTCGCTGTTATCTCACTTCAAATACTCATGTCTGGTGGCGGAACTCCAGGCCTGATTGGGCGTGCTGGCGGATTCTGGATTGGTTTGTGGTTGGACTGGCCGAGAAGTCTCAGGGCAATCCCGATCAACTGGTGGAGGGCTGTAGCGTGTCTGGATTTTCGTCATTCCCCGGAGATATTGCCGCAACCGGAATCAGAAGGCTGGCGAGTGCCGCCGTCGAGCAGGAGAACGCCGGACGTGCCTTTTCCGGAAAGTGATTTTTCATGCTATATGGACGCATGGGGTGCGGTATCGTACCATCGAACAAGATATCATCCCAGAGGCAAGAAATCGCGACGAGTATGCATGTATGCATCTGGAAGTACGCTTCTCGCGATAGTAGCAGTATATCCGTTCATACTGACGTCTGCAGCTGTCCGCCTCTCCGTCAAGTCCACAGCCCTCATCTGGCTCCCCCTCATCTGGGCCGTCCAACCCCCCAAGCCATCGGCGGACCCGTGGGTTCCGCATCTTAAGTTCAAGGCGGTCAACGATATCGATCGGCTCGTCGCAGTCATTTCCGTCGGGGTTCTCCTGTTTATGGCCGCGAAGTACCTCGCCTGGCTCGGTCACGCCGAACTCGCCAAGCACGCCGCCGCTTGGACCGGCCTCCTCGGCGATCAACTCGGCAACCTCGTCGTGGTCTTCGTCAGGCCCGGCGAGATCCCCGTCTGGCAGCTCGCCTCGGCGGCCAACGCCGTTCTCGCGCTCGCGATGTTCCTGGCGGTTCGCCGCTGGGCCTTGCGAGCCGAGAAGGACTTGGCTATCAACGAGCCGCGGATTGAGCGTGTGCTGTCCGTCGCCTACTTCGTGCGCCGCCTGTTCACGTCCTATGCGATCGTGAACAACCTGATTGTGCTGTACTACCTCGCGCGAGAACTGCCGCTGCCGCCGATCGGCTCTCAGTTCTTCCGCGTGCTCTGAGTTCCGACTGGGGGATGCCTTTGGGCATCCCGACGGGTCCCGAATCGCCGTGAGGTCTGCCCGCTGGGGACCGGCGGGGTACCCGGAGGCGAACCATTTGGATGAGCCTACGACACTCCTATTCCTCCGCCGCCGCGATCATCTGGTTGCTGATCAGGCGCAGGGCCATGTGCCACTCGTCCAGCGCGGGCTGCCCGACGGATGGGCCGAGGGTCTCGCGCATGGCGTCGATGAGCAGGTCGATGACCAGGTCGTAGTGCTGGGGGCGTGCGCCGTACTCGGCGTGGCGCTTGCCCAGGGCCGAGAGCATCTCGGCGTTGCCCGTGGGGTCGCTGAAGTTGGCGACGACGGCGTCGAGGGCGGCGGTCAGCTTCTCCGCCTGGGACGCGGGATCGGACCGGAACATCGAGCGCAGGTGCGGGGCCGCTTTGAAGAGCTTGGCATAGAACAACTCGGCGAAGCGCGGACCGCCAGCTCGCACGAGTTCGTACGTCGATCTCAACCTCTCGGCAAGGGCGACATCGAGCGGCACCAGCGACAGAGGGGCACGCGATTTCGAGACGGCGGTTGGGTGTCGGCGGACGGGCATCTTGGCTCCACGGTGAAACAGACTTGAGGAGACGCGGGACACGGGCGCGGACAGCGCCACCCGTCGCGACAATCACGGCGGCGGGATGGACTTCAGCCGCCACGACTCGGCCTGGGCCCCGTGACCGCCCTGAGGGTTCATTCGGTGCAGCGCGTCGTGGCACTCCCACAGCCGGGCCGCGGCCTCGAGGGCTTTGGCGTGCCCCGCTCCGATCGAGTCGCTCAGCAGGCGGTAGGCCTCGGAAAGCGGCTCGATCGCCTGGTCCGGCGCGCCGGTCTTGAGCAGCAGCGCGCCGTGCTCCGAGTAGTGCTTGCCGAGAGCGATCGGATCGATGGCGGTGCTCCGTGCGGCGGCGGCGACCAGGCCGAGACTGACATCCATCGCCTCTCCCATCCGCCCGCATGCCGAGAGGATGTCGCGCAGCGTGCCGAGAGAATCGGTGGTATCGGGGTGGCTCGGGCCGAGCAAGCGGCGCTGGGCGTCGATGGCGGCGCGGATCATGGTCTCGGCGGCGGCGATGTCGCCACGGAGGTGGAGGATGCCGGCCAGGCCGCTCTGGGCGTCGACGGTGTCGGGGTTGTCGGGGCCGAGGGCTGCCAGCCGGCCCGCGGCGCACTCGCGCTGCAATTGCTCGGCGGCGTCGAGATCGCCCGCCTCACGCAGCACCGTAGCGAGTTGGCTCATCGTGACGAGCGTGTCGGCGTGCGTGTCGCCGTGGTGTCGCCGATCGGCGGCAAGGGCCTGCTCGATCAGGGTCCGTGCCTCATCGAGTCGGCCCCGGTCGGCGAGCAACATGCCGAGGTTGCCCAGCACACTGCGGTAGTCGGGATGGTCGTCGCCGAGGATGCGGCGGCGGCGCTCGAGCAGTTCACGCCAGGCCGCCTCGGCCTGGTCGAGTTTGCCCTGCACGGCGTAGAGCACGCCGATGTTGTTGAGCGATCCGAGCGTGCTGCGGTGGTCCGGCCCCAGGGTGCGGCGCTGACGTGCCAGCGTGTCGTTCCACACCCGCTCCGCGTTGGCCAAGTCGCCCTGCCGGCGGTACGCGCCGCCGAGGGAGGTGCCCGTGCGGAGGGTGAGTGGGTCGTCGGGGCCGGAGAGGCGTGCGTGACGCTCGTGGGTGTCCTTGAGGCGGGCGACGGCGTCGTCGAAGCGGCCGAGCGACATCTCCAGCGAACCCATCGAGTGCTGCGACTGCAGCGTGCTCTCATGGTCCGGGCCCAGCTCCTTCAGGCGGATATCGAGCGCTTGCTGCAGCACCGGCTCGGCCTGGGCGCGCAGGCCGAGGTTGTTCATCGTTCCAGCGAGGCTTTGGAGCAGGCGGGCTCGGATCAGCGGGCGCTGCGCGAACTCGGTGTTGATTGATTCGGCGGCGCGGGCAAGCACGCTCTGGTTCAGCGATTCCACCGCGAGCGTGGTGAAGTTCACGCGGTTCGTAATGCGGGACCACTCCTGGACGGCGGCCTGGGCTTCGGGCTGGTCCGGGGCGTCGGTCAACGACCGTTCGACGGAGCGCTCAAGCGAGGTGCGGAGCCGGTCGCCCATGGCCGGCACATCGATGCCGCTGAGCATGGAGGCCTGGAACGCGGTGACGGTCTCGAGGTCGCGTTCGCGCTGAAGGGCCGCGTCGCGGGCGTGGGCCGCGATGTACGCGAATCGGCTCGAAACCACCACGCCGCCGACCAAGAGAACGACGGCGGCGGCGAGGGCGGCGGCGAGCGGGGGGTTGCGCCGGGCAAACTTGCGGGCCAGTTCCAGAGGCGTCGCGGCGCGGGCCTGTACGGGTTCGTTGCCGAGGTAGCGCCGGATGTCGGCCGCGAGGGCGTCGGTGCCGCTGTAGCGGAGCGCCCGGTCCTTCTCCATCGCCTTGCCGATGATCGCGTCGAGATCACCCGCGGCCTCGCGGCGCAGCGTGCCGGCGCGCTCGGGGCTCTCTTGCGTGATGATCTGCACCGCGCGCGGGATCGTGTGTTCCGAAAGATCGTGCGGCGGGCGGTCGGTCACGAGTTCGTAGAGGATCACGCCGAGCGAATACACGTCGCTGCGGACGTCAACGCGGGCCGGATCGGTGCACTGCTCGGGGCTCATGGCGTTGAGCGTGCCGATGAGCTTGCGTGCGTCCGAGGCACCGGTCAGCGACGCGGACTCGCCGGACCCTGCCCCGGCGCTCATGCTCCGGGCGATGCCGAAGTCAATCACCTTGGCGCGCCCGTCGGGCCCGACCAAAACGTTGGCGGGCTTGAGGTCGCGGTGGATGATGCCGTTTTGGTGCCCGTGCAGGACGGCGTCGCACACGTCGGCGAACATCTCCAGCCGCGACCGCAGCGGGAGCGAGTGACGCCTCGCGTACTCGGTGATGCTCAGCGCCTCGGGGATGAGTTCCATCGCGAAGAACGGCGAGGGCCTCAGCTGCCCGAGCTGTGCCGTGCCCGCTTCATATATCTGCGCGATGCCGGGGTGGTGAAGGCGTGCGAGCGTCTGGGCTTCGAGGCGGAAGCGCAGCAGCGCGTCGGTGTGGGTCATCGTCTGGTGCATGACCTTGAGGGCCACGCGCCGGTTGGGGTTCTCTTGCACCGCTTCGTAGACGGTCGCCATCCCGCCGGTGCCGAGCACGCCGACGACGAGGTAGGTGCCCACCGCATCGGGCACGGGCAGCGGCGCGGCGCCGGGGTATCTGGTGGTGCGGCTGGCGGTGAGCGCCGGAGCGTCGAGGAACGAATCGCTCTCGTCCGCGGCTTTCAGCAGGCGGCGCACGCGGGCCTCGAGTTCGGCGTCGCCCGCGCACGCCGACATGACCACCTCTTCGCGCTGGGCGCGCTCGACACCCAGAGCCCGGGTGAGGATGGCGTGGGCGCGTGAGGCGAGGTCACTGGGCACCCTGCCCACCTCCTGCCTGAGGGCCTTCGCCGTCGTCGTCGCGGAGTCGATCGAACAGCCACGCCCGGGCGGCCTGCCAATCGCGGTCGACGGTGCGTTTGCCGATGTTGAGCAGCTCGGCGACCTCCTCGACGGTGCATCCGCCGAAGTAGCGGAGCTCGACGATGCGTGCCTGCTGTTCGTCGAGCTGGGCGAGCTCTTGCATCGCTTCGTCGAGGGCGAGCAGGTCGATGTCGGTCCTTCCGCCTTTGGTCGGCGCGGCCACGTCGTGCCCCTCGATGCTGATGCGCGTGCGGTCGCCGCCGCGCTTGTCGGCGTTGCTGGCCCGCGCGTGGTCGATGAGGATGCGGCGGATGATGCGGGAGGCGATGGCGAAGAAGTGCAGGCGGTCTTTCCACTCGGTGCCGTGCTGGCCGAGCAGCCTCACATAGGCCTCGTGCACGAGGGCCGTGGGCTGGAGGGTGTGGTTGCGTCGCTCGCCGCGCATGTGCGAGACGGCGAGGCGGCGCATGTCCTCGTAGATCGCGCTCATCAGGGCGTCGAGATCGCGCCGATCGCCCGACGACGCCGCGTGCAGCAGCAGCGTGATGCTGGGCGTGGCGGAAGCAGCGGGGGCGCGGGGGGCGGGGGTGCCGGGGGCGAAGGGTTGAGGGCGGACAGGTTCGGTCATGGCGTCCCTTTCGTGCGCGGCCGGTTTCGCCCTGAATACGCGCGTCGGTGGATGGGCCGTGGTGTCAGTGTACATGAGCGGCGGTACTCCGAGGTCTGGTCCAGAGTGGCGGGGGGGGGGGGGGGGGGGGGGGGG
>JBJXFG010000029.1:0-9982 GCA_046154665.1 Phycisphaerales bacterium | reverse complement strand
GCTCCGAGTGAACGGGCGCGGCGGCGCAGCCAGGACTTCGTGCGCCAGGGGCGGGTCGTCAGCGAGGCGGATGTGCTCGAGGAGATCCTCGTGCGCGACCGGCTCGACAGCACCCGCTCGGATGCGCCGCTGCGGCAGGCAGAGGGCGCGCTCTACGTCGACTCGACCGGCCTGACCACGGATGCCGTGGTCGAGCGCCTGCTCGCCTACGTGCGCAACAGCGGGGGTGGGCGGTGACGCCGGCTCCGATCAGCCCGACGCGCATCGTCGCCCGCAGCCCGTTCTGGTGGGCGGTGTCCAAGGGACTGGTGCTGGCCTTCACCAAGGTCTGGTGCCGGCTGCGGGTCGAAGGTCGGGCCAACGTGCCGGCCACCGGCCCGGTGCTGCTCGTCGCCAACCATGCGAGCTACCTCGACCCGCCGCTGGTCGGCATCACCACCCGCCGCTGGGTGGCGTTCCTGGCGCAGGCCGGGCTGGCGAGGCTCGGACCGGTGCGGTGGTGGCTGCGGCAGATGGGGGTCACGCTGATCGACCGCAGGGCGCCGTCCAAGGAGGCGCTGCGCCTGATCGCCGACTGCCTCGCCCGCGGCGAAGCCGTCGGGCTGTTCCCCGAGGGCACGCGCAGTGCCGACGGCAGCATCGCCCCGTTCAAGAACGGGGTCGAGTTCCTGGTGCGGCGCACCGGGGCGAGCGTGGTGCCGATCGGCCTGGACGGCGCGAGTCGCGCGTTTCCCCGCGGTGCGATCTTTCCGCGCCCGCGCAAGCTGATCGTGCGCTACGGGGAGGTCTGGCCGGCCGAGCGGGTGCTGGCGCCCGGTGGGATCGCCGCCCTGCGGGCGCGGGTCGCCGAGCTCGCCAACGCACCGCTCGCGGAGCCGGCGGCGGCGGCAGGCAGCAGTCGCATCCCGGATCAACCGGAAGCAGGTCGATCCGAACCGGGGGTGCAACCGATAGCGGTGGACCCGGGACCCAAATCTTCGGCCCCTGGTGAGGCGTGAGCCGCACCGGGGACCAACCGGTCGCCGGGTGTTCCGGCGGGCGGGACCATGAGCACCTCGGGTGCCGGTTCGCCGGCACCGCGTGGCTTTTCATCGTCATCTGTTCGTTTCCCCTTCTCTCCAACCCCATTTTTGTTTGATGCACGGCAAGAATTTGATCAAGAAGTTCGCGATGTCCGCCGACGAGTTGTCGCGGCTGACGTCCGAAGCGCTCGGCAGTACGACCCTGGCCGAACTCGACACGGCGATCGGCAAGACCGTCGCTGAGCTGTCGCCCAACAAGATCGTCAAGGGCAGGGTCATCAAGGTGCAGGAAGACGGCACCGTGGTGGTCGATGTCTCCTACAAGGCCGAGGGCCAGATCTCGATCGAGGAGTTCCCCGATCCCCTGGCAGTGGTGCCGGGCCTCGAGATCGAGTGCCTCGTCGAGACGATCAACGACGCCGAAGGCTACATCCTGCTGAGCAAGCGCAAGGCTGACCGCATCCGCGGCTGGGAAAACATCATCCAGACGCACAAGGAAGGCGATTCGGTCAAGGGCCTCGTGCTGCGCAAGATCAAGGGCGGCCTGCTGGTCGACATCGGCGTGCCGGTGTTCCTGCCCGCCTCGCAGGTCGACGTCCGTCGCCCCGGCGAGATCGGCGACTTCGTCAACCGCGAAATCCGCGCCGAGGTGCTCAAGATCGATCTCGAGCGCCGCAACATCGTCATCTCGCGGCGCAAGCTCATTGAGCACGAGCGCGAGACCGCGAAGAAGCGAATCCTCGAAACCCTCCGCGAGGGCGACATCGTCCAGGGCACGGTCAAGAACATCGCCGACTTCGGCGCGTTCGTTGATCTCGGCGGCATCGACGGCCTGCTGCACATCACCGACATGTCGTGGGGCCGCATCAACCACCCCAGCGAGATGCTCCGCATCGATCAGAAGATCGAGGTGAAGGTGCTGAACGTGGACCGCGAGAAGGAGAAGGTCGCGCTGGGTCTGAAGCAGCGCGAGGCTTCGCCGTGGGAGGCCATCGAGCAGAAGTACGCCGTGGGCTCCCGCGTCAAGGGCGCGGTGGTCAACCTCATGTCGTACGGCGCGTTCGTGCGGCTCGAAGACGGCATCGAGGGCCTGGTCCACATCTCCGAGATGTCGTGGACGCGGCGCATCAACCACCCCTCCGAACTCGTCGCCCCCAACCAGGAAGTCGAAGTCGTCGTCCTGGACATCAATAAGGACAAGCAGGAAATCTCGCTGGGCATGAAGCAGTGCGAGACCAACCCCTGGGAGCTCGTGGCCGAGAAGTACCCCCCCGGCACCGTCATCGAGGGCAAGGTCCGCAACCTCGCCAACTACGGCGCGTTTGTCGAACTCGAACCCGGCGTCGACGGCCTGCTCCACGTCTCTGATCTTTCGTGGACCAAGAAGGTCGCTCACCCCAACGAGGTGCTGCAGAAGGGCCAGAGCGTCAAGTGCGTGGTGCTGGAAGTCGACCAGTCCAAGCAGCGCGTGGCGCTCGGCGTCAAGCAGCTCACCGAGGACCCCTGGCTCAACGCCATCCCCGGCGCCTACAAGCCCGGCATGGTCGTCCGCGGCAAGGTGACCAAGATCACCAACTTCGGCGTCTTCGTCGAGCTCGAAGACGATCTCGAAGGCCTGCTCCACATCTCCGAGCTCGCCGACCACAAGGTCGAGAACCCGCAGGACGTGGTCAAGGCCAACGAAGAGGTCGACGTCAAGATCCTCCGCGTGGACACCGGCGATCGCAAGATCGGCCTGTCGCTCAAGCGCGCCCAGTGGGGCGCGGTCGAGGAAGCCCGCGCCGAGAAGGCCGAGGGTGCCGCCGGGGCCCGCCCGGAGCGCGGCCCCTCACCGGCCCGAGGCGGCATGGACGACCACGGCGCCATGGGCACCGACAAGATCAAGCTGTAAGCCAGCAGGCATCGGGCACTTGGCACTGGGCATCAGGCCAGAGCCGATCAAAACCAGTTCAAGGCCCCTCCGCTCGGAGGGGCCTTTTTCATTGATTTTCCTGACTTCATAGGGGTTTCCCTCGTTGTGTATTTCTCGTCCGTGCGTGCGCTCTGCTGTGGTGTGGCGGGAGCGTCCCGCCGAACCGAACCACACGCACGAAAGAGACAGACCTCCCATGAACGCCCGCCACCTTCGTTCCCTGATCGCCCCCGCCGTCGCCCTCACCGCTCTGTGCGGCTCGGCGTTTGGCCAGACCTCCGCCTCGGTCGCCGCCGGCCGCCTCACCCTGACCACCTCGAACGCCGACCAGAACGTGAAGGTCGAAGTCGGCCCGGCGGCGGGCACGGTGCGCTTGTTCGGCTTCGCGGGTCTGGCCGACGGCGCGACCTACTCCGGCATCAACGCCGTGACCGTGAACACCGGAACGGGGCGCGACGAGGTGCAGTTCGACATCCAGGCCGCCGCCAGCTTCGACGCCCGCGCCAACCTGGGCACCGGCGACGCGCTGACCAAGACGCAGTGGAAGATCCTGGCCGGTTCGGCGAGCAAGACCGCGGGCCTGACGCTCACCTCCGCCGTGGGTGCGGCCCATCTGGCCGAGGTGAACTTCGACAACGAGTCGCAGGGCGCCGCGCAGGTGAACATCGACACCGGCAACGCCACCATCGTCTCGGCCAAGGTCATCGGCGATGATCCCTCGACCTCGCTGGGCGTCAACTTCAACTGCCGCGCCCCGATCACGGTGCTCGAAGTCGTCACCGCGGCCCCCGCGCTCAACGTCAATCTCCGCGGCAGCTACGGCAACCTCATGAACGAGGTGAAGTACGTCCTCAACCAGCTCGTGACGGGCACGGTCAACGTCAACACCGACGTGACCCTCGGCAGCGGCTCGGACAAGGTCGAGGGCAAGATCTCGACCCCAGGCAGCAGCAACGTGTTCCGCGGCCGCACCAACGCGGGCGACGGCGACAACCTCGTCCTCTGGGAAGTCGAGGGCGCTTCGAGCGTCATCGGCCAGGCCATCAGCTCCGGAGCGGGGCGTGACTTCCTCTCGATCCAGGTCAAGGGCTTCTACCAGATGAGCCAGACCCTCGGGGCCCGCATCTCCAGCGGCGCTGGCGACGACTTCCTGGTGCTCACCACCGACACCGCCATCCGTGGCACCGGCCTCCCGAACGACATCGAGCCGGTGATCGACGGCGGCGCTGGCTTCGACCTGTTCAACGCCTTCGGCTTCATCCTCAACTGCGAAGGCCGTCTGTAAACCACCGCGATGTGACAACGCAGCCTCTCTTCAAAGCGACCCCCGCGAGCCCCCGGCCCGCGGGGGTCTTCGCGTTGGCCGCTGGACGAAGGCACCGTCTTGAATACACTGGGCCCGGATCGCACCCATGAAGGAGCCGAACTTGCTCTGGAGCCCCCCATGCTGAAGCCGCTGCCGATGACTGTTGCCGTGACCGGGGCCACCGGGTTTGTGGGTCGTCACACCGTGCGTGCCCTCGCGGCCCGCGGGCACCGCGTGCGGGCGCTGGCGCGGAGCCTTGAAAAGCTGCGTGCGGTGCTGCCGGACCTGCCGCCGAATGTCGAGGTGGTGCAGGGCGAGGTGTTCGATCGCGCGGCGATGAACGATCTGTGCCGCGGCGTCGGGGCCGTGGTTCACACCATCGGCATCCGCAAGGAGGTCTTCCCGAAGAGCACGTTCGAGCGGATGCACATCGCCGCAACGCGGCTGACGATCGACGCCGCGGCCAGCGCCGGGGCGCGAAGGTTTGTGCTCGTCTCCGCATTGGGCGTGCGTCCCGAGGGCCCCACGGCGTACCAGCAGTCGAAGCACGCCGCCGAGAACCTTGTTCGTTCCAGCGGGCTCGACTGGACCATCTTCCGCCCCAGCCTGATCCACGGCGAAGACGGGGAGTTCATGCAGATGGTCAAGGCATGGGTGCTGGGTCGGATGACGCCGCACTTCTTTATTCCGTATTTCGTGCGCGTGGAGGGCAAGCCCCCGGCACCGCCCAAACTGGTGGCGGCGGAAATGGCCCCCGTGTGGGTGCGCGATGTGGCGGGTGCCATCGCGGCGTCACTTGAAACGGATCGCGCCGTGGGCGAGGTCTACACCCTCACCGGCCCCGAAACCATGCGCTGGCCCGAACTGCTGCGCCACATCCAGGACAGCCTGCCCGCCTCGAAAGAAAGCAAGAAGCGGCTCATCCCAATCCCGGGGCGGCTGGGCTGGGCCCAGGCGATCGGGGCGAAAGCACTCGGCCTCGCCAACGCCCTGCCGTTTGGCCCGTCGGAGCCCTTGCTGGCGATGGAAGACTCGGTGAGCAACTGCTCGAAGGCGGCGGATCATCTGGGGTTCAACCCTGCACCGTTCCGGGCCCGGGTGCGGGAGTATGCGGGGCGGGTGTGAGGCCGGCTCAGAGCCGTCCGCGCGAGCGGACGGTCCACGTTCACGGGTCGTGATTTGCTGCACGAGATCGACCGGGCTTGGCTCACCCGAGCCTTTGACCGACTGCTCGCGCGGTCCGCTCCGCATGCGTGTGTTCGGTCCCTGCCCCATAACCACGCCAACATCGGCTGAAGTCCGCTTATCCGGCCCCACGCCGCCCGCATCGGCGGCCTATCCCCCCCATTCCGCTTGATTTCTTCGGCTTCTGAGGCACTCTTGTCAAGAGAGAGTCTTGTGCCGCGCCGCTCAGGGGCTCGGCGTTTCCGGTGCCGTCGTCCGGGTTGCGGGCGCGGCCGAACCACTTCGAGGGACCCAAGAGATGAACCGCATCGCCACGTTGTCGTCGTTCGCGCTCGCCCTGGCCGCGCTGTCGGGCTCTGCTCTTGCGGGCGGCGGCAAGATCCCCGACTACATCGGGGCCGACCTGACGCGGAACACCAACGGCGTCGGGCTCGTCACCGCCGCGCCGTATCCGAGCAACCGGCCTGATGATGTGCGCCGCATCCAGAACGGGCGTCTGTGGGTGCCGCGCACGCCGATCGGGACGCGGACGCCGATCCGCGAGAGCGTCTACGGCTTCCCCGGCCCCGGTGCGTTCGGCGCCCCGGTCGAGGCGATCAACGACACGATCTATGTGCAGACGCGCGAGCCGTTGCCGCTGGTGACGGTGAGCCCGTGGGTGAACCTCGATACGGACAACATCCGCCAGATCCGGCGTGACCGCCCGTGGCTGCGCCGCCCGCAGAGCGTGCTCGCTGATCTGCGTGCCGCGCAGGTGCAGCACCTCACCGAGCAGGGCTACATCCAGAAGGTGCGCACGCACGTGAACCCGACTTCAGTGGCGAAGTTCATGGCGATGGAACGCGGCGAGGCCTTGGCCGAGGGTGGGTCCGCGATGGTTGATGCGAAGGACATCAAGCCCCGCGCCGTCATCCGCGTCCGCGAGCGGATGCAGCAGCTGCCCGAGCCCGAGGCCGCGGCCCCCGCTGAACAGATCAAGCCCAAGCCCGCGCCGGTGGTGCGTGTGACGGTGAAGACGGCGGAAGCGAAGGCCGAGAACGCGCCGGCGGCGCAGGCGAACGCTGAGAAGGCGGAGTAGGGCGGATTCTGGTGGTGTTCCGCTGGTCCTGGGGCAGATCCGTCGATCCGACCACCTTGTGCTTGACCGCTCGTCCGCCCTCCGGGCGGCGGTCGCACACCCTTGTCTCCAGGGGCTTGCTCGAAGACTCGCCGCGCCCCTGGCAAAAGTCGAGCGCCCTCCGGGCGAGGATCGCTCGCCGGGGGATGTGTACCCGCCGGTCAGGTCGTTCTCGCCGGGTGTGGTCTCATACCGGAGGGCGCGATGTCATGCGGGGCCGGCGAACACGTCGCATGAGCGTTACGACTTCGGCTCGGCTGGCGCGGGGGTGCTGAACAGGCCATCGGTCGGCTCGTCGACGGCGTGACCGTTTGACCAACCACCGGCGGCGACTTCGGAGCTGATCGGTCCTCCGGCGGCGTCGCGGGCCGCGCCATGAGAGGGGCGGTCGCGGTTCTGCTTGTGGCGGGGCTTGATGCCCAGGCGCGCCAGGTGCTCGCGCCGCGCGTCTTCGTGGGCGCTCCAGAAGTGCTCGAAGGTGTGGGCGATGTCGTGGGTACGCATCGAGTCGGCGGCGGCTCGGCCCATCTGCTCGCGGCGATCCTGGTTCTCGATGAGCTCGCACAGTGACGCGACCCAATGGTCTTCGCTGTCGGGGTCGTTGACGTTGAGCACCAGGCCGGTGACGCCGTGCTTCACGACTTCTTTGGGGCCGCCCTGGTCGGTGACGAGCACGGGGATGCCGCTGGCCTGGGCTTCCATGACGACCTGGCCGAGGGTGTCGGTGACGGAGGGGAAGGCGAAGAGGTTGCTGGAGGCGTAGAGGCGAGAGAGTTCTTCGCCGTGGCGGAATCCGAGGAAGTGGGCGTGGGTGCCCTTGAGGGACTTCTCGAGTTCGGGGCGTGCGGGCCCGTCGCCGACGATGACGAGGTCGGCGGTGAGGCCGGAGCGGAGGCAGCGTTTGGCGACGCGCTTCCAGACGCGTTCGAGCAGGTGGATGTTCTTCTCGACGCTGACGCGGCCGACATAGAGGACCTTGACGCTGTCGCGTGAGAGGCCGTCGAAGCGCTCGGATTCGCCTTCGATTCGACGCCACAGGTTGGGGTCGAAGTAGGTGGGGTTGAACTGCGAGACTTCGAGGCCGGGCATGAGTCGCTCGATGCGATCGGGGTCGATGCCGAGGTTGACGAGGGACTTGACGTAGTCGCCCGAGCGGGTGAAGACGGTGCGGAAGCCCGAGTAGAACGTGCGCATGCCCCACTCGCAGGCGCTGGTGAAGGTGAAGTCGTCGAAGAGGCGGTCGATGTAGGCGGGGAAATCGGTGTGGTAGACGCCGATGACGGGCACGCGGAGCATGCGGGCGGCGATCAGGCCGATCAGCCCGACGGGCCCGGGGGTCGAGACGTGGACGACGTCGGGCTGGTGCTCATCAAGATGGCGCAGGATCTTGAGCAGCGGCGGGAGCACGATCTCCAGCGTTTCGTAGCCGGGCATCTTGGTGTGGAACACCGGCTCGAAGTTGAAGAGGTTGGGCTGCTTGGGCACGGGCATGGCGGTCGAAGTGATGACTTCGAGGTCGCGGCCTGTCTGCTGGGCTTGCGAGGCGACGTTCTGGATGAAGCGGCACACGCCGTTGATGTCGCCCAGGGTGTCGGTGAACAGGCTGACGCGGAGCGGGCGATCGAGGGGCGATGGGCGCTCGGCGTTCTGCAGCAGCGAGGTATCGTGTTCGAGCCGGGTGAGCAGGTCGCGCTCCTTGTTCTGGTGGAACATCGCGTAGATGGTCGGAAGCTGCGCGGCGGTGGCGATGAGGCCCGTCAGAAGGCTTCGCGCGGCGGCGGCGTGGTCGCGGTCTTCGAAGGCCTTGATAAGGCCCGCGGCGCACGAGGCGGTGAGCGTGCCGGTGAGATCGTCGATGAACGCGGCCATCTCTTTGTGGCGTGCGAAGGCGGGGCCGTCGGGCGTGGCGGCGGCCCCCTCGCTGAGCGCCGCGATGATGGCGGGGTGCTTCTCGAGCACGCTGGGGACGGCGCGGGCGAGTTCGTCGATCACGGGGGACAAAGGGGACAGGCCGCTTGAGCCGCGGGCCTTGGCGCCTTGCCCGGTCAGGCCGGCGAGGCCGGGGAGCCGGCCGAGGTTGAGGGCGGCTTTGGCGGCGTCGAGAGCCAGGGCGGCCTTCGAGGGGGGCTTGATGTCGGCCCCGGCGAATCGGGCGGCGGTGGCACCGACGGCGCGGGACTTCGCCGAGCCGCGCTGTGCAAAGGCGTGGGCGTAGTGGTTGGCGGTGACCGCCATCATCTGGTGGGCGAGCAGGGCGGAGTGGCCGGCCTGACCCTTGACCTGGCCCCGTCCGGCCATGACTTGGCGCAGGAAGAGGTCGGGGGTCATCGGATGCTGCTGAACCGGAGCACCGAAGTCCCCAGATCGGGACTTCGGTGGCACGGGGGACGTGTCGTCCGCGTCGTCGCCTTGCTGTTCGACTTCGGTCCAGGTGCGTCCGACGTTGAGCAGGGCGTGGTCGTCGCTGCCGGCGGTGACGGCCTTGGTCCACGAACGCATCCACAGGGCACGCATGCGGTGGCGCCGCTCGAAGGCCTGGACGCGGGCGAGTTTGAGGCTGCTGAGGAAGAGTTCGACGCCGTCCTTGTGCGTGGGGGCGTGGGCCCCGTTGAGCGATTCCCAGGCCTTGAACAGCAGCACGCAGCGTTCGAGGTGGGAGGTGGTCAGCTTGCCGTTCTGGCTGTAGAGGGGGTGGGCGAGCGAGTGGGCGAGGTTGTGGGTGAACAGCCAGTGGGCGAAGTGGTAGACATCCTCACGCAGCCCGAGCTTCTCGATCTCTTCGTGGCGGGCGGGGGTGAGGCCCCACACCAAAACGTGGAGTCGGCAGCGATCTTCGGGGAAGTGGGTGGTGACCTCTTCGCCGATGATGACGTTGGGGAAGCCGCGTTCGACGAGGGAGAGGACGCCGTCGATGGTGTCGTGGTCGGTGATGGTGACGAGGTCCATGCCTCTGGAGCGGGCCTGGTCGTAGACCTTCTCGGGTGGCGAATAGGACTCGGGCACCTGCCACGCGCCGAGCCACGGGGCCACGGGCTCGCGGCTGGCGCTGCTGTGGCAATGCATGTCCATCCGGGTCGAGGTCTTCATACGGCGGCTCCGGGGCTCCGAGGTTTCCGGGGTGTCCTCGGCGCGCCCTAAGAAGGGGGCCGGGGGCAAGGGGTCCGGGGGGGCGGGGTCACGCAGGGGTCGTCGCGGGCATCGATTCGGGAACGACTGTAGAGGTCGCCCACTGGGATGTCGGTGATAACCCTCTGTGGGACACAGCGAATGACGGAAACATCACCGGAGTGCAACGAGACGTTTACGAAAGGGGGGAAGTGGTCAAGTGGTCAAGTGGTCAGGTGGTCGAGTGGTCAAGTGTGACGACACGTCAGCGGTTCATGGCGAGAGGGTTCAGGTGTCGGGGTTCTGGGTTCGGGCTGAACCCCAAACCCCGACAC
>JBJXFG010000025.1:0-18204 GCA_046154665.1 Phycisphaerales bacterium | reverse complement strand
GGCCCCGCGCGCGGGCCCCCCGCGCTCGACTCCCCGCGTGCCGCTCGAGCCGAGCGCACAGCTCGCCCGTGGTCATCGGACCATCCCGGAGAAGATCGAGCGCCCGACGCCGCGTGCCATCGCTGAGGGCCTGGAAGACGGCGTCGTCTTGTGCATCGCGGGAAAACATGTCATGACAGTGTGACATGTTTCCCTGAGTTGTCAAGCGGATTCGCGGAATGCCGCAGAATTCCAAGAAACGAGCCCGGAGCGTGAGCGACGGGTTTCGGGCTCACTGGCGGAGCGGGCGTGGAAAGAACCGCTCGCTCACGCTCGACGCTCCTTCGCCGGCGCACACCGTCACGCGTGCTGAACCCAGCGCTCGAACGCCGTCCGAGCCGCCGACTGAAGCCGCAACGCCGCGTCGCGCTCGTCGCGCGGCGGGGTGTCGCCCTCGCAAGCGGCGAGCGTGACGCCAAGACGTGCGCCCATGCCAGGTTCGATGCCACCCGCAATGACGAGCACGGGCCGATCCGCCTTCCGTGCCGCGGCGATCACCTCACCCACCGCCTTACCCTCGTAGCTCGTCAGGTCGAAACGCCCCTCGCCGGTGATGACCAGGTCCGCCTGACCAACGCGCCGCGCAAACCCCGCGGCGTCAAGCACGGCCTTCGCCCCGCTCTCGAGCACAACCCCGCGCGCAAGCGGCCCCGCGAACACCCGCAGGCCATACGCAAGCCCGCCCGCGGCCCCGTCGCGCTCAATCGGGGCAACGCCCACGACATCCACCAGCCGGCGCAGGCCGTCGTCAAGTTGCCTGACCTGCGCCGGCGTCGCGCCCTTCTGAGGGCCGAACACGGCGGCGCACCCGCGCCCTCCAAGCAGCGGCGTCGTGACGTCGCACAGCACACGGAGGCGGCAGCCGCTCAACATCCCTCGAAAGGACGAGTGTTCCGCCGGCCCAATCGCCCGCGCGATTCGACCGAGATCGGCGCCTCTCGGTGTGGAGATGGCGCGACCGCCGTCGTCCTCGAACCGCCACCCGAGTGCCGAGGCGAGGCCCACCCCGCCGTCGACCGATGCGCTCCCACCCAAGCCGACAGCCACATTGATAGACCCGGAGCCGATCATCATGAGCATCATCCCAACGCCAAAGGTGCCGGCAAGAGTGGGATCGCGCCGCTCCAGCGGCACGAGCGACAAGCCGCACGCCGCCGCGCTGTCGAACGCGGCCTTGTCCGCGCCCCCGCACCACCACAGCGCGTCGATTCCACCGCCGCGCGGACCAATCACCTTCATCACACGGCACTCGGCTTCGTCGTCCCAGGCACGGGCCAGAATCTCCGCGGTTCCCTCCCCGCCGTCAGCGAGAAGGCAAACGTCGATCTGCGCTGCCACGCCGACGACAGTCGCCGCCTCGCGGACGCCCCGTTCGATGGCCTCCGCCGCGCCGCGGGCCGACAGCGTCCCCTTGAACTTGTCCGGCGCGACCAGAACTCGCAACGACCGCGGCATCACCCAAGTGTACGACGCACCCCCGGCGCTCCCGGCGGCATCCAAGCGGCATGCGCACGCCGCTGATCATCGGTCTGGCCCCGACTCTGGCCCTGGCTCTGGGCCTCTTCGCTCTGGTTGTTCCCGCGCTGGCCGCCAACCCGCCAACGCTGGCCGCGCTCGCGTTGCCGGCGGGAAAGCCTAAGGAACTCGGCGCGGTCCGCTGGCTCCGAGGCTACGACTCCGCGGCGACGCGCGCCCGCGAAGCACGCCGCCCGCTGCTGGTGCTCTTCAACGAGGTGCCCGGCTGTCACACCTGCGTGTCGTTTGGCAAAGAAGTGCTGACCGACGCGCTGCTGGTCGAGGCCGCCGAGTCGCTCTTTACGCCGCTGGCCGTCTACAACAACATCGGCGGCGAAGACGCCATGACGCTCGACCGCTTCCGCGAGCCCGCATGGAACAACCCGGTCGTCCGCGTGATCGACCCCGCCAACAACAAAGACCTCACCACCCGCGTCGGCGATAACTACGGAATCGGCACCGTCGCCGCGGCCATGGCCACGGGCCTGAAGGCCGGCGGCACCGAACCCCCGGGCTACCTGAAACTCCTCGCCCAGACGCCGGCACCCGAAAGCAAGACCGAGCGCGCCGTCTTCGCCATGTTCTGCTTCTGGGAAGGCGAAGCAAAGCTCGGCGGACTCACAGGCGTCGTCTCAACCTCCAGCGGTTTCATGGACGGGAAAGAGTGCGTCGAAGTCGAGTTCGACCCCGCCCGGCTGTCGTTCCGCGACCTCATCAAAGCCGCGAAGCAGATGGACTGCCTGCACGCCACCTACACCACCACGATTGACCAGCAGGCCGTCGCGTCAAGCCTGGTGGGCTCTCGCGCACACCGAGCAACCGGGACGATGCGCGTCAGCGAATCCGATACCAAGTACCACCTCTCCCGCTCGGCATACCGCGAAGTCCCAATGACGCCGATGCAGGCCTGCCGCGTCAACGCGGAACTCGGCGCGGGGCGCGAACCGGAAACGTGGCTCTCACCAAAGCAGCTGCGATCCAAGCGCGGGGAGTGAATCGTGCGCCCACGGCGCTCGCGGAGCACGCGGCCTCACCGCACCAACTCATCCACTCGCGCTTCCCCAAGAGCCGCGGACTCGCCCGCACGCTTGATGTAGATCGTGCGCCCATTGGACCCATCGCGCCGCCCCTCGATGCACTCCAGCACCACGCGCGCCACGTCGCGCGGCCGCAGGCACGCCGACGCCGGCACCACCGACTCATCAAACGCCGAGCGCAGCATCTCCGTCTCGACGGCACCCGGTGCCACACAGAACCCACGCACGCCGAGCGCAGCGCCCTCCTTCGCAACGCTCGCCGCCATGAGACTCACAGCGGCCTTGCTCGCGGCATACGCAAAGAAGCCCGGGAACGGGTCGAACGACGCGTAGCTGCCAACGTTCACCACGCACCCAGATCGCTGACGGGTGAAGACCGGCCACGCAAGATGCGTGAGAAACGCCGGCCCTGTCGCGTTGACCGTGAAGACCTCCTCGATCACCCGAAGATCGGTCTGCTCGATCGGTTTGAGCACGGCGACCCCGGCGTTGTTGATCAGCGCGTCGATGCGCCCCAGGCGCGAAACCACCACATCAACGAAGCGACGCGAAGACTCGGGGTCGGCTTGATCAAGCGTCAACGGAAGCACCGGAGTGCCCGACGCGCCGATCTCGGCGTGCAGATCCACGCTCGCCTGCTCCAGCTTGCGCAGCGACCTCCCGCCGATCACCACACGCCACCCGGCGTGCGCCAGCAGCTCGGCGCACGCAAACCCGATCCCGGATCCGCCGCCGGTCACCACCGCAACCTTGGCCTCGGGCTCTCGCATCGTTCAAGTGTACCGGATGGGTCGGACGCGGCACGGCCATCGTGCCGCATCCGCACGCCGCGGCCCCCGAATCCGCTACATTCTTTCACCATGCTCCCGCCCGTCTCCACCCACGCCCGCGAGATGCTGCGGCTCACGCTCGTGCCGGGGGTCGGGCCCATCCTCGCACGCCGCCTCATCGCCCACTTCGGCGCCGTCGACCGCATGCTCCGCGCCTCACCCGCCGACATGCAGCGTGTCGACGGCATCGGCGACAAACTCGCCCCCCGCATCGTCGCCGGACTCCGCGACAGCGAACGCCTCGCCGACCGCGAGTGCGAACTCTGCGAACGCGCCGGCGTCCGCCTCATCGCCGTCGCCGACCCCGCCTACCCGCCACTGCTCGCCGAAACCCGCGACGCCCCGTGCGTCCTCTACATCCGCGGCGACCCCGCCGCACTTTCACGCGCCTACACCGTCGCCATCGTCGGATCACGACACTGCACGCCCTACGGCATCGAGCAGGCCGAACGATTCGCCTCGTTCCTCGCCTCCAGCGGACTCATCGTCGTCAGCGGCGGAGCCCGCGGCATCGATTCCGCCGCCCACCGCGCCGCCATCCGCGCCCAGTCCGTCGGCGCGGGAGGCGGCACCGTCGCCGTCCTGGGCTGCGGCCTCGCCAACTGCTACCCGCCCGAAAACGCCCAGCTTTTCCAGGACATCGCCGGCAGCGGCGGCGCCGTCGTCAGCGAACTCCCCATGGAAACCGGCCCGAACGCCGACAACTTCCCCGCACGCAACCGCGTCATCTCCGCACTCAGCCTGGGCGTCATCGTCATCGAAGCCCCGCGCGGCAGCGGCGCCCTCATCACCGCCCGCTGCGCCATCGACGAGCACGGACGCGAAGTCATGGCCGTCCCGGGCCGCGTCGACTCCCCCGCCAGCGAAGGCTCGAACCAACTCATCCGCAAGGGCGAGGCCGCGCTCGTGACCGCGCCGGGCGACGTCCTCGAACAACTCGAAGAACCCGCACGCCACCAGTGGCGCGGCACCCACGCCGACCGCTTCGAAGCCAGCGACCCCACCGGCATCTCCCGCGCCGACAAGCGTGACGGCTTGCTCTTCGGCGCGGCCGCCTCGGCGGAAACAACAGCAGGCCAAGACGGCCCCGCGCCGCTGCCAAGAGCCGCGCCGGTGCCGAAGCCACCGGCCGCAAAGCCCGCCGCAGCCCTCACGCCGAACCAGACGGCCCTCGTCAACGCGCTCGCCTCGCCCATGAGCTTCGACGAGCTCGTCCGCGCCACCGGCCTCGCGGCGGGAGCGATCCAGGCCGACCTCACGCTGCTCGAACTCCGCCGCGTCATCCGCCGCGAAGGCCCGAAGTTCGCACGACGCACGACATGAGCCTCAAGCCATCCGAACCCCGAGCGCAAGCTCGGGGCCACGGCCCACACGTCCATGCGGTGCCAAGAACACACAAGCCGTCCATCGAAACCACCCAAGAGCACCACAAATCGCGGCACATCCAGCCCCGGCCCCAAGCTCGCGCACGGAGCGTGGAAGGACACACGCCCTCCACACCTCCACACCTCCGCACTTCCACACCTCCACACCTCCGCACCTCCGCACCTTCTCGCCTCAACCCCCCATCATCTTCTTCAGCGCCGCCGCCAAAGGCCCCGGCACCGCCATCACGCTCAACCGCGACTGCTTCACCAACGCAAACTCTTTGAACCGCGCATCCGCCTTGATCTCCGCCAGCGTGACACACCTCTTCACCGCCCCGACCGCCTTGACGTCCACCACCACCGACTTCTCATCCTCCGACGAAGGATCACGCCGAGGCGCGCCGACAACCGCCGCCACCCCCACGATCCGCTTCTCATCACCCGTGTGATAGATCAGCACCTCGTCGCCCACGGCACACGAGCGCAGCGCCAACCGAGCCGCCGCGTTGCTCACCCCGTCCCACGTGCAACGCTTCTCGCGCACCAGATCATCAAACGAAAACTCCGACGGCTCGGTCTTGAAGAGAAAGGTCGCCATGCGGAGCAGCGTACCCCCCCACCATGTGGCACCCCTCCGACACCCGCCCGGCGCGCCCGCGACCGGTTCGGCGCTCGCCGCAAGTCGCGCCCCAACCAACCCGCCCACGCGTCCCGCCTTCGCTCGCCCCGCTTGCACATCACCCGCGACGTCGCGGCCCCTCACCCACCGTACGGACAAAGTTCAGGCCGCCGCCTACGCACCAGGCGGCCGCCGGTTCCCGGTCCTCCGCACCAAAAATCACCTCAGAAACTGCCGCGAATCACGCACGCAAACCTTGCCCGGCCACGGATTGGTGCTATCTTATGGGTGCCGCCATGCACAGGGCGGTCGGAGTCTGTGTTTTCAGACCTGAGGTATCCAGAGTTTCGTTCTGTCTGCGTGCGCGCTCGTCATCGGGCGCAACGTGGATGTGTCGCATGTTCCGCGCGCCCGCCGCTGCGCCCCGTTCGCTCTGAACGGGCCCACCCGGCGTGCTTCGCGGGGTGTTGAGGTATGGCAAGCCCACGCACAGGGGCAAGCCGTTGCACAGGGATCGCGGCGCACACCGCGAGGAGATTCAGAGATGCGTTCTCTCACAAAGGCTCTTTCAGCCGCCGCCTTGATCGGCGCGGCGAGCGCGTCGGCGTCGGCCTCGACGTCGATCCTCTCGTTCACCATCACCAACAACACCTCGCAGCCGTGGACCAGCCTGCTGTTCGAGCTCCGACCCCACCTCACGGCACCGGCCGCCCCGGCCGCCTTCGAGCAGGTCGTGTTCAACCCAAACAGCGCGCTCCACTCGACCACTCGGCCCGAGACCATGATCCTGGTCAACGAGTCGAACAACAAGCAGCTCCGCTTCGAGTTCGGTCCCCTGGGCCGCATGGAGATCGGCCAGGTCTTCAACTTCCAGGTCCAAATCGAGAACCCGCAGGACTCGGCGTTCCGCATCGTCCGCATCGCCACCCCGGTCCCCGCGCCCGGCGCGGCGGCCCTGGCCGGGCTCGCGGGCGTCGCCGCCCTCCGCCGCCGGCGCTGAACGCCGCGCGGTCGTTCAAGTTCTCACCCTCAACCCTGAAACCACTCGCACTCGAACATCCCCTCGGGCTCGCGGCACGCTGAGCCCGGGAATCCTGGAAAGAGAAAGACCATGAAGACCACCACCAAGACTCTCGCCGCCGTCGGCGCTCTGGCCCTGATCGCCGGCAGCGCGTCCGCCGGTCGCCTTGACGGCGGCGACGGCCGCTCCGGCTTCTTCGTCCCCATCAGCTGGGAAATCACCCACAACTTCGGCAGCACCTCACAGGTCAAGAGCCTGCTGATCACCGTGAACGATCCGTTCACGGGCGAAGTGAACCCGCAGGTGTTCATCCTCAGCGACCCGACCCCCTCGGTCACAATCAACACCGCCGGCGGCCTTCCCCGCGTCGTTGAGAACACCGAACTGCTCAACCTTCCCGGCGGCGGCATGGCCGTCCGCTGGACCTTCGCCGACACGAATCTTTGGGTGCAGGACGAGAAGCTGGTGTTCAACTTCACCGCCGACTTTATCCGCCCAAACGTCGCTTTCCTCATCGGCGAGGACTACACGTTCGTCCCGACCCCCGGCACCGCGGCCCTGCTCGCCGGCGCGGGCCTGATGGGCGCCTCGCGCCGTCGCCGCTGAACCAACCTTGAGATCAGTTTCAGTTTCGACATCCTGAAAGCACTGGGCGAGTACCAATCTTTTCTTTAGGCAATCGCCCTTTTCCATACGGGCCTCCTGCATTCCCTGCGGGAGGCCTGGTTGTTTTTGGGGGCACTGGGCATCAGTCGGGAGTCGGGAGTCGGGAGTCGGGAGTCGGGAGTCGGAGATGGGGCATACCAAGCCGGCTGGTGATTCCACCTTGCCCCATGCCCAATACCCCACACCCCGCACCCCCCGCCCGCGCTCAACGCGCCGACCGCCGAGTGGTCTCTCACCTTGAATCGGTGGGGCAGGCTTCCAGTCTGCCCGCCTTAAGAGGGCAGGACGGAAGCCTGCCCCCCGATCTGGATCTAAAACGGCGACACCACCATCGCCGAGCACTCCCAGACAAGTCCCTCCGACGCTCTACCATGCGGCCTCATGGATGAGACCGCGCGCATCAACCCAAACGAGATCGACGCGGGCGTAGGGGCAAACGCCGCCGCCGCGGGCCTCGCCAAGCCGGCGCTGGTTTCTTTCTCGGTGTCTCTCGCGGCACATGCGCTGATCGCCGTGATGGCTCTGGCCGTCGTCTGGACCGTCACCATGCCGGCGCGCGAAGACCGGCCCGATATCACGGTGAGCTTCTTTGACCCGACACCGTCCGGCGTGGTGCTGACGAGCGAGCCAGAAGACGTGCCTCTCGCGGCGCTGGCCCCGGTGACACCCACCGCGCCCCCCCTTTCCCCCCCCGATCAGCCCCGCCCCGAAACCCGCGTCAACGCGCCGACGCTCAGCGAAAAGATCGCCGCGAATTCCGAGACCACGGCCCCCGAAGCCCCCGGCGGCGTCGGCGTTTCGACATCCAACGACGAACGCCGAGCACTCATCGAGTCCAGCGCCTTCCCCGAGGTGAAGTTCGCAGGCCTCGGCGCCGGCAACGCCAAGAGCCTCATCTACGTCGTCGACGCCGGCGGCTCGATGGTCACCACCTTCGCGCAGGTGAAAGACGACCTGAAGGGCTCGCTGTTCAAGACCGCCCCCTCGCAGACGGTGCAGGTCATCTTCTTCAAAGACGGACGCTGGTTCGGCGCGCCGCACCCGCAAGACCCGCGGGCCCCGATCGAGGGAGCCCGCATGATCCGCGCCACGCGCGAGAACATCCGCGCCGTGTCGGCGTGGATCGATACCGTCAGGCCGTCGGGCGTCGGCAACCCCGTCGTCGGCCTCGAAGCCGCCCTCGCGTTCCGCCCGGACGCCGTCTTCGTGCTCAGCAGCGTCATCCCCGGCGTCGGCGAGTGGAAGCCCGAGAAACAAGCCATCATGCGCCGCCTGGAAGAACTCAATCCCCGCGCGCCCGACGGCCGCCGCCCCGCGGTGATCAAAACGATCCAGTACCTCGACGCCGACCCGCAGGGCATCCTGCAAGCCATCGCCGAAGCCCACGGCGGAAAAGACGGGTACAACTTCATCAAGCGGACGAGGTGAGCGACGGATTACCCGAAGGAACGACACGGATGTCACGACTCTCAATGATCTGGCGGTTGGCGGCGGGGCTGGTGGTGTTGATCGCCGCGGCGCTGGTGTGTGTGCCGTGGGGAAGAGCGCAGAGTGAAACCGCCGCGCCCGCCTCCACCCCCGCCTCCACCCCCGCCTCCACCTCCGCCCCCCCCCCCGCGCCAACCCCCCCCGATTCCCGCCTGATGAAGACCTCGATGGGCGAGGCGTTCTTCATCATGCGCAACCCGCTGAACAGCAAGATCGAGTGGGTGGGCACGCTGCTGGTCTGGCTGCTCATCGCCCTCTCGATCACCTGCACAAGCCTGATCGGCACGCTGATGTGGGCCCACCGCCGACGCAGCTACATACCCGAAGGGCTTGTGCAGACGCTCAAGTCGGCGTTGTACGAGCGCCGCAGCGACGCCGCCTACCGCGCCATCGCCGGTGATGGATCGATGCTCGCCGCGGTCGTCGCCGCGGGGCTGCGCCAAGCGTCGCACGGCCACGCCGCGATCTCACGCGCCGCCGAGCAGCGGGCCGATGAGATGTCGGTGCGCCGCCTCCGCTCCATCGAGCCGCTCAACGTCATCGGCAACGTCGCCCCGATGCTCGGCCTCTTCGGCACGGTCTACGGCATCATCCTCAGCTTCCGCGAGATCGTCGCCACCGGGGGCACGCCGGACCCGGTGTCGCTCGCAGCGGGCATCGGAACAGCCCTCGTCGCCACCTTCTGGGGGCTGGTGGTGGCGATCCCCGCGCTCGCGTTCTACGGCCTCCTGCGCAGCCGCATCGACGCCATGACGGTCGAGTCCGCCAGCACCGCGGAAGAACTCCTGTCAAGTTTGAAGGCCGCTCCCGCCGCAAAGCCGTGACGGGTATCCACGATGCCCAGCCCCGCCCGCCAACGCCCGTACCACCTGCAGCCGAACCTCACATCGCTGATCGATGTGGTGTTCCTGCTGCTGGTGTTCTTCCTGCTGGCGACGCAGCTCACCCGCGAATCGCGCGTCGAGATGACGCTGCCGGCGCTCGACAACCGCGAGTCGGCGCCGCTGCAAGGCGAGTCGCGGGTGATCGTCAACGTGATCCCATCCGACGGCACATCGAAGCCCGGCTACGCCGTGAACAAGGAAACGTTCAGCGAAGACGCCGCCGGCATTGAAGCGCTGGCGGCAACGCTGCGCCAAGCCCATGCGGCAAACGCCCAGGTCAAAGTCCTGGTGCGGGCGGCACGCACGGATACCTACGAACGCGTCCACCCCGTGCTGCAGGCCGTGACGATGGCGGGGGTCTCAAGCGTCGAACTCGCCGCGGTCGCGCCCGACGGCGAAGTCGAGCGTTTGCAGCAGCGGGAAGGGGCGACGCCGTGAGCGCGATCTCTCAAAGTGCCGGCGTGCCGTTTGATCTCGGCGCGATTCCGCCCGAGCCCCGAGACGACTCGGACGCATGGCTCGACCCCGATCAAGTCCCCGCCCGCGAAGTGGGAGACTTCGCGCACCGCCGCCGATTCAAGCGGCCCGAGCCCGCACCCATGGTGCTCAACATCGTCTCGATGATCGACGTCATCTTCCTGCTGATGACCTACTTCCTGCTGACGGCCCAGTTCGCGTCCCGCGAAGAAAGCTTCGAGGTCCGCGTGCCGGAACGGCTGGAGGCAACATCGATCCACACGCCCCCGGCGAACCCATTTGAACTCCCCGTCACCCCGGTGGTCCTCGTCGTCACCAGCCGGGGCGACGGCCCGAGCGATTTCGTCGTCTTCACAGATTCGGCGGCGCTGGCACCGGGTGAGCAAGCGCAAGCCGGCGGTTCCGACCGGAACTTCGCATTTGAGACGTACGAATCCCTGACAACGGCGGCGGAGAACGCACGCACGCGCGTCCTGCCAGAAGACCAGCGATTCATCGTCCGCCCCGCGGCAGACGCACGATGGGAACACGCCCTCGGCACCCTCAACGCCATCAAGCGTGCCGGGTACAACAACGTACGCTTCGCCAACCCCGTGCGGGCCGGGAGAGTGGCCGGCGAATAGTCCCGGAGGTGCACCGTGTTGGAGAATAGTTCGACCCGTGATCCATCCGAGTCGAGTGCGCGAGCACGGAGCCACGCTCGGCATGCTCGCGCGGGGTCCGAACTCGGCCTCGTGCTCGCGCACGGGGCTCGGATGGTCGCCCTCGCGCTCACACTCGCTTCCCCCGCGCCCGCACGCGAGGAAGCACCCCGCGCCGCCTACCTCCTTACCCCGCGCTCCAACCTCGCGCCACCAACCACCCCCACCCCCCCCACCGCCTCCGCCGACGCCGACCCCGCCGTGCCAACGGACGTCGCCGAAGCCTTGCGTTCCGGCCTTGCTGACGTGGCGACGATCGAAAAGTGGATGGAGTGGATGAGCGCCGACGGTTCAGACCTGAGCGTCCTCTTCGGCGTCCCCGCCGAGGCCGACCGCGCCGCCGTGGAACTCGGTTCAAAGGCCGTGCTGCGCCTGTCGCAGTCGGCGACGCGGAAGCTCGAAGCCGCCATCGCCGCCTTCGACAAGTCGCAGTCACAGCAGGGCGGCGCGGACGACGCGAAAGCGCCGGACCCGATGCTCGCCGAAACCGCCGCCCGCGCCGTCCACGCGCGAACGGTGCTCCTCCCGCTGCGGGCCGCGCGGTCGATGTGCCTCGCCGCCGCCGTCGAGCCCGACACCGAGCGCCGAGCCAAGCTCGCGGAATCCGCGGTAATGGTCGCGGCAAACGCCGAGCCCGTCTCGCCCTGGGCCGACGCGGAGCGGTCGTTCCTCATGGGACTGGGCGGCCTCGTCGGCACACCCGCCACGGGCGCCGGCACCGGTGATGTGAACGCAACACGCGCGGCGCTCGAACACCTCGCCGCGGCGAAACGCACAATCACAGACCCCGATGCGCCGCGCGGACTCACAGCCGAACTCGCCGACGACATCGCGCTCGCCTCGGTGCTCGGCATCGCCCGCGCCCCCGACGGGGCCCGCGCCGACGCCGCCAAACTGCTCGATCGGGTCATCGAGCAGCCGGGCATCGCCGACTCAGAGCTCGCACGCATCGCCGCGGCGGAACTGCGTCTGAGATTGCTCGGCGGCGGCGGCCTGACGATCTCCACCCCCGAGGCGGCGCTCAGCGGTTTCGCCAAAGAGTTCGATCGGGCGCTGCGCGACGACCGCGATCCGTCGCGTGCGCTCCAAAGGTTGTTTGCCGCGGCACGCCGAGGAGTGCGCGGAGCCGAGGGTGCCGCGTCCGAAGGAACAACTTCAACGGCGCGGCTGCCGACGGCTCTGGCGATCGCGGATGAAGCGATCACAGCGCCGCGAGAGTCGGTCATCGTCGCGGCGGCAACGGCGGTGAAAGGGCTGGCACAGAGCAGCGCGTGGCGGCGCATCCTCACGCTCTCGCTCGTGCAAGCCGAACCAACCCTTGAAGACGCCCCCGCACGCCTCGCGCTGGCCCGAACCGCGGCGGACCTGCTCGACTCCACGCCCGACGCGAGCGACCAGCGCCGTGTGCTCGCCGCCGCGCGCCAACTGCTCGCCCCCCTCGGCCCCGAGGCGGACCTCGACCTCAGCGAACGCGTCTTCACGCTGTCACATGAGCGCGCGGGTCCAGACGGGTCGCCGTCGGCCGCTCCACCCCGAGTAACAGCGTGGCGCGCCGAGTGGGGCCTGAAAGAAGTCCACGAGGCCCGGGCGGCGCGGGCCGCGGCGGTGCGAAACTACGAAGAAGCACTGCAGAGGCTCCTCAAGTCCGATGCGCTCGCCGTAGGCCCTTCATTCACCGGCCGGCGCTGCGCCGAGTGCTGGTGGTCGCTGATGGACGCGCTGCTGCGCGACGCCGATGCACTGGAGTCGAAGGGCGAACTGCTCGACAAGGTCATCGATCACGCCGAGGCGGCGCTGGGGGATTGGGCCGAGTTCGTCGGCGCGTCAGAATCAGCCGCACCGCAGGACCATCGGGATGGGAAACTGGTCGAAGAATCGCTCGACCGAGAGGCCATCCGTCGGCGACTTCACCCGATCCAAATCGATCTAACGGCGCAGCGCGGCCGTGCCGCCGAAGCCGCGGCGGCCCTGCGCCACGACGTCGATGCGCGCACGCCCGCCGAGTCGCTGGTGCTCGCGGGCGCGGCTCTCGCGCAGGACGGCACGATGTCCGCGCTGCTCCGGACCGGGCTTGGGCGGCTCGAACAACCGCAGCGCGGTGCATGGGCACTGCGGGTGTGCGACCGCGCGTGGGCACGAATCCGACCATTGACTCGGGGATTCATCGACGCCCGGTCCGGCGGCGTGCCGAAACGGACCGAAGCTCAAGTGGCTTCGTCGGCGGCGCTGCGGTCGCTCGTCGGCTTCATTGATGACATACCCCACGACGCACAAGCAGCGGTCATCGAGCGCTGCGCGTGGGGCCTGCTGACAGCGGGCGACGCGAAAGACGCCGCCGCACTGTTCGAACGGGCCACGCAGGGGGCCGGTAAGCGAGTCGATCTGCTGGTCGCCCGCGGCGAAGCGATGATCGCCGCGGGCGATGATGCGTCCGCCTTCAGCGTGTTCCGCGACGTGGCGGCCGCCGCCCCGCCGCGCGGCGAGTACGCCGGGGCGTACTTCCACGCCTGGGCCCGGATGCTCGAGATCCTGTCGCGCCAGAACGCCGACGGCTCGAAGACCGAGACCATCCGGCGCGAAGCGCGCCGGCTCATGCTGCTCGAACCGGGCAAGGCGTGCCCCGAATGTGCCGCGAAGATCGAGGCCGCGGCGAAGTAGAGCGATTTCTGTTCAGTCGCAGCGGACCCTCGCAGAGCCGACGGCGCGAGCCGTCGGTCCCAAGCCCACGAAACCTCGCACACTTCGGACCGACGGCTCGCGCGGTCGGCTCCGCGCCGCGACGCGTGAACGAGACGCGCTCTAGCCTTCGCGCATATCATTGCCCCACATGCCCTGCGGCTGCGGACCATCTTCCTGCAAAGACTTCGACGACGACCGCGAAGGCGTCGACGAACGCGACCTCGCACGCTTCGGCGGCGACGACATCCCGTGCCCGTCCTGCGGTGCCACGGTCTACCACGATGTCAGCATGTGCCCCAAGTGTGGGCACGCCATGACCAGTCAATCGCTGGAACGACCGTCCAAGATCGCCGTACCCACCGTGGCCGGGCTGCTGCTGCTCTCGTTCGTGGTCATCTATCTCGTGTGGCTGCGTTGAGCGGGGCGGCGACGGGAGCCGGGAGCGGGGCGTCGGCGGTCGGGGAGATCGCACACCACGCGCCAGCGGTTGGAGACAAGGTTCGCGCAGGGGTGATCCGCTGGACGGTGCCGGGCCACGCACGGGTGCTGCTTGATCCCGCAGGTGAAAGCGCGGGTCTGGCTCTCCGCGAAGTGGACGCGGTGCTGCCCCGCAAGGTCAGCGTCCCGGGTGACGAAGAAAGCCCCAAGGCCGTCGGCGACCGCGTCAACGTCGAGTGGGCCCGCGAAGGGCCGGTCGTCGTCTCGGTCGAGCGCCGCCATTCCACGCTGTGCCGACGCGCCAGCGGCAAACGCCCCGCACGACAGGTCATCTGCGCCAACGCCGACACCATGGTCTGCGTCATGGCCGCAGCGGACCCAGAACCGCGATGGGGCATGCTCGACCGCTATCTGGTCATCGCCGAACTCTGCGGCCTCAAGCCGATGGTGGTCCTCAGCAAGTCAGACCTCGCCCCCCCGGACGTTCTCGAAGCGATCGAGCGTTACCGCACGCTGGGTTACGCCTGCGAGACCGTGTGCGTGCGCGACCACGCCGACGGCGGCGTCGAACGACTGCGAGCGCGGCTGACGGGGCACTCAAGCGTGATCGTCGGCAAGAGCGGCGTCGGCAAGAGCACGCTGCTCAACGCGCTCGTGCCCGGCGCCTCGCAGGTCGTGGGCGACGTCGGCAAGACCACGAGCAAAGGTCGGCACACCACAACGCTGGCGGTGCTCTTCGAGATGGCGGGGGCGGATGCTCGCGGCGCACCAGCCACCGCACCGTCGGACTCCGCGCCCACGCCGCCCAGCCTCATCATCGACACCCCAGGCGTGCGCGAGATCGGCCCCTGGGGCCTCGAACCCGTCACGGTGGCCCACTGCTTCGTCGAGATCATGGCGGCCATCGACAGCGCCGAACGGGCCCACAAAGGCTGCCGCTTCGCAGGCTCATGCACCCACGCGCACGAGACCGGCTGCGTCGTCCGCGACGCGGTCCATCGCGGCGAAATCCACCCGGAACGCTACGACTCATACCTGCGCCTGCGCGAGACAATCGAGCAGGACGAAGGGTAGGGGCACGCGATTGGATGAGATCATCCGAGCCCCGAGCGCGAGCTCGGGGCTCGGTTCATCACTCCGCACCTCCGCACCTCCGCACCTCCACACCTCCACACCTCCACACCTCCACACCTCCGCACCTCCGCACCTCCGTGCCCCCCTCACACCATCAACGCCATCACAAGATCATCGCTATACGAACCATCCTCGAACCGCACGAACCGCTTCCGCGTGCCCTCGATCTCGAACCCCAGCGAGCGGTAAAGGTTCACGGCTCGCGTGTTCACCGCGAACACATCAAGGTCCACCCGCGCGATGCCAACACCGTCCGGCCCTTTCACCCAAGCCAGCAGCGCGTGCATCAGCGCCCGCCCCACGCCCTGGCCCTGATGCCCCGGATGCACCTCGATCGAAAGATGAGCCACATGGCGCAGCCGCCGCGGCGACATGCGCCGGATCGACGCCTCACCGATGATCCTCGGCCCCTTCGCCGCCCCGAGCACCTCGCACATTAACCGTGCCCCGCGCGGGCCGTTGAGCGTCCCATCGGTCCACTCGACCAGGTCGGCGTCCAGCTTGGCATGGTCCTCCGGAATCTGCTCGATTGTCCGCACCACGCCCTGCCCCGCGGCCACAACCGCGCGAATGCACGCATGCAGATCGGCGGCGTCTCCGACACGCACCGGACGGATCAGCGTCGCCGTGCCGGCGCGCGTCGTGAAGCGGTGCTCAGTCGCGCCGGGATCGAACGGGATCATGGGCGGGGGGTGCGACATCGTCGTGCCGGCGCGATCAGGGCTCCTCGCGGATCGCTCTCTCCCACAGGCTTCGCAGCCGCATCGTGATCGGCCCGGGAGTCCCCGCGCCCACCACATGCCCTTCGATCCGCACCACCGGCAGCACCCCCCACCCCGAGTTCGTCAAGAACACCTCATCAGCTTCCAACGCCTGATTGATACCCAGCACGCGTCGTTCAACACCAACGACCCCCGCACCACCCCCCGCGCCACCCCCCGCCCCCCCCACCCCCGCAAACTCAATCACCGCCCCACGCGTCACCCCCGGAAGCACCGGGCTGCGGGCAGCGCCCTCGGCCTCCTCCCCGCGCGCGAACGGCGTCGAGATCGTCCCCTTCTTCACCAAAAACACGTTGCTCACCGCCCCGCCGCAAAGGTGGTTGGTGTCGCTCAGAATCAGGCACTCGCCCATGCCCAGCGCCGCCGCCTCGCGCAGCGCCGCCAGTCGCCACCAGTAGTTCACCGTCTTGTGACCCGCGCCAGGGTCGTGGCGTGAGGCGCGGGCTTCGGGCACCATCACACCGACGCCTCGAGTGAACATCTCCGCCGGGTACTGCGTGGCGGGGCTCACGACAATCATCAGCGTCGGGTCGATCTGGTTCGTCGCCGACCCGACGCCATCCGTCTCGCCCATCTCGCCGGGCACGCGTGCCGGCAACGGCCGCAGCAGGCTCAGATCGCCCGCCGTCAGCGTCACGCGCACCCGCGCCCGGTTGTCTCCCTCGGCGAGCCCGGAGTGCGTCACAACTTCTTCGACGAGCTCACCGAGCAGCTTCGCCTTGATCAAGCGGCTCAGCCCGAGCTCCGACGCCGAGCGGGTCATCCGCTCAACATGCCGCTCCAGCCGAAACACGCGCCCCGACGTAGCGAGCATCGTCTCGAACAGACCCACCCCGTGCTGAAACGCCGAGTCAAACGCCGAGACGGTGGCGGCGGCGCGGTCGTGATACTTCCCGTTGATCCAAACAGTCTCAGTCATGGCTCCGCAGGGTACCCCAGGACGGACCCAGACGCGACGCCCACGTCAGGCTTGTGTTCGGACTTTGCATGTCCTGATCCATCGTTCATTCGGCCAAAGGATTCACTCACATAATACAGAACAAAATGCGGCCATGAGCCCATGAGATACCGCTTACATGAGGATGAAACCACTATTGTCGAGTGATTCAAAGGAGATTGATCCGAGAAAATACTCAATACATCAAGGAAAACCCTTGACGCACCACCGAAAACTGGTACATTTCACATGTCCGACGACGAGGCACGTTCGTCGGGCTCGGCGAGGTTGAGGAACACGTCAACTCCGCATCGTCGCCGCGATGATCGATTCCACCTGCCGCCAAGCCGCGGCGTGGGTCGCTCTCATCTCCAAACAAGGCCGCAGACGACCGCCCGCATTCCCGCTGGCCTCGGTCGTTCTGGTCAGCGTTGCGCGCCCGGTCGGGCGAGCGATGTGGTTCGAGATCGGGGCCGAGGCAAGTGCGCCCCGGCCCGGTCAGCGGGTGATTCGAAGCAGAGGAAAGACACATGAAGACCTTCGCTCTCTCCGCCCTGGCCCTCGTGGCCGCTTCGTCCACCGCCTTCGGCGCGTTCTCCATCACCAACGGCAACGCCACCTTCTCCAGCTCCGTCACCCCCAACTTCGGCGACACCACCAACCAGACCGTCGACTTGCGTCCCGAGGGCGGCGTCACCCAGGACCAGGCCTTCTACTACAACTGGTCCTACCGCCCCCTCAGCGCCGGCTCCACCGGCATCCGCGGCTTCTCGTTCCTCGAGTCGCCCGTCGTCGCCGCCGCCGGCAACACCGCCACCTTCACTTGGTCCAACAACGGCCCCGGCCCCGTCGGCCAGAGCCGCTTCTCGGCCGTCCTCACCCTCGTCCTGACCGACGGCGCCATCGCCGGCCAGGCCAAGGTTGACGCCACCATGGTCTTCACCGCCGCCACCAGCAACACCGGCCTCACCAGCTGGTCGCTCTTCAACGGCCTCGACTTCGACATCCAGGGCCTCGCCAACGACACCGCCGTCGTCACCAACCCCACCGCCGCCGAATACACCCAGACCGACGTTTCGGGCATCTTCGGCAAGCACGCCGGCTTCGGCGCCAACCGCTTCCAGGTCGGCAGCTCCTCACCCATTCGCGGTCTTCTCACCGGTGGTGGTTCGACCAACCTCAACAACACCGCCTCTTTCGGCCCCGGCGATGCCGCCGGCGCGTTCCAGTGGGACTTCTCGCTGCAGCCCGGCGAGTCGCGCTCCATCGTCACGTCCTTCCTGGTCGCCCCGACCCCCGGCACCGCCGGCCTGCTCGGCCTCGCCGGCCTGGCCGGTCTCCGCCGTCGGCGCGCCTGAACGGGATCCCGACCCCCGTTCGGCTCGGTTTCGAATGACTCGATGATTCGATGATTCGTAACTGTTCACAGTGACGTGTGACTTCTCCACGCGGGCGGGCCTCCGGGCCCGCCCGCTTGTTTTTCTGGAAGAAGACGCCTCATGCGAATCCCAGGCGATATCCGTGCGCTCGGCGTCCCTGCGCCGGCCCTCGCCTGCGCTTCGGGTTCGTGATCGACGCCCGCCAGCGAAC
>JBJXFG010000008.1:0-26153 GCA_046154665.1 Phycisphaerales bacterium | reverse complement strand
GCTTGCGCTCAGGGTTCGGATGAGCGAGGTCGCGTCACGCATGAAAGAAAACGACCCGCGCCTTGTGGCGCGGGTCGTGAAGATCAACCATGGGATGCCGAGGCGCTTACGCCGCGACGGGCTCTTTCTTGAAGGTGCCGACCGAGGCGCGGAACTTCTTCGGGGTTCGGGCCGTCCCCTCGACGGCGTGGCCGCCGCCGGTGCCGTCGTCGACCTTGAAGCGGCCCACCAGGGCCTGGAGCTGCTCGGCCTTGCTCGAGAGCTCGCCCGCGGCCTGGGCCGACTGCGCCGCCGCGCTGCTGCTCTCACGCGACACGGCGCTGATCGACTCGATGCTCTTGGCGATCTGCTCGCTGGCGGCGGACTGCTGCTCGGCGGCGGCAGCGATCGACTGAACCATGCCCGCCACGCTCTCGGCGCTGCTCACGATGCTCTTCAGACTCTCGCCCGCCTGCGTGGCCCGCTTGCTGCCGACCTCGACCTGCTCGGTGCCGGCGGTCATGCGCTCGACCGCGGTGCTCGTTTCACGCTGGATTTCTCGGATGCTTGTGGCGATCTCCTCGGTCGCCTTGGTGGTGCGATCGGCGAGCTTTCGCACCTCGTCGGCGACCACCGCGAACCCACGCCCGTGCTCGCCGGCCCGGGCCGCCTCGATCGCCGCGTTCAGCGCCAACAGGTTCGTCTGGTCGGCGATGTCGTTGATGACCTCGACGATCTGCCCGATCTGCTCGCCGCGCCGCCCCAGGCTCGTCACCGCGTCAGCGCCGGAGGTCACGGCGCTGCGGATCGAATCCATGCTCTGGACCGACTGCGCCACGATCTCGCCGCCCTCGCGGGCCGAGCGGCCCGAGGTCTGCGCCGAGTTCGACGCCTCTCCCGACTTGCGGGCCACCTCGACGACGCTCGCCGACATCTCCTCGACCGCCGACGAAATCTGCTGCGCCTGCTGGCTCTGCTGCGTGATGCCCGCGGCCATCTGCTCGCTGCTGGCGGCGATCTCGGTGCTGGCGGCGGCCACCTCGGCGCTGGCCCGCTTCACCTCGACCACCACCGTCTGGATCTTGCCCACAAACGTGTTGAACCACTTGCCCAGCTCGCCCAGTTCGTCCTGGCGGGCCTCGTCGACGCGGGCGGTCAGGTCGCCCTCGCCCTCAGCGATGTCCTTCAGGCGGCCCGTCATGGCACGCACCGGGTTCACCACGGCGCGGGTGATGAGGATCGACAGCACCACCGCGAGAACCGCGGCGACCAGCGCCGCCGCGACCGTCACGGTCTTCAGCGTCGCCATCGCGGCACCGGCGTCAAACTGGGCCTTCTCCACGCTCTTCTCGAACGACTTGTTCAGCGACACGCCCAGGGCCGCGATCTCCGGCCCGAGCACATCCATGCGGCCCTTGACCACGGCGTTGCGCGTCTCGATCAGGCCGGCCACCGAGTTGGCGGCTTCAACGTACGCTCGAAGGGCCGAGGATGCGAGTTCCGCATCGCGGCGCAGGGTCTGGTTCTTCTCGGCCTGGGCCGCGTCGTCGAGCTGAGCGGCGCACTTGGCGATCTTCTCGGTCGCGGTCAGGACCCGCGCGTTGTCGAGCATCTGCAGGCCCTTCAGGGCGTCGACGCGACCGCTCATCAGGCACTGGTAGGCCGCGGCCGCCGCCTCCGACATCGCCGAACCGGACTTCGACGAATCATCCTTCAGCTTCGTGACGGCATCCACCGCGGCGGCGCCGGCGGGGTTCATCTTTTCCTCCACCGCCTTCTCACGCCCTTCGACCGCCTCGAACGCCTCGTGGAACGCCTTGTCGTACGCCCCGAGCTTGGTCGTCACTTCAGCGATCATCTCGCGCCGCTCGGGGTTCTTGAACCGGTCGGCGTTCTTGATCTGCGTGTCGGTGTCGGTCTTGACCGCGTCAAAGCGGTCCATGATCTTCTCATCGCGCGTCAGCAGATAGTCCTTGGCGTGCATCCGCAACTGCAGGATGTCCTGCATGATGTGGGCGCCCAGGGCCGCGTCGTTGGAGAGCCGCTGCAACTCATCCACGGACGACTTGGTCCGCAGCCCGTAGAAGAACGTCACCGCCGCGGTCGTGACGATGATCGCCACCACCGCGCCGAACCCCAAACCCAGACGCTTTCCGATGGTCAAACGCATGTGCTTCCCCTTCATCAACTGCTGCCATAGCAGGGTGTGAACAAACACCGCCATCGGCGCCGGGCCCACGTGGCCCACGCCGTGCATCGGGTATCGGGGGGGCGGCTGCGCTCCGCCATGGGGGATTTCCCGCGACTTGCGTCAGATATCCTGTGGAACGGCCTGGCCGGCTTGGGCCGAGACATGCGTCACCCGCATAACCGCCAACACACGCGCAACGGTGCGATGACTGACCGGTTGCCGAGGTCGGTGCCGCGCCGATCAGCGCAGCCCGTACTCCTTCAGCTTCCGATAAAGCGTGCGCTCGCCGATGCCCAGCATCTGGGCCGCGGCCTCGCGGTTCCCGCCGGTCAGGCGCAGCGTCTCGCGGATGGCGCGCTTCTCGAGCTGTTCGAGGCTGGTGCCCGCAAGGCCGCCAGCGCCGGGCCCTGAGGGCGTGTCGTCGCCGCCACCCGCCGACGCGTCGTCCGGCGTGGTGATGTCCGCGGGGATGTGGCGCACATCAAGCGTGGCGGCCGGGGCGCTCGGCGCGACCCCCGCCGACCCCATCACCACCATGTTCTGCACCACGTTGAGCAGTTGTCGGACGTTGCCCGGCCAGTGGAACGCCGTGAGACGCATCATCGCGGCATCGGTCACATCGGGGGCCGGACGGTTCAGGCTCGACGCGAACTTCGACACCGCGTGACGGACGATCCGCGGAACGTCTTCACGGCGCTCCCGCAAGGGCGGCAGGTGGACCTCCGCCCCCTTGATGCGGAACAAGAGGTCTTCGCGGAAGCGGCCCTGTTGGCACGCCTGCTTCAGATCGCGGTTGGTGGCGCTGACGAAGCGCACGTCGACGTGCTTGGCATCGTTGGCACCCAGGCGCACCACCTCGCCGCTCTCCAGCACCCGCAGCAGCTTGGACTGCATCGTCATGGGCATGTCGCCGATCTCATCAAGGAACAGCGTTCCACGGTCGGCGTAGGCGAAGACGCCCTCGCGGTCGCGCTCCGCCCCGGTGAACGCGCCCTTGACGTGCCCGAACAACTGGTCTTCGAGCAGGCTCTCGGCCTGCCCGGCGCAGTTGAACGCGACGAACTTCTTGTCCTTCCGCAACGAGAGCTTGTGGACCGCGCTGGCGATGAGTTCCTTGCCGGTGCCGCTCTCGCCGGTGATGAGCACCGGCAGATTCGACGGGGCCACGGCACGCACGGTGTCGAGGATGCGCCGCATCGCCTCGGAACCGGCGATGATGCCCTCGAACCCGTCGTGCTGGACCAGTTCGCCCAGCCCGCCCGCGCCGGCTCCCCCCGCCGCGCCGTCCGCATCCGCGGCGGCGTGGCGCAGCAGCACCGTCTCCGCCGCGCGGTTCACCAGGGCACGGAACACCTCAAGATCGAGCGGCTTCTCGATGAAGTCGTACGCCCCGTGCTTGAACGCCGCACGGGCCGTGGGCACGTCGCCGTGGGCCGTGACCATGATGGTCTCGGCGCTGGGCTGGAGCTGGCGGGCCGCCTGTAGAATCCGCATCCCGGCGTCCGCCCCGCCGTCACCCACCGGGCCTGCCGGCGTGCTCTGCCCCGCGCACGCGGGCATCCGCAGGTCGGTCACGATGACATCGAACGACCCGTACTTGAGTTCGTCGAGGGCTTCCTTGACGCCGTGGACGAGGGTGCAGACGTGCCCTGGCTTCTTCAGCGCATCGGCCATGACCTCGGCGTGGTCGACCTCGTCTTCGACGATCAGGACTTGGGCTCGGGGAACGCTCGGGGGCATGGGGCGAAGTGTACGGGTCGAACTGCCGACGCACCCGCCGCTCATTCGGCCAGCCGCTCCACCCGCCCCCCCGCGCACAACGCAATCGCCATCGCATCCGCCACATCCGGCGGCTCGGGAGGCACCGCCAGACCCAGCACCGTCGCCACCGCGCCCTGCACCTGCGCTTTCTTCGCGTGGCCGTTGCCCGTGATCGATTTCTTCACCGCCGTCGGGGGCAGCTCGACCAGTTCCAGCCCCGCCCGGCGCAGCGTCAGCAGCACCACCCCGCGGGCGTGCCCCATGATCACGCCGGTCATCGGATGGACGCCGTGGGCATACACGGCCTCGACCGCGCCGCGCTCCGGGACGGTCCTCTCGATCAACTCACGCAAATCGCGCTCCAGTTCCACAAGCCTGTCCGCTACGCTCAGCGACGGATCAAACCGGAACACCCCCGCTTCAATCACCTCGGCGCGATCCACCCCAGCGCCCACATCAAGCACGGCGTACCCCGTCAGCCGCAGGCCAGGATCGATCCCGAGGATCCGCATGTTTGAGCGTACGCCGGGAGTCAGCCGTTGAGCATCTGTTCGAGCGATCGGACGATGGCGTCCGACACTCGCCGCGGCAAGGTCGTTGTGCCCTTCAGCAGCGCTTGATTGAGCTCGATCTCGATGCCCGCGTAGCGGTCGTGCGGGAAGCGCTTGCGCAGCGCGGTCGTGAGGCCGTCGGCGGTGCCGAGGTAGGGGTAGTTGCGGCGGAGTCGGAGCGACGGTGCGTGGTGCGCCAAGTCTTCGAGCCAGCGAGCGCAGAGATCGCGTTCGAGCGGTCGTTGAGGGTCGTAGAGCAAAGCGAAGTCGGCGGTGCGTCGGACGCCGTGAAGGACCGGGGTGAAGGAGTGGACGCCGACGTGCAGGACGACGGCGTCCTCATCGATGGCGCGGGCGATCTCGCTCTCCACGGCGTGCCAGTGCGGGGCGTGATAGCGGTCGAGCAGAAGGGCTCTTCGCACGGGGTCGAGCGGGCGCGTGAACTCGGAAAAGACGGCGGGGCGGCAAGCCGAGCGGTTGAGATCGACGACCAGGCGCGAGAACTTGCCGGTGAAGAGCGGGGCGTTGAGGGCCTGCGCCAGAGCGCGGGCCAGCGGCGGGGCACCGGGGTCCCAGCCTCGGTGCGAGTCCAGCGCTTTGGTGGCGCGGCGGAAACGCGGCGCAAGCTCACGCGGCACGGCGTTCGACGCGTGCTCGCAGGTGATCACCACATGGGTGAACGTGGGCGAGGGCGGGCGATTGGCGCGAGCGCTTGTCATGCTTGCTTCGGCCAGGGTGCGTCGCTCCCTTGCTCGTGCCTTGCTCCGCGCTCTCCGCGTCCCCGAGGTGAATGCCTTCGCCGCTCTCAAGAAACGTACATCCGGCCGTCCGAAAGACAGTGGGCCAGCCGGTCGTAGACGCGGTGCATGGTGGCGCGGTTGGGGTTTGGGCCCAAAGCCCGCGTCAGGCGGCGTGCCAGAGGGCCTTCGTTCGAGATCACGTCCAGGCACTTGCGATCGGCGGGGGTCAGGTGGTCGCTCACCTGGGCGATGATGTGACGCCACAGTTGGCCGGCGGTCACGGGCTTCCCGGTGGAAGCCGCGCCGAACCCCCACATCGCCAGATACTCCGCATCGGCGATCACCGCCTCGTCGGCATCCTTCACGCACGCCAGGAAGATCGGCTCCAACTGGTCGATCGACCACGCCTTCTGCCGCTCCAGCGGCCGCCACCGCTCGCGCACGCAGTCCTTCAAAGCCTGCACGATGACGGCGACCATCGCCAAGTCGGCGTGGGGGCACTCCTGCACGTCGAGCACGCGGATCTCGATGCTGCCGCGCGAGAACCGCGCGATCGCCCCGCGCGCGTTGGCCCACTCGTGGCGCAGCACGCCTTCGGGATCGAGCGGTTCGAGGTCCTTGTAGATGCGCTGGAAAATCTGCCGGTCGTAGTCGGCGTTGGTAAAGACGGGCTCGGGGATCACGCGCCCCGTCATGCTCGGGAGCTTGCGCGAGTTGGTGCGGTAGACCTCGAGCCGGTTGTCCATGCGCCCGGTTACGACGCCGTCCATCACCGGCGAGCTCGCCGCCAGCGCGGGCAGGATCGGCAGCAGCAGCCGGATCGCCGCGTGCAGCTTTGCAAACTCCGCCTCGCCTCGGAACGGAAGATTGATGTGCACGCTTTGCAGGTTCGCCCACCCGTGCCCTTTGCACCCGAAGATGCGGTCAAACACGCTGTACACCTCGGCGTAGTCGTGCGGCCACAGCACCATCTCCTTGTCCGGGTTCATCCACGGGTGCATCCCCCCGGGCATGAGCCGCGCGTGCATCGGCGCCAGCAGCGTGTTCATGCGCTCGACTGATTCATCGAAGATGGCCGCCAGCCCCATCAGCGTGCGGGCGGGCTCTTCCGTCTTCATCTCGATGACGTGCAGGGCCAGCTCGTTCGACCACACCGCGCCCTCGAACTCGAAGTCCGAGGGCTGGTCGCCGTCGAGGTTTGACTGCGCCTCGATCGCCGCCTGCAGCAGCAGCTCGTCGGCGATGGGCCGGACCTCAAGCGACTCACGGTCGACGATCATGTACTCAAGCTCGACGCCCACGGCCTCGAACAGGGAATAGGGGCTATTCATGGTGCGGACCTGCCTTCCTTCATGCGCTTCACGCGGTCCATCAGCGACTGCATGATGGTAATGAACAGCGCCTCACCCAAGATCACGTCCTCGTACCCGCGGTCGACGTTTGGGTTGTCGTTGATCTCGATCATGTACACGCTCTGGTCGATCTGCTTGAGGTCGACGCCGTAGAGCCCGTCACCGATGAGATTGGCGGCCCTCACGGCGGTGTTGAGCACCTTCTTGGGCACCAGATCGAGCGGGACGGCCTCGGTCTTGCCGTAGTCCTTCTCGCCCTTCTTGTCGCTGCTGACGATCTGCCAGTGGCCCTTGGCCATGTGATAGCGGCAGGCGAAGAGGGCCTTGCGGTCGAGCACGCCGATGCGCCAGTCGAAGGCGCTGGGGAGGAACTCCTGGGCAATCACCAGGTCGCTCTTCTCAAGGAACAGGTCCAGCTCGTCGTCGAGCTTGTCCGGGTCGGTCACCTTGATGACGCCCTGGCTGAACGAGCTGTCGGGGCGCTTCAGGACGCAGGGGATGCCGAGCTTGTCCTTGACTTCGTGCTTGTTCTCACGGTGGACGACGAGGGTCTTGGGGCAGGGGATGTCGTTGGTTTCGAAGAGCTCGTGAAGGTACACCTTGTTCGAGCAGCGGAGGATCGATGTGGGATCATCGATCACCGCCAGCCCCTCGGCGGCGGCGCGGCGCGCGAAGCGGTAGGTGTGGTGGTTCACCGCCGTGGTCTCGCGGATGAACAACGCATCAAACTCGGCGATCTTCCCGTAGTCGTCGCGGTCGAGCATCTCGACGTTGAACCCAACCAGTTTCGCCGCCTTCTGGAAGTGCTTGATCGAGGTCATCGTTGACGGCTTGTCGGCGAGCTCGTCGTTGTACAAGATGGCCAGGTCGTAGCCTCTTTCCTGCGGTTTCCCTCGAATCTTCTTGCGCCCGGAGAAGTACTCGCCCGCCGCCCACTCGACGAACGAGCGGTGCAGATCAGGGATCTCTCCCGCCGCGACGGCTTCGAGGCTCTCGAGGTGCCAGCGACCGCCGTCGTACGAAAACTGCACGCGCAGCAGCGGCGTGGGGAAGAGGTTGAACAGCGCCTTGCACAGCCGGTCGTACCGCTTCGCCATGTTCTGCCCGAAGTACACGCTCAGCGTGAACGTCGTCGACTGGATGTGCGACAGGCTCGGCTGGATGACGTCTTCAAGGTCCTCGGCGGCGAAGCGGATCATCGACAGGCTCTTGAGGTCCTGGATCGTCGTCACGCTGGGCAACGGCTTGTGCCCCCGCGCCTCGGCCAGCAGGCTCACGTAATAACCCAGCGCCTGGTACCTGTGGCTCTTGCACAGGTTGAACACCTTCACCCCGCGCTCCTCGGCGTACGACGGATCGGTCAGGTACTTCCGCGCCGAGACCACGCCCACGCCGGGGATGTCGAGCGGCCACGTCTCGGGGTTGTCGGTCACGATCAGGACGGACATGGGTCAAGTCTTTCGCTTGGTTGTCTTCTTGCGAGCGGGCCGGGGGTGCGACGAGCGGGTGCGGGCCGGAGTGCGGCGTGCTGTCGAGGCGGGCCGAGGCGCTTCACCGCCCGCCGCCGCCGAGTCCGGCCCCGGCTCAATGACCAGCAGGTTCGCGTCGTACGTCAGGATGCCCAACAGAATCGAGCAGATCAGCCGGTCCATCCCCACTTCGTACGTGTGGCTGTCAAAGGGCGGGTTGGGTTCGAGCGGGTCGGCGACGCGCACGGTGTTCGTTTCCGGATTGTGACCGAAGAGCACGACGAAATGGCCGGAGGGGTCGCCGCGGACGTCGTCGTCTTCAAAGCGTGGACCGTACTCCCGCGGCGTGCGGTACAGATACGTCGACGAGAGCCCCGTGAGCACCGGCTTGCCGTCGCGGAGGTGGCTGACGATGAGTTCGGGAGTAAGGTCATCGAATTGAATGTGCCCGCCGAGATCAATGAAGTCGAGGTATGCCTTGATCTCGGCTTTCAGGCGCTTGCCCTCTTTCGCGCGGAGGCGTGCCCTGAGTTTCTGCTTCAGCACGACAGGGTCGGCCTCGGGGGTGAACCACGTCGGATCGAACACCTCAAGGTTGTACGTGTGGATGACGGCCCGGTAGCCGCGCCGCAGCGCGTGGCACGCAAGCATCACCGCGAGCGTGCCCCCCCAGCGCAGCCGCGCCGACTCTCTGACCACCTTCGCCAGCGGGATGTCATCGCCGTAATAGCGATAGACGCTGTGCAGGCACGTCGGGCCGCAGGCGGTGCCGTCGGGCTGGGGGAGGATGTCGAGTTTGAGCCTCGTTTCCACGCTGGTGGAGTGTATCGGAGGGGCCCATATTGCGGCACGCCGTGCCACGGCTGGCTCCGTCCCCGGAGACAGCAGTAGAGGATCGTCTGCACTGTTGCCATGCGGCACTGATGTCGATCCGTGGACGGATCGCCATCAGTAGCACGCGACGCTCGATGCAACCGTTGTGGGCCTCCCCATCACCCCGCGCGGGCGCGGACCGACTCCAGCCACTCGACCAGTTCCGAAGCCGACTTGCCGCCCAGCGTGCGAGCGACCTCGACGCCACCCTTGAGCACGATGATCGTCGGCATCGCCGACACCCCGAAGCGGGACGCGAGTTCGGGCTGCTTGTCGACATCAAACTGAAACGCCACTGCGTGGGCGTTCATCCACTCGACCACGCTCGACTTTGGCCAGGTGTGGGCGTCCATCACCTTGCACGGGCCGCACCACGAGGCCATAGCGTCGACCACCAGCAGGCGGTTCTGCGACTCGGCCTTTGACGCCGCTTGCTCGAACGAGGCGTCAACGAACACCGCGGGCTTTCCCGCCCAGAACGGAGCGCGCCAGAAAATGAACGCCGTCAGCAGCGCGAGCATCACCACCGGAAAAACCAGCGGCCTGATCCGCGCGGCCCACAATCCACGATTCAGCATCTTCAACGTGCGATCATTCTCACTCACAGCCATCCTCCGGTCCTGTTTTCCCCCACTCCCGACTCCCGACTGCCGACTGCCGACTCCCCACTCCCGACTCCCCACTGCCCACTCCCCACTGCCCCCCCCGCCCTACATCCGCCACAGGCTGCTCGCCCACGTCATCCCCCCGCCGAAGGCGACGAACATGACCAGTTCGCCCTCACGGCACTTGCCCATCTTGCGCAGTTCATCGAGCGCCACCGGCACGCTGCCGGCGGAGCAGTTGCCGAAGCGGTCGATGTTGATGTAGAGCTTGTCGGGCCCGACGCCCAGACGATCCCGCGCCGCTTCCAGCATGCGCGCGTTCGACTGGTGGCACACATACATCGCCACGTCGTCGGCCTTCAGGCCGGCCTGTTCGAGCGTCGATTCGATCAGCGGCGTAAACGTCCCCACCGCGAACTTGTAGACCTCGCGTCCGTTCATCTGCAGCGTGCCGTACATGATGCCGTCGCGCTCGGCGTCCGCGCCCGGGGGCAGGTCGCTCGCCACGTTGGGGATGTACAGGTCGGTCCAGCGCGATCCGTCGGCGTGGATCGTCGAGGCGATGATGCCCCGGGTGGTATCGTCGGTCGCCCGCAGCACCGCGGCGCCGGCCGAATCGCCGAACAGCACGTTCACCGCGCGATTCTGGGGGTCCATCCGCGCGTAAAGGCAGTCGCACCCGATGACCCCGACGTTCCGCGCCTGACCGGAACGGATGACGGCGTGGGCCTGGTTGAGCCCGTACACAAACCCGCAGCACGCCGCCACGATGTCGTACGCCCCCGCCGGGGTCGCGCCCACGGCGTCGGCGACGCGGCACGCCGTGGAGGGGCACAGCATCTCGCCGCTCACCGTCCCCAGGATGATCAGGTCGAGTTCCTTCGCGTCCATCCGCGCGTCGGCCAGCGCCCGGCGCAGGGCCTCGGCGGACAGCGTCATCGGCCCCTCGCCCTTGGCCGCGTCGCACACCCGGCGCTGGCGGATGCCCGTCCGCTGCGCGATCCACTCGTCGCTCGTGTCCATCACCTTCGCCAGATCGTGGTTGGTCACGATCTTCTCGGGCACCGCGTGACCCGTACCCGCGATCCGCACGCCCACCTGCTTCAGCGCCGGCGGCACCACATGAGGCATCAGCCTCGCGCTGGCGGCGTGCGAACCGGATGCTGGAGCGTCTTTGCTCACGCGGACTCCTGCTCTTCCCCCCCACTGGTCTCGAACCCGAGGCTCTTCAACTCGGCCAGACGACGCTCGATCGCCGCGTTCACGTTCTTTAGAACGTGATCCCGCGCGACTCGGACGGCGGCCTTCATCGTCCGCGCCTCGCTCGAGCCGTGGCAGATGAAGCAGTTGCCGTTGACGCCCAGCAGCGGCGCCCCGCCGTACTCATGGTAGTCGTTCTTCTTGATCAGCCCCGAAAGGGCCGCCTGGACCTTCAACGCCAGGTCGGTGTCGACCGCCATCACCTCGTGCACAATCCCCTTGAACAGCGCCTTGGCCAGCCCCTCGGTCAGTTTGAGCATGGTGTTGCCGACGAAACCGTCGGTGATCACCACGTCCGCCGCCCCATCGAAAAGGTCCCGCCCCTCGATGAACCCCACATAGTTCAGCCCCGGCACGCGCTGCATCAGCTCGCGAACCTGCTTGATCATCCCCGTCCCCTTGCCCTCTTCCGACCCGATGTTCATCTGCGCCACCCGCGGGTTCTTGATCCCCAGCACATGCTCGGCGTACACCGACGACATGATCCCGTACTGCGCCAGATGGCTGGCCCGAGGCTCGGGGTTGGCCCCCACGTCGCTCACCACCACCGGCCCGTGGAAGCTCGGGATGGTGCACGCGATCCCCGGCCGATGCACCCCTCGAAGCCGCTTCATGTACATCGTGGCGGCGGAGACGCACGCGCCGGTGTTGCCCGCCGAGATCACCACGTCCACCGGGTCGGCCGTTTTCCGCGCCGACCCGAGCAGGGCCAAGCGGACAATCGACGAGTCCGGCTTGCCCCGAACCGCCTCAACCGGCGACTCGTGCATCTCGATGTTCTGCGTGCAATGCACGATCTCAAGCCGCGCCGCCAAGACCGACGAAAGACCCTTCTCCTCGGCGATGTCCTTGATCACCGCCTCATCGCCCACCATGACCAGACGGTCCCCATCGCCCAGCAATGGCAGAGCGTCGAGGCAACCTTTCACAATGGCGTCGGGAGCGTGGTCCCCCCCCATGGCATCAATGGCAATCCGCATGAAGTGACTCCGTCCCCCGCCCCCGGGACCTCAGGCCCCCCAGGACCCTCAGACCCAGCACCGCCCCCCGTTCCACGGGAATCCTCGCCGCGCGGCGGGGCCGTCTGATGTCGGAGGAGATCGGTCTCTGAACCACTCGAGTCCTGAGCGCGCCACCCGACAAACACGCACGGGCCCAGCCCTGCGGGCTTCACGGGCGGCTCGCGGTGCATGTCGGCGGGCATCGAACGAACAACCGTCCAACGCCCCGGCACGCCGACGGGCTCAGCCCTTGTCAACGCCGATGCCCAGCTTGGGCACGCGGATGACCAGGCCGGGGCGCACAAAGCCGGACTCATCGCACACGCGGTGGTGCATCTTCGGACGACCGGTGAGCGGGCAGAGCGTCGGCTTGGCCATCTCCAGCGCCTGATGGGCGCGGCGACGACGGGTACGGCCGGGGCTCACTCGATGGGTAGGTTGCATGGCGGGCGGATCCTTACGAGAAACGGACTCATCATCGGTGATGAACCCGACGAGCACGCCACGAGCCCACACGGCGGGGAAGGTGGGTGGGGCATCGACGCGTGACGGAGCAAACAGGGACGGAAAAACGAAAACGAGCCCCCAGCCGATTCTTGCCAACCCGGCCGAAGGGGGAGAAGAGGGTACCCGGCTGAACGTGCGGCGTCAAAGACTTTGCCGCGTGATGGGGTTTGTTTGGGTGACGTCTCAGGGGTCGGCGGAGCGTAGGCCAAACGCCGGGGTCAATGAAGTCATTCGGCTTACCACTCGAACTCGGACCCCGAGAAGCCGTCACTGAACCGCCCTGGGCGAAGTGTCGGATCAGTGCCTGCGCGAGTGCAGGCGAGGAGGTGACCGAGGATTCAAGGTGACCTGAGGGCATCGGAGGGCCGGCGGCAAAACGAACGGGAACAACGGGCTCGACAGGTCAAGGATGGCTCCGTACAATGGCCGGTCCAAAATCCAGCCCCGGCCCGAATCGGGCACGGCGGTACGCCTCCCTAGCTCAGTTGGTAGAGCAGCTGACTCTTAATCAGCGGGTCGAAGGTTCGAGTCCTTCGGGGGGCATTTAAGGCGTTATCGTGTGTGCCGGGCGTCCTATGTCGACTGGTTCTGGGACGACACCGCCACGCCAAGCCCAAATCTCGGGTAGAATAACGCCCTAGTGAGCCTTGCACGCGAACGCTTTCGCGGCATGGTTGACGGATGAGACTGTTTTTTGCCGAAACAGAGAGTGTGTTTTCTGCGAATCGATCACTGACACGATCTGAGGTCTGGAACCATGTCCGATCAGGTCTTCTATTTCCGCGGAGCACTGCCGGGCCGGAACGAGGTCAGCCCGGCACTAATCGAAGACCTGAAGTCAGCCCTGCGGCTCGCTCCAGAAGAGTTCTCGATCGTTGTGCAAGGGCTCCAGAAGCTTGATGGCTTTTTATCTCGAGAGACCCTCGGAGCCACACTCAACACGGCGATTCGCGACACAGCTATTGCCAGTGCCGTGGAGAGTCTTGTATGGAACTTCGCTGGCGGCGGAGATTCACAGGCTGAGGACTGGGCCAATGAAGTGACCCAGTGGATTCGCGCAAACCCCGAGCACACCACGCAGTTCAACAACGAAGAGGTTGAGAGAATCTCCGAAGTGCTCAAGGCGGCAAGCAGGGACATCCCAGGAATCGCCCGGCAACATAAGGCCCTTAGAGTTTCGCAAGCTGCCGGACTGCCGCTGCGTGATTTCCAATTTGTCTGTGAGCTTCGACCTGTTTTTAGTCGCGACGATTCGTCCGTTGACGGGCTTGTCTCTTCGACCATTCTTCGCTTGGCATGGGACAACGATGCTGGGCTCCCCGAGAGCATCGAGTTTCAGCTAACACAGGAACTTATCGATATCATTCGAGAAAAATCCGCCAACCTCGATAAGAAACAGAAAGCGCTGTCAGATTACTACGCAAAGCGATTACTCCGCGTCACATCGCCCTCAGGCCTGAGCGAAGCGGGCCAGCGAGAAGGAGGCTGATGCATGCCAATCAACTCTCAGGGATCCGCCATCCGCTCGAGTAGCTATACTTCGAGCCGCAGCACGAGCGGCTCACATTCTGCGCATGTGATTGACATGGCACCAAGCGACATAAGACCAAACCATGTCAATGCCTATGCATCGGCTTACTACTCTCAAGATTATTCGATTCTACGAGCTGTGCTTCGCGCATGCTTTGACTTCATGCAGGACAGCATCCCGGCTGACGACCGAGGATTTACTCCAAGGGAAATCCAAAAAATCAAGGGACAATCCGCCGACGATGGATACAACGTCATTGAGCTGGAAACCCAATCTGCTTCCCTTACGATTCTTGGATGGCGATCAAGAACGACGGGCGAGAGATTGATGCTAGTCCTGAATGGAGCTCCTTCAGCCCTGACCGACGGCCATTCGGCGATTGGACAATTCGAGCCTGCATTACTCGACGGTCCCCCTGCAGCGACTCGCCAGCATTTGGAAGTCGTTCGCGATGAGTCTTTGCCCGCTTCGGAAAGGGCCGAAGCTCTTTGGAAGCTGATCGGCTCGGCCGCAGATAGCGAAGCCCCTATGGTCGTTGCGCAGGAACTCGGCCGTCGCCAGTGGTCAACGCCTGAGCGACGAGATTGGAACTGCGAGGTTGTCCTAGCCGCTCATGAACTGCAGTTTCACGGCGATATGCGAGAAAGGGTTACGAAGCTCCTCCGGGATTTCGCGATCGACATGCGGAACCGCCCGAGTTCCGAGGTGGAGCCAGCAGTTCTCGCGGCGATTCGGACCTACGCGTCGATGATCGAACCCCGAACGGTTGACGTGCTCGTTGATTTCCTAGATCCAAAGTCTCAGATCTCGACAACGCTCACGGCACTCCGAAGCATCCAACGAGTTTTGGAGGTTCATCCTCCGGCCAGGGTTGATGCATTCCCGATGCTGACGGCAAAGATTGACGAACTTGCATCGGATTACACCAAAGCAGTTCTCCTGCATGACAGCAAGAACGCGGCGATCGCGGCGAGTGCGAACGTAGCGTTCCTTTGCACAGCGCCCTCCCGAGTCGAGTCACGTCTCGGCTCGCTCCGCGATTCCGGGCACGAGTGGTTCTGCGACGTCGTTGCCGACAAGCTCCGAGATGTGCTCAAGATTTGGACACGGTTGCCGTCCCCGCCTTCAGAAGCTGTAAGCGGTGTTCTCAAAACCGCCATTGACACGCTTTCGACAGTTCGATAGGTTTGTCGCCAAATGGCGACAAGAATCATGAGGCATCATGTTGGTGCGGGAGCAGGCGCGAAGCGTTTCGCAGTCGTCGGGCAGCTTGCCGACGAGAACTCGTCATTCGTTCGACACGTCGGGCTGCTGAACAGAGATGTTTCGGACCTCCGTGACTCCTTCGGCGTTCCCGCGTCACATATGGTTCCGCCAATCGAAGCAAGTGGCGAGATACGCGCAGACCTGATCGGCGAGCTCAATGATCTAAGCGTGGGCGAAGTGAATCGGATGGGGCTTTGGCTGGAGGAAAAGGTCGGAGATTGCAGTCCACGCGGATTAAGAGCATACATTGCGGTTCCACACTTCTGCGACGGGGTCAAAGACGAAGTGACTGGGGTTCCTCGAGGCAGTCGCTTCAGCTGCATCGGATTTGTCATTGAATGCTACCGATACGGGACCCGCAGCGACCTGATCTCCACGGAGGAGAGCGATCTGCCTCAAGTGCCGCGTCCAGAGATCGACTTCATCTACGGTGAGTACGCAGAACCTCTGAGGAAGTACATCGGAATCGGCGGCGGCGGGCCGTTCCCAATTGTCTTGCCAGGGTACTTTTTTCACGCTCTCAATCGAGACGACAAAGCCTGCCGAAAGGACAAGTATAAGCCCCAGCGCCCGGATTCGCATTTTCCGCATCCCGCGTCGAAATGAAAGCTCGCCCATCGCTTAGCACACAGCGCTGGCACTCGACCTCTTTCCGGAAAGCCCTGGCAAACTACCTCAACTCCACCGACCAATACGCATGATCCAGGAACGTCCGCCAGGACTGATACCTTTCCTGGCCCAGACGCACCGTGATCATCGGGTTGCGCTTCGGCCGCACCGGCTTGCGGATCAGCGGCAGCGTCGCCTGCTCCGGCGTTCTTCCGCCCTTCTTCGCGTTGCAGCGCACGCAGGCGCACACCAGGTTCTCCCAGGTGTCGGCCCCGCCGTGGGCGCGGGGGATGACGTGGTCGATCGAGAGTTCGCTGGTGGGGAAGTGACGGCCGCAGTACTGGCACTGGTTGCGATCGCGCGCGAACAGGTTGCGGCGGTTCAGCTTCACGTGCTGCTCGGGCAAACGGTCATAGCCCAGCAGCCGGATCACCTTCGGCACGGCGATCTCGAACCGCATCGTCCGCACCCAATCAAAGCTCTCGGCCTCGAGCTGCTTGCGGATCTCGCTCAGTTCGGCCCAGGTCTCGAAGTCGTACGAGATGTACTGCCCGTCCTCGACGTGGACGACCTCGGCGGCCTGCTGCATCAGCATGCAGAACGCACGCCGAGCGCTGATCACGCGGATCGCCATGTAGAGCTTGTTCAGCACCAGCACCTTGGCGGCGAGGCCGGGCGAAAAAGCGGCGGCGTCGGCGGGCGCGAAGTCGGAGAGGTCGTGGTGGCCGCCCAGTACGCCGGCACCGCGGGCCATCAGCGCGTGAAGATCGTCGGCCCCGGCCGCCGGCTGGCGCACCGCGGCGGCGGGCGCTTCCTTCAAAAGATGGATGCCGTGCGGGGCCGGGGGCGTGCCCTCGCTCGCGTCGCCCGAGGCTTCCATGTGGTTCGCGTGGTTCGCGCTGGAGTGAGTACGACCCCCGCGGGGCTTAGGCCCCGAACCGTCGGCCTTCCTGCGAAGCGGGGCAGCCATGGGTCGGTCGCTCGTTCAGACGCCCGGGACTGGTTCTCGCGTGCCGGGGGTCGGGGGGTCTCTCGTCTTCTTCCTTTCAGATCGGGCCCTTTCTGTGGGCCCTTTCATCGGGGCATACAAACGGTAGCGTGCCGGAGAGGCCGGGGCAACGCCCGCGTTGTGTCAAAGTTCGGTGAGCGTGCGAGCGGCTCTGGCGGACACTCACGGGGTGCCGCCGGTCGACGGTTTCTCGGGCGAAGCGGGTTCGGGCAGGGCGGGCTTGAGGCTGTCCGAGAACGTGGCGATGAGCGCATCGAAGCGCTCGGGGGCATCGTCCATGATGAAGTGGCGTGCGCCCTCGATGAACTCGAGTTGCACGCGGTCGAGCCCCTCGAACTGCGTCCGCCACACGGTGCGGAGCGTCTCGCGGGTGTCGGGTGGGGCGGGCTGGCCCGGCGGCACCGGGGGCGGGGCGGGGGCGACCGCGGCCATCACCAGCACGGGCTTGGCGATCGTCTTCAACCCCGGCGTGTGGTCGGCGCTCACGAGTTCAAGGAAGTAACGCTTGAACACTTCGGTGGGCGTGGTCTTCGACATGGTGACGAGCGCTTCGGCGCGCGCGGCATCGATCACGCCGGTGCGGAACATCTGGCGGAGCCCGGCGGCGTCGTTCGCCGCGAGTTGCGTATCGAAAAAGCCCGCCATCTGGTTGTCGACCATCGCCTGGCGAGCCTGGAGCGGGATGGGCGTGGGCGTGAGCGGCCAGGCGGCGAAGCCGTCGACCATCACCACGGCGCTGACGCGCTCGGGCTCTTCCGTCGCCAGGCGCAGGGCGACCTGCGCGCCCATCGAATGCCCGACCACGATCGGCGGCGTGGCCAGCTCGCGAGAAGCGATTGCCGCCGACACCGCACGCCGCGCGTTGAGCATCCACACATCCGACGACCACGCCGTCTTGTCTGCATCGGGCATCGGCGGCGCGGCGCTGCCGGCGAACCCCGGCAGCGTGACGGCGTGCATCGTGAAACGCTCGGCGTTTCGCGTCATGAACGCGTCCCACACGGACCAATCGCACGCGATGCCGGGGACAAGAACGACGTGCTTCGGGCCGGTGCCGCGGGTCTCGACGTGCGCCACCGGGGTGACGGCGGCAGGGGTGGAGGGCGAGCCGCTCGCGCTGTCGATCATCTGCCTGGCGACTTCGGGCAGCTGCTGGTACGCGTCGGCGGGGTTCGGACGCGGTGCCTCGGGGGCGCTCGGAGATGGGGGCGTGGCGGGAGCGGGGTCGGACTGCGCGAGCGTCGGCGCGACCATCGGGGCCACGGCGAGAAAGGCGGTGCAAGCGAGCGTCGCGGGACGCGTCGGCGTCAGGCAAGGGCGGGTTGTGGGGCGCATGGGGTTCTCCTGCCGCGGCGGCGTGAAGGCACGCGGCGGAGGGAGGATATCGCCCGCGTCGCGAACACGATTCGAGCGGAACGCGGTCGCATCCGAGCCGTCGGCGCAAGCCGACGATCGAGCGTGTTTGGCTCTTCATCGGTTGAGACCATCCGCTCGCGCGGACGGCTCGGAACGCCTCGGACGTAGGACGATGAGCGCTATGATTGAGAACGATCGTCGCGGGCGTGGCGGAACTGGCAGACGCGCGGGATTTAGGTTCCCGTGTCTTTACTGACGTGCAGGTTCGATTCCTGTCGCCCGCATTTTTCCGCTCCTTCAGCGCCGACGGCGCAGCCCGCCCATGGGCAGCATCAGCAGGGCCGCGGCGGTGGACGCCGCTGGGACGGGGCGGAACAGCGTGCCGTCGGGAAGGCGGTAGGTGATTTCGAGGACGGGGCGGTAAAGGGTGTTGGCGTTTTCGCTGGACCAGAAGTCGACGCCGTCGTCGTTGCCCGAGATGATTTCGGGGAGGATGGCGATGCCGAAGTTGGGGAGGCCGTTGGACCAGGCCTGTACGGCGGCGGTGAGGTCGAGCACCCTCCAGTAGTCGCCGTCGGGGCTGTTGTCGCCTTCGATCGTGCCGAGGAACGAGCTGTAGTCGCTGCCCTGCGTGAGCCCGCCCGAGAGCGAGTTCCAGGTGCTGGACTCGCTCCAGTCTCGGGTCATGAGGAAGACGTTGAAGTCGGCGTCGTAGATCGGTGAATCCACGTCGTCGGAGAGCACGATGCGCAGCGACGCGGACTCGATCACCGAGCCGAGGGGGATCTTCGATTGGTCGAAGGGGTTGTTGGTAAACATCTGGTCGAAGCGGAGCAGACCCTGGCCGCGCGAGTCGTTAAAGATGCTGTTGTTGGTGTCGTCGTCGGCGGTGAAGACGGTGTTGTTGCCGTAGGACGTGTTGGCCGCGGCCTGGTTGATCCAGGTGTCCTGCGTGCCGGTGTAGCCGTTGATGCCGTTCTGGAACGAGATCGTGCGCGAGCCCTTGCGGGTGGCGTAGCGGTCGAAGTCGACGCCGAGCGAGAACTGGCTCTCGCCGGCGGTGCGGAACTGACCGAGCGTGGGGGAGTACGACTTGACATCGATGCGGTCGGCGGCGGTGTTGAAGTTCATGATGCGGAGCCAGCCGTCGCCGCCGTTGGGGTCGTCTTGATAGTCTGACAGCACTTCGTGAACAGGCGCGCCGTAGAGGTTGTTGGAAGTCTGGCGGTACTCTTCGTGGAAGTGGCCGCACTGGACCATGAAAACATTGCGATTGGTTCGAACGAACGAATCAAAGAACTCGTTGCTCTGGATGCCCTGCGGGTGATAGGTGCCTTCGAAGTTGTACCAGACCGAGGGGTAGCGGCCCGAGGGCACCACGGGCACGCCGGAGGTGTAATCCTCGGCGTCCTGCAGGTAGCGGTGGGTGGTGAGCATGACGGGCTTGTCGCGGTTGTCGGCAAGGACACCCTGGGCCCAGGCGAGTTCTTCGACGGGGGTGTCTACGCACAGGTGCATGGCGAGGAAGTCGCGCCCGCCGCCGGAGAACCGCTGGAAGCTGCTCATGCCCGATGGCGACGCGCCGCCGAAGTAGTTGCGGCCGGCGAAGGTCTGAGGCCCGAAGTATTGGAGGAACTTCTGCGGGATGTAGGCGGTTCCGGCCCCGCCCGAGGGGGTGACATCGTGGTTGCCCGCGGCGACGCCGTAGGGAATGTTGGCGCGGTCGAGGGTGTCCATGGCGGTGCGCGCGACCTGCCATTCGTTGTCGCGGTCGCCGTGGTTTACGACGTCGCCGACGTGCGAGACGAACTTGAGGTTGAGAGAGCGTGCGTTGTCGGCGATCCACTGCGTCTGTGCGTTGTAGATCTGCGGGTAGAACTCGGAGTAGTTCTGCGTGTCAGGCAGGACGACGACGCTGAAGGGGGCGCTGGGATCGTTCACGGCCGTGCGGGCCTTGCTCAACGCCGAGGGGCTCGGCGACGGGGCGGTATCACTCAGCGAAACCGCGGCGCTGGCGCCGGCGGCGGTGGAGAGGATCGCGGCGGAGACGGTCAAACGCATGCTCAGGCTCATGGGGCTCCCTTGTGGTTGGGTGAGGGAGCAAGATGCGCCAGCGGCGTTTGGATTCGATCATGGACGCGTGAAGATCGCGCTCAAGCCGCACAGGGCGTGCCGAAGACCCCGAGGAACAGCGTCAGGTCGGCGACGTTGACTTGTCCGTCAGCGTTGATGTCTCCCGGCCCCCCCGGCGGGGTGACCGGCGTGCCGAAGAGGCCGAGGAACAGCGTGAGATCGGCGACGTTGATCTGGGCGTTGTTGTCGAGGTCCGCCGGGCACCCCCCCGGTGGCGGCGGCGGGCGGTTGAAGGTGATGCTCGCATACGCGCGGGTGCTGTTATCGAGCGTGTTGCGGGCGCTGACGAGCGCGGTCTGCGATGAGGCGGGGCCGGGCGGGGCGGTCACTGTGAAACTCACGCCTGTGCTCGCGCCGGGGGCGAGAAGGGGCGTCGTCAGCGGCGAGGGCGTGATCGGCCAGGTCGCGTCTTCGCTCAGCAGCGTGAACGGCACCGGCACCGTGCCGTCGTTGGTGAGCGTGAGCGTGGCGGCGGCGGGCGTGTTCGCAGGGGCCGTGATGGACTGGGCCGCGGGGGTGAGTGAAGCCCGTGGCGAACCGGCGCGCGTCAGGCCTGTGACGCTCGCGGACTCAGGGCCCCACGAGCGCCGCCACGTCGATTGATCGCCCTTGAGCGTGAGCGCGAAGAACTCGGCCATGAGTCGTTTGACGAAAACCTGCTGGGCCTCGCGGGTGACAGCGCCAGAGTCACAGCCGAAGGTGCTCGCGTCGGTGAAGCCGCAGTGGAAGCCGCCGATGACTTGCTCGAGGCGGCGCGGGGCGGGGGTGTTGTCGTACATCACCTGGGCGTTGGGGCCGGTGGGGACGATGGTGTCTTGGGTGCCGACGATGTACATCGTGGGGATGTCGATCTGTGGTGCCGCGGCGATTGAACTCGGGTTGGTGTCGGCGGGGGCAAGAGGGATGAGCGCTCTGACACGTGCATCGACGGCGGCGGCGAGCATCGATGCACCGCCGCCCATCGAATGACCGCTCAACCCCAGCGCTGAGGTGTTCACGCGTTGGAAGTAAGGCGATGCCGGTGCGGCGTTCTCGCTCTCCATAAACCCCAGGCACGAGCGGATGTCGTTGGCGAAGTTCTGGTGGCTGGGGAAGAGGCCGCCCTCGGAGTTCGAAGCGATCACGAAGTAGCCGTGGGTGGCCAGGTGGGCCAAGAGGTTGTCGTACTGGGTGGTGGCCTGGAAGAAGCCGTGGCCGAAGGAGACGACGGGGTACGGGGCGGCGCTCGCGTCGAAGGGCGCGTTCGAGCCCACGCTGGTGGCGGGGTAGTAGAGCAGTGCGGTGAAGGTGCCGGAGCCGAGGCCGGGCTGGCGCGCGACGGTGACGGTGCGGAACCCTGGCTGGTGAGGGCCGGGGTTGGCGAAGTCGGCGTCGGCGCGCTGGGCGAGAACGCTCGCGAAAGCAAGCACCGCCAATGCGGTGTGGAGCGCGAACGGGGCACGGATCATCTTCATCGGGGTTCCTCCGATGGCGAAGGTACCGCGCGATCAGGCCGCGTCAATGAAATCGTGAAGCGATCAAGCCCCAAGCGTCGGCGAGCGGGTCTGGCGATAACCCGTGCGAATCGGACCCGCTGAACCCACTCGCTCACGCTCGGGGCTCGTTGCTCGGACGCTCGCGCTCAAGTCGGGCGTTTACCGGCAGTCATCGCCGAAGCGGCCGAGGAACTTGGTGAGGTCCACCGTGTTGACGGTGCCGTCGGGCTCGATGTCGCCGGGCGCTCCCACGACGACGCTCGAACCGAAAAGGCCGAGAAACGCCGTGAGGTCCTGGGTGTTCACCAGGTCGTCGCCGTTGACGTCGGCGGGGCAGGGGGTCACGCGGCTGATGCGGTAGATGCGTCCGGTGGCGGTGAGCACATAAGGCAGACGATCCGGGCCCAGTTCGATCGCGAGCGCCCCGGTGGGCGTTCCGCCGAAGCCCGTGCCTGCGAGCAGTTCCGCGGCCTCGGTGGTGAGCGGGTTCTCGAAAGCGCCGGCGTCATTCACGAGGTCTTGGAGCCCGGGGTTGGTGAACGCGAAGCCGTCGCGGGCCGCGTTGAGGCGGAGCATCCACAGGTTGCCGGTGTTGACGTTGCCGACCATCACCGCGTTGTTGAACGAAGAGCCCAGAGCCGACGCGTAGAGGTGCCGGATGGCGGTGATGCCCACCGTGCCGAGCCACGAAAACTTCGGGTCGGCATAGGTGGAGCCGGGCAGGTTCACGAGGCCGGCGGTGGAACCCTCTTGCTCAGGGTGGCCGACGGGACCCATGAGGTCGCCGTGGCCGCTGTTGAAGCCGGGGAAAACCAGGTTGATTTCGTCGAAGACACCTTCGCCGTTGTCGGTGTTCCACAGCGCGCCGGTGAGTGGGTCGAAACTCAGCGCCCAGGTGTTGCGGATGCCGTAGGCGAACCAGCGGCCTGCGCCGGGCGTGGAGGCGAAGGGGTTGCCGGCGGGTGTGGTGCCGTCGTCGTTGAGGCGGAGGATGACGGCGAGGTCGGCGGTGGTGGTGCCGGCGTAGTTGGCAGAGATGAGCAGGCCGGCGTGCCCGGGGATCCAGGTGACGCGGCGCAGGTCGCCGGTGGGGATGTAGAGTTTGCCGTCGTTACCGAAGCGCGGGCCGCCGCCGTGGTGGTAGCGGGTGTCGAATGTCGTTGAGATGATGCGTGCGTCGAACGTGAGGGCACCAGCGCCGCCGTTCGCCGCGGGGTTCCACACGAAGCGGTCCGTCACGTTCTGAGTGGGCAGGCTGACCGAGAAGTTGGGCTGGGTGGCGATGACGGACTGTGCCGTGTCGACGCCGACGGTGGGCGAGAGGTCATAGCGGATGTAGATGTAGCCGTTGGTGGCGAAGTTGGGGTGGAGGCAGATGCCCTGGACGCCGTACTCGGTCTGGCTGTCGTTGCCGGTGGGCGAGACGATGTCGAGGTCGGCAACGACCGGGCCGGGGGTGACGACCTGGCCGGGGAGAAGATCAAGCCTGACCACTTTGCCGTCGCCACGCCGCGCGGCGAGGATGGTGTCGGCATCGACGAAGACGAAGCCGGTGGCGATCTGGCCTTGCCCGCCGCCGAGGCCGTCGGCGACTTGGGCGACCTGGAGGCGGGCGTCCCGCATGACGGGCTGGGCGTGCGCAGCGTGCGCGATGCCGAGCACGAGCGCGGCGGCGAGGGCGAAGGTCGGCGGGGTGGTGGGCGTCAATCGGGGCATGGTGGCCAGACTACCGAACACAGCGCACAAGACAAGAGCGGCGTACGTGGTTTTCGGGCCTTTTTGCGTCGGAGTTTGGCTCGAGGGCTTGCGAGGAGACGAATAACTCGAGGACTTACGGCACAATCGCACGCGACGCCCGGGCCAAGTCACCCGCGAACCTGCCGCCCCTGTCTCGTCGGAGTGTCCTCGTCGACCACCATTTGCACTGTCGGGCTCGCTCTTGGCCTCACGCCGCGCGGACGACATCCGTCATGGCTTGCGGCGTGGGCACCTTGTCACCGTGCTGGCGCAGGCATTCGATGTGCAACGCGACTGCCTCGCGGATGAGCGTGCGGGCCTCGTCCGGCCTGTCGCCGCAGGACACGCAGCCGGGCAGATCGGGCACGTACGAGGAGGAAGAGCTGTCGTCTGCGCGCTCGATGACGACCACAAAGTCCATGTGCATCACCCGTGAATCAACCGCCCCTCGCTGGCGAGCGAAGCCTCATGGATCGCCTCGTGCATCGTCGGGTGGGCGTGCACGGTCACGTTTAACTCTTCCGTCGTCGCCTCGAGGCGGCGGGCGAGGGTGAGTTCGGCGATCAGCTCCGTCGCCTGGTCGCTGAAGATGTGGGCGCCGAGGATTTCGCCGCGCGGCAGCCCTCGGATGATCTTCACGAGCCCCACGTTCTGGTTGCTGGCGATGGCCTTGCCGTGGGCCTGCAGCGGGTAGTTGCCGATGGCGTAGTCCTTCCCCTTGACCTTTCCCTGCTCGATCAGCGCCCGCTCGGTGTAGCCGACGCTGGCGACCTGCGGGTGGCAGTAGGTGCAGCCGGGGATCACGCCGTAGTGCATCGGGATCGGGTCGTGGCCGGCGAGGCGCTCGACGGCGATGATCGCCTCCTCGCTCGCCACGTGCGCGAGCCAGGGCGGGCCGATGATGTCGCCCACGGCGTAGAGGCCCGGGATGTTCGTCTTGTAATCAATGACGGGGTCGCCCTGCTCGCCCCACTTGAAGTCGGTTTTGATGTGGTCTTTGAAAGTTTCGAGGCCGAGGGAGGCGTCGAAGAGGCCGTCGTAGCGGCCTTTGACGCCGATGGCCAGAAGCACCTTCTCGGCTTCAAGGACTTCTTTCTTCGATTCATCGGCCTTGCCGTTGACGAAAGGAGCAACGGTGACTTTGACGCCCGATGAAGTCTTCTCGACGTTCATCGTGGTCGTGTTCGTCCGGATGTCCATGCCCTTCTTGCGGTAGAGCTTCTCGATGGCGTTGCAGACGTCGTCGTCTTCGACGGGCAGGATGCGGGGCATCATTTCGATGACGGTGACCTTGGTGCCGTAGGAGTGATAGAAGTACGCGAACTCCATGCCGATGGCGCCGGCGCCGACGACGATGAGGCTCTTGGGCTGCGTCTTGGTGTTCATCGCCTCCCGGGCGCCCATGATCTTGTCGCCGTCGAACTTGGCGAAGGGCAGCTCGCGGGCCACCGAGCCGGTGCAGATGAGCACATTGGTGGCGGTGAGGGTGTCGCGGGCCTTGGGGGTGATCGTGGTCGGCGCGTGCGTGAGCGTGTCCTGCACTTGGGCGTCCTGAATCTCAACACGGCAGGGGGTGGCGGTTGGGCCGTTGCCCTTCCGCCCGCTGACGATCTTCGCGTTGCCCTTGATGTGGTCGATCTTGTTCTTGCGGAGCAGGAACTCGATGCCCTTGTTGAGTTTGCCGGCGACATCGCGCGAGCGCCCGATCACCTTCGACCAGTCCACCGACAGGTCGCGCACTTTCAGCCCCCAGGTGTCGGCCTCGTGGGCGATCTTCTCGTACAGCTCGGCGTTGGCCAGCAACGCCTTGGTGGGGATGCACCCCCAGTTGAGGCATACCCCGCCGAGCTTGTCGCGCTCGACGCAGGCGACCTTCATGCCAAGCTGAGCGGCACGGATGGCCCCGACATACCCGGCGGGCCCGCCGCCGACGACGATGAGGTCGTAGTGCTTGGGGTTGCTGGGGGAGGCGGTGGACTTGAAGGGGGCGGGGGTATGGTGGGCCACGATGAGGTTCCGAAAAGGGTGAAGTCGAGAAGCGCGGGAGGGTCGTGTCCGCACCGAGATCAACGCCCCGGCGTTCAACGCCGGGGCTTTCGTCGACGCGGACGGACCGCGGGCGTCCCGTCAGGGGCGAAGAGTATAGATGTTCTCGGGGCGGCTTCACGGACCGACTGCTTCGACGTCTCGATCGCGCGACCTACGATCCTGACCCATGCCCGCCCCAAAAGAACGCACCACCATCCGGATCCAGCAAGAGCTGGCCGTGCTGGTGGCGGTCCATCTCCCCGATTCTCGCTTCGATGAGCGCGACCCCCTCGGGGAGCTCCGCGCCCTGGCCCAGACCGCTGGCGCCACCGTTGTCGGCGAGCTCACCCAGAACCTGAAGAAGCCCGTCGCGGGCACCTACATGGGCAAGGGCAAGCTCACCGAGCTCAAGGCCATGGCCGCCGAGCTTGGCGCCGGCGTCGTCATCTTTGACCACGAACTGAGCCCCAAGCAGATCGCGGCGATCGAGGAAGTGCTCGAGGTCAAGGTGCTGGACCGCAGCGAGCTGATCTTGGACATCTTCGCCGGTCGCGCCAGCACGCACGAGGCCAAGCTGCAGGTCGAGCTCGCGCAGCTGCAGTACACCTTCCCGCGGCTGCGTGCGATGTGGGACCACCTCGAGCGCATCGTCGGCGGTGCGGGCATCGGAGGCATCGGCACCCGCGGCCCCGGCGAAATGCAGCTCGAGATCGACCGGCG
>JBJXFG010000006.1:0-58031 GCA_046154665.1 Phycisphaerales bacterium | reverse complement strand
GCTTGCGCTTCGGGTTCGTTGGCGGGCTTCGATCACGAACCCGAAGCGCAAGCGAGGGCCGGTGCACGGACACCAAACGCGCGGATGTCAACTGGGATCTGTATAACGATCCGTATGAGGCGCGAGTTGATCTACAAAGAGGATTTCGGCGGCGTGCGGCTGACGGCGGTGTTTTCGCCAACACCCGCGCCGAGCGCCACAACTGCGGCGAGCCGCGGAACGGCGCGAGCCCGCCTCAGGCCAGCGGATTCACGAGCAGCCCGCTCCGCAGTTTCGGCTCGAACCATGTGCTCTTAGGCGGCATGATCGCCCCGGCGTCGGCGATCGCGATCAGCTGCTCGATCTGCACCGGGTGCATGCAGAACCCCGCGGCCATCTCGCCGGAGTCCACGCGCTTTTCCAGTTCGCCCGGGCCGCGGATGCCACCGACGAAATCGATGCGCTTGTCGGTGCGCAGATCAGTGATGCCGAGGATCGGCCCGAGGATGCGGTCGGCGAGCATCTCGTAGTCGAGGCTCGCGATAGGGTCGTTGGTGGGGATCGAATCGGCGGGGATGGTGACGCGCTTCCAGCCGTGGGCCTTGCCGAGATAGACGCCCAAAGAGCCTCGCGCGCCGGGCTCGGCGGCGCTGGCGCTTTCGACCTTACCGACCGCGCCGAGCCGCTCGACAAACGCTGACGGCGACAAATCGCCCAGGCTCTTCACCATGCGGTGGTACGGCAGGATGGTCAGCTGCGACGCCGGGAACAGCACGGCCATGAACCAGTTGTAGCCCTCGTCGCCTGTGTGACCGGGATTCGCGGCGCGCTTCTCCGCCCCGGCCCGGGCGGCGGCGGCGGTGCGGTGGTGGCCGTCGGCGACGTACGCGACCGGGACGTTCTTGAACGCGCTGACGTACGCCGCGGCTTCGGGGCATTCCCAGATGGTGTGGCGCACGCCGTCGGGCGCGGTGAAGTCGTACAACGGCGCGACGGACGGAGCGGCGTCGCGCGCGATAAACGCGGCGAGCGACGGTTCGTCCTTGAAAAGAAAGAACACCGGCTCGGCGTTGGCGTTCAGCTCGAGGACGTGCCGGGTGCGGTCGTCTTCCTTGTCCTTGCGGGTCTTCTCGTGCTTCTTGATAATCCCGCGTTCGTAGTCGTCGATGTGGCAGCAGGCGACGACGCCCGTCTGACTGACTTTGCGGCCCAGCAGCGTTGTCTGCTGGCGATACAGGTAGACGCCGGGGCGCGGCGCGGCCTTCAGCGTGCCCTCGCGTTGGAAGCGCGCGAAGTTGTCGCAGGCGGCGCGGTAGACCTGTTCAGAGTAGGGATCGGTGCCGTCGGGCAGGCCCAACTCTGGTCGGATCACATGCAGGAACGACCGCGGCTTGCCCTCGGCGAGCACGCGGGCCTCGGCGGTGTTGATCACGTCGTACGGCACGCACGCCACCTCCGCGGCGTGCTCAACCGGAGGGCGGAGGGCGGTGAATGGCTTGATGCGCAGCATGGGCGGAGGGTACGGCTGTTGGGGCGAGAAAGACACTCGAACCGAACCCCGAGCGCAAGCTCGGAGCCACTCGCCGGACGCCGAGGGTGTCAATCCCGCTGGCTGTGTTCGCATGGTGGCCCCGAGCTCGCGCTCGGGGTTCGGATGATGCCGGAGTCCCGAGTATGCTGAGCGGATGAAAGCGATCGTGACCTCACTCTGCTTGCTCGCCGCGTCGTCCGTCTTTGCCGCGCCGCCGCCACAGGAACTCTCGATGTCGCGTTTCGTCCCTGAGCGCCGCGAAGCCCAGCTGGCGTTTGAGCGCAAACTCCTCGAAGGCATCGACGCCGCCCGTCTCCGCACCTGGCACGAACTCGTGGCGTCCGAGCCGCACGTCGCTGGCACACCGGGAGACCTGCGCACCATCGACAAACTCGCCACGGCCTTCGCCGACATGGGGCTCGAAGTGCAGACCCACTGGGTCTGGCCCTACCTCGCCAAGCCCGTCGGTGCCGAGCTTGAGATCATCGCGCCCCCCACTGCCGCGAGAAAACTCGGCCTCTCCGAGCCACCCATCCCCGGCGACGACTACACCCGCAGCCCCGATCTCATCCCTCTCGCGTGGAACGCCTACAGCGGCTCGGGCGATGTCACCGGCCCCGTCGTCTACGCCAACTACGGCACCAAGTCCGACTTCGCCAAGCTCAAAGAGCTCGGCATCGACGTGAAGGGCGCGATCGTCCTGGCCCGCTACGGCGGGAACTTCCGCGGGTTCAAGGCGATGTTCGCCGAAGAGGCCGGCGCGGCGGGGCTGCTCATCTTCACCGACCCCGAGGATTCAGGCTTTCAGCGCGGACCGGCGTACCCCGAGGGCGGGTGGGCCACGCCGACGCAGGTGCAGTGCGGGTCGATTCTCACGGGCCTCGCGGGCGACCCGCTGACGCCGATGATCGAAGCCACCGAGAACGCGCCGCGCATCACGGCGGAAGAGGCGGGCTTGCCCGTGATCCCCGTGCAGCCGATCTCGTGGGAATCGGCCCAGCCGATCCTCAAGGCGATGACCGGCGAGCCGGTGGCGGACCGCGTGCCCGAGTGGCAGGGCGGATTGCCCACGCCGTACAGGCTCTATGGAGGGGCGGACCTGCGCGTTCGTCTGAAGGTCGAGCAATCGCGCCAGATCACCAAGACGGCGAACGTCCTCGCAACGCTGAAAGGCGCGAAGGAGCCCGAGAAGAAGATCATCATCGGCTGCCACCACGACGCGTGGAACCACGGCGCGTGCGACCCCACCTGCGGCCTGATTCTGGTGCTCGAGGCGGCGCGGGTGTTCAGCGATCTGGCGAAGGCGGGCTCGCCGCCGGATCGCTCGATCGTGTTCGCGGCGTGGGGGGCCGAGGAGTTCGGAATCCTCGGCAGCGTCGAGTGGGTCGAGGGCAACCGCGACGACCTCGAAAAGAACGGTGTCGCGTACATCAACCTCGACATGGCCACGATGGGGCCAAACTTCTACGCCTCGGCGACGCCGACGCTCCGCTCGCTCATCTACGACTCGGCGAAGGCGGTGCCCAACGCGCCGCTGGTGAACCACACACGGCGCAAGCCGCCGACGGCCGAGGAGATGAAATCGCCGGGCACGGTGTACGAGAGTTGGGCGAAGCGCTCGGCGAGTGCGCCCGCACCCGGATCGCCACCCGCGAGCGCGGAAGCCACGCTCCCCGAGCCCCCGATCGGCGACCTCGGGGGCGGCTCGGATCACATCGGCTTCGTCTGCCACGTCCTGGTCCCAAGCATCTCGCTGGGCTCGGGCGGCGCGCCGGGCACGAGCTACCACTCCATCTACGACACCCTCGACTGGTACCGCGCCGTCGTCGGCGACGACTACCTCCCGGCGCAGATGAACGCACGGATGACGGCCCTCATCACAGCGCGGCTGGCGAACGCCGACGTGCTGCCGTTGGACCCGCGGCGCGTGGCACCGGACTTTCGGAAGCAGATCGACCGCCTGTCGAAGAAAGCCGAAGCACGAAAGCTGACGCTGGACTCGGCGGCGTTTGAGCCGGCGCTGACGCAGCTCGAGGCTGCATCAACGGCGTTGCACCAGAGCATCGAGGAAGTGGTGAACGCAGATGTCGCCGCCCGCGCCCAGCGGGCCGTGGCGCTGAACGCGATCCTGCACGACACCGACCGCGTTTGGAAGTTGCCCGACGGCGCACCGGGAAGAGCGTGGTTCCGCAATGCCTACGCCGCGAGCGACCGCGATTCGGGGTATGCGCCGTGGATTCTGCCGCTGCTTGAGGCGGCGGTGGAGGATGGGGATCAGGCGGCGATTGGTATGGGAAAGTCCGTGTACTTGAAGATGCTGCACGCGATTGTCGACCTCGTTCCCGGCCACGAATAGCCGAACGCAGCATCGAACTTCATGCATCCTCGCGTGAATCGAAAATCGTCTTCAGATCGCGGGCGCCGTGGAGTACCCGAACGATTCTGATCGGATTGGTTTGCGAGTCATAGACGATCAAGTAGCGGTGAAGAACCCAGAACAGAAGGCGTGACGGCGCCACATCGTGCCGCGCGTGGCCAAGGCGCGGGTTCTCCGCCAGGCGCTCGAACCACTGCTCGAACTCCGCCGCGAGCCTGTCCGCCGGACGAATCCCCGCGTTTTCGGCGAGATAGCACCAGATCGCCATGAGGTCCTCCGAGGCCCCCAGCGTCATCACATACCCGCGAGCCAGACTCACGCCACCTTCTTCCGACGCGCCTTGCTCATCTCTCTGATCCGCGCGAAGACCGACGGGCCGTCCACAAGCCTCCCGGCCTTCACGTCGGCCAGCCCCTCGGCGATCTTCTTCCGCAAGCTGCTGACCGAGTCCGCGACGAACCGTTCGTCTTCCTCCAGCCGCCGAAGGCCCTCTCGCAGGACTTCGCTCTCCGAGGTGTAGCGACCCGCACGCACCTGCTTGCGGACAAACGCCCGTTGATCACTGGAAAGCCGAACGTTGAGCGCGGTTCTCTTTGCCATGGTTCGATTTTAGCACGCGCTTTACCCCCGCCGCGGATTGCGATGCGCCCGAGGCCGCCCACGGAACGGCGTTCCCCCGCCCCCACCACCGCCACCCGGACCGCCAGCCGCACCATCTCCTTCCGCATCCAGCGCCGCCGCATCCCCCGGCGTGGCCGTCCCGCCGGTGTCATGCCCGGCTCCTGGCTCCTCGATCCGCCCGAAGATGAGCCGGCCCGCCGACGTCTGCATCGTGCTCTTCACCACAAGATGCACCTCTTCGCCGATGGCGCTCTCGCCGTTCTCGGCGATGACCATCGTTCCGTCTTCGAGATAGCCCACGCCCTGCCCCGGCTGCTCGCCGCGTTTCATCAGGCTGACCGTCAGCGGCTCGCCGGGGATGACGTTGGGCTTGAGGGCGTTGGCGAGGTCGTTGATGTTCAGCACGCTGACGCCCTGGATCGACGCCACGCGGTTCAGCCCCAGGTCGGTCGTGACGATCGTCCCCGGCATCAGCCGCGCCAGGTCGACCATCATCGCGTCGACGTCCTTGCCCGCCACCGCCGTCTCGTCCAGCGTCAGATCAAGCCGTGGCGAGCGCTGCAGCTTCGACACCACCTCGAGGCCGCGCCGGCCGCGGGCCCGCTTCATCTTGTCCGAAGAATCCCCCAGCGCCTGCAGCTCGCCGATCACGAACCCCGGGATCACCAGCGGCGTCTGCAGCAGCCCCACCTCGGCGATATCGAGCACCCGCCCGTCGATGAGCGCGCTCGTATCGAGAATCAGCGGCTTGGCACCGCGGAGCTGCTTGGCAAACTCGACGTACGGGATCACCAGCCGGAAATCGTCCTGCGTCTGAAGCACGGTGGTCGCCCCGAGGTAGCACAACCCCAGGCCGAGGATCACCTTGATCATGAACACCTGCTGCGCGGTGCCCTTGCTGGGCTGCTGGATGTAGGTGCTCATGAAATAGTCGATCACCATTCCCAAGAGCAACGTGACGATCAACCCCGCGAAGCCGCCGAAGAGAATCGCCGAGATCGTCGACAGTTTCCGCCGCGGCGTCAGCGTGTCCACCGCGATGATCAGCCCGAAGAACAGCAGGCATCCCAGGCCGACGTAAGGCCAATAGTCCGTGAGCCGGAGGCCGGAAGTGGACTCGGGCGATTCGGTGACGATCCCCAGCGCGACGACGACGGCCATCAGCACCAGCACGATGACCGCCAGCAGCGCCTTGAGCCGCACGCGCTGCACCTGCTCCTCGTCACGCTGGGTCTTGCGGGGCGGTAGGACGTCGCTCATGGGGGGATGGTAGGGAACGCGCCGCAGGAGCGCACGATCGAATCCGCTCGACCCAATCCGCGCGAAAATCGTCCCGCCTGTCTGGATTCGAAGCACCGACGCTGCTCGACACACCCTCAGGTGCCGGGATACACTGCGTCTCTGTCGTCGCGGTAAGCGGCCGGGCCCGGTGCACGGGTGTCCCGTGAACCTGGTCAGGGCTTGATCGCAGCAGCCATAAGCGGCCGATGCCCGGTGCCGCCGGTGTCCTGGCCGTTTACCGCGACGATGGCTTCCGGGTTTGGCGATCAGGGTCCGGGTTCGGTTCAGGGCGCGTTTCGCCCCGAATGCTGAACCCCGATACCCGAACCCCGTTGCTCACGGCGCCCCACTGACCACCTTCATCACAAACTCCGGATCAGGCAGCGGAACTTCGTTGCCGCGCCACACCTTTTCCACGACGCCGTCCTTGATCAGCAGCGCCGTCGGCGTCGGGTTCCACTCGAAGGTGTCGATCCCTGTCTTCTCGTTGATCTCGACCACCGAGAGCTTGCGGATCCGCATGTTGGGGTCGCCAGCCGCATACTGCTGCTCGAACATCTCGATCATCGGCTTCATCTGCTCGCACAGGTGGCAGTCGGGATCGTAGATGAACACATACCAGCGCGGGCCCCCGGCCGGCTGTTCCTTCACGTCCTTCAGCAACTCCGACGCCAGCAGACGGTCCTGACCGGTCATGCCCACCGCCTGGGTGCGCTTCGGCGGTGCCAGCTTTTCGGCCATCACATACCCGCCGAAGCCCATCCCCAGGCACACCACCAGCACCGACGCGATCAGCCCCTTGGGCACCCGCATCGCCCCGGCGATCATCAGCGACAGAAACACCATCGCGATATCAATGCCCAACGTGACGCCCAGCGGCGGTTCCCACAGCTTCCCGAAGCACCCGCACTTCTCGCCGCGAACCGTCCAATAGAGCGAGTAGCCGGCAAACACCGCGAACATCATCGCCACCAGCGGCCACACAAATCGCCGACGGTGCCACGCCATGAGCAGCAGCACGATGACGAACTCACTGACCGCGACCACATAGTCCAGCAGCACGCCGTCGGTGAAGCCGTACTGCCCCGGCTGGATCAGAAACGTCTTGGGGTTCGGCCCAAGCACCTTGGCCACGGCGGCAAACTGCAGCACGAGCGACGCCGCCAGCGCCACAATGAACGCGAATGTCGAGGTCAGAAACCCGGGTCCGCGTCCTGGCCTGCTTGTGTCGGCTGCATCACCCACTTCGTGCCTCCGTGCCTGCGTCCCTTGATGCCTCGATGCCATGATGCCTCGATGCCTGCTTCTTCACTTCACCACCGCGCAGGCCCACGTCCGGTTTGTCTTGCCTTCGCTGGTGACATACACCGGGAAGAGCTGCACGCCCTTGACCCCCTCGCGGAACGTCGCCTTCACCTTGACATGATTGTCGTCGGGGCGGCGCCACGCGCCCAGTTCGACCAGTTCGAGCTTCACGTCCCCGCCGTCGGTGGCCAGCGTCACGGGCTTGCCGAAGTCCTTGATGCGGGTGATGTAGAAATCAAACTCGGTGCTGCCCCCGGGCTTGACCACGCCCAGGTTGACCAGGTGACGACCGATGGAGATGTCGTTGATGTTCTTGAAGTACGGCGTCTCACGCTGCGCCGTCACCCCGCCCATCACCCGCAGGTCGATCACCGGAGCAGTGGGATGGTCGGTCTCGACGACCACGGCGTAGGGCATGGTGCGGTTCACGTTCGTCACCAAAGTCCACGACACCGCCGCTTCCCCGTCGCTGGGCACCTTTGAGACCACCGTGGGCGATTCGCCCTGCACGGAGAGAACCCGGAACGGCTTGCCGTCGAGCGATGTGAGCGTGAACTGCGACTCGCCGTTGGGCCCCGCCTTCAGCGTCGGCGGCTCGGCGCGGATGTCGTAATGAAGCTCGCCCTGGACCACCACCTCGAGCGACCGGTCAAACCCGGCGAAGCGCACGCGGATGGGCTTGCGCAATGGCCCGAGCGTCCCGCGGAGGTCGAGCTCGTAGTTGAGTTGCGTCTCGCCGCCCGGCGCGATGACGGGGTTCGAGACCACGCCGTTGGTGCATCGGCACCCCGCCTCGATCTTGGTCACGGTCAACGCCTTGTCGCCGGTGTTGCGCAGGCGAAACGTCCCGGAGATTAGTTCAAGGGGCGACTTGCGCCCGATCTGCTGCGTCTGAGGCCCGACCACGGCAATTGTGGGCATGGGTCCGGTTTCGCCCGCGCCGGTGGGAGGAAGGCCCGGCGTCGCCGTCACGGGCTTGCCCGTCGCGGGGGGTGTGGCGGAAGGAGGCTGAGCGGCCGGAGGAGTTGCGGGCGCGGTGGGGGCAGTTGAGGCGGGGGGTGCCGGGGGGGCGGCCTGACGCCCGCTCGCCACCGAGACACTCAAGCACAGCGCCGCGGCTGCGGGCAGTGCCGAGGCGAGGGTCTTGATCGAGAAGGGAAGAGCACTCGTCCGGGGCATCGTCATGGTTCGTTCCTTCAGGGCATCGGCCGACCGAGACAGATCACGAGGGTTCATGGTACGAGTCCGAAAACGCCAGACTCAAGACCAACCGGCCACCAACCAAACGCACGCCAATCGATCCGATGCCCGCCTTACCATCCCGCCCGCTTGTCCCGGCCACTCACCAATCAACCAGCATGAATTCGGATCGCACCATCATCATCGGCGGCGGCGTCATCGGCGCCTGCATCGCTCATTCGCTCGCCCGGCGCGGGCGCTCGGTCGTCCTTCTTGAACGCGGCGAGGTTGGCCGGGCCGCCTCGTTCGGCAACGCCGGCCTCATCTCCGTCGGGCACCTGCCGCTGCCCAAGCCCGGGCTGATCCTCAAGAGCCTCCGCTGGATGTTCGACCGCACCAGCCCGCTTCTGATCGTTCCCAGGGCCGATCCGGCGCTGTGGTGGTGGCTGATCGGTTTCGCTCGCGCCTGCACCCACGGCGCCCTTGAGCGCAACATGCGGACCATTGGGGCCATGAGCCGGGCCACCAAGCCTCTTTTCGACGAATACGCCACCAAGTACCGCGTCGAGTTCGAGTACCACCCCACCGGTTACATGGACGTTTTCCGCAGCGAGGCGGCGTTCGAGCACGCCCGCCACGACGCCGAACTGGTCGGAAAACTCGGCATCAAGGAAGAGCCCATCACCGGCGACGAAGCCCTGCGCCGCGAGCCCGCGCTGCTGCCGGGGGTCCACGGGGCCATCTGGCGAACGCAGGCCGCTTTCGGGAACCCGCACAAGTTCGTGACCGGCGTGGTCGAATCCGCACGCGCCCTTGGCGCGCAAATCCGCACCAGCGCCCCGGTCGTCGACCTCGAGGTCGAAAACCGCCACGTCGTCGCCGTGCGAACCGATTCCGGCGAACGCATCGAAGGTACGACGGTGATCCTCGCGGCGGGCGCGTGGTCCACGGCTCTGGGCAGAAAGGTCGGCGTCCGCGTGCCGATGCAGCCCGCCAAGGGCTATCACCTGAATGTCGAGCAGCCGCCCACGCCGCTGAGGGTTGCGTGCTCGCTGGGCGAGGTCTTCGTCGCCGCCACGCCCATGGACGGCGTGCTGCGCCTGGCAGGAACCCTGGAACTCTCAGGCCTCAACCACCTCATCCGCCAGGAGCGCCTCGACATGCTCAAGCCCGGGGCGGCGAAGTTCCTCCGAGGGGTCGAAAACTCGAAGCCGCTCTCGCACTGGTGCGGCCTGCGCCCCTGCGCCAGCGACGGGCTGCCCATCCTCGGTTGGTCGCCCAAGACGGAGGGACTCCTGGTCGCCACCGGACACGCCATGATGGGATTCTGGCTCGCACCCGTGACGGGCGAACTCGCGGCCCAGATGGTCTGCGGCGAGACGCCGAGCGTTGACTGCGAAGACATGCGCGTCGATCGGGCGCTCTAAAAGACCGACCGAACCCCGTGCGCGAGCACGGGGCCACTCCACGACGTCGCGCACTGAGAGCGTTGACCGGACGTCCGACTGGCTCCGTGCTCGCGCAACGGGCTCTGATGTCCATGAAGCAAACAAAGACCGCCCGGGCGGCCTTCCTTGCCACCCGGGCGGGACGTTCGTTCGGACCCCTGCGCCGTGCCCGTCGGGGCACCCGCGAAGACTTCGGAGAGAACGGGCCTTCGACATTCGCGGCCCGCCGACCCGACGCGTGGAGACCACCCCACACACGTCCCCGGCACCCACATCATCCAATCAGGGAATGCCCCGAGCAAGCCACTGGCCACTTCTCGCCCAACACGGGTCCGTCTGCGACGACGACGCAGACTGTGACACCGAACTGCCCGCAGGTCGGTGTTGCTGACGCGGCAACCCCGAAGTTCTCGGAACCCGCGCGAAAAGCAGCACCGACCCGAAGACGGGTCGGTGGCACATGCGGTTGCCTTCCCCGACTCCCCACTCCCCACTGCCGACTCCCGCCCGTCGCCCTCCCCCCGCCCCCCGTTAGACTCGACCCCATGACCCGCGCCGCCACCGCATCACCAGCCATCACGAACGCCATCAACACCCTGCGTGCCGCCAACGAGGAATACCAGGCGATCGAGAAAGAAATCCGCCTGGGCGGCGGGCTGAAGGCGATCGATCGCCAGCACGAAAAAGGCCGCCTGACCGCCCGCGAGCGCGTGGAACTCCTGCTGGACAACCCAAAGGGCTTTACCGAACTGGGCCTGTGGTCGGCCTACCAGATGTACCGCGAAGCGGGCGGCGCCCCCAGCGCGGGGGTCGTGACGGGCGTCGGGCGCGTGCGGGGGCGCGAGTGCATGGTCATCGCCAACGACGCCACCGTGAAAGCCGGCGCGTTCTTCCCGATGACCTGCAAGAAGATCATCCGGGCCCAGCACGTGGCGATGATGGCGCGGCTGCCGCTGATCTACCTCGTGGATTCGGCGGGCGTGTTCCTGCCCATGCAGGAGGACGTGTTCCCCGACACCGACGACTTCGGTCGCATCTTCCGCAACAACGCGGTGATCAGCGCGATGGGCATCCCGCAGGTCGCCGCCATCATGGGGTACTGCGTCGCGGGGGGCGGGTACCTGCCCGTTCTGTGCGACACGCTGCTGATGACCGAAGGCTCGGGGCTGTACCTCGCGGGTCCGGCGCTGGTGAAGGCCGCCATCGGGCAGGAAATCACGGATGAAGAGCTGGGCGGTGCGACGATGCACGCGTCGATTTCAGGGACGATCGATTTTCGAGAGAAGGACGACGAGGCGTGCATCAAGCGCCTGCGGAGCCTGATGGAGAAACACCGAGAAGGCACGCAGGCACGCAGGCACGAAGGCACGAAGTGTGAAGCGGCCCGCAGCGCGGACGAGATCTACGGCGCCTTCTCCGACAAGCCCGGCGCCCAGTACGACGCGCGCGACGTCATCGCCTGCATCGTCGACGAGGTACGCCGGCTCTCCGAGCCGACCGCTCGCACCGCGAGCGCCACCGTGCCCACCCCCCAGCAACTGACCGCACCCACTGCCACAGACGTCGGCTCGGAGAGCCGACCTACCGGTTCGTTCGACGAATACAAAGCCGACTTCGGCCAGGCCATCGTCTGCGGCTACGCCTCGATCGCCGGCCACCCCTGCGGCATCGTCGCCAACCAGAAGAAGGTCACGCACCGATCGCTGCCGGGCAACCGCGCCGGGCCGGTGAAAGCCGTCTCCATGCCGGGGGTCATCTACGACGACGCGGCGGACAAGGCCGCGCGGTTCATCATGGACTGCAACCAGCGCAAGATTCCCCTGATTTTCTTGCACGACACCACCGGCTTCATGGTCGGGCGCGACAGCGAGCAGGCCGGCATCATCCGCTCGGGCGCCAAGATGGTGAACGCGATGGCCAACAGCGTGGTGCCCAAGATCGTCGTGATCCTGGGCGGCTCGTACGGCGCCGGCAACTACGCCATGTGCGGGCGCGCGTTCGATCCCTTCCTCACGCTCGCGTGGCCCAACAGCAAGTGTGCTGTGATGGGCGCGGCCCAGGCTTCGGGCGTCTTGGCGACCATCGAAGAAGCGAGCCGCAAGCGCAAGGGCGAGACCATCGACGAAGAAACCCACAAGGCGATCCTGGACGCGGTGCGGGCGGGGTACAACGAACAAGCCGACATCCGGCACGGGGCAGCCCGAGGCTGGCTCGACCGCATCATCCAGCCCCACGAAACCCGCAACGAACTCATCGCGGCGCTGGAGATGACGGAGAACTGGGATTACTCGCGGGAGTTCAAGACTGGGGTGCTGCAGGTTTAGGTCGGTGGGGCCGGCATCCCGCCTGCCTTTATAGAAGGATGGCAGGCTGGAAGCCTGCCCCACCGTTACCTTTCAAGCACCCCACTGCTCCGCAACTGCTCCAGCATCTCCGCCCGCCCCCCCTTGGCCTCCGGGTTCATCATCACCGTCCCGTGGTCCCCGGGCAACACCTTGATGTAACCAGAGTCCCCTTCGCGCGCGGGCGACAGCCGATCCAGATCATCTTTCAGCAGCTTCACCGCCAGTTGCAGCCCGTAGTTGTCCTTCTCGCCCACCACCAGCCGCACCTTCTCGCGGATCACGCGACCGATTCTCTCCGGGTTCGCGCGGAGCAGTTCCCCGATGTCGTACTTCCGCATTCTTTCCGCGACCGTGCGGTCGAGCCTGCCCGTGCGTGGGTCGTACAGGTCCGCCGGCAGCCCGTCCGCATTCCGGGGGGCAGAGACCGCGAGCCACGAGTCCCACTGCTGGCCCGACGTGTTGCGGGGCCCGATCACCTCTTCGACGAGGTTCTCGGTGCGCACCGTCATCGTCGTCTCGCCCTTGAGCGTCGTGTAGCTGGGCGTGAGCGCCGTCTGCTCCGAGCCCTCGATGACTTGTTCGTACATCGATGCGGCGCTGTAGATGTCGGTCCGCTGGAACGCCCGGAAGTCCACCGGGTCTGGCGCGCTGGGCCACGCGCCGCCGAAGAAGTCCGGGTAGGTGACCTGCAGCCACAGGCTCGACCATCCGCCCGACGAGTGCCCCGTGACCAATCGAGCCTCGGGCCGGGCGATCAAGCCGAACTTTGCCTCCAGTGCCGGGATCAGCTCTTCCACCAGCGCCCGGCCCCAGGGGCCGTTGTTCTCCGAGTCCGCGAACAGGGTGTGTCCGTTCCCGCTCTCAGGATCAAGCACGATCCGGAACGCATTCGACCACAGCTTGAAATCCGTCTCGGGGAGCGACCCCACGCGGTCCGGCGTGCGCCCCCGCGCGATCATGAACGCGGTTCGAGAATCTCCGCCGAAGCCCGGCACCTCGTACACCGCCGCGTACGAACGACCCCCCCCCTCGGTCCACCCGATGGGCTTCACCACCCCCGCCTTCATCACCACCTCGCGCCCGTGGAACTTCGACAGGAGCTCTGATCGATGCTCGAAAATCTCCGCGATTTCGCTGGCGGGCGTGGGCCGCGGCTTGACCACCTCGGTCAGCTTGATCTCGACCGGCGTGTCCGAGGCGGGATCGAGTTCCACCTCGCTCGTCTGGGAATACAGGTTCCCCGGCTCGCGCTTCCACTCCGAGTTGTCCCGGTGCCAATCCAGCACCGCCTGCACGCGGTACGTCCCCCTCGCCAGCTTCGACATCACCTCGGGGTACGACGTCGCGCGGTCATCCAGCACAACCGATGCCCCCGGTTCAAGCCCCTTCACATCAACCCCAAAGCAAGGCTGTGGCGACTCAAAGAACGGCGCATCACCCGGCTGCACACGCTCACCTCCAAACAGGATTGCATCCGGCCGGATGAGATACACCACCAGCCGCCCGGTGACGGGCTGCTCGCGGACGCTCGCATCAAACGACACGACGAAGCGCGGGCCGCTGGTCCCCGCATCATCCGCCGCGCAGACCGAGCGCGGGAGAGCCCAGAGCAGTGACGCGACCAGCAAACCCAGCACAGTTCGGAGGGTGTTCATCACCGCTACCTTACCGCCCAGCCATGCCCCGGACGCAAACCAACCAGCGGAACACTCAGGACCACGAGCGCGACTGGTACGACGATCCGCTCACCTACGACATCGTCCACCAGCCCGGCACCGCCGCCGAGGTCCGCGGCCTTGAACGCATCGAACGCCGATTCAGCCTTGCCCCGCGCGAAAAAGGCACCAAGCCCCTCTGGTTCGAGCCCGCCTGCGGCACCGCCCGCTATCTCCGCGCCGCCTCCAAGCGGGGCAAGCGCGTGCTGGGGATCGACCTCAACCGCCGCATGATCGCCTTTGCGCGCCGCGCGTTCGAAGAGGAAGGTCTGAAGGGCGACCTGCGTGCCGCGGACATGACCAAGAGCCTGACGCGCGTGAAGCCCGCCACCGTCGATTTCGCGTTCTGCCTCATCAACTCGATCCGCCATCTACCCAATGACAGATCGATGCTGGCCCATCTCCGCACGGTTCGCGATCTGCTCAAGCCTGGCGCGGTCTATTGCGTCGGAATCGGCCTGACGCACTACGGTGCCGAGTTCCCCACCGAGGCCGTCTTCACCGCGACACGCGCCGGCGTCCGCGTCACCCAGCTCGCCCAGTTTCTTGTCCCCGCCGACCGCCTCGAGCCGGTGATCAACCACCTGACCATCGAATCCGGTCGCGGGCGAAACCGACGCACCCACCATTTCACGAACACGTACCAACTGCGCTGCTACCCCGGCACGCAGTGGACCGCGCTCGTCGAGCGCGCCGGATTCGAGATCGTCGGCGTCGTCGACGAGCAAGGCGACGACGCCGCAGCCTTCGCCGACGGTGCCTATCGGCGCCCCGACTTGTCCTGCTACGGCCTGTTCGTCCTGCGTGCCCCGCTTCAGGCACCTCGGCGTGCCGTTCCATCCAAACAACTTCCGCACCGAAGTGAGATTCCCAGAAACCGCAAACGCCCTCGTGCGTCCCAACGCCCCGCGTAGCCGTACAGTTTGGCGGGGGGGGGAGACCCCGAGGATGCGAAGCCGTCGAAACATCGTGATGGTGCCCGTGCTGACGCTGATGCTTGTTGGCAGCGCGATGGCCGCGGACCCGCTGCTGATCCCCCCCGCACCGAAGCCTGGTCCGGGCTTGCCGAACGCGATGAATCCTGTTCCGGGGCAGACCGGCGCGCCGGTGCGCCCGGCGCAGCCGCCTTCGCTGGCGCCGCCTCCCCACGGGGGGGGCGGCACCCCAATCGCGCCCATCATCGTGTGCCCGCCCGCCCACGTCATCTCGTGGTCTCCCACGGAATACGTCTGGGGCCTGGGCGTCGTCCGCGTCGGCGGCACCTCGGGCTACCGCATCGGCCTGCCTTACGAGCCGCTCGAGGTCACGTCGCGCCGCCTTGACCCGCAGGCGCTGCCCGCCCGGCCCATCGAGCGGCCGATCACGCCGCAGGAGCGTGCTTCGTATTTGCTGCGCAACGGCCTGTGGGACGATGCGGTGAGCGCCCTGAGCGTGCTGGTCTCGCACGCGCGGAACCGCGCCAGCGGCGTGCTGGCCGTGCCTCCGGGAACCGCCACGGGCGCTGGGACCGTGGTCCCCGCAGTACCCGCCACGGCATCCACGCCGCCCGCGCCACAGGTCGGCACCCCCGTCGCCGCGCCCGCGCCGGCACCGATGGAGCCGCAGTGGAGCGTTGCCGAGACGCAGCGGCTTCTCGCGCTGGCGCTTCTGGGGCAGAAGCGTGCCCCGCAGGCGGCTCGCGCCGTCGCCGAGGCTTATGCTGGCGATCCCACGCTGTGCGATCGCCCGCTCAGCGCCGACGAGTTGGGCTCCTCCGAGACGCTGCGACGTTTGATGCTCCGCGCCGTGACGCACGCGCAGCAGGTCGGCGGGACGGAGGCTTGGTTCGCCGCCGCCGTCCTCATGCAGGCCCAGGGCCGCACGGCGTTGCCGCCGAATGTGGCGGCGCAACTGCAAACCCACCCGCTGGGGAAGCGCCTCTTCGCCGGGCCCGTGCCGGGCACGCCTTGAGTTCAAAGTGGAGTGTCAACGCGGAGATCGCGGAGGAAGCGGAGGAAGGCCAGAGAGAGAGAGAGAGAGAGAGAGAGGGGGGTTCGTGCTGTCCGAGCCCCGAGCGCGAGCTCGGGGCCAATCTTCGCACGCGAAGGCGGCGTGGCATGCCTCGTTGTCGCGAGTTGAGAGGTAGGACCAGAATGTGGGGTTTTTTTGGAGTGGCCCCGAGCTCGCGCTCGTGGTTCGGATGACGGCGTGCCGCTTGGCGCTCTCCCTTGTTTCTGCTTTCCTCTGCGATCTCCGCGATCTCCGCGGTGAGTCCGCCTTTCGGATCAGGTTCTATGCTCCCGCATGATTGAACTGGGCGTCAACATCGATCACGTCGCCACCGTGCGTCAGGCACGGCGCGGCGTCGAGCCTGATCCTGTCCGCGCCGCGCACGAGGCCGAACTGGGCGGGGCCGACGGCATCACCTTTCACCTCCGCGAAGACCGGCGGCACATCAACGACCGCGATGTCGAGCGGCTGCGCGAATCCGTCCGTGTGAAGCTGAACTTCGAGATGGCCGCGACCGACGAGATGGTTTCCATCGCTTCGCGCATCAAGCCGCACACCGCGATGCTGGTGCCCGAGGCCCGCGCCGAGATCACCACCGAGGGCGGGCTCGACGTGCGCGGGCAGCTGCCCCGCATGAAAGACGTGGTCGCGAAGCTGCGCGAGGGCGGGATGGTGGTGTCGGCGTTCATCGACGCCGACCCCGCCCAGATCGACGCGGCCCACGCCGCAGGCTTCGACGTGTGCGAGGTCCACACCGGCCCGTACGCGCACGCGTTCGCGTCGGCGGGCGGCGACGACCGCGCCCCCGCGCTCCGCGCGGAGATCGAAAAGGTCCGCGCCGCGGGAGCACGCATCCGCGCCGCGGGCATGCGCTTCAACGCCGGGCATGCGCTCAACTACCCCAACGTGCAAGCCATCGCCAGCCTGCTCGGCGTGAGCGAACTGCACATCGGCCACGCCGTCGTCAGCCGGGCCGTCTTCACCGGCCTGCGCGAAGCGGTCCGCGAGATGAAGCGGATGATGCGCGAGGCGGCGACGCCGCGCCCGGACTAACCCCTGCGAGGCCCAACCCGGAGCATCGCCGCGAAGCCAGCGATGCTGCGGCGTCTTCACGACGTTATCCCGTACATGTCCCGGCCTTGACGCTCGCGACAGAAACCTCGGACCAGCAAGCACTTACAATCATTGTGTCACGAAGCCATTGATCGCCCGTCGGGCGCGGATACGCTTCCCCCCCTGCTTCGGTTTTCTTCCCGCCTCTCCTTTCCCCACCACCCGCCGCCGGCGTCACTCTCTCCCCGCCATGCCCAAGGTCGGATCATCCAAACCCATCCCCGCTTCCGCCCAGATTCAGCCGAGCGACCGCAAGCCGGTCCGCGTCGAAGCGGCCCACGAGTCATCAACCTTGATCGCCGAGCCCGCGCCGGCGCGCGTTGCCCCTGCGCCGCCGACCAAGCGGCGCAAGGGCGACCCCGCGTTTGGCGACGAAAGCGCGGCCCTGCGCTGGCTCTACGACCGTGTGAATGTCGAGCGGCTCAACGCGCGTCAGGTCGACCCCAAGACGTTCAAGCTCGACCGGATGAAGGCGCTGCTCGAGGCGATGGGCAACCCGCAGGACGCCGTCAAGTGCGTCCATGTCGCGGGGACCAACGGCAAGGGCTCGGTCTGCGCGATGACCAAGTCGGCGCTGCGGGGCTGCGGCTATACGGTGGGGCTTTACACGTCGCCGCACCTCGTGGACATCCACGAGCGCATCCAGATCAACGGGCAGAACATTTCTTCGCGCGAGTTCACGGAGTTGCTGGGTCGCGTCGCCGACGCCGCCGCCACGCTGAGCCCCAAACTGGGCGAGCCGACGTTCTTCGAGATCGTGACCGCCGCGAGCTTCGCCTACTTCGCCGATGAAGCGGTCGACATCGCCATCATCGAGGTCGGCCTGGGCGGGCGGCTCGACTCGACCAACGTCATCACGCCCGAGGTGGCGGCGGTGGCGAGCATCTCGTTCGACCACATGCAGTTCCTGGGTCACACCCTGCCCGAGATCGCCCGTCAGAAGGCGGGCATCTTCAAGAAGGGGGTGCCCGCGCTCACGTTCGAGCAGGATGCGACCGTCATCCAGGCGATGCGCGAGACCGCCGAGGGCGTGGGTGCGCCGTTCCAGGTGGTGGGCAAGGACATCGAGTTTTCGTCGCGGTTCGAGAACAATCTGGCGCTGGGCAAGCACACCTGCGTAGGGCTGAGCACCGCCAGAAACACCTACGAGCACGTGCCCGTGCCGCTGGCCGGTGAACATCAGGCGCTCAACTGCGGCCTGGTGCTGGCGATCATCGACAAACTGAGCGAGCGCGGCTTCGACCTGCCAGCCAGCAAGGTCGTGCTCGGGCTCGAACAGACGACCATCCCGGGGCGGATGGAACTGATCTGGAAGCAGCCCAAGGTGATGGTGGACGGGGCCCACAACCCCGCCGCCCTGACCGCGCTGAGCAAGAGCATCGGTGCCCACGTGCAGTACGACTCGCTGATCATGATCTTCGGGTGCGCAGCGGACAAGGACATCGACAAGATGCTCCACTCCGTGGCCCACACCGGCGACAAGGTGATCTTTACCAAAGTGAAGGGCAACACCCGCGCCGCCGATCCGACCGACCTGGCGCGCCGCTTCGCCGATCAATCCGGCAAGATGTGCCAGGTGGCGAAGGACCTCGAAGAGGCCCTGACGCTGGCCCGGCGCGCCGCCGCCCGCGACGATCTCATCCTCATCACCGGCAGTTTCTACCTCGTGGGCGAGGCGAAAAAGCTGCTGGTTGAGCGGACGCGGCGCTGAAGCAGTCGTATCGACTTGCCGCCGGTACGCGCTGGCGATCTTGCATCGCGGCCTGAAGGGCCGCCCGAGAACAGCCTGGGGTGGTCGCCCCAGGAAAAGGCGTCGCTGGGATTCATCGGGTATTGCAAAGCCAAGCCGCGAAGCGGTGACGCAACGATCGATCGTGTGTCGCACCTTCGGTGCTGAATCGATCAATCCGCGGTCTTGCTTGGGCTTCCGCCCCAGGCTGGTCAGGGACGGCCCTTCGGGCCGAATCGCTCGCGTTCACTGTTTCCACGGGCTGCTGTCGCTTGATTCCGCATCGCGTATCGTCACTCCGAAACTCGATCCCCCATCCCCGATCCCCGAGAACCCGCTTCTCACCCCCCTCATGCCCGACGACACCCCCAAGTTCCGCTACGACGCGACCTTTGCCAACGCCATCGAGCTCAAGTGGCAGCGTGCGTGGGACGAAGCGCAGGCGTACCGCACGCCGAACCCCGGGGAGGCCGGCTTTGACGCCTCGCGCCCGAAGTTCTACTGCCTCGACATGTTCCCGTATCCCAGCGGTGCCGGGCTGCACGTCGGGCACCCCGAGGGCTACACCGCCACGGACATCCTGTGTCGCTACAAGCGCATGCGCGGGTTCAACGTGCTGCACCCGATGGGCTACGACGCGTTTGGCCTGCCCGCCGAGCAGTACGCGATCCAGACCGGCGTCCACCCCGCCATTACCACGCAAAAGAGCATCGAGAACTTCCGGCGCCAGCTCAAGCGTTTCGGGTTCTGCTACGACTGGTCGCGCGAGTTCGCCACCATCGACCCGGACTATTACAAGTGGACGCAGTGGGTGTTCCTGCGCCTGTACAACGCGTGGGTCGATCCGCGCACCGGGGTGGCGCGTGACATCGCCGAACTCGAAGCCGAGATGCACCGCGGCGTCGGCCCGGCGATGCTGCCCGGCGGCCTTGAATGGGCCCGCGCCACCAAAGACCAGCGCCGCGCGTTCATTGACTCGTACCGCCTCGCCTACCTCGCCGAGTCCACCGTCAACTGGTGCCCCGCGCTCGGAACCGTGCTGGCCAACGACGAAGTGATCGACGGCAAGAGCGAGCGCGGCGGCCACCCAGTCGTCCGCAAGCCGCTGCGCCAGTGGATGCTCCGCATCACCGCGTTCGCCGAGCGGCTGCTCAATGACCTTGATCTGATCGACTGGCCTTCATCGACCAAGACGATGCAGGCGGAGTGGATCGGGCGCTCGGAGGGGGCGGAGATTGAGTTCGAGGTGAGGGGGAGTGGGCGGTGGGCAATGGGCAGTGGGGAAAGGCAGCGACTCCGCGTTTTCACCACCCGACCCGACACCATCTTCGGCGCGACGTACATGGTTGTCGCCCCTGAGCACCCGCTGGTCGCCGCGGCGCTCGCGGCACCCTCAAGCCGCACAGAGAACGCCAAGCTGCGTGCGTATGTCGAAGCCGCGCGCAGCAAGTCCGAAGTCGACCGCCAGGCCGACAGCAAGACCAAGACGGGCGTCGACACCGGCCTCGACGCCGTCAACCCCGCCACCGGCCAGTCGATCCCCATCTGGACCGCCGACTATGTGCTCATGGGCTACGGCACCGGTGCCATCATGGCTGTGCCCGCGCACGACCAGCGCGACTTCGATTTCGCCCGGGCCTTCAACCTCCCGATCAAGCAAGTCCTGGCGATGCCCGACGGTGGGCCGTGGGACGGCGAAGAGGCCTTCACCGCCGACAGCGTCGCGATGAACTCGGCGTCGCCCGAACTCACCATCGACGGCATGACGACCTTCGACGCGAAGCACGCTGTCATCGCGTGGCTGGAGCGGACGGCTCGAGGCACGCGGCGCATCAACTACCGCCTCCGCGACTGGGCCTTCAGCCGCCAGCGCTATTGGGGCGAGCCGTTCCCGATCGTGTATGACGAGGCGGGCAACCACTACCCGGTGAGCGCCGCGGCGTTGCCCGTGGTACTTCCCGAGCTCGCCGACTATTCGCCGGTTGAGAGCGACGTGCCGCAACCGCTTCTGGCCAAGGCGACGGCGTGGGTTCACCCCACGGCGGGGGCGGCGGGCGTCGACGCGGCGCTGCTGCCGCCGGATACGAAGGTCAGGCGCGAGACCAACACCATGCCCGGGTCGGCGGGCTCGTCGTGGTACTACCTGCGCTACTGCGACGCGAAGAACGGCGAACGCTTCGTGTCGCGCGAGGCGGAGGGGTACTGGATGGTCTCGGAGAAGGCATCAAGGCAACCAGGCATCAAGGCATCGAGTGGGAAGTGGGCCCAGGCCACCCACCACGCCGGGGGCATCGACCTCTACATGGGTGGCTCCGAGCACGCCGTCGGGCACTTGCTTTACTCGCGCTTCTGGCACAAGGTGCTGTTCGACCTCGGCGAAGTCAGCACGCCCGAGCCCTTCGGCCGCCTGTTCCACCAGGGGATGATCACCGCGTTCGCGTACCAGCGCCCCGACAAGACGCTCTGCCCGAACGACCAGGTTGACGAAGTCGGCGAGGGCAAGTTCGTCGAGCGGGCCACCGGCGTGGCGCTCAACCCGATCGTCGCCAAGATGTCCAAGAGCCTGAAGAACGTCGTCAACCCCGACGATGTCATCGCCGAGTACGGCGCCGACACCTTCCGACTCTACGAGATGTACATGGGCCCGCTCGAAGCGAGCAAGCCCTGGAACCCGCGCGACATCATCGGCATGCACCGCTTCCTCCAGAAACTGTGGCGGCTGGTCGTTGATGAAGACACCGGTGCCACGCGTCTCGCCGAAACCGCCGCCCCCCCGGACGCGGGCGTCGAGAAACGCCTGCAGCGCGCCCAGGCCAAGGTCGAGAGTTCCGTCGAGTCTCTCTCGTTCAACACCGGCATCGCAGCGCTGATCGAGTTCACGAACTCGTGCGCCGTTGGCGGCCTGTCGCGCGGGCAGCTCGAGCGCCTCGCTTGCGTGCTCTCGGTTTTCACGCCGCACATCGCTGAGGAACTGTGGGCCCGTGCGGGACGCGATGCATCCCGCGACGGCTTCGTCGTCACCCAACCCTGGCCACCGATCGACCCCAAGATGCTCGTCGACGACGAGGTCGAAGTCCCTGTCCAGGTCAACGGCAAGCTCCGCGGCCGCGTCATGGTCCCCGCCAAGGCGGACCCGAAAGCCGCTGAGGCCATCGCACTCGCCGACGCCAAAGTCATCGCGGCGATCGAGGGCAAACCGATCAAGAAGGTCATCGTCGTTCCCGGCAAGATGATCAACTTCATCGTGTGATCGGGGCAGAATGCGCGCTCATTCACCCGAGCCCTCTCGATGATACGAATCCCACTTGGGCCCCGCGATGGTGACTGTGCGGTCTTGGTGCGCCGGCCCTCGGACAGCGAACGCGCGGATATCAACTGGGATGCGTATCGCCATCCGCGTGGAGTCTCGTCTCTCGGAGCGATCGCACGGGCTCTATCCGCCGGTCGCAATCACCGAAGCGATAGCCACACCCGCGGCGTGCGAGATCGAGACCAGCCAGCCGGCGATCCCGAGTTCTTCGGCTCGCGCGCGGGCCGAACCCGAAAGCCGCAGATCGGGAGCGCCGGAGGGCGAGCGCGCGACTTCGATGTCCGTCCACTTCACCCCGCCGGAGAGACCGGTGCCCAGGGCTTTGAGCACGCCCTCCTTGGCGGCGAAACGGCCGGCGAGGTATTCGAGACGTCGCACTGAAAACTGAGCCTCTCCTTCAACAACGCCTGGTGCGCCGCCACCCACGCGGGCAGGCGGACCGGCGTCGTCGGCCTGCGCAACTTCGAGAGCGGTGAAGCAGCGTTCGAGGAATCGCTCGGGATGGTTGGAGAGCACCGCGCCGATGCGCTGGACTTCGACGATGTCGATGCCGTGGGAGACGATCCGCATGGGGGATGGTACTTGGGGGGTGGTGGGCAGTGGGCGGTGGGCAGTGGGCAGTCGAGAGACGGGCGTACGCCGTGAGGCGTCGGTCAGGGATCGCGAGGCCACCACGAGCCGTCGCGGTGGATGGGGGCGTTGGTGTCGACGCCGTAGTGCGCGGCGACGGCGGCGGGGTCGATGTCACGGACTGGGGCGAAGCCGACGACGCCGGCCTGCGCCGACCATGATGACGGCGACGCGCCGAGCAGCGCCGACTCGACGCGGAGCTGCTCGGCGAAAGCGCCGGAACTCAACGCGGGCACCGGCGCGGGGTTGCCCAGGCACTGCGGGCACAGCTCGGTGGTGAAGGTGCCGTCGACAAACGTGCGGATGACGCGGTCGCCCTTGCAGCGCATGCACGCCTGCGGGGCGCGGGAGGTATCGGTCTCGAGCAGGCTGATGAGGGCGTCGGCCCGGCGTGCATCGACGCCGATGCGGGTGAGGAGTTCCTTGGCGTTGGGGTGGCGGCGCAGCGCGTCGCGGACGCGCCGGAACTCGCCGGAGCGGTAACGGCCGAGCGCGACGGCGAGATCGTACATGCCAGCATCGGCGGCGAGAGCACGCGGGGCCGGCTCCCAACGGACACTCTGTCGAGGGGGCTCGGCCGTAGACGCGACGGCGCGGAGCCAGCGCCGCTCTTCGGTGTTGTCGGCGATCGAAGCCAGCGCGAGGTAGGCGCTGTGACGCAGCGTGAGGTTGTCGGCGGACGGGCGACGAGAAGCAAGGTGGGCCGACAGCACGAAGAGCCGCCTTGCCAGCGACACCGCGCCGGCGCGGCGCGCGGCGGTGGACTGCTCGGCGGCGCTGTCGGCGAGCTCTTCCCCGAGCGTGAAGTAGCCCAGCGGGTCAGAGGGGTCGAGGCGCGCGAGCCGCGTCGAGAAGTCCGCGGCATCGGCGGGTGGCACCGACGCGGGCGCGGGGGCAGAGGGCGCGGGGCGATCCGGCGTCGGCGTGGTCGGCTGCGCGGCGAGAACGCTCGCCGTCACGAGTGAGGTGGCGCCGAGCAGCGAGATGGCGGTTCGAGGTTTCATGGGGCTGGCGAAGCGTTGACGACGAGGGGCTCACCGAAGCGGATCATCCAGAGCCGCATCGCGGAAAGCTCGACGGCGCGGACCTGGTGGAAGGACGTGGGTGCGACACGGAGTGACGAAGCGAGTTCGACGGTGACGGCGCGGGGTGCTTCGGCACGCACGGGGCGCTCTCCGGCGATGCTGTGGGCCATCATCTCGACACCGCCGAGACGCTGCGCGAGGTAGGCGTCGATGGGCCCGCGGGTCAGCGCGATGCGAGCGGCGTGGCGGCGCTCGAGTTCGTCGAAGGTCAGCCACGCCCACGAACCCTCGGGCGTGGCGCGGGCCAGCTCACGCCAGCGGGCGCGGAGACCGTCCGCGGCATCGGCGGGCGTAGTGGACGCGCCGCCGGCGACTTGAGCGTCGAGAGTCGCCGCGTCGGGTTCATTTCGCGCTGAGCCGGGCGGGACCAGAGCCTGGGCCGAGCCCTCGCACGAGCGTGCCAGCCGCGATGCGAGCGTGTCGGCGCGTTGGCCGGACTCGTCGGCGGTCATGAACATCAGCTTCTCGAGCAGCGCCTTGCGGCAGTCGGCACGCCAGGAAGCATCGGACGGCGGCGGCAGAGCCGCGCCTGTCAACACGGCCACCATTTCGGACACCGACTGCTGCCGCGACGCATCGGGTATCGCTTCCAGCACCGCGTTCACCACCTCAGGCCGATCGGCGAAGTCCTTGACGGTGGCTTGCGCCGTCTGGCGCACCGTCGCGGGCGAGCCGTAGCACGCGACCTCGGCGAGCACGTCTGCATCCACGGGGCCGGCGGGCCCGCGCCCGTTCCGGAGCTGGTTGAGCAGAAGCACGCGCCCGGATTCGTTGTTGAGCGCCAGGAACTTCCTGGCCCACTCGCCGTCAGGGCTTGTGCCCGGGGCGGTGAGCAGCGCGGCGTCGTAGCGTGTGTGTCCGGGTGCGGCGGTGCCGAGTGCTGCATCGATGGCAGCGCGCGAGGCGGACTCGATCGCCGTCGACGCGCCGGCTTCGTCCATGGCCCACAGCCGGGCGGCCGCTTCGTTCAGCGCGGCGGCGGATGCGGCGTCGATGAGCGCGTTCTCCGCGGGGTCGCCCGACGCCGTCGGGGTTGACGCCGCGAGAAGGGCGCGGGCCGCGCCCGCCCACGCCGAGACCAGGGCGGACGCCGAGCGCGAGCCCGCGTCGGCGCTCAGGCCGAGGCGCAGCGCGTATGCATCTCTCAAGGCGCGGCGCTGCACGCTGGTCGCGTCGGCTTCGAGGACCATGTTGGGGCCGATGTCGGCCACGGGGCCGCGCGAGGCCATCCATTCCGTGATCACACGCAAGCTTGACGAACGCACGCGAGGGTTGTCGAACCACGCGATGACCCGTTGGGCGGCGGGCACGGCGCGCCAGTCCTTCACCGTGCCCAGCAGCGTGGTGAGCGCCTCGCGGACCACCGGAGAGCCCTCGACGTCGGCGTTGCGCAGCAGGGTGTCGACCGCCGCGCCCACGACGGCCTCGGTCGCGCCGGGCTCGGCGTCGCCCAGCGCCAACGCGGCCCGCGACCACGCGGCCCAGGCGCGGCGCGCGTCCTCTTCGACAACCCCGGCCCCGGGCCGTGCCCAACGCCGCGCCAGCGATTCGAGCACCACGCCCGCGCCGGCGGCGAAGGTGTGCTCGCGCGGCACCTCGCCGTCGGGCGTGAGCGCGGCGAGTTTGGTGCGAGCGCTGGAGACAAGCCGCGCGGGGACCGAAGCGTCGCCCTTCACGCGCCCGAGCACGCCTCCGGACCAAGCCGCGGCGACGATCTTCTCTGGCGTGAGGAAGACGGACTGGCCGCCGATCAGATCGAGCGGCTGTTCGAGTCGGCGGTACGCGGAGACGCCTTGGCGCACGTCGGAGCGTGTGGAACGCCACAAGCGTTCCGCGACGGCAAGCGACGCCGGTGCGTACATCGCGCCCGGGACCTCGGGCCAGCGCGCCTCGAACTGGGCGAGCGGCATCTCGAACGCGGACATGATCTCGGGCGTCGGGCCCTCGGCGGCGCACGCCTTGCGGAGTTGTTCGAGCAGCTCGCGGGATTCGTCGGGGGAGAGGCGAGCGCGCGGGGGCTCGATCGGAGCGGCGCTCGCGGTCGTGTCCTCGCCGGCGGCTGAAGTGGGCGTGCTCACCGCCGGTACCGTCGCGCCCGGTGTCGGCGCGTTCACCATCGCGGCCCGCGGCGCGGCGGGCGCGGGCACCGTCGCGGATGGGGCCTGCATCACCAGCCACGCGAGGATGACGAGCATCACGCCCGAGCCTACCAGCAGGATCGCCGCGGCCTTGCCGGCGTTGAACCCGGCGCGCGGGCCGGGCTCATCGATGGTGGGGCGCGGCGTGTAGAGCGTCGGATCGCCCGCGAGCATCGCTTCTCGAACCGGCTCGGTCTGCGGCACGGCGATGGCCGACGGTTCACGCTCGACCCTCGGCGCGGCGACCCAGTCCTGTCGGTAGTAGCGCTTCCCGAGGCGGTCGCGCGTCTCGGGGTCGCGCAGCTGGGCGACCGCTTGATAGAGCTCGGCGCGGATCGCGTCGGCTTCCTTCGTCGCGCGCTCGGGCGATTCATCGATGCGCCGGAGCTGGCGCTGCAGGGCTTCGACAATCGCGAAATCATCGCAGCGCGTCGGGCCCAGGCCGAGCAGGCCGAACGGGCCGCGCGAGAGATCGGCGTTCGGCAGCAGACGCACGATGTCGGCGGGGTTGGCGCTCACGGGGCGGCGCCTCCCTCGGTCGGATACGGTGCAGGTGCGGGTGAAGTCCGGGCGGAATCGAGCTTCTCGCGGAGTTCTTTCATCCTCGCGCCCCACGGCGCGGGGCCCCAGTCGGGCTGCAGGGCCTCGTGCTGGCGGAGCAGGTCGAGCGCCGCGGCGGGTTCGAGCTTGGACATGGCCAGCGCGGTCTGATACCTCGCCTCGTACCACTCGATCGAGCGCGGGTCGGAGCCCGCGCCCAGCGTGCTCCACGCGTCGCGGGCCTCGGTCCATTGGGCCGCGGCAAGAGCGGTCTCACCCAGTCCGCGCAAGAAGGCGCGGGTGTTGGGCTGCTTGCGCGAGAGCACGCGGTAGAGCGCGAGCGCCAGATCACGGGCGGCGGCGTCCGAATCAGCCGCGCCGAGAAACGCCGCGGCTTCGGCGGCTGCGGCATGCAACTGGATCGACGGGCCGTCGCGCATCCGGGCCTCTTCGGGCTCGCGTTTCATGATCTGTTTGGCAGAATCGAGCGCGGCGCGGGCGGCGCTCACGGCGGGCTCGGTCTGCCCGGCGGCACGGAGGCGGCGGAACTCGCGCTGCAGCGTTGAGAAGAGCAACCGCTCGCCCACTCGAGCCAGCTTCTCATCTTCGCGTTCGAGCCGCTCGAGGAGCCCGCTCGCCGCGGCGGTCTGGTTGCGGGCGAGCGCGATCTGCAACCGGCGCAGCGTGAGTTCGGGGCGGAACGGCGCATCGTCGACCGCGCCGGACGCCACCAGGCTCGTGAGCACATCAAGGATGCGCTCGGCCCGATCGGCGTCAGGGGCCCACGTTGAGAGCAGCACATCAAGCATCTGCCGCGCGTGGGCCGCGGCGCTGGCGGCCGAGACGGGGTCGTTTGGCGCGCGGCGACGTTCGTCAGCGAGCAGCGGCTCGGCGATGGAGAGATACCGCGAGCCAGCGGCCTCGCGCGCCGAGCCACCCGTCCCCGACTGGCGGAACAACTGGTACGACATCCGCGCCGCCTGACGCAGCGACGACAACTGCTGCGGGTCCGAGCGCGGCACGGCGAGCAGGCGGTCCACTTCCTCACGGCTGGGCACCGTCCGCGCCTGCGCCAGACGCAGCATCAGCAGCGTGGTGCGCTCACCTTCAGGCACTTCCTTGATGTAGAGCTCGGTGAGTTCGTCGCGCTTGGCGGCGGCGGTCGGTGGGGCGCTCGCGCTCGTCGAAGTCAGCAGGTCAAGGCAACGGATCGCCATCCACAGCGCCTCGTGGCGCTGCTTGGGATCAACGAGCATGCTGGACGCGGCCTCGAACCACTCGGCGGCGGAGGCGAGGCTCTCAGCGCCGGGCCGGCCCTTCTCGCCGCCGGCGCCGAAGCCGCAAAGTCCGAGCAGCATGCGCGTGCCGGCGAGGGCGCTCTGGAAGTTGGTGCGGTCGGGCGCGTCGAGAGCCAGGCGGAACTGGGCCGCTGCTTCTTTGTAGAGCTTGATCGCCGTCGGATCGCGCGAGGGGTCTTTAAGCGACCCCTGGCCGGAGTGAGCGTCGCGTGCTCGGTCGTAAGTTTGCAGGGCACGGACCTGATGACCGACGAAGCCCGTGGACGCGAAGCGATCGACGCCGAACGCCGACGCGAGGGCCAGCACGTGCCCGGGCTCGTTGCGCGCGAGCAGATCGGAGACGGCGAGATCGGCGAGGGCGCGTGCCGCGGGGCTGAGCGCGGCGGCGTCGAGGGCGAGCGCCGCGATGAGCCGCGCCTCACCCGCTGGCAGCAACGCGGGGCCCGGCGTGACACCGTTCTCCAAGACCACCGGCGTGCGGCGCAGATCGACAATCTGCTTCACGCCGTCCCAGCGCCCGAGCCGCGCCAGCACCACGGCGCGGCGTGAGAAGACCTGGTTTTGTACGGTGATCGGTGCGTTGTCGAGGCTCTCGATGCGTTCCAGCCAGCGCACCGCGTCGTCGGCCCGACCTTGCAGCGAGAAGCACAGCGCCATGCACACCACCGATCGGGCCACGTGCTCGTACTGCACAAACTCGGGGCGAAGCTGCTCGGGGCTCGTCATCGCGCGGCCCGCGGGCTCGGCCCCCAGCGGCCACGACAGATGCCGCATCGCTTCGGCGGGGTGTGCGTCGCGCTCTTCGGGCTCGAGCTCGGCGGCGTAGTACAGGCTCCACGCCGCGAGGTAGTGGGCCATCGAACGCTGGCGGCGCACCCCCGAGAGCGCCGCCGCGACGAGCGCTTCGTCGGCGCGGACCGACGCTTCCTGCCGCTCAAGCGTGGTGATGCGCGAATCGGCCTCGGCGGCGATCTGTTGGAACTGGCGGGCCAGTTCATCGAGCCTGCGCGCCGCGCCGGGGATTTCTTCGGGTCCGATCTCTTGCAGGCGGCGTCGCTCGGCGAGGGCTTCGAGCCGCGAGTAACCGGCGCGCGCCAAGCCCAGGCGCAGCTCGAGCGAATCAGCCTCGGGCACGCTCTTGAGAAGGTCTCGGGCTCTCGCTTCGAGGCGCGACTGCTCGGCGAGGTCGTCGGTCTGCGAAAGAAGCTGCGCGTACGTCTCGGCGAGCCGGTCGGCAAGGTCGGCGCGCTTGGACGCCGTGCCGGTCGGGGCACCGGAGCCCGTTGGTAGGGCGGCGAGCCGGCGCTCCAGATGATCGGCGAGCAGGGCGTGCAAGCCGAGGCTGGCGAGGTACTGCTCGGTTTGTTCATCAGCGCTATCGAGCGGCGAACGCGAGGGGAGCGACGGCGGGAGCGAAGGGGCTGTCGGAGCGGGCGCGGGGGGCAAGGTTTGCGACGATGCCGTGCCCGCGATTGCGGCGATCAGAAAAAATCGGCGGGGCGTCAAGGCGCGGCCCCGCTTTCGGCCTTCGGCGCGGCGGAGGGCGTGCCGCCCGCGTTCCGCAGCGCGGGGTGGAACGGGTCGGCCACCTTCAACTCCGTCACCAGACGGATCGCGGCGGCGAGCGAGGCCTTGTCGCCGCGGCGTTTCAGTTCGTTCGACGCCTCGACGACCGCGGCCCCGGCGAGATAGGGCTGGGCGCGAGCGAAGCGCGCGGGCAGGTGCAGCCAGTGCACGAGCCCCTGCGAGCGCAGCGTCGCATCGGATTCCATCAGGAACGAGCGGCCCAATGCGGCGCGACGCCACGCTTCCTTCCAGGTGTCGGCGTCGTCGTCGAGCCCCGCGATCAGGCGCTCGCGGGCAGCGCCGCGCACCTTCGCGTCGGGGTCGCGTGCCTTCACCATGAGCGAAACAAGCTTGACGGCGTCCGATTCCGCGCTCGCGGCGGGCAGCGCGTCCGCCGGTGCCTCGCCGGCGTCGAGGGCCGCGGCGCGTTCGTACCACTGGGCCAGTTCGGCGGCGGGTCCGCCTGCGCCGGATGAGGCCTGGAGCGCCGCCCGCAGTGCGGCGGCGTCAGAGGCGTCAGTCCACAGGGGCGGCAGCGCCGGGCACAAGCCGGTCTCGGGGTCGATGACGGCGTCAAAGGCGCGTGAGGAATCTCCTGCGCCCCCTGCGCCCCCCGCGCCGCCGCCGGAGTTCCGAGGTTCGCTGGGCAACCCCGCATCGACGCCGCGCAGCCGCACCGCCGTGAGCCACACCGGGACCGCGCCGGCCTGATCGCCGCGGATGAGGCGGCAGCGCAGCAGCCCTTCGGAGACGCGCAGCGTGAGCGGGCCGTCCTCGCCCTTGAGTTCTTCGTAGAGCGCCGCGAGGGCAGGCTCGGCGAGGCGGTCGTCGCCCCGCGCCAGACGCGACTGAGCGCGCCAAGCGGCATCGGCGCGGGCCGAGAACGCGCGCGCGTCTTGGGCGAAGTCGCCTTCGACGGCGCGGACCATGTCCCACGGGATCACCCGCTGCGCATCGCCGGCAAGACGCGGCGAGGTCACCACACCCTGGCCGTTCACGCCCACCACGGTGTCGTCGAGCACCGTGCCGCCGCGCAGCGTGACCTGCGCCGGCGCGGTGGCGACGATCGAACACACGCAGAGAGCGCCGAGCGAAACACTTCGGATCACGGCGGGGCTCCCCCACCACCCCCGCCACCACCCCCACCACCCGGAATCGGCTGCGCGCCGGAGACGTGCCGGTACTTCCCGCCGGTGGTCCGCGCGATCTTCTCCATGACCTGGCGTGAGGAGGTCTCGATCATCGTCACGCAGTGAACGGGCACCGCTTTGGGGCCCGATCGACTCAGCGCCGTGATCTGCGCCACCATCTTGTCCTCATCTTGCGGACGCTCGAGAATCTGCCCGTCGGTCATGAAATAGACGGCGTCCGGGCGCGGGCGAAGGCTCGAGAAAAGCAGAGCAAAGCCGGGCAACGGCATCGTGCCGCCGTAAGACTGGACCGCGCGCAGCAGGGTCTTGGTCTTTGCCTTGTTGGTTGGGTTGGCCTCGAGCCAGCCGTCGCCGGTGAGGATGCGGGCATCGGAGGAAAAGAGGATGACGGAGAATGAGGAGCTGGGCGAGAGCTCGGCGATCGAGTTCTCGAGTTCGCGTTTGAGAGCGCTGAGGCGCTCTTCGTCCATTGAGCCGGAGACGTCGCAGAGGTAGGCGAAGCGCTTTCCGCGTGCTTCGATGCCGAAGAACTTGGCACCGCCGTCGCCCCCCCCACCGCCGACGCCCGATCCGCCGTCACCCCCGTCGCCTCCGGTCATGAATCCTGCGGGGTCTCCCGCGCCGCCGCCGACACTGCCCGAATCGGAACCCAGCGCCGTGGGGTCGGGGATATCCGCCATCACGGAGGCGAGCGAGGCGTCCTGTGCCGCGGCGTCCAGCGGCTTGTCGAGCAGTGACGGCGCCTCCCCGTCGGTCCCCGCGGCGAGCTCGGCGAGCGAAGTCTGCGGGCCAAGCGCGATCTCGCGCTCGCCGCTACCCAACCCCGACGCGATGCCCGAGCCACCCAATAAGGTCCCGAACAGAACACCCGCGATCGCCACCACAACGTGAATCCAGATGCTCGCCGCCAGGCCAAAGAGCCCCACAGCACCGGCGACTCGGCCCAGCGTCCACACGCGGGCGGGACGGGCGGTCGAAGAAGTTGGAAGGGGTGAGGTCTCGGTCATCCTTGCGGCGGCGTTGGTGGCTTCGGCATCGTACGAGGTGGATCGGCTGTGACCCCTGCCCGCCAAACAGATATAGACCGGCGAGGCGCGTTGAGGTTCCACTCGGCTGACGGGTACTCCGTGAGTTGGTGAAGTGGCACGACACGCGAGCCCCGAGTCTGAGTGAATGGGTCCGAATCGGGTCGGCCCCTTGGAGGCACCCCAGATCCATCACTGACGCTCCGGGCCCGTGTGCTCTGGGGCCATGTCTGGTCTGGGAGAGGCCGGCTACGCTTTGAGGCGTTGACAGGCGGTCGCACGTCTCACTCCGAAAGGGGTGGGTCGTGAGGAAAGTCCGAGCACGAAAGGACACGGTGGTGGGTAACGCCCACGCGCTCGGCAGGTCACGAGCGACGGACAGTGCCACAGAAAAGACACCGCCGATGGCCCGCAAGGGCTCAGGCAAGGGTGAAAAGGTGCGGTAAGAGCGCACCGCCCGTCTGGCGACAGACGGGGCACGGAAAACCCCGCCGCGTGCAAGGCCACGCAGCCCCCTCTTGGTTCTTCAGGAACGCCCTGTCCGGGCGGCGTGGGGCGGGTGGGCCGCTGAGGACCGCGTCCGGCAACGGCGCGGCAAGAGAAATGATCGCCTCCGATCCCGCTCGAAAGGGCGGGTGAGAAGACAGAACTCGGCTTATCGTCGACGCCGACTGACGCGGGCCTCGGGCAACCCCCGGGGCCCGCGGCCTTTTGAAGGCAGTCTTACCGCGGAGATCGCGGAGGACGCGTAGAAATGCAAGAGAGGGGATAGGGTGTAGGGTGTAAGCAAGCCTCAAACACACCCTACACCCTATCCCCTAGACCCTCTGAATCTTTTCCGCGTCCTCCCGCGATCTCCGCGGTGAACTGGCTTCCGGCTCACTTCCCCGACATCACGCTCGCGATCGAGAAGATCGGCAGCAGCAATGCCACGGCGATGCCGCCGATGACCACGCCCATGAACATGATCATCGCCGGCTCGATTAGCTGCGTCACGCTCTTGATCGTACCGTCGAGTTCTTCTTCGGTGCTGTCGGCGATCCGCGCGAACACCTCAGGTAGTCTCGCGGTGCGCTCGCCCGCCGCGATCATGTAGCCGGTCGCGGGCGGAATGAGGTCCGACTTAGACATCACGTCGGTGAGGCTCTGCCCGCTCGTCATGGCCTTCTCGCAGTCGTCCCACAGGCGTTGCCAGAGGATGTTGCCGGTAACGCCACGGACGATGCGCACGGCGTCGAGCAGTTGCACGCCTGAGCCCAGCAGCGTGCCCAGCGTGCGGGAAGCGCGGGCGAGGTAGAACTGCCCGAACATCTTGCCGACGATCGGCGCCTTGACCTTGGCACGGTCGATGAACGCCCGCCCACCCTCGAAGAACTTCAGCGAGATCGCACCCGCCGTCAGCATCGCCAGGGCCACCAGCAGAACGATGTAGTTCGCCGTGATGAAGTCGCTGACGTTCATGACGAAGCGCGTCAGCGAAGGCAGCGCGGCCTTCTTGTTCGCGTAGATCTTCGCGAAGCGCGGCAGGACGAACACCACCAGGAACCCTGTGACCGTCAGCGCCATCGTCACCATCACGGTGGGGTACGTCAGCGCACCCTTGATCTGCCGGACAATCTTGCGCTCTTTCGCCAGATACTCCGACACGCGCCCCAGCATCATGCCGAGCTTGCCCGAGGCCTCCGACGCCTTCATCAGACTCACCATCAACGGCGGGAACACACGCGGGAACTCGCGGATGGCATCCGAGAAGGGCTGGCCGCTGGTGATGCGGCCCGAGACGTTCTCCATGACGCGCTTGAGCCCGCCGCGCTTGCTCTGCTGGCAGAACGCCTTGAGGGCTTCGCCCAGTGGCACGCCGGTCTCGAGCATCACGCTGAGCTGCGAAGTCATTGAGATGACCTCCTCACGCTTGATCATCGACGCGGCGGCGCGGAGACGGACCACGTCCGCGTCCACCGGCGCTTCGGGCGCGCCCAGACCGATGTCGGTGACCACTTTGCCCTCGCGCTGCACCTGGCGGACGGCGTCATTCTGCGAAGGCGCATCGACCACGCCGCTGACCTGATCGCCGGCGTTCGTCCGCGCGTTGTAGTGGAAGGTTGGCATGGGCTCTCCCGTGTGGTCTTTGGTTGCGGCAAACACAGGTCAGATCGACGACGCGCGGATCACCTCGTCGACGGTGGTGATCCCGCTGACAGCCTTGCGGAGGCCGTCCTCACGAAGGCCGGCATGGGCGGCGGCGGCGGCCATGGCGCGCAGGGTCTGCAGCGTCACGCCCGCCGCGATCTTCTCGAGCATCAGCTCGTCCGGCACGAACAACTCAAAGATGCCCAGACGCCCGGCGTAGCCGGTGCCGCGGCAGCGCGCGCAGCCCGGGCCTCGGAACAACTCGATGACCTCAACCCCCAGCGCGGTCATCAGCATCTCACGGGTGGTCGCTTCGGGCTTCACGCTGTCCTTGCAGTGCGGACAGATCTTGCGGACCAGACGCTGCGCCAGCACGCCGCGCAGCATCGCCGCCACGAGGAACGGCTCGACGCCCATGTTGGTCAAGCGCGTGACGGCGGAGATCGCGTCGTTGGTGTGCAGCGTGCTCAGCACGAGGTGGCCGGTGAGCGCGGCCTGCGTGGCGATGGTCGCGGTCTCAAGGTCGCGGATCTCGCCGACCATCAGCACGTCAGGGTCCTGGCGCAGCAGCGAACGCAGCGCGCCCGCGAACGAGAACCCGGCTTTCTCGTTGACCTGGAACTGATTGATCCCCTGCAACTGCGCTTCCACGGGGTTCTCGACGGTCGAGATGTTGATGTCGTCGCTGGCGATCTCGGAGATGGCGCTGTAGAGCGTCGTGCTCTTGCCGCTGCCGGTGGGGCCGGTCACCAGCACCATGCCGTTGGGCAGGTTGATGAGCATGCGCCACTGCTCGATCATGTCTGCCTGCATGCCCATCTTCTCGATGGAGACGACCGACGAGCGGTTATCAATGATTCGGATGACGACCTTTTCGCCGAACTTACCGGGCATCGTCGAGACGCGCAGGTCCACCGGGCGCGAGTCGATGGCGACGTGGATATCGCCGTCCTGCGGCACGCGGCGTTCGGAGATGTCCATGCCCGCCATGATCTTGATGCGGCTGGCCACGGCGGGCATCAACTGGTAGGGCGGACTGAGCTTGACGATGAGCCGTCCGTCGACGCGGAACCGCACGCGGGCCCGGTGGTCGCCCGGCTCGATGTGGATATCGCTGGCCCGGTCTTGGATCGCCTGGTAGAGCAGGTAGTTCACCAGTTTCACCACCGGCGACTGGCCGGACATCTCCTGGATCGCCGAGATCTCCAGCGCCTGCTGCTCGACGTGGCTGAACTCCTTCACGTCCACGTCGGCGTAGATGTCGTCGATGACGAACACGTGCGCCGAGGGCAGATAGGCCTGCAGCGTCGAGCGGATCTCCGCCGCCGTCGACGCCACGATCTGCGCCTTCTTCCCGCTCAGCCGCTCGACCTCTTCGATGAGGAACAGGTTCGCGGGCTCGGCGACGGCGATGGTCAGCGTGCCGTCGACGCAAAACATCGGCAGCACCGTGTGGCTGTCGATGAACTCACGCGGAAGGATGTCGATGATCTTCGGATCGGCGAGGCGGGGCGTGATCCGCGCGAACGGAACGCCGTAGCTGCTCGCCAGGCACTCCATTACCTCGGACTCGGTGACAAAGCCCATCTCGACCAGGACTTCGCCGAGCAGCTTGCTGTTCCCGGCGCTGCGCTGCTCGATGAGGGCTTGTTCGAGCTGCGCCTGGGTGATGCGCCCAGTCGAGACCAGTTGGTCGCCCATCTGCAGGCGCGGCGCGCCGGCGTTGGCGCGCGCCATCGGCGCGGGGCGCGGCGTCTCCGAGGTCGTGACCGTCGGTGCGCCCGAATCTCGCACAGGGGGCGGCGGGGTCATCGCAGGCTCCTCACCGCCGTCTCAAGCGTCGGGTGGCTTTCGAGAGCGAGATCCAAGCGCGTGAGCCGCAGAATCTGCGTCACGGTTTCGTCGGGCTTAACGAGCCTGAGCTGCCCGCCCGCGCCGCCGAGACGTTCCTGCAGGCGCAGCAGTGATTCGAGGGCTTTCGAGTCGACGAACTCGAGATTGGAGCAATCAAGCACCATGTGCTTGGTGCCGCGGGCCTCGCGCTCGTTGGCGACGCGGTTGAAGGCCTCGGTGTCGTCGTGGGTGAACTCGCCCGAGAGGGTGAGCACCGAGAGCGACTCGTGATCCTGGAAGGAAATCTTCACGCCGCCTCCTTGCACGGCTGGGCGCGGTCGTGGCGCGTGGCGTGGCCGGTGCCCGCGGGGGCGGGCGTCGGCGCGGACGCGGGCGGCGCGGGCGGAGCAGAGGGCGCTGACATCCCGCGGCGACCGAACCGGTCGTCGCCGGAGAGCGCCAACTGATGATGCCGGGCCACCATCTCGTCGTACTGCGCCAGATCAAGCGTGAGAAAAGCCTCGGCAAGAACGGGGTCGAACTGCGTGCCGGCGCCCTTGCGGATCTCGTCGAGCACCTTCTCGCGGTTCATCGCGGCGCGGTAGGTGCGGTTGCTGCTCATGGCGTCGAAGGCGTCGACCAGGCCGATGATGCGGGCCATCTGCGGGATGTCGTCGCCCTTGCGCTGGTGCGGGTAGCCGCGGCCGTCGTAGCGCTCGTGGTGGTAGAGCACACCGGGCAGCACGTCGTCCATGAGCTTGATGCCCGAGAGGATCAGGTGGCCGATCTCGGGGTGCTTCTTGACAAGGCCGAACTCGTCGTCGGTGAGTTTCCCCGGCTTGCACAGAACAGCCTCGGGCACGCCGATCTTGCCGACGTCGTGCACCAGGCCCGCGATGCGGATGCGCTCGCACGCCTCGCGGGGCAAGCCCGCGGCGCCGGCGAGCGTCGCGGCCAGATACGCGACGCGCTCCGAGTGACCGCAGGTGTACGGGTCCTTCGCGTCGATCGACGTCACCAGCGCCTGCAGCGTGCCCAAGAACATCGACTGCTGGTCTTCATACAGCCCGGCGTTCTCGAGCAGCACGCCCAGCGAGCCCGCGGCGGCACCCAACATCTTCAGGTCGCTGCTCGACGCGAGCTTGTCTTCGCCCCTCTTCGCGCCAGCGAGGATGGCCCCCACCACCACGCCGTGGTTCACCACGGGGTGCACGAGCACCTGCTCGCCGCCCGCAATCAGGGCCCCGGCCGAGTCGGCTTCGAGAATGACCTTTTCGTAGTCGATCAGACCGCGGATCACCCGCTCGGCCTCGGCGCGGAACATGTCAACGCCGCAGGGGCCTTCACCGCTGAGCACCACCTCGTTCTGCAGCGAGCGCCCGTCGGGGCATTCGGGAAGGAAGTATGCGGCGATCCAGCCGAACGCCAGCACGGCGTGCAACTCATCGCAGGCGAGCCGCACGAAGCGCAGCGGCGCTTCGAGCTCGTTCATCGACTGCCCGAGCCGGTAGAGCAAGTTGATCTCTTCGTAGCTCTCGGAGAGCTGGCGCGAGAACACGGTCAGGTCGCGCTGCGCCTCGGTCGAGGCGAGCAGGTCGGTGTGCATCCACGCCAGCATCGACGCCGCGCCGCTCGCGGCGCTCTCCGCGCCGCCGCCGGCGAATCGGGCCCACGGCGTCATCGCCTTGCGAGTGGCCTTGAGGTCGAGCGCCGCCGACTGGCACATCTGCGTGAACTGCTCGGCCTCGAGCGCCGCCGGCCCGAGCAGCATCGCCACGCTCAGGGCGCGACGCCGACGCCGGTGGCTCTCCACCAGCGGCACCAGCACGCAACCGGGGAACACTTCGGCCGGCTTCTCACTCTCGGGCTCGGACTCGCCGCCGACCCACCGCTTGACCTGCTTCTCGATCAGCCTCTCGACGCCCGGCGCGCGGAGCCACTGGCCCGCCACCCCGGCCTCGTTCGGAGCGGCGAGGATGTGCCCCTGCGCGCTGTATCGCCACACCGGGATGCCGAGTTCACGGCACCGGTCGCGCAGCGTCACATGCGCCGGGCGGGAAGCGGGTTGGACCTGGGTCACGCTCACGCGGCGATCGCCTCCGGTGCGGCACTCTGCGGCGGGGCCTCGCCCAGGGCGACTCGGGCCTTCTCAAGAACGTCACGCGGGCTGAACGGCTTGCTCAGCACGGCGCGAATATTGGTCTGCCCGAGCTCCGACTGGTCTAGCGCGTAGCCGCGGGCGGTGAGCATCAGCACCGGCGTCGCGGAGAGTTCGGGCGTGCGGCGCATCTTCTTGCTCAGCTCCAGCCCGCTCATGTACGGCATCTGCAGGTCGGCAATGACCAGATCGGGTTTCTCCGACGTGGCGACCTCGAAGGCCTCCTCGCCGTCGCCCGCCGTGACCACGCGGTAGCCCGCGTTCGTGAGCTTGAGGGCCACCACATGGGTGATGTGGGCCTCGTCGTCCACAACCAAGATCAGCTTCGGTTCGCTCGGCATGGCTTAGTTGCTCCCCCGGTATTCATAAGGAATGGTGAACCAGAACTTCGAGCCCAGCCCGACCTGGCTGGTCACGCCGACGCGCCCGCCGTGCACCGTCTCGACGATGTGCTTGACGAGGTTGAGCCCCAGGCCCGTGCCCTTGGCGACGCGCTTGTAGTTCTCGATGCGGTAGAACTTGTCGAAGATCTTGTCGATTGAGTCCGGCGGGATGCCCAGGCCGGTATCGCTGACGGTGACCAGCACGCTGCGCGTGGTGTCGTCGTTCTCGACCCCCACCGTCACGCGCCCGCCCGCGGGCGTGTACTTGATCGAGTTGCTTACCAGGTTCATAATCACCTGGTACACGAGATCGCGGTCGGCCTCGGCGGTGTAGATCAGCGGGCCCGCCTTCGCCGAGATGGTGATGTCCTTCTCCTTCGCCGGCGCATGCATGGTCTCCATGACCTCGTTCACCGCCTTGACAAAGTCCACCTCGGTGCGCTCGACGCTCACAATCCCCGCCTCGATGCGGCTGATGTTCAGCATGTTGTCGATCATCCGGCTCAGCCGTTCGGCCTCGCCCTTGATGATCTTGTAGAACTCCTGACGCCCGGCTTCGTCCTGGGCCTCGGAATCCAGCAGCATTTCCGCGTAGGCGTTGATGGCGGAGATCGGCGTCCGCAGTTCGTGCGAGGCTTGCGAGACGAAGTCGGACTTCATCTGGCTGATCTCTTTTTCGCGGGTGATGTCGCGGAGGATGGTCACCACGCCGCCCACTCCGGACGAGGCCGACTCGGGCGCGCGCGTGTCCACCGTCCCGCTGGCCGCGATGCTGCCGGGCATGGCCGCGAGCGTGACATCGAAGCACGCCTGGTGCGGCACCGCGCCCGGACCCGTTCCGCCGGTGCCCGGCTCGGAAAGGCGGTGCTCGACGTGGCGTTCCTTGTTGGGCACGCCCGAAGAACGCACTTCCTTGATCATCTGGCGCAGCGCCGAGTCGCTCACCACCTGGTCCACCGGGCGGTGGATGGCCTCGTCGAGCTTGAAGCCGAGCAGCCGGGCCGCGGGCTCGTTGGCGAGCGTTACTTCGTTGAACGCGTCGGTGACGATGACCGCGTCGCGCAGGCTGTGCAGGATGCTTTCGCAGTGATCGCGCTCGGCCTCGGCCACGCGGTGCCGGATCTCGACTTCTTTCAGTTTCACCTGCAGTTCGTCGTTGCGGCCGCGCCACGATTGGGCGAGGCCCGACGCCAGTTCCGAGATCGAACCGAGCCACCACGGGCCGGTACCCGAACCGGACACGCCGTCGGCGCGCGGGCCGAGTGTTTCACGCAGCCGCAGGAACTCGCGGCGCACCGCGGGAGCGAACAGGAAGCCGAACGCCGCCGTCGCCGCGAGCCCGATGCCCGCGCCCGCGGCGGCGCGGACCCAGCCCGCGGTGCCCGGCAAGAGCGACTCGACGGCGAAGGCCCCGCCGGCGTACACCACGCCGATGCCCGCCAGCACGGAAACCAGAATGGTGGCGCTGGGCCCTCGCATCTACGCATGCTCCCGTCTCATTGACTGCTCGAACGACGCCCCCCGGAGACGCCGAGACAATGATCACTCATCCCCGCGGGTCGGAACATCCGCGACGGCCCCGAACTGACCGGCCAGCGCTCGGGCTCGCTCGCTCTGGGGGCTGACGGTCAGCGCCCTCGCGGCGGCCTGCTTGGCCTGCTCCGACTTGCCCTGCTGCTGGTACACCAGTGCCAGCACCATGGCGGGAGTGGGGTCATCGGTCGAGCGCTCGACTGACTTTTCCAGCATCTCGGCCGCCGCCCCGGGTTTGCCGATGCGGCGCTGGTACAGCCCGAGCAGCAGATAACCCTCGTGTCGGCGCGGCGCCAGAGCCACCATCCGGTTCCCCGCTTCTCGGAGCCTGTAGTCGTCTTCGAGCACCACGGCGATGTTGCCCAGCTGCAGCCAAAGGTCTGGGTCCGAAGCGCCTTCGCCCGACGCCAGCTCTTGAAGAATGATCCGTGCGTCCACCGGCCGCTCGATCTCGAGCAGGCAGCGGGCCCGCAGCATCCGCAGGTCGCGCCGCTCGCCCGGCTTGGCCGACGCGAGGACACGAGCGAGATTGGCCTCGGCGTCGCCGAACTCACTCGCCGCCACTTGAGCGCGGGCGAGGTCCTCGAGGATCGCGGATTCACCCGGAGCGAGCACAGAGGCCTCGCGGAACGCCGTCACCGCGCGAGCGTAGTCCTGCTGCATCATCGCGATGTGCCCGAGCGTCTGCCGGATCCCCGCGTTCTGCGAGAACCGCGGAAGGTCCGAGCCCGGCGCGGGGTCGAGCAGCGCCGTCGCCTCGTCGTACCGCTCCAGCCCCATCAGCACCTCGGCGGCGGCCACCGTGTATTGCGGGTTCGAACGGTCCAGCTGCGACGCCGCCAGATAATCGGCCAGTGCCTCCTCGGGCATCTCCATGCGCTCGCGGACGACGCCGCGGTAGTACGGTGCCTCGGCGAACTTGCCGTCGAGCTCGATGGACTTGGTGATGCTCTCCACGGCGGGCTCGAGCCGACCGAGTTCGAGCATGATCTTGCCCTTGAGCAGGTGGCTCTTGGCCACCTTGTCGTTGAGCGCGAGCGAGGTGTTCACCGTCTCGAGCGCCCGGTCGAGATCGCCCGACTGGTACTGCTGGTTGGCCATGTCCCACTCGGTGCCGGCCTTCACCATGTTCATCCGGCCCTGGGCCTCTTCCTTGAACTTCCCGGTGTACGCACCGTTGCCGGTGCACCCGCTCAGGTGCGCCGCCGCGGCAAGACCGAGAACTGACAAGGCAACCGAAGGGACATGTCGACGGGCTTTCATGGCTGTTCCTCTCTCTTCTCTCGTTGGTCTCAGATCACTGGTGCACGGGCGCTCGCCGCTTGGCTGAGATGCCCGGCAAACGAGCCCCGAGCGTGAGCGAGTGGGCCTGAAGCACCCGGGGCCTCCGGCATTCCGAAGACCCTCGCTCACCGGCCAAAGGCCCGTGCCGCCTCAGCGCGGCGTCGTCTCAATGGGCGATTCGTTGAACATCTCGTTCTGGTTATCGCCCGTTTCAGAGGGCGACTGAAGCGACTCGTCTTCGCCGCTCTCGACGCTCGCCGTGGCGGCCTGAGCAGAGCCCAGGCCCTGAGCGTTCTGGGCCATCGTGCGGAAGTACGGCAGGAAGAACCACGTCGGCATCGTGCCGCGGGCGAAAATCGCCGGCTGCGTGCCCGTGCTCAGGTCCGTGCCCGTCGCCGTGCTGGTGCCCGTGTTCGAGCCAGCACCGGTCTTTGTGATGAAGCGCCGGGTCTGCGGCTGCGAGTCGTCGACGGGGATGATGGTCACGCCCGCGGCATAGTCGCTCGGCTGATTCTGCGCCAGGTTCTGCGGCAGGTTCTGGGGCTGGCTCAGCGGCTCGATCTGCGGCTGCGTCTGGGACGACGCGGCCACTGGCTGGCCGATCGGGCTGTCACCCGAGGGCGTCGGCTGCGCGGCGTGGTACGTCTCAGGGTTCTCGATCATCTGCGCCAGCGCCCCGAACAGGTTCGACGACTGGCCCTGCGTGGTGCCCGCCGTCTGGCTTGAAATCGGCGTGCTCGTGGACTCAGAGGGCACCTGCGCGACCATCGACGAGGACTCCTCGCTGGTCGGCATCGGGCCCTGGAACCCGCTCTTCATCGACATCCCGGCGGGGGTGTTGGCCTTGTCGGGCGCGGCCAGCGGGCCGTCGCCGTCGATCACGCGCTCCAGCACGCTGCCGGCGGGCCAGAGGTCGCGGCTGTTCTGGACCTGCTCCTTCAGCCGGATCGCGTCGGGCTGCAGCGGGTTGAGCTCGATCGAGCGACGCAGCTTCCACATCGCCTCGTCCGTCTTGCCCTCGCCAGCCAGACGCTCGGCCTCGAGGTTCAGCTGCGCCGTCTGACGCTCACGCGAGAAGGGCAGCAGCCCCAGACGGCTGCCGGTGCGGACGCGCTCGGCGTACGCCAGCGAACGCTCGCCCTGCTCGGCCAGAATCTTGTCGTGCACCACCGTCGGCTTGATCATGAAGATGATCTCCGAGCGGTCGGTCTCGTCGTCGTGGCCCTGGAACGCAAGGCCGAGGATCGGGATATCACCCAGCACCGGCACCTGCGAACGGTTCAGCGTGGTGGTCTCCTTGAACAGACCGCCCAGCACCACCGTCGAGCCGTCGGGCACGATCACGTTGGTCGTGATCTCCTGCGTGATCTCGTCGGGGATGGTCACCGCGGCGCCGGTGGCGTCGGTCGCCGTGCGGATGACGCCTTCGGAGACGCGCGGCTTGAGCTCCATGCGCACCATGCCGTCGTTCGAGACAAACGGCCGGAACGAGAGCTGCGTGCCGGTGTCGAGGAACTCGACCGTCTGCGTCGTCGAGGTCTCGGTCGCGGTGGTGTTCAGATAGCCCAGCTTGCGGCCCACCAGCACCTTGGCGGGCTGGCGGTTCAGGGCCAGAATCTTCGGGTTCGAGAGGATGCTCACATTGCCGACCTCATCCAGAGCGCGGATGAACACGCCCACCTGGTCTGCGAGGATCGCGGCCTTGATGGTGCCGGGGCCGGCGAAGTTGCCCGCCGTCGACGACACCGCCGAACCTTCGTTGTCGAGCGGCCCGAAGTTGTCCGTGCCGGTGCCGCCGAGCGAGCCCGGCGCGCCCAGCGGGCCGACACCCAGGAAGTCCAGGAAGTTCACGTCGTGCAGGACCGAGAAGTCGACGCCGAACGCGTTGGCCTCGTTCAGCGAGGTCTGCAGGATCGTCGCCTCGACCAGCACCTGCGCCGGCTTGGTGTCGATCTGCTTGAGCAGCTCCTCGACCTCGGCGATGTGGTCGGCGTAGTCGTAGACGATCAGCATCGCCGACAGCGCGTACTGCTCGTTGCCGCCGGGAGCGTCCTCCGACAGCGTGAACTCGCCGGGGTCGCCGTTGGTCTTGATCTGGCCGTTCTCCGAGAGCAGCGGCGAAACAAACTCGGCCGCGTCGTTCGCATTCAGATAGTTGAGACGGATGACCTTCGAGACCGTCTTGCGCTCGGCGGCCTCGATCGCCGCGATCTCTTCGAGCGTGTGGACATAGATGAAGTTACCCTTCTCGATGTACCCATAGCCGTTGACGTGCAGCACCGAGTCGAGCGCCTCGTAGAACGTCACGCCGTAGAGGTTCGCGCTCACGGTGGCGGAGACGTCCTTGCTGGCGATGATGTTCTTGCGGCTCTGCAGGCTGAGCATCTGCAGCACGTTGGCGAGGTCTTCGTCTTGCACGAAGATGTCGACGGTCATGTAGTCGGAAACCTTGACGCCCGACTCTGTGCCGTCGCCCGGCTCATCGCCGGTCGAGGCATCGGGCGCCTTGCGCTTCGGCTCGGGAGCAGCGGCGGTGGTCGCGCCCGGCGGGGTCCCGCCCTGGGCCGCGATCAGATCGCCCAGCGAAGTCCCGCCGGTCACCAGCGGCTTGGGGGCGTTCGAGTTGCCCGGCTTCGCTGTCGCAGGAGGCGTTGCCTTCTTCGCGCCCGCGTTGCTGTACGTCTTGCCGCCCGAGGTCTTCGCGCCCGAGCCCGTGCCCGAGGCGCCCGAGGCCGCCGGGGCGGCGCTCGCGCCCGCCGCGGTCTTGCCGCTCTGGGTCTGGGCGCTCGCCTGGCCGGCGGCGAGCAGGAGGGCCGCGGCCGTGAGTCCGGCCGCCATCGTCGCACTGGTTCGATTGGCTTCGTAACGCATCGCTGGTCTCCTGCTCTTCTTCTTTGGTCCGGCGCTCGGTGCGCCGGTTGGTTTTGCCTTCAACGTTCCCGATTCACTCCGCCGCGTGCCTCAACGGCCTTCCGGTTTGGCACGTTCGAGTTCCACGCGGAAGCCCTCTTTCTCCAACACCACGCTCGAGGCTCCGATCTCCACCAGCGTGAACCCGGCGATCTCCTGCCCGGGCCGCAGCACAAACGACTTCCGTTCCGACACTTCTTCCAGCACCGCCGTGGGGCTGTGCCCCAGCAGCGTGCCCCGCAACCGCAGTTGCTGTGACTCAGTCAGCACGCGCCGCTCCGTCTCGGCACGGACCCGCAGCGCGGCCTCTTCTGGGCTTTCGGCGTTTCCCGACTCGGACTTTTCTTGAACCACCCCGGTCGGCGTCTTCGCCGCAGGTGCCGGGAACAGCACCTGGTCGATTTGGAACACGTCCCGCAGCGACTTGGGCGGAACCGCCAGTGTGACGATCTCCCCGCGGCTTCTTTCAGCCAGCGCCGCCGCCACCGAAGCGCCCGTTTTCACCGCTTCGCTCGAAGTCTGCGCCGCGCCGTCCGGCCCGCCTTTCGCCGCCGCCCGCTTGGGACCAGCGGTCACAAACACGGCCCGCGCCGAGACGAGCACCAGCACCCCGCCCAGCACGATCAGCATCGCCGCGCGCTTCGGGTCGTCCTTCATCAGGATCTTGAGTTCGTGGAGCTTCCGCATCATGGGCGGCCCCCTTCCGTCGCCGGCGTGCCCGTGCGCTTGGGCGCGAAGAACACATCAAGCTGGATGTCGGCCCGCACGCGCCCCGACCGGTTCACGGTCCCCGTGGCCGCGCCACCGCCACCCGCCCGCGCATCGTGCGCCACGCGAAGCCGCTGCACCCGCACCAGCCGGTCCAAAGACTCGATGCCCGCGAGCGCTTCATAGATCGCCGGGAACGGCCCCTGCACCGTGATGCTCATCGGCAGGCATGAGGCGTCTTCAAGGACCTTCGCCGCGCCCGTTGAGATCTCGCGGTCTTTCAGCCCCAGCCGGTCGAACGACTCGCTGAGTTCGCGCACCAGGCCGGCGACGCCGGATTCCTGCGGGATCGGCGTCATCCGCTCGCTGCCCAGCGCCCGCAGCGCGCCAAGGTCACGCGCCAGTTTCTCGATCGCCTCGGGCCCGCTCCCGGGCCGCAAGAGTTCAGCCTTCTTCAACTCAATATCCGCGTCGAGCGCGCGGGCGTCCACGTGGGCCGGACGAACCACCAGCGCGAAGCCGCAGAACCCCAGCAGCGTCAGCCCCAGACCCAGCGCGGCGTTCGAGCGCAGGAGACTCATGGCGACACCCCCTCGTCCGCGCCTTCCCCGGCGTCGACCGACTGTGCCGGCTTCTCCCCGTCCGCTGCCGGAGCCGCGGCGCTCTCCGCCAGCGCCCGATCCGGCTCGATCTCGCTTGGCCTGAACGTGTAATGCCGCTGGAAATCAACCCGAGCACTCACGCGGAACGCCCGACCCGGCGTCCCATCGATCGTCGCCGACCGCGCGAAGTCCATCCCCACCGTCCCGAACAGCCCGCAACCCTCCAGCGCCGAGACCAGCTGCGCCAGGTCGGAGTCGCTCGGCGCGATCCCTTCCATCTCGACCACCAGATACGAAAGCGTCACCGACTGCGGCTTCGCGGCGCTCACCGCCGCACCAGCGTTCGCCGCGGGCTTGCTCAACACTTTTTCACTCCGCGGCGTCAAGGTCAGCGCCGTCAGCGACACCGACTTGGGCAGAAGCCCGCCCAGCGTGCCCACCACGTCCGACGCGCTCACCGGGGCGGCGAGCCGGTCGTACCGCGTGATCGCCGCCTCGACCGCGTGAATCTCGCCCAGCAAACGCTGGGCTTCCTTGTTCCGTTCCCACTCGAGAGCCAACTGACTGGCCAGCACGTCGCGTTCAACCAGCGCCTGCGAGCGCCCCGCGCTGACCACGAAGTACGCTCCCCCAATGATCGTCGCCACCCCGAGATACGCGCTCGCCCATGTCCGCACACGTCGACGCGCACGCTGCCCGGCACGGAACGACGCGGGGATCAGATCGATCATCGGCACGTAAGGCGAAGGCGTGCTCACGCGGCGGCCCTCGCTTTCCACACGCGCGTCTCGCGCGGCGACGCCAGCTCACGCACACGCGTCGAAAGACCCACGCACGCCCCCCACAGCGCGCCGCTCCCGGCCCCGAGAGTGCCGCCCGCATCAAGAGCGCCGAAGCCACCTCCAACGACGCGCGAAAGGTCATACCCGTCCAGCGGCCGACCGACCGAGCTCGGCACGTGCAGCGCCTCACCCAGCGTCTGGGCCAGGCGTGGCTCACCCGCTTCCTGGCCGACCACCACCACGCCGTCGGGCCGCGCCCCGCGGAACGTCACGCTGAAGTACCGCAGGCACAGCGTGACTTCCTGGGCCAGATCGCTCATCAGCGGACGCACCGCGTCGTACAGCGCACGGTCCACTTTCGGATCGATCACCCCGGCCTCGCTCGCCATGCGCCGCCGGCGCAGGTCCGCCACCGTCGCCACGTCGAGGCCCAGCCGTTCGGCGCACAGCCGCGTCATCGCGCGGCCGCCCAGCTCGACTTGCTTGTAGAACGCGATCGCCCGCCCGCGCGTGACCATCACCTCGGCGGCGGCCTCGCCGACATCCACGATCACCCGCGTCACCGCGTCGTCGCTGGCGCGCCGCAGCGTCCGCGTGTAGCACCGCGCCGTAGCCGCGAAGGAGGGCTCCGCCGCCACCGGTTCGAGCCCGCACGCCCGCAAGCCCGTGAGCAGCCGCTCGAGCGGTTCGAGCCTGGCACCCACATAAATCAGTTCGTCCTTGATCTCGTCGCCCTGGCGCACCTCACCGGCCCGAACCCAGCCGATCTCGCACCCTTCGGCCTCGGTGAAGCCCAGCCGCGACGGCGCGTCCAGTTGCACGGCCCGGTCGAGCTCGGGGCCGTTCAGCTTGGCCTGACGCACCGAACGGGTGCGGATGCCGCGGCCGTCGAGCCCCACCACCACCCGACGCCCGGCGAAACGGCCCATCGACATCGCCTTGTCAACGGCACCGACCAGGTCATCGATCAGCGCGGGGTCCTCGCACTCGCGACCCTTGTCGTCCACCGTCGCCGCCGCCGCGGCGCGCACCGACGATCCCCCGCGCCCCGAGCGCACCTGGAGCAAGCGCACACCGCCGGCGTGCAACTCGACGCCGATCGGAAGGTCACTTGCTCCGAACACCTGGGGCCACATCAAACGCGTCTCTCCTGGTCTTTGGTTGGTCCTTCGTTCACCGGTCGTGAAGCGCGCGCACGCTCAGTCTTCCTCTTCCTCGTCCTCGCCCGTCGCCTGGCGAGCCACCGTCACGAGCCCTGTATACGGGGCGATCGAGATGCGGAACGCCTCACCCGGGGCGGTGACATCGATGGTGCCGCTGGCCGGCTCGTTGCCGGTCAGGGTGGTCACGGGGCCGCCGAGTTCGTCGAAGATCAGGAGGTTCCCGCCGCTGATGTTGACGCCCGAAATGGTCGCCCCGCCGAACTGCGCGTCGTCGAGGTTGCGGCTCAAAGGCTGCGTCGGCCGCGAAGGATCGAACATCGCGTTGGCGGTCAGATCGAGCACCGACCCGGTCGGCTCGGCCAGCGTGTAGCCGTTGCCCGGCACATAGGTGAACGACGCGCTGTTCGGCTTCGCCACCCGGTTGAACTGGATGCAACGCCGAGCCTGGTATGCCATCGAGTCCGACTGCGTAAACGCGATGTCGGCGATCACCAGACGAACCGCCGCCTGCACCCGCAGACCGTTCGTCGAGTTCATCGAAGGGATCACCAGCGCCGCGGCAATGCCCATCACGCCGACGGTCACCAGAAGCTCAATCAACGTGAACGCCCGCCGAGCGCCAGCGCGCCCCGCGGGAAGACCAACGGCCGAGTTGTGCATTCGAGGGCTGTCCATGTGTATCGGACTCCGACCTCCAAGACCCATTCACCGCCGCGACGCCCACCGCCCGACGGCTCCGACCGATCACAACGCCATCACTGCACCAGCTCGACCTTGGGCATCGCCGTCACTTCAACCTTGAATCCACCCCGCTCCACCGTCGACGACAACGCCTGAACCTTCGCCGTCATCTCTTCCATCACCTTGATCATCCGGTTGCGCTGCTCGGCGGCGTTCGGCACGCCGTAGGCCTCAGGCGCCAGCCGCTGTGCGTACGCGGCCTCCGGTGCCACCGCGCCGTTCTCACTCTTGAGCAGGTGCATCGCCAGCAGCGCCGCGATCACCGTGAGCACCCCGTCGCGGTACCCGAAACGGACACGACGCGGGTCGTTCTGAACACTGACGGCGTTCGGCTGGTTCATGGCAAGCTCCATACCTGCCCTCACCCCGCGCGACCCGCATTCACGGGTCGAGAACACGCGCGGCTCGGGCACTCCAACTCACCATCGACGCTTTCGCAGAGACGTTTCACCCCGAACCCCCGAGAACACCAATGAACCCCTGGCCGCCTGCCGCCTGTAACGCCTGCATCGAACAACAGAACCCCGACCGTCCGGCAGGGGCTCAAGTCAACCACACAAGCAAACTGCAGCTTCCCCCACTGCCCACGCCCCACTGCCCACTGCCCCTGGGGCTCACTGCCCGTTCGACAGCACATCCGCCGCACGGTCATACCCCGCCGCGTACACATCCAGCCGAGGCAGCGTGGCGGTAAACGTGAAATACCACCCGTTCGCGCTCGACGCAGGATCGGCCGCCGCCGTCGCACCATCACCCACCACCAGCAAGGCCTGGCCGGTGTACGGATTCAGCGGCGATTCCTTGAAATACTTCTTGCTCACCAGCGCGCCCCACCCGTCGTTTGTTCCGCCTGCCGCCATCGGCGCCGTCGGGTCCGCCGTCGGAAACTGGTCCGCGTTGGCGCCGCGGTAGATCTCGATCTGCGTGTCGATCTCCTGCAACTGACGGCTCAGCGCCGCCTTCACCGCCTGACCGCTCGCCGACGCGAACTGCGGCACCACCAACGCCGCCAGGATCCCCAGGATCACCACCACGATCAGGATCTCGACCAACGTGAATCCGTGCGCTCGCTTGGTGTTCATGTCATTCCTCGTAGGCAGAGGGCGCGCGATCGGACACGAACCGTCGCGCGGTCCGGGGCCTCGATCAGGCCCCACGGTTGGTTCAGACAAACAGGCGGCGTCCCGTCAAGGAGGCCGCCCGTTCTTGATTTCCTTAAGCAAGGGCTCTCGCCCCTGCGATCATGCGATCAGAATCAGGCGATCCCACTCAAGGAGTAGGGGTGCCGCCGCCGGAACCACCCGAGCCGCCCGAGCCACCGCTCGAAGCGCCCGAGCCGCTGTTGTAGGTCGACTCGTGGGCCAGCGCGGGCTTGCCGTCGGAGCCGATGGGGTCAAAGCCGGCGGCAAAGATCGTCCCGCGGTCGGGGTCGGTCGCGCCACTCTCGTAGTACCAGCCCGCGGCGGTGGTGCGGGTGGCGGCAAATGCCGCGGTCGCGGCGGCGGCCTGCGCAACAACCACAGCGCTGCCGGTGTAGCCGTTCACAGGAGCTTCCTTCAGATACTTGGCGCCGACCATCGGGCCCCAACCATCGTTGGTCGTGGAACCGAAGGTGGCGTCCTCATCGGGGTAGGCGCCGTTGTTGTTGACGCGGTAGAGCTCGGTCTGGGACGTGATGGTCTGGATCTGCGACTGCAGAGCCCCCTTCACGGCCTCGGACGAAGCACTGGTGAACTGGGGGACGACGATCGCCGCCAGAATGCCCAGGATCACCACGACGATCAGAATCTCGACGAGCGTGAAACCCTTGTTGTTCCGCATGACTCGCTCCTCAATGTCGCCCGCCGGCGCTGGTGTGCCGACAAGGCCTTTGTTCCGCGCGAACCCTGGCCGGACGTTCACAGGCCCCGATACGGCCCGCCCGCAAGCGTCCATCACATTCCCGGGCTCGCGCCAGCGCCGGGGATACGACCATTCGACGGGCCGCTCGTGGCCCCGCCCGCCGAAGGACCTCAACACGAGGTCCACTCCCGATATCGATCATTCCGGGGGGTGACTTCACCGCTCTTCAACCCAAGCGGTTGATTGGCCCAACCCAGCACGTCAGCAGGCCGCACAAACCGACCCGGTTCCCGGACGCGCCACAATCTCAGGATGCCCTCGGGCACCACAACGATCCCCGGCGGGCCTTGATGCGACGGTCAATCCGCCCGCTTCGGAACCACGGTCAGGCACGGCAGACCAAAGAACTTCAACAGCGACGGCTCCGTGAGCACGGCGGACCCAGACATGCCTCTGGGCACCTTCGGGCACTCTCCACGAGACTCGGACTGATGTAGCCGGAACCGCTCCGATCACCACACACATTCTTCAAGAGGATTCCGTTGACTCTTCCCCGGGGCGGGGTATCCTGGGGCGAAGTGTCCCTTCGCACAAACAACGGGGCCGTGGTTGGGTAACCGAACAAAATCGTCAGGGCCTCGGCACAAGACAAGGAGAGACCCATGTCGATGAAGCAGTTCGCACTGGCCGCCATGTTCGCGGCCCTTGCCTCGCGCGGCTCAGTTTCGGGCCAATGCCCCATCCACATCCCCACCGTGCCGATCGGCAACGCGGGTAATGCGCCGGACCCGAGCACGGGCGGCCTCTACGGCTCCGTGGCGTATCCGTACTTCATCGGGTCGACCGAAGTCACTAACGCGCAGTACGCGGCGTTCCTGAACGCCGTTGCCGCGACGGACACCAACAACCTGTACAACACGAACATGGCCGGTTCGTTCGGGGGGATCATGCGCGACGGCTCGGCGGGGTCGTACACCTACACGACGGTCAGCGGGCGAGCCAATCACCCCGTGAACTGGGTGTCTTTTTGGGATTCGACGCGCTTCGCCAACTGGCTTCACAACGGGCAGCCCACCGGTGCGCAAAGCAAAGGCACCACCGAGGAAGGCGCGTACACGCTGACCACCGCCGGGATCGCAAGCAACACGATCACCCGCAACGGAAACTGGCAGTGGGCTGTGGCCAGCGAGGACGAGTGGTACAAGGCGGCGTTCCACCAGCCCGCGGCCCAAGGGGGCGACTCGGACGACTACTGGCAGTATCCCACGTCCATCAACACCGTCCCCACGTTCGCGCAGGCAAACTTCGGCAACGTGATCGGCGACATCACGCCCGCTGGCTCGTACCCCGCGAACTTTTCCGGCACGTTCGATATGGGCGGGAACGTCTGGGAGTGGAATGAGGCGATTCTCTTCGGTTCCACCCGCGTCATCCGGGGCGGGTCGTTCAACGTCGGCGACGACGACCTGCGGGCCGGAAACCGCAGCTTCAGCGACCCGACCGGCGAGAACAACATCATCGGGTTTCGTGTCGCCTCTCTGGCTTCATCCCCGCCGCCGCTTTGCGTCGGTGATTTGAACGGCGACAACGCCGTCAACACCGCCGACCTGACGAGGTTCCTCGGCCGGTTCGGAACCACGGTGCCGACGGGAACACTCGGCGACCTGAACTGCGATGGGGCGGTGAATACTCTGGATTTGACGACGTTTCTGGGGCGGTTTGGGGGGGCGTGCTGATTTTCTGTGGTTTCGGGGCGTGATGGCCGCGTGCGTTTTCGTGTGCGGAAGCCGCCCATGGAGTGATGAATGGCCCGTCAGCAGTCTTCCATCGTGACCGTGTTTTCGGCACTCTCTTCGTTCGGCGCTGCGCATGCCGAGTGCCCCCTTGACATCCCGACCGTGCTTATAGGCAACGCCGGCAACGCGGCCGATCCGGGGACCGGTGGGCTCTTCGGCTCTGTGGCGTATTCGTACTTCATCGGGACCACCGAAGTCACAAACGCGCAGTACGTGGCGTTCCTCAACGCCATCGCCGCGACGGACACCAACAGCCTGTACAACCCGGACATGGGCGGTTCCGCAGGCGGCATCACACGCTCGGGCATTTCGGGGTCGTACATCTATGCAGCCGTCCCGGGGCGGGGCGCCCACCCCGTGAACTTTGTCGCATTCTGGGACGCGGCACGTTTCTCCAACTGGCTGCACAACGGGCAGCCAGCGGGTCCCCAGAACAGCAGTACCACCGAGGACGGCGCCTACACGCTGACCGCCGCTGGCATCAGCACCAACACCGTCACCCGCAATGCGGCGTGGCGGTGGGCCGTCACCAGCGTGGACGAGTGGTACAAGGCGGCATATCACCAGCCCTTCACGCAAGGCGGCGACCTCGACAACTACTGGGAGTACCCGACCTCTGGCAACACGATCACCACCGCGCAGGCCAACTACAACAACTCGATCGGCGGCACCACTCCCGTTGGGTCGTATGCCCTCAACTTCTACGGCACCTTCGATATGGGTGGGAACGTGTGGGAATGGAACGACGCCATCATCTCCGGCACCCGCCGCGGCCTTCGGGGTGGGTCGTACGGCACCATCGTCAGCGCGCTGCGGGCCGACGATAATGACATCGGCGCCGTCCCGACGGGCGGCGGGAACGACCGCACCGGGTTCCGTGTCTCATCCCTTGTTCCGCCCACGCCCCCTGTGTGCGTAGGTGACCTCAACGGGGACAACGCCGTCAACACTGCGGACCTGACGAGATTCCTCGGCCTGTTCGGGACGAACACAACACCCGGCGGCGCGGGCGACTTCAACTGCGACGGCGTGGTGAACACTGTGGACCTGACAAGGTTTTTGGGGCGGTTCGGGAGTGCGTGCTAAGAGGAAGGCACGCAGGCAATGAGGCACTTACGCCGGAGAGGCTCGGAACCGTGCCACGGGCTTCCGCTTTCCGAGGCAGATGTCCGTGAGGATGCGGCCGCTACCTGCGAGTTCGGCACGGGCATCTCGCGATGACGCGAGAAGCCCGTGGCACGGGATCGCCTCGAACCGCGTTCCATCTCGCTGCACAGCCGTCTTGCTGCGCCCACCGCACTCCGTGCCTTCGTGCCTCCGTGCCTTCGTGCCTTCGTGCCTTCGTGCCTTCGTGCCTTCGTGCCTACACTCTTCCGCTCTTTGAAAACCGGGGCCGATCGGTTTCGACCGGACAGGGAAAGCTCGGCGTGGCGCGCCGCGGCGCACGTAGGCCGCGTCAACAAACGTGCACAATGATAGTTGCCAATAACAACTACGCTCTCGCTGCCTAATATAGGCGGCATTGTCCCCGCCAGACGCCCGATGGGGCGGGGACAAAAGACATCGGGCTGGTACTCCTCGCGGCGCCCCGGAGCGCGGGAGACAAGAAGCACATAGGGGCTGGGCAGGGTCCGACGCCGCTGGCGGCGGCGGCCTGCCAAGATCAATCGCCAGACACGCGCGTAGAAGCGCCAAGCGGACTGTCACGGGACGGGGGTTCGATTCCCCCCGGCTCCATTCACACTTGAACACAAAGTCCACTGCAGCTTCGCGCCGTCATCCGCGAACTGCTTCATTGAAGGCATCGCGCCGTCTGGCTGGGGGGGCCGGCGTTCGCGCAGCCTTCAGCATCGCCGCGCCCCCGACCGTGTCAAGCCGCCACGGCAAGTGTGCGCTCTCGGAATCGGAATCGCGGCTCACGACAGCTTTGACGTGTGACCGAGGTGGCACGGCGTCTCACGGCGAAGGCGTCGCCTCACCCTGTTCCTGCGACGCCAGTTTGTCGAGCTTCACGCTCGATTCGAGCCAGCGCTCCCAGTGCTGCTTGTCCATCGGGCCCGAGGCGTTGGCCCAGGCTTCCGGCGGGAGTTCCTTGAGCCGCGCCTTGGCGCGGTTCTGGGCGGTCTGCGCCTCGGTCCACCGGCCCAGGGCCGCGTACGCCGAGACGATCTGCATCATCGCCGCGAGGCTCGATGGGTCGTCGGCGTAGCGCTGGGCCGCGGCGTCGTACGAGCGGATCGCTTGTTGGTAATAACCTCGGGACTTCTCTTTGTCCTCGGAATAGAACTCGCCGAGGTCGTAGGCGCAGTCGCCGCGGTAGAACATCGCGTTTCTCAGCGTCAGCTTCTCGAGCTCGCTGGTGCGGCGCGGGTCGAGAGCTTCGAGCAGCCCGCGGACGCGGTCGTACAGGTCGAGCGCCGCCTCGAGCCGCTCGCGCTGCAGCCGCGTCAGTCGCGTCCGCTCGTTCTGCGGCATGGCGTTCTTGAGCTGCTCAGCGATGGTCGCGGCGGAGAGACGGTACGAGTCGGCCAGCGCGCTCTGGATCGCCGCGTCTTTCTCGAGGTCCGGGTAGCGCGCCACCGCTTCGGTGAGGCGCTCGATGGCCTTGGGATAGTCGCCGATGCGCCGGTACATCCGGCCCAGCTCGATCACCGCGAGGCGGAACTGGCGGGCGGTGGGCTCGAACTGCTTCCCCTCGACAATCTGCAGCAGCCGAGCCTCGGCCTGCGGCGCGTCCGCGTCGCCCGAGGCCAGCAGGTAGCACTGCGCCAGGGGGATGAGGCTCATCGCGGCCTCGTCGCTCACCGGGGCGTTCTCAATAATATCTTCAAGAAGCGGGATCGCTTTCTTATATTGACCCATCGACTGCAGCGTGCGCGCCAGCCGGTACTGCGCGATCAGGCGGCGCGGCCCCTGCTGCTGCGTCTGGATGTACTGCACAAAGCCGTCGACGGCACGGTCCTGCTCGCCCGCGAGGTCGTAGCAGTCGGCGCTGAGCCATAGGCTCTCGGCGGACGCGTCGGGGTCGGAGATGAGCGCGGCTTTGGCGTGGCGCTGGTACGCCATCGCAGACTCGTAGAAACGTCGCTTGGCCTCTTCGCGCGAGACCGGGTCGATCTGCGAAAGGTCGGGCGGGCCTGCGTCTCCGCCTTCAAGGCCGCGGGCCGAAAGGGGGATGAGCGACTCCGCAGCCGCGCGGCTAATCTCGGCGAGACGCAGCGGCACCTCCGGCGGGGCGCGGTCCGCGGGGAAGAGCCTCTCGGCGAGGGCGGCGTACTTCGACGCCGCCTCGAACTGCCCCTTCTGCAAACGGTCACGGAAGCGCTGCCCGAGTGAGGCGTCGAGCTCGATGGCGAGTTTGCGTGCCGGGTTCGTGGCGTCGCGGGCGCTCTCGGCTTCGCCGACACCCGGGGGGGCGGGCGGGACGGCGGGCTCGCTCGATGCCGCGGGCGTCCCCGCGGCGCCGGCCTTCACCCACCCTGCTCGCACGGTTTCAACCGCTCTTTCGTAGGCCTCGATCGAGCGCTGCTCGTCACCAAGATCGGCCTCGACCTCGCCCAACCCCAGCCACGCGCGCACGGTAATCGGGGCTCGGGCAAATCGCGTGGTCACCAGCGTGAAGTGGTCCTTGGCCGACTCAAGGTCCGAATGGCTCTGCGCGATCCGCCCCAGCAGCACCTTCGCCTCGGCGAGGCTCTCGGCGCTCTCGGGCAGCGCTTGCTCAGCGCGTTTGAGGTGCTCCTCCGCCGTCGTCGCGTCGCCCATTTCAAAGTACGCGCGGCCCAGCAGCAGCAGCAGCTCGCCCGCCTCGGGGCTGAGCCGGCTCTCGAGTCGCTGGATCTCCGGCAGCAGACGGCGCACGGATTCCTCGGGGAATCCTGAGTCAAGCCTCATCCGCGTCTGGCGAGCCACGGCCCAGGCGCGGTCCTGTTCGGACGCCGAGGGGTCGTCGCGGAACCGCGACAGCGTGTCCATCAGGTTCTCGTCGGTCGCACCGGCCCCTTGCACGGTCACGCGGTGATCAATGATGCGGCGCAGCAGCACCCGGCGCTCGGCCGAGAGCGCGTCGGGGATCGCCTTGATCTCCTGCATCGCTTCGTCGACACGCCCCAGCGCGAGGAAGCTCTCGGCGAGATTCACGGTGCGCCGGCCGTCGAGCGTCGCGTGGTACCGCTGGCGAGCGCTGAGGTAGAGATCAACGATCTGCTGGTGGTTGGCGGCGACGTTGAGGCCACGGGATTTCTGCGCAAAGGCCAGCGCATCGGCGCTGAGCAGGTGGTACTGCTCGCGGATTTCTTCAGTGACGACGGGGTCGGAAAGGTGCCGCGCGATGGGGTCATTGAGCATCGCCAGGGCTTCTTCGTACTTGGCCTCGTTGATGAGGGTTTGCACGGAGGCCATCGCGCCGGGGAAGTCAGGACCGGGCTTCTGGCCAGCCCACTTGGAGAGTCCCCAGCCGAGCAGGGCCACGCCCACGATGAGGGCGGGCAGCGGCCAGGCGTCGCGCCAGCCGCGGGAGCCGACTTTGACGGGAGCCGCCGTCGCGCTCCCACCACTCCCGCCACCACCCTTGCCGCCTTTTCCGGGCGCGCCGCCGCCCTTGCCCGACATGGTCGAGTGGCCTTTGGAATCGTGGCCGGGGGAGTTGGGCTTGGTATCCGCCATGCGCGCGACGATAGCACGTCACACATGGTTATCGGTTGATTGACGGGGGGGTGTTGAGCGGCGGCAAAGCCCAAGAACTACTGGGACCCCGGCCCCGGCTCCTCCCGCACCACCGCCGTTCCCAGGCTCACCGGGTTGGTCCACTTCCACGCCGGCACCGCCAGATGCAGCAGCGCCAGCGGCGGGCACAGGAACTTCAGCATTCCCCGCGCCGCCCCGCGCCATCGGCCGGGCCGGGTGCCTTCCGCCGTCCGCACCTCGCAGCGCAGCAGCCACTTCCCGAGGCTCCGCCCGAAAACGCCCTCGCCCAGCCCCGACAACAGCGCCGAAAACACCAGCGCGCCCAGCGCCGGCCACACCCCCAGCGCGTCCTCGGGCACCCACGACAGTGCCCGCAGCGTCACTTCCATGAGCAGGAACCCCGGCAGCAGGTCGATCAAGCACGCCGCCCCGCGCCGCGAGACTTCGGCGTAGACAAACCCGCTCGGCGGGGTCACGGGCCGACGCCACCGCACCGGCACCAGCACCCACGCCAGCACCGACGCCGCCAGCATCAAGAACACCCACGCCAGCGTGACGATCTCACGCCGAGGCAGCACGCCCTCACGCGAGACCGGCCCGCGGTAAACCTCGACGCCCAACGGCGTGACGGCGGCACACCACAACTCGCCGCTCACCCCGCCCGTCTCAGTGTGCCGCCAGAGCGCCACGACCTGCCCGCCGAGCATGACCACAGCGGACTGCTGCGGGACGTCTTTGAGTCGGGCCGTCTCAGGTGAATCGGGCGCCGCACCGAGGGTGACGACAAGGTCGCCTCCTTCGCGCCGCACGCCGAAAACGTCGCCGTCGATCACGAGCGATCGGCCCATCGGCGTCGAGCCCTGCCGACGCGGCCACGCCAGGGTGGGCACGCACTCGAGTGAGGCCTCGCTGTGATTCCAAACGCAGCCGATCGCCGCGGGGGTCCAGCGGTTGTTGTCGAGCGCGAAGACGTTGAAGGGACCGATGGTCGAGGGGGCGGGTTCATCGGTGCCGGGTGGAGCGCCCGCGACGGTGGGTTGCTCGCGAACGACGAACACGACGCCGCCCTCTATACGCACGCCGACGACGCGGCCGCCTTCGGTCGCCCCGTCGCCCAGCGGGGTGAGCACGCGCGGCGCGTCGAATACCTCGCCGATGCGCGGGTTCGGGCTGGTGGTGAACGAGACCTCGCGCAGGGGGTGAACGCCGCCCTCGGGACGCAGCACCACCACACAGCGACCTCCGGCCGCCGCATCGGGATCGACGCCCAGCGCAACGGCGGGCCTGGGAAGCGTCGCGGCGGCACGCACCCGCAGGGCCGGCGCCGCGCCGGTGAGGCGGAAGAGCACCCATTGCCCGAAGGCGTCTTCGTGAACAATCCAGGCCGATTCGCCGTCACCCGTGGCGGGTGATTGGGCGCGGGCGCAGGGGGTGATGGAGAGCATCACGCACAACGCAAGCAGCACGCGCAGGATCACCGCTCGCCACGCGGCGATGGGACGCACCGCGAGATGTGCCGCGTGTGTCATGAGTATTCCGTCTCTATGAGATAGACGAGGAAATGTAGGGCGGTGCGGGCGGCTCATCACAAAGCGTCGCGACAAGCCGCACCGAGCGTCGGACCGTCAAGCATCTTCCGGGCTCGCCCCGAGGTTTGACCGCGCGACGTGCCGCACATGCAGGACATGGACCGCGCCGTCGCGAATGGTGAAGATCAGACGGTGCGACTTGCAGACGAGTTGACGGAGTTCGACGCCGGGGGAACGATCCGTGTTCGCGGGCTGGCCCGCAACGAGCGGGCATGGATTCCAGCGACGCGATCGCGGCTTCGAGCCCCTCGTACCACCGGAGCGCCGTCACCGCGTCGGCATTCGCGCCGATGTAGTCCGCCGCGTCGAGCGCCTCATCGCGAGCTTCGGGGCTGAAGATGACGCGGTAGCGCACGAGACATCACTTCCGCTTGACGCCCAGGCGCTTGCGGACATCGGCGAGGACCTGTTCAGCGGGCACACCGGGTTTGCCGCGGTCGAGCCCCGCCAGACGCTCGCGGACGATGCGCTCGGTCTCGACGGCGTCGAGCGCGTCGAGCATCCGCTGGTACGCCTCGGCATCCTGGACCACGACG